>NZ_JBICWZ010000001.1:296944-863687 GCF_043199995.1 Streptomyces sp. NPDC048507 | reverse complement strand
CGGGGGGGGTCGGGGGGCCCCCCCCCCCCCCCCCCCCCCGCCGCCCCGGGGGGGGGGGGGGCGCCGCCGGCCCGGCGGGGGGGGGGGGCGCCCGGGGGGGGGGCGGGGGCCCCCCCCCCCCCCGCGACCGCCGGGGCGTCGCCGAGGTCGTGGCCCTCGGCGAGCGCGGTCATCGCGCCGCAGGCGGAGTGGCCGCAGACCACGACGTCGGTGACGCCGAGGACGGCGACCGCGTACTCCACGCCGGCCGCGACCGCGTCGGGGCCGGGCGCGTGGGCGGGAACGAGGTTGCCCGCGTTGCGGATGACGAACAGCTCGCCCGGCTCGCTCTGGGTGATCAGCTCGGGCACCACGCGGGCGTCCGAGCAGCCGATGAACAGGGCCTTCGGACGGTGGGTGGCGGCGAGCCCGGCGAAGAGCTCCGCCTTTGCGGGGAAGACGTCGTGCCGGAACCGTTCGACGCCCTCGGTGAGGTGGTGCATGGTCACTCCCGTTCTGCTGGGATCCACCCCGTGGGGCTGACCTGATTCACCATGCATGACCAGCTGCCATAGTGTCCAAGACCTGAAATCGATGCCTTCCATCGATGCCATCTATAGTTGCTCCCATGGCCCTGGAACTGCGTCACCTGCGCTACCTGCTGGCGGTCGCCGAGCACCACAGCTTCACCCGCGCCGCCGAAGAGCTGCGGATCTCGCAGCCCACCCTGTCCCAGCAGATCAAGCAGCTGGAGCGGACGGTGGGGGTGCAGCTGCTGGACCGTGGCGGGCGGGCGGTGCGCCTCACCGACGCGGGCGCCGTCTACGCGGAGCACGCGCGGCGGGCGCTGCGCGACCTCGCGGCGGCCGAGCGCGCGGTGCACGACCTCGCCGACCTCACCCGGGGCCATCTGCGCCTCGCGCTGACCCCCACGTTCACCGCCTACTTCCTCGGGCCGCTGCTCGCGGCCCTGCACGCGGCGCACCCCGGCATCACCGTGGAGGTGCGGGAGATGCCGCAGGACCGCATCGAATCCGCCCTGCTGGCCGATGACACCGACCTCGGCATCGCCTTCCACGGCGCCCACCCGCCGGGCATCGCCGCGACCGGGCTGTTCACGGAAACCCTGGGCCTGGTGGTCGCCGCCGCCCCCGCGCCGCCCGGGCCCGACCCGCTCCCGGTATCCGCTCTGGCGGACCGTCAGCTCGCGCTGCTGAGCGGGGATTTCGCCACGCGGACGCACGTCGACGGGTACCTCGCGGCGCACGGGGTCCGGCCGCGCATCGCCGTGGAGGCCAATTCCGTGCAGGCGCTGACCGAGCTGGTCCAGCGGACCCCACTGGCCACGGTCCTGCCCGACGCCGTCACCGACGACCACCCCCGGCTGGCCCGCGTCCGCCTGGCCCCGCCGCTGCCCCCGCGCACGGTCAGCCTGCTGCGCCGGGACGGCGGCTACCTGAGCGCCGCCGCCCGTGCCTTCGGCGCCCTGGCCCCCGAGGTCGCCGCCGCCCGCGGCTACGGTCCGCCGGGCCGGGAGGGGCCGTAGGCCGCCGCGCGGTTCCGACGGGCGGGGAGACCGGGGGCGGCCCAGGATGGGAGGCGTGGGGGCGGCCACCGACGGGAGCGTGCAGATGAGCGTGAGACGGTACGAGCTGGCCTTTCCCGCCGCGAGCGGAACGGGCGAGGACATTGTGGTGGTCGACCGCACGGACGCGGCCGGACCGGGCGGCCACCCGGTCTACGCCGATGCCAGCGGGATCGTCCGCGCGGAGATCAGCGACCAGGGCGAGGTCCGCATGATGCCGTCGGGCGGCCACCAGGCACCCGCCCATCCGCTGGAGGCCCGCCCGCTGCCCGACGGGTGAGGCCCGGCCGTGTGGGCCGTCGGTGGTAACCGCGGCGGCCCCCGCTCGCGCCTGTGCCCGCTCCGGCCGGTCCGCGTCCGATAGTCACCGGAGCGTCACCGCGCACCGGGAGGGACTTGCGATGGACACCTCAGGACCGTCACGCCGCCTGGCCCTGCTCGCCGGCGGCCTCGGCCTCGCCACGGGCGCCCTGTCGGCCTGCTCCGTGGGGAGCCCCCCACCGTCCGCCTCCCGCCGGGCCCGCCCCGAGGCCGCCGCCCCCAACCCCCGGCCGAGCACCCCCGACGGGGCGTACGCGCGGCTGATGGAGGGCAACCGGCGCTGGGTCGAGGGGAACCTCCAGCACCCCGACCGCGATCCCACCCGGCGCGAGCAGGTCGCCCGTACGCAGGAGCCGTTCGGGGTGGTCCTGTCCTGCATCGACTCCCGGGTGGCGCCCGAGCTGCTCTTCGACACCGGCCTCGGCGACCTGTACGTCCTGCGTACGGGCGGGCAGGCGGTGGGCCCGGTGGTCACCGGCTCCGTGGAGTACGGGCCGGTCACCTCCGGCACGCCGCTGGTCTTCGTGCTCGGGCACCAGCGCTGCGGCGCCATCGACGCCGCGTACAAGGCGGCCCGCGACGGCACGACCCTGCCGGGCAATCTGGACGCCCTCTCGAAGGCCCTGCGGCCCGCGTACGACGTGGCGGTCAAGGAGGGCGGCCCGGATCCGGTCGACCGGATGATCCGCGCGCAGATCGCCCTGACCGCCGACGAGCTGCGCGCCAACGCGGACCTCGCCCCCCTGGTCAAGGACGGGTCCCTGGCCGTGGTCGGCGGCTACTACTCGCTCGACACCGGGGTGGTGGAGGTCCTCACGGGCGCTCCCGTCTGAGCACCGGCCGGGCCGCCGCGGACCGCCCGCGTCAGCTGGACGGCGAAGTGGATCGCGGCCGCGGCGGCGAGCGTCTCCAGGACCCCGTGCAACATCAGCGGCACCAGGACCGCCCGCAGTTCCCCGAGGCTCCCCGCGCCCGCCCGGAGCCGCTGGGTGGCGGCGCTCGACAGCCCCGTGAGGACGAACAGCCCCCACCACAGGTTCACCGGCCACAACGAGGTCCGCACCGGCTTGCCCGGCCCCGGGGCCGGCCGCACGCAGGCCACCCACATCTCGACGGCGATCCGGTACGGCCGCCACAGGTTCACCAGCGGAACGAACCAGGATCCGATGGCCCAGCCGGGCCCCGCCGTGAAGCCCTGCGGCGCGAGCACCCCCGCGCGGCGGCGGATCCGGTGGAACCAGAGGACGAAGACGAGTCCGCACAGTGCGAAGGCCATGTCGTGGACCAGGCCCGCCCGGTCGGCGAGGAGGCGGGCCGCCGCGTAGTCCCCCTCGGGGGCGAAGGCGAAGCCGCCGTCCCCCTCGATCAGCACGTAGCTCCGCGCGTCGGCGAAGACGCCGAGCAGGTCGCTCAGCGCGACCGCCGTCAGCAGCGCCACCACGACGGCCAGGAGGGCGCGCGGCACCCCGGGGAACGCGAGTCTCGGGGACGGCCGGGATCCGGGCCGGCGGATGGACGCGGACATGACGAAGGACCCCCACGGACAGTGCGACGGACGGGAACCGCTCGCCTCGGTGGGCGCCGGAGCAAGGAACATACGCTGCCGGGGGCCGCTCCGTCCATCACGTCCCCGCAGGTCGCAGGCCTGCGGGGACGTGATGGTCAGGGGGTCAGGGGGTCTCGCGCGCTGCCGCCTGACGCTGGCGCTTGCTCTGCTTGGCCAGGGACAGGTCCTCGGCCGTGGAGCGCAGCCGCTTGAATCCGTACCCGCGGTCCGTCAGCCAGGTCTCGGCGGCCAGTTCCGCGCGGGCGGCGGCGTCGAGGATGTCCTCCTCCGTCTCCCCGGATTCGAGGAAGCGGAAGGAGAAGGAGTTGCGGGCGGCCAGCTCGTAGGAGAGGTGTCCCTCGGTGGTGAAGGTGGCCCGCAGCAGGTCGTGCTCGGGTGCGGCGGCCGTCAGCTCGGCGCGCTGCTCCGCGCTGAGGTCGTCGAAGAAGCCGCGGACGGTGATGCGGAAGGTGCGGGTGCTCATCCCACCACCGTAGGGCGCGCTCCCGGCCCCGCGCACCGGGATTTCCGCGCCCCGGCCCGGGCCGGCCCCGCCCCGGGCCGGCTCAGGCCCGGCCGGCGGCGGGGCGCAGGCCGGCCAGTTTGTCCGGGTTGACCTGGAGGCGGAGGTTCTGGACCAGGCCGTCCGCCAGGTCGTAGGTGATCGCTCCGAGGGGCACGTCCCCCACCAGACCGAGCACGCCCAGCTCGCCGTTGATGACGGCGGGGACGACGGTGAAGCCCCCTGTGGCGCTCTTGGCGAGCACGCCCAGCAGCCAGCGGGCCACGTGGTCGGGCCCGTGCAGCGGCCGGCGGGCGGCGCTGACCTTGCCGCCGCCGTCCGACCAGGCGGTGACGTCGGGGGCCAGCAGCTCCAGGACGGCGTTGAGGTCTCCCCCGGCGCAGGCGCTCAGGAAGCGGGCCGTGACCTCCTCCCGCTGCGCGGCGTCGGTGTCGTGGCGCGGCCGCCGGGCGGCGACGTGCCGCCGCGCCCGGTGCGAGATCTGCCGGACCGCGGGCTCGGGGCGGTCCAGGAACCCGGCGATCTCGGCGTGCGCGTACCCGAAGACCTCGCGCAGGACGAACACCGCGCGTTCCACCGGCGTGAGGGTTTCCAGGACGACCAGCATCGCCGTGGAGACGCTCTCGGCGAGCTCCCGTTCCTGTGCGATGTCGGGCGAGGTGAGCAGCGGCTCGGGGAGCCAGGGGCCGACGTACTCCTCGCGGGTCGCGCGGGCGGAGGTCAGCCGGTTCAGCGACAGGTTGGTGACGGTGCGCACGAGGTACGCCTTGGGGTGGCGCACCTCGGACCGGTCGGCCTTGTGCCAGCTCAGCCACGCGTCCTGGACGATGTCCTCGGCGTCGGTGACGGTGCCGAGCATGCGGTAGGCGGTGGCGAACAGCAGCCCGCGGTGTTCCTCGAAGGGGTCGGCCCCGGACTCTGTGGTGCGCATCGTTCGATTCTGCCCGTCCGGCGGCGCCGCCCGCCACCCGCCCCCGGCGGTGCGTCACCGGCCGGCCGGCTCCACGGCCAGCCGGACCACGGCCGTGTGGCCCTCGGCGCGCAGCGGGACGCCGGCCGGCCCGGTCAACAGGGCCGCGTCGTACGGTCCGAGGACGGCGGCCGGCCCCGGCTCGGCGCCGAGGACGGCCGGTCCGTCCAGGGCGCAGACCAGCAGGACCTCCTGCGGCCCGACGTCGAGGGCGAGTTCGCCCCGGACGACGGCGGTCCGCACCCGGGTGCCCGCCCGCCGGTACATCACGTTGAAGTTCACGACGGGCCCTTCGAGCAGCCGGCAGCCGGTCGGCACGTCGCCCGGGAAGTCGCGGGGGGCGTAGCGCTCGTCGACGAGGCGGTGTTCGCCGCCGATGCTGAGGTCCATGCCCGCGCCCTCGGCCAGGGTGAGCGTCCGGTCGACGCCGGGGAACTCGGAGAAGGCGCCGTCGGCGGCCACTTCGGCGAGGCTGATCCGCCAGTCGAAGCCGTCGGTGCCCGCGCCCTCGGGCCGGGCGGCGATCTCGCGGGTCACTCCCCCGCCGTTCCTCCAGGGCACCGCCGGGCGCCCTTCGGCGCGCAGGATGCGGATGTCGGCGGGGCCGGGCATGCGGCGTTCCTTCCCTCGGGTCCGTGCCGCGGGCGGGACGCTGAGGTCCCGGGCGGTGGTGGCGAGCCTATCGGGGAGCGCCGGACCGGGGCCGGGCGCGCCCGTGGCCCCCGGCGGCACGGCGGCCGGGGCCCACGGGCGGCGGGTCACTTGACGTTCACGACGACCGTCGGGGAGATCGTGTCGTCGTCGCCCATCACGCGCAGCTGTTCCTTGCCCTTGGTGTTGAGCTTGCCCTTGAGGGAGTAGCTGCTGCCGTTCTTGACGGTGGTGTTCGACTGGAGCGTCGTCCACTTGCCCTTGTTGTTGTGCTGGAGCACCAGCTTGCTGCCGACCTTCAGGCCCTTGGTCCGGCCGGTGAAGGTGACCTCGTCACCGGCCTTCACCTCGGACTTGTCGGCCTTGACGGTGATCTGGCCGGCCGGGCTCGCGCTCGGGGTGGCGGAGGGTTTGGGGGTGGCGGCGGCGAAGGCGCCGGCGGTTCCGGCGCCCAGCAGGGCGGTGGACAGCAGGACTGCGGCGACGCCCCGGGCACAGCGGCTGCGCGGTATGGACTTCACGGTGGCTCCCGTCTCGGGTGTTCCTCCCCCTCGTGTGAAACCTCTGTGAGGCTATCCATCACCCGGAGGGCCCGCGACCACACGGGCGGCGCACTGGGCCGAACGGGTAAACGGGGGTCGCGAACGCCAGGTCGGATTCCCGCCAGCGCCGGTGATCCGTTCCGCATTTCATTGAAACCGCAACCAACGAAGCGGACATGAGGAGCGGAACATGAACGGCAAGACGGTTCTGGTCACGGGCGGCAGCCGGGGCATCGGCGCGGCCACCGCGCTGCGCCTGGCGGAGGCGGGCGCCGACGTGGCGTTCACCTACGCCGCCGACGAGGAGGCCGCGCAGGCCGTGCTCGGCAAGATCCAGGCGCTGGGCCGCCGGGCCGTCGCGGCCCGGTCGGACGCGGGCGGGGCGGGTGACGCGGCGGGCGTCGTGGACTGGGCGGCCGACACCCTCGGCCGGCTCGACGTGCTCGTCAACAACGTGGGCGTCGGCGTGCTCGGCCCGCTGGAGGACCTCACCCTGGCGCAGGTCGACCGCGTCCTCGCGGTCAACGTGCGGAGCGTGTTCCTGGCCTCCCAGGCCGCGGCGGGCCGGATGGGCGCGGGCGGCCGGATCATCACCATCGGCAGCTGCATGACCCAGCGCGTGCCCGGGCCGGGCGGGACCCTGTACGCCATGAGCAAGTCGGCGCTGACGGGCCTCACCAAGGCGCTGGCCCGTGAGCTCGGCGGGCGCCGGATCACCGCGAACATCGTCCACCCGGGTCCGGTCGACACGGACATGAACCCGGCGGACGGCCCGTACGCGGACCCTCAGGCCGCGATGACCGCCCTCGGCCGGTTCGGCCGGCCCGAGGAGATCGCGGACATGGTCGCCTTCCTCGCCGGGGACGGGGGCGCCTACGTCACGGGCGCCGAGTTCTCGGTCGACGGCGGCCACGCGGCGTAGCCGCACCGGGCCGCCCGCCGCATCGCGCGGCGGGCGGCCCGGCGGTGACGGGTCACCGGGGGCGGGTCAGCTCACGGCGAAGTCGTCGCCGTGGACGGCGCCCTGGCCGTACCAGCCGTGCAGGTAGACGGTGACCGTCCCGGAGGCGCCGGTGGTGAAGGGCACGCTCAGCTTGGTCCAGCCGGCCGAGCTGGTCCACGTACTGGCGTTCGCGCCGCCCCGCACGCCGAGGTAGGCGTAGCTGCCCTGGACCCAGCCGCTGAGCGTGTAGGCGGTGTTGGGAGCCAGGGTCAGGCTCTGCGCGCACTCCCCGGTGCGGTCACCGGCCGGGGTGCCCTGGACGGCGTACGTCCCCCCGTGCACGGGGGAGGTGACGACGGAGCCGCCGCCCTCGCAGGTCCACGGCCCGAGCGAGCCGCTCTCGAAGCCGCCGTTGACGAGTGCGCCGCTGCCGCCGCCCGGGCCGGAGACGGTCAGGGTGAAGGCGGCGGAGTGGCTGAGCGCGCCGCCGGTCCCGGTGACGGAGAGCGCGTACGTGCCGGGCGCGGCCGAGGCGGCGGCGGTGACGCTCAGCCGGGCCGTGCCGCCCGCGGTGACCGAGCCGGGCGCGACCGAGGCGCTGACTCCGGCGGGGGCGCCGGTGACCGTCAGCGCGACGGGCTGCGCCGTACCGGAGGTGACCTGGGTGGAGACGGTGGCGGTGGTGCTTCCGCCGGGCGCGACGGAGGCGGAGCCGGGTGCGACGGACACCGAGAAGTCGTTGGCGACCGGCCCGCCGTCCCGGGTGAAGGGGGCGAAGGTGTGGGTGAAGTACCAGGGGTCCTGGGCGATGCCGGAGCAGGTGTCGGAGCCCCCGGTGCCGGGGCAGCCGCCGTTGTCGCGCTGGAGCGCCCAGAAGGAGAGGGTGCCCAGGCCCTTGGCTACGGCCCAGTCGTAGACCGCGGTGGCATCGGCCGTGGTGAACGTCTCGGCGGGCCCGTAGTCGTCGATGCCGGGCATCTCGGTGACGCCGATCATGCCCCACAGCTGGGCGGGGGTCTTGGCGGGGTACAGGGCGGCGAGCTGGTCGTAGAGGCCGGTGGCGGCGCTCTTCGTGTCGTTCGCCATGTTGTGGGCGGCGCCGTCGTAGTAGTCGAAGGTCATCAGGTTGACGACGTCGACCTGGGCTCCGGCCGTCTTCGCGCTCTTGAGGACGGCCAGGCCGCTGCTCGCGAGACCGCTCGTGGTGGTCGGGAGGGTGTAGGAGACCTGGAGGGGACGGCCGTTCGCGGCGGCCCAGTCCTGCACCTTCTTGATCGCCTGGTTGCGGCGGTCGATCCCGGCCTTGTTGGTCAGGGAGTTGTCCTCGATGTCCATGTCCAGGCGGGTCACGTCGTAGGTCGTGATCACCTTCTGGTAGGCGGCCGCGATCGAGTCGACGCTGGTGCAGCTGTCCGCGATCTCGGTGCCGCCGTTGTCGGCCGCGTAGCCGCCGAAGGAGGGGATGACGTCGCCGCCGCGCGAGCGCAGGGTGGCGAAGTCGGCGCCGAAGACGGAGGAGGCGATGGGCTGGGACGTGGAGCCGTTCCAGTACGGGGTGCAGGACCCCTTGGCCTCGGTCTGGACGAAGGCCATGGTCAGGTAGCGGGCGCCGGACTTCTGCGCCAGGTCGGCCGGACTGTCGGAGGAGTACGCCTCGAAGTACGGGGCGAAGACGTGCGCGGGCAGGGGGGTCGGCGCGGCCTGCGCGGGACCCGCGCCCGCCGCGACGAGGAGCCCGGCACAGGCGCCGAGGGTGGCGAACGCCGCCGCTAAGGAGCGCAGGGGACGCGGACGGACGGCGGAACGCGAAAGGTGTCTCAACGAAGCTCCCGGTGGGGCGCGAGCGAACGGACGGACGCCCCATGATTGGTCTGGACCAACCATCCGGTCAAGGGTCCGGGCCGCCCCGGATCCGTCCGTCCGCCGCGCGGCGGGGGGCAGTTCAGCGCAGGATGCCCGCCCGCCGGGCATCGCGCGTCCAGGAGGGGAACTCCGAGAGCAGCCGGTCGTACAGCTCCGCGTCGGACAGCCGGTCGATGTCGTCGACGGCGAAGAAGCCGACGTTGTCGACCCGGCGCCCGGTCATCGTGTCGAAGCGCTCCAGCACTCCGAACCCGGACCGGCCCAGGCCGACGAACTGCCAGAACACCGGCTCCTCCACGGCCTCCCGCAGTTCCCGCTCGATCTCCGCGTTGCGGTGGACGCCGCCGTCGGAGAAGAACAGCACGAGGGTGGGGACGGCCACCGGGTGTGCGCGCACGTAGGCGCGCACCTCCGCGATCACCTTCTGCTCCTCGTTCTGGAATCCGACCTCGCGCATGTCGATCTGGCCCGGCAGCAGGCCCCGGGCCGGCTTGCGGCGACCGAAGAGACTCATCTGGCCGACGCGCACGTGCAGTCGGAGCCACTCCGGGAGGTCACCGATGACGAGGTCGGGCAGCCGGGCGGGGTTGCTGGCGAAGGTCCACGCCTGCACCTCTCCGTCGTCGTCGAGCTGCGCGGCGACGGCCGCCATCCGCTCGACGACCGAAGCGACGGTGCCCCGCGAGTAGAGCGCGGCCATCGAACCCGAGGCGTCGAGGACGAGGATCACCCGGGCCGTCACCCCGGCCGCGCCGTTCTTCTCCAGGCTGACGGCCACCTGCTGCTTGCGCAGCGAGAGCCGGCCGCGCATGTCGGCGGGCAGCCGCTCCTCCCCCTTGGTCATCCGGACGCCGCCGGCCGGCGGCGGCGGCGCCGGGGCGACGGGGGCGGTGACCGGGGCGGGCGAGGGCCACGGGGCGGGCGCGGGCGCCGGGGCCCGCACCGGCGGCGGCGGGCCGGGGGCCGGGGCCGTCCGCGCGGGCGGTTCGTCGTCCACGGTGATCCCGAAGTCCGTCGCCAGCCCCGCGAGCCCGCTCGCGTACCCCTGGCCCACGGCCCGGAACTTCCAGACGCCCGCCCGCCGGTAGAGCTCCCCGCTCACGAAGGCCGTCTCGGGCCCGGCGCTCATGTCGAAGCGGGCGATCTCCGCCCCCGAGGCCGCGTCGAGCAGCCGCAGGTGCAGTCCGGGCACCTGCCCGAAGGTGCCGCCGTCCGCGGAGGCGCAGAGCGCGACGCGTTCCACCTCCGGCTCCAGGGCGGCGAGGTTCACCTCCAGCGTGTCCGCACCGGGCCGCTTGCCGCGGTGGCGCACGGCGCCGCGGGCGTGCACCGGCTGGTTGTAGAACACGAAGTCGCCGTCGGAGCGCACCCGGCCGCCGGCCGCCAGCAGCAGGGCGGACGCGTCCACGTCCGGCACGCCCGGTCCGGGCCGCCAGCCGAGGACAACGCTGACGGAGGAGGCCGGGACCGGCAGGTTGGCGCCTTTGCTCAGTGTCGTCACGCCGGACAGTCTGCCGGGTGGGCCGGGACCGCCGGTAGGCGCCCGGGGACAACGGGCCGGGGCCCGCACCGTTCGGTGCGGGCCCCGGCTCTCTGTTGCGCTCGGCGTCAGGCGGGCACGATGTTCTCGGCCTGCGGGCCCTTCTGGCCCTGCGTGACGTCGAAGTTCACCTTCTGGCCCTCCTGAAGCTCGCGGAAGCCCTGGGTGGCGATGTTCGAGTAGTGGGCGAACACGTCGGCGCCGCCGCCGTCCTGCTCGATGAAGCCGAAACCCTTTTCCGCGTTGAACCACTTCACGGTGCCGGATGCCATATGGATTCTCCTTCGGGGCTGTACCCGGGGCCGCACTGTGCGACGCCGGCGTCGCCGTGTTGATTGACCCTGTCCGAAAGCATCCGGAAATAAAAAGTGCTCCCGTCGGACGGAATCCGACGGCCGCGCTTGAAATATGGGGAACCACACCTGCAACTGAGCTGCACCGTAGCACAGCGAAAACGGGTGTACGCGGAGCGTTAACACCCCTGGCCGAAGGGCGTCAGCCGCGGAATTCCTCCGTCCGGACCGGCGAGGCCTCGGCCAGGGCCCGGGTGACCTCCGCGACCCCCGCGCGCAGCCCGTAGACCGGCGTGTCGGGCTGCTGGCGCCAGGACTCGTCGAGGCCGCCCGCGTCGACGGTGTCGAAGCCGATCTCGTCGATCAGGGCGCGGACGGTCTTCTTGGCGGCCTCGTCGTCACCGGCGACCGGCAGGGCGATGCGGCCGGGGTCGCCGGCCGGGCGCGGGCGGTCGAGGATGTCGGCGGCGTACGTGCCGTTGAAGGCCTTGATCACGGGGTGTCCGAGGTGCCGTTCGGTCCAGCGGCTCTCGGTCAGGCCCTCGTCCTCGATCGCGGCGATGCGCCCGTCGCGCCCGCGCGGGTAGTAGTTGCCCGTGTCGATGACGGCGAAGCCGTCGGCGGCCCCGTCGAAGAGTCCGGCGGGCAGGTCGGGCACGTTCTTGAGGGGGACGGTCACCACGACGACCTCGGCGCCCCGGGCGGCCTCTGAGACGGTGACGGCGGTGGCACCGGTCTCCTCGACGAGGGCGGCGAGGGTTTCGGGACCGCGCGAGTTCGCGACGCTGACCTGGTGTCCGAGGGCGGTGAGCCGGCGCGTGAGGTTGCCGCCGATGTTGCCGGCGCCGATGATGCCGATCTTCATGAGCTCTCCAGTGCGTGCGGAGTCGGATATCGCGTCTGTGCGAACCACCCGGCCGCCCGGCGCATTCCGGTGACCTGACTCCGGGATTTCGGATTCCTCCGTACGAGCGAATTTCGGCCATTTCCCCTACGCGGAGAACCGGATGACGGTGCGCTCCCGTCGTCCAGGGCAGCGCCGGGTACCTGCCGGCGGGCAGCACCACCACGGGGAAAGGTTCCGACCGATGTCCAAACTCCCGACCAAGCGCGCCACCTCCTTCGCCCTCGCGGCCACCGCCGGCCTGGCGGCCCTCTCCTTCGCCCTCGTCACCGGCACCTCGGCCACCGCCGCGGCTCCGCAGTCCGTGTCGGGCAGCCCCGAGGGCGCCTTCAACCGGATCGCCGACTTCTACGGCTCCTACATCGACGCGGTCTACGACGGTGACGGCAAGACGGCCGACCAGCTGCGCTCCTTCTACCTCTCCAAGCCCCTCCAGCAGGAGCTGAAGCAGTGGGAGGAGGCCAACCACGCCAACGGCGTCCTGCGCGCGCAGAACGTACCCGTGGGGTGGAAGGTGACGTCCACCGGGAGCGGGGCGGGCAAGACCAACGCCACGGTGACCCTGAGCTGGGGCGGCAGCGGCGACAACACCACCCTGCTCCGCGTGCAGGCCGACCTGAAGACGAAGAAGCTCACCTCGATCGCCGACTGATCCGGGCGCCCGGCGCGGGGAACCGCCGGGCCCGGACGCGCGAACGGGGCCCGCCGTCGTCCGGCGGGCCCCGTTCGTCCGCTCACGCGCCGCTGGCGCCGAGCATCTCCTCGCGCTCCACGAGCTTCACGCGCTCGCGGCCCTGCGCCTCGCCGAGTGCCTTCTCGGCGGCGTCCAGCTTGTACCACCCCTCCCAGGTGGTGAAGCGGACCTGCCGCTCGGTGAGGAAGGCCTCGACCGCCTCGGGCTCAGGGGTCGCGGGGGCGGGCAGCCGGCCCCCGGCGTGGTCGGCCAGCAGGTTGGCGACCGTCTCGTTGGCATCGCCCTTGGTGTGGCCGATCAGGCCGATCGGGCCGCGCCGGATCCAGCCCGTCACGTACGTCGAGGCCAGGTGCTCGCCGTTCTCGATGACGCGGCCGCCCTCGTCCGGGACCGTGCCCGACTCCACGTCCCAGGGGAGCTTGGGCAGTTCGTCGGAGAGGTAGCCGACGGCCCGGTAGACCGACTGCACGTCCCAGGTGGTGAACCGGCCGGTGCCCTTGACGTTGCCCGTGCCGTCGAGCTCGGTGCGCTCGGTGCGCAGGCCGACGACCTTGCCGTCCTCGCCGACGATCTCCGACGGGGACTCGAAGAAGTGCAGGAACAGTTTGTGGGGGCGCTCGCCGATGTCGCGGATCGCCCAGTTCTCCAGGGTCTTGGCGACCATGTCCGCCTGCTTGTTGGAGCGGCGGGTGGCGATCGAGCCCTCGTCGTAGTCGATGTCCTCGGGGTTGACGATGACCTCGATGTTGGGCGAGTGGTCGAGCTCGCGCAGCTCCATCGGGCTGAACTTGGCCTGCGCCGGGCCGCGCCGGCCGAAGACGTGGACCTCGAGGGCCTTGTTGGCCTTCAGGCCGTCGTGGACGTTGGCCGGGATCTCGGTCGGCAGCAGTTCCTCGGCGGTCTTGGCGAGGATGCGGGCCACGTCGAGGGCGACGTTGCCGACGCCGAGGACGGCGACCTTCTCGGCCTCCAGCGGCCAGGTGCGCGGGACGTCGGGGTGGCCGTCGTACCAGGAGACGAAGTCGGCGGCGCCGTAGGAGCCGTCGAGCTCGACGCCCGGGATGCTGAGCGCGCGGTCGGCGGTGGCGCCCGTGGAGAAGATCACGGCGTCGTAGAAGGCGTGCAGCTCGTCGAGGGAGATGTCGCCCGGGTAGTCGACGTTGCCGAACAGGCGGACCTGGGGCTTGTCGAGCACCTGGTGCAGGGCGGTGATGATGCCCTTGATGCGGGGGTGGTCGGGGGCGACCCCGTACCGGATCAGTCCGAAGGGGGCGGGCATCCGCTCGAAGATGTCGATGGACACACCGGGAGCGACGGCCGCCTCGGACTTGAGCAGCGCGTCGGCCGCGTAGATACCGGCGGGGCCGGCACCGACGATTGCTACCCGCAGAGGGCGAGGCATGACTGGGTTCCCTTCGACCGACAATCTGACTGATCAAGAGAACCCTAAACTAAGGCCACCCTAACCCGGCACCCGCCCCCTGGTTATGACCTCATAACCGGAGCTTATGGCTTACCAAAGGCTGACTTTTGGCTGACCTCACAGGACGGCCACGCCCAGCGGGCGGTCGCCCGCCGCCAGCCGTCGGGTGGTGCCCGCGGCGAGGTCGACGACCGTGATGCCGTTCCAGTACCCGTCGCGGGTGAAGCCCCCGGTCACGTACGCCGTGCTCCCGTCCCGGGAGACGGCCACGTCCTCGTGGGGTCCCTCCAGCGGGATCACGCGTTCGGTGCCGTCCGGGGCGCGGACGGTCAGGGACGGCCCCTCGCCGTCCGAGGGGTCGACGGCGCCCGTGCCGACGACCAGGAGGCGGCCGTCGGGGGTGAGCGCGGCGCCGTGCTGGTGGGTGTCGGCCGTCATCCGTTCCACGGTGGTGCGCCCGGTGCGCGGGTCGACCACGGCCAGCCGCTCCCCCTCGAACGGGAGCAGCAGCATCCCGTCGGCCGGGCGGACCGCCGCGTAGTGCGGCTTCAGCCAGGAGCCGAGGCCGCCCTCGGTGCCGTACGGGGCCACCTCGATGCGGCGCGGCCGCAGCGGGCCGGCCCCGGCGGCGGTGACGGCGGTGATGTCGAAGGAGTCGTGTCCGGTGACGTAGACCTCGGAGCCGTCGGGCGCCACGTCCACGTCGAAGGGCCGCCGGCCCACCGGGACGGTGGCGGTGACCACGGCCCGCGCCGTGTCGATGACCTCCAGGACCCCGTTGCCGCCGGGCACGTTCACGCCGACGTAGGCGCGGGCGCCGTCCGGGGACAGCGCGATGCCCATCCCGCCGCCCCGGTACTCGCCGTCCCGGACCGGTCCGGTGTCCGTCCGGTAGCGGACCAGCGCCGTCCGCACCCGGGTACGGGTGTCGACGACCGCGACGCCCTCCGCGGTGGCCACCCAGGCGCGGCCGTCGGCGCCGACGGCCAGCCCGTACGGGGCCCGGCCGACGGTGACGGCCGCCAGGGGGCCGCGTACGGGGTCGACGAAGGTGACGGTGTCGGCGCCGAAGTCCGCGACGAGCACCGTCCCCGGGGCGGTGGGCGCGCCGGCGGGGGCCGTGGGGCGCGGTGCGGCGGAGGGGGCCGCGGGCCCCGCGGCCGGGGCGCCGCCCGTACAGGCCGCCAGCAGCAGCGCCCCGGTCAGGGCGGCGAGCGCGGTACGGGGCCTGCGGGCCCGGCGGCGGTTCACCGGCCGGCCTCCCGCCCGGGAGCCGGGGCGTCTCGCAGCAGCCGGGCGATCCCCTCGAAGCCGCGCCGCACGGCGTGCTCGTACGCGGTCACGCCCTCGTGGTCGGCCAGCGCGGGATCCGCTCCGGCGGCGAGCAGCAGCGCGACCGTCTCGGCGTGGCGGGGGCCGCCGTCGCCGAGGATGACGGCTTCCAGCAGGGCGGTCCAGCCGAGCCGGTTGACGTGGTCCACCTCGATGGCGGTCTCGGCCAGGACGGCCCGGACGTAGCCGGTGTGGCCGCGCTCGGCGGCCGGGATCAGCGCGGTGCCGCCGAAGCGGTTGGGTTTGCGCAGGTCGGGGCCGGCGGCCAGGAGCAGCCGCATCATGCGGACGCCGCCGGTGACCCCGCAGGCCAGCCAGGGGGTCTGCGCGCGGGAGTCGGCGGCGTCGGGGTCGGCGCCGGCGTCCAGCAGGGCCCCGGCCGCACCGGTGTGGTCGCCGAGCACGGCGAGCAGCAGGGCGGTGCGCAGGGAGTCGTCGCGCGCGTCGACGGCGGCTCCGGCGGCGAGGGCGGCGCGTACGGCGTCCTCGTCGCCGCGGGCGGCGGCGTCCAGCAGGGTGCGGTCGTGCGGGTTCACGGTTCCTCCGGTCCGGGGCGGGCGGTGCGGCGCGTCCCTGTGCCCGCCCGTTCCCGGCCCCGCTCCCATGCTGGCCCCGGCCGGGGCGCCGGACGGTCGGCCCGGCGGCGGCCTCCCGCGGGCGGTCCGGTGGACCCGGGGGTCGTCCGATCGGCTGATGCGCGCGCCGCCGGGGTGCGGGCGGCGGCGCCCGGTCAGGCCTCGTACTCGGTGAGGTCGATGCTGTAGAGGGTGAGGAGGGCGCCGGAGTCCGGGTCGGTGGTGTTGCCGTCCTGCTTCATGCCGAGCTTGCGGATGACGTTCTCGGACTCGTCGTTGCCGGACCGGTTGACGGCGACGACGCGGTCGAGGCCGCGGTCCTGGAGGGCGAACTCCAAGGTGGCGTGGGCCGCTTCGGAGGCGTAGCCCTGGCCCCAGAAGGGCCGGCCCAGCCGCCAGACGGCGGCCACGCCGTGCTCGACCTCCGGCGGGCCGTCGGGGACGGTCAGACCGACGGCGCCGATCAGTTCGCCGGAGGCGAGGAGTTCGACGGCGAACACGCCGAAGCCCTCGTCGTCCCACTCCTCTTCCCAGCGCTCGATGGCCTCGGCGGTCCCGTCCAGGTCCAGGGCGCCGCCGTCGCCGATCCAGCGCATCACCTCCGGGTCGGCGTGGATCTCCGACAGGGGGACGAGGTCGTCGTCGCTCCAGCGGCGCAGGATGAGGCGGGGGGTGCGGATCTCGGTCATGCCCTCATCCTGCCGAACGCGGCCGACCAGGGGTAATCGGGCCCCTCCCGGGGGCGGGCGGCGGCCTCGGGGGACGGTGATCGCGTCCAGTTCCGCCCGCAGAGCCGCAGGTCCGTCTGCCGGGGGGGGAGTGGGATGGGGTGGGTCAGGGGCGTTCGAGGCCGCTGCACGGCGGCGCGTAGTCCAGGTAGGGCATGTACGAGGACCACTGCGCGCGCGTGATCCGCGGGCCGGTGTGCGCGCAGGCCCCGGCCACGGCCCGGCCGAGGTCGGTGCCGGCCAGCCGCAGGGTGCTGTCGTAGCCGCCGGCGGCCAGGGTGGCCCCGTCGGGGCTGAAGGCGACCGAGCCGACGGCGGTGGTGAATCCGGTCAGGGTGGCCAGCGCGGCGGGCCGCCCTCCCGGGGGCACGCTCCACAGCCGGACGGTGCGGTCGTCGCTGGCGGTGGCCAGGGTGCGCCCGTCGGGGCCGAAGGCGACCGAGCCGACCACGTCGGTGTGCCCGGTCAGGGTGGCCAGCGCGGCGGGCCGGCGCGGGTCGGTGACGTCCCACAGGCGGACCGGGGTGCGGCCGCCCGAAGCGGTGGCGAGGGTGTGGCCGTCGGGGCTGAAGGCGACGGAGAACACGGCGGTGTCGTGGCCGGTGACGACGGCCAGGGCGGTGGGGGCCGTCCGGTCGCCCACCGCGGTCAGCCGGACGGTGTGGTCCTCCCCGGCGGTGGCGAGGATCCTGCCGTCGGGGCTGAAGGCGACCGCCCGCACGGTGTCGCGGTGTCCGGTGATCAGCGCCGGCTCGGCGGGCTCACGTCCACCGGGCCCGCTCACGTCCCAGAGCCGTACGCCGCCCCGCGCTCCGGCGGTGACCAGGGCCCGGCCGTCGGGGCTGAAGGCGACGGCGCGCACGTCCCCGCCGCGCGCGGGCAGTTCGGCCTCCACGGCGGGCCGGGCGGGCTCGGAGACGTCCCAGAGGCGGACCGTGCCGTCGGCGCACGCGGTGGCCAGGAGGCGGCCGTCGGGCCGGTAGGCGACGGCGCGCAGGTCGTCGGCGTGGCCGGTGAGGGTGGCGACGGGCGTGGGCCGGGCGGTACCCCTGGTCTGCCACAGCCGGGCGGTGTGGTCTCCGCTCGCGGTGGCCAGCTGACGGCCGTCGGGGCGGTAGGCGAGGGCGACGACCTCCTTGTCGTGCGCGGGGAGGGAGGTCATCAGGGCCGACAGGAGGCTGTCGCGGGTCCGGGAGGTGGGCGAGAGCCGGTGGGCGGTCAGGCCCAGCTGGACGGCGAGGCCGGATCCGGCGCCGCCCGCGGTGGCGGTGGCCACCAGGTCGGAGGCCGTTTCGGCGAGGTTCTGCGCGACGGCGTCGTTGCGCTGCCGGGTGACCTCCCCTTCGGCGCGCACGGCGTTGCCGGTGGCGACGGCGGCCACCGCGGCGACGGCGGCGAGCGTGGCGATCAGGCAGCGCAGCCGGCGGGTGCGGCGCCGGGCCCGCTTGCCGGCGGCGGCTTCGGCGGCGGCGCTGGCGTCGAGGAACTCCCGTTCGGCGGCGCTGAGCCCGAGGGCGGGCGGGGCGGCGATCTCGCGGGCCAGGGCGAGCCGCGTGCCGCGCAGCAGCGCGCCGGGGTCGCGGCGCACTCCCTCCCAGGCGCGGGCGGCCTCGGCGAGCTGGCGGTGGCGGCGCAGCCGTTCGCGGTCGTCGCCGATCCAGCCGCGCAGCCGGGGCCAGGCCCGGATGAGGGCCTCGTGGGTGAGCTCGACGACGCCCTGGTCCAGGGTCAGCAGGCGCAGGGCGGCGGCGCGGGCGAGGACGGCGCGGCTGTCCGGATCCTGGCCGAACTCGGCGCGCGCGACCGGCCGCTTGGTGTCCTCGGTGCCCTCGCCGAGGGCGATGAGGTGGACGAACAGCTGCCGGGCCAGGGCCTGCTGGCGGGTGGTGAGGGAGGCGTGGAGGGCCTCGGCGGACTGGGCGAGGGCCCCTTCGAAGCCCCCGGCGGCATGGAACCCGTCGAGGGTGAGCGCCGCGCCCCGGCGCCGGCGCCAGGTCTCCAGCAGGGCGTGGGAGAGCAGGGGCAGCGCGCCGATCTGGCCGTGGGCGTGCGCCACGAGGGTGGCCTGGAGGGCCCCTTCGACGGTGAGACCGGCCCGGCGGGCCGGTTCCACCACGGCGCGGCGCAGCTCGGCGGCGCTCATGGGGCCGACGACGACCTGGGCTTCGCGGAGCACCTCGACGAGTTCGGGGTGGCGGGTGCAGTGCGCGTAGAAGTCGGCGCGCACGCCGAGCACCACCCGGCAGCCGGAGCCGGGCCGCCGGGCGGCGCCGGCGAGCAGGGACACGAAGGCGGCGCGTTCGGCGGCGTCCGCGCACACGGTGAAGACCTCCTCGAACTGGTCCACGATCAGTACCCGTTCGGCGCAGTCGGGCGCCTCGTGCCCGTCGAGCGCCTGGCGGGCCCGGTCCAGGGGTCGCGGTCCGGGGGTGAGCACGCCGACGGCGGCCGCGGGGGCGTCGGCGCGCAGCCGGGGCAGCAGACCGGCGTGCAGGAGGGAGGACTTGCCGGCTCCGGAGGCACCGACGAGGGCCACGACGCGGTGCCGCGCCAGGGCGGCGGCGAGGTCGTCGACGAGGCGCTCGCGGCCGAAGAAGAGTCCGGCGTCCTCGGCGCGGAAGGCGGCGAGCCCCACGTACGGGAGCCCCCGCGCGTCCTCCCCGGCCGGACCGGCGCCCAGGGGGCCGGCCCCCGCCGCGGGGGGTGCCAGGCCCTCGACGGCCAGTTCCACGGCGGCCGCGTGCCAGCGGCGCTCCCACTCCCCCGGGTCGCCGCCGCAGGCACGGACGTAGGACAGGGTCACGTCCAGGCTGGGCAGCCGGCGGCCGGCGGCGGCCCCGGACAGGGTCGCCACCGAGTAGTGGGCGCGCGCCGACAGGTCGCGGTAGGGCGGGGACCCGGCCTCGTGGCGCAGTCTGCGCAGGGCGGTGGCGAACTCCAGCAGGGGCCCTTCCCCGCCCTCCAGCGGGCGTTCCTTGCGTGCCATGCACAGCCCCTTCCACCAGGCCCCTTTTCTGCGGTCCGGGGTGGATTGTTCAGCAATTGTTTGTTCGCTGCCAGGGCGCCGACGGCGAACAACGGATGGCGGCTACACCTGGGTCGCGGCGCCGGGACCGGACGCCGGGCACGGACCGGAGAGGAGGGCCGCACGGATGGCACGGACACGACGGGGGGCGGTGGCCGCCCTGGCGGCGGCGGTGGCACTGGCCGCGTTGACGGGGTGCGGGACGGACGGCCGGACCGCCCGGGGTCCCGGCCCGGGGGGCGGGGCGGCCGGCCCGGCCGCAGTGGAGCCCACGGCGGGGCAGTCCCGGCTGCTGGAGCGGGCCGAACAGGTCCTGATCGGCCGCTGTATGGCGAACCGCGGGTTCCGCTACGCCGTGACCGAGCCCCCGCCGGCGCAGCGCTCGTTCCCGTACGGGCTGGACGACGTGGAGTGGGCGCGGGCCCACGGCTACGGCGGCCGGGACGACCGGGCGGCCGAGGCGGCGCGGCTGGCGGATCCCAACCAGCGGTACTTCCACGGCCTGTCGGCGCGCGGACGGGCGGCCGCCCGGACGGCGCTCATGGGGGCCTCACCCGTGGGCCTGACGGCCACCGCCCCGACCGGCACGACGCTCACGGCGAGCCCCGACGGCTGCATCGCCCGGGCGGAGCGCTCCCTGTACGGGGACCTGGCCGCCTGGTTCCGCGTCAAGGTCGTCACGATGAACATCCGCCCCGCGCAGGAGGCGAAGGTCCGCGCGGACCCCCGGTACGCGGAGGCGGTCGGCGCGTGGGCGGCGTGCATGCGGGCGGCGGGCCGCCCCTACGGCTCCCCCGACGATTCCCGGGCCGCGGCGGCCGCCTTCGCGCGGGAACTGCCGCCGGACCGGGCCGACGCGGCCGAGAGCGCGCTCGCGGTCGCCGAGGCGACCTGTGCCACCGGCACCGCCCTGAGCCGGGTCTCCCACGCTCTGGACCTCTCCTACGGCGATGAGTTCCGCGCGCGCCACCGCGGCGACGTCGACCTGCGGCGAAGGCTCCAGAACGCCGCGCTCCCGGAGGCGGAGCGCGTCGTCCCCCCGTCCGACCGACCCGATGACGCGGCCGGAGGGACCGCGCCGACCCGAGCGTCCGAAAAAGCCGGAACGACCGGAACGACCGGAACGACCGGCACCCCCGGAAAGCCCGATGGCACCACACCGAGTACCGACTCTCCAGGAGGACCCCATGCGTAAGTTCCGTACGACGATGCTGGCCTGCGCGCTCGCGCTCCCGCTGCTCGCGCTCCCCTCGATGCTCGCCACCGCCTCCGCGACCCCGGCCGACGCCTCCGGGGTGGCGGCCGACGGCAACTACTGGGTGTGGGAGAACACCAACGAGGGCGGCGCGCGCTGCGGCTGGAGCGGCAACGACGCCGACTGGCGCACCTGTGGCGCCGGCGGCGGCTACAACATGAACGACAAGGCCTCGGCCTACTGGAACAACGGCTACTCCGGCAGCCTCGGCGACGTCCGCGTCTACGAGAACATCAACTACGGCGGCGCCTCCACCTGTGCGCCGAACGGCGCCCGCGGCAACATCCCGTGGGAGTGGAACGACCGGATCTCCTCGCACAAGTGGGTCACGGGCTGCGGCTTCTGATCCGGCCCCGGCCGCCACGGCCGGGCTCGGCCTCCCGGGTTCCGGCCCGGGGGGCCTCCCGCCGTCCCGGAGTCAGTCCGGGAGCCCGGCGCCGCAGCGGGAGCAGTAGCGGGCGCCGGACTCGCCCGCCAGGCGTCCGCAGTCGGGGCAGACCCGGTGCAGCAGGCAAGCCGACTCACCGCCCTCGGCGAAGCCCCCGGAGGACGTCACGGCGGGGATCCCGGCGGGCACCGCGGCGGTGGGCGGCTGGCCGGCGCCGCCGTCCGGCCCGGGACGCCGGGCCCGCACGGTCAGGTACGCCATCCCCTGCGGGCCCGCGACGAGCGGGCGGCCCGGCCCCGGAGCGAGCCACGCCGCCGCGTGCGGGCGCAGCTCGTGCGGGCCGTCCCCGGTGTCGATGCGCCCGCTGCCGCTCACGACCACGAGCAGGACGCCGGGGGCGGCCCCGGCGGGCTCCGCGAGGACGGCGCCGGGGCGGAGCCGGGTCAGCTCCGAGTCGAGGTCCCGCGCGGCTCCGGTCAGCCGCCAGAGCGCCCCGGCCGCGTCGTCGGGGGCGTGCGCGATGACCGCGTCGAGGTCCGCCGGGACCCCGCTCGCGGCTTCCGGTCGTGTCGTCATGCCGGCCCTTCCCGCCGTCCCTGCCCGCTCCCGCGTTCCCACCCGTCGGGGGCCCACGGCACCGGCGCCCTCGACCCCCGTCACGGGGATCGTACGGGTGAACGGTAGGGTCGGGTCCGGATTGCGCCGGCCGCACACGGAACGGACGCGAGGCCGGGCCGGAGGTGGATCACCGGGTCCGGTCCGGCTCCCCCGCCGGTCCCGCCCGTACCGTCCCCTGCCCCGGAATCCGCCCTGCCATGAACTCCCGCCCGGCGACCGCCACCGCCCCGCGCCCCGAAGCCGCCCCGCACGCCGAGCCCGGCCCGGACGTCCCGCCCGCCGCGGCCGCCCCGCGGCCGGCCGCGCTCCGGGCCCCGGCCCGGCCCAGCGCGGCCGCCGCCGTGCACAGCGTCAGCGCGGCGACGACCGTCCTGCTGGCCCTCGTGGCGATCGGCGCGATGATCCACGAGCCGGTGCTGATACCCCCGCTCGCCGCCAGCGCCGCCCTGGTGCACAGCGCCCCCACCCTGCCGCTGGCCCAGCCGCGCGGCGTGGTCGTCGGCCACCTGATCGGCGCCGCCGCGGGCTACGGCGTCCTCGCCGCGGCCGGCAGCAGCGGCTGGGCCGCGGCCGTCGCGGCCGGGCTGACCCTCGCCCTGCTCACCCTCGCCCGGACCCCGCACTCGCCGGCGGTGGCCACCGCCGTGGTCACCGTCCTGCAGGCCCCGGCGCCCGCCCGGTTCGTGCCCCTGCTGTTCGGTTCCACCGTGCTCCTCGTCCTCACCGGCTACGCCGGCTCCCGCATCCGCCGCAAGGCTCCGAGGTACCCCGCCTACTGGTGGTGATGACCTGCGGGCGCGCCTGCGGGGCGGCGGGGGGCGGCGGACGCTACTTCTTGTGCTGTGGCAATTTCTGCGAAGGACGTCTTCGGGGCCCCCTGCTGGGTGAGCCTGATGGCCCGCGATCTGGAGGCCTCCCAGCGTTTCTACGGGACGGTCGTCGGCTGGACCTTCCGGCCCGCGACCCGGCTCGGCGAGGGGTTCTCGGTGGCCGTCCTGGACGGCGTACCGGTCGCCGGGATCGGGGCGCTGGCCGCCGACCTGGCGGTGCCCGTGGCCTGGACCCCCTACTTCGCCGTCGACGACGCCGACGTCGCGGCGAGCAGGATCCGCGAGCGCAGCGGCACGGTCGCGGTGGGCCCGGTGTCCTTCCCGGCCGGCGGCCGCGCCGCGCTGGTCGCCGACCTCGACGGGGCGGTGTTCGGGATCTGGGCGGGGCCCGTGGCCGCCGGCTGGCGGGTCGGCAGGGGACCGGCCCCGGCCTGGCTGGAACTGCGCACCCGCAACGCCTTCGACGCCGCGCTGTTCTACGGGGAGGTGCTGGAGTGGGCGACGGGCCGCCCCGGCTGCTGCGAGGTCTCCTACGAGGAGGAGCAGGTCGTGCTGCGCCAGGGCGGCGAACCGGTCGCCCGGCTGAACAGCGGGCCCGTGGAACCGGGCGCCTACACCCCGCACACCCGGCCGCGCTGGCACGTCCACTTCCGCGTCCCCGACCTGGACGAGGCCGTGGAGGCGGCCCTCGGCCTCGGCGGCCGCACCGTCTCGGTGTTCACCACCACGCCGACGGAACGCTCGATCGCCCTGCGCGACCCCGACGGGGCCCTGTTCACGCTCACCTCCACGCCCTGACCCCCGGCGCCGGTCGCGGACCGGGCGGCGCGTTGCGACACTGGCCCGGGAGGAGGTGGGCCCGTGGACCCCGTGGCGGCGCTGGACCGGATCGCCTTCCTGCTGGAGCGCGCGCAGGCTCCCACGTACCGCGTGCGGGCCTTCCGCACGGCGGCCGCCGCGCTCACCCGGATGGGTGAACGGGAGACGGCCGAGCGGGCCGCGTCCGGCTCCCTCGAAGCGGTGAAGGGCATCGGGCCGAAGACCGCCCAGGTGGTCCGGGAGGCCCTGACCGGGGCCGTCCCGCAGTACCTGCTGCGTCTGGAGGACGAGGCCGCCGCGATGCCCGAGGGGCCGCCGCCCGACCCCGCCGCCGTGGCGCTGCGCGCGGCCCTGCGCGGGGACTGCCACGTGCACTCGGACTGGTCGGACGGCGGGAGCCCGATCGAGGCGATGGGGCGGGCCGCCGCCGCGCTGGGCCACGAGTGGGCGGTGCTCACCGACCATTCGCCGCACCTGACGGTCGCCCGGGGCCTGTCCCCGGAGCGGCTGCGCGAACAGCTGCTGGTGGTGGCGGAGCTGAACGCCTCCTGGGCGCCGTTCCGGCTGCTGACCGGCATCGAGTGCGACATCCTCCCCGACGGCTCGCTCGACCAGGAGCCCGAGCTGCTGGACCGGCTCGACCTGGTGGTGGGCTCCGTCCACTCCAAGCTGCGGATGGAGGCCCCTGCGATGACGCGCCGGCTGCTGACCGCGGTGCGCAACCCGCTGATGGACGTCCTCGGGCACTGCACGGGACGCCTCGTGACGGGCCGGACCCGGCCGGAGTCCGCCTTCGACGCCGAGCGGGTGTTCGCGGCCTGCGCGGAGTCCGGCACGGCCGTGGAGATCAACAGCCGGCCCGAGCGGCTGGATCCGCCCCGGCGGCTGCTGCGCCTCGCCGTGGCGGCGGGCACCTTCTTCGCCGTCGACACCGACGCGCACGCCCCGGGCCAGCTGGACTGGCAGATCGTCGGCTGCGAACGGGCCGTGGAGTGCGGGGTGGACGGCGGCCGGGTGGTGAACACCTGGCCGCAGGAGCAGCTGCTGGAGTGGACCCGTACCCGCGTCTGACCGGGCGGGGCCCGCGGACCTCAGCGCAGGCCCGCGCCCCGGGCCAGGAGCAGCAGGACGTCGGCCCCCGCGACCGCCATCGTGGCGAGGAAGGGGATCCGGCCGGACGCCCGCCCCGTGAGGGCGAGCAGGACGCCGGTCAGCGCGAGCAGCCCCCAGCCGTACGGGCCCGCAGGGCCGGGCGGGCCCAGCACCAGGGCGGCCGTCGAGGCGAGGACGAGGGCGGCGGCCAGGGCCGCCGAGCGGCGGGTGCCGAGGCGCTGGGGCAGGCCCCGCACCCCGGTGGCGAGGTCGTCGGCGATGTCGGGCAGCACGTTGGCGAAGTGCGCGCCCGCGCCGAGCAGGGCGGCGGCGCCGGTCAGCCAGGGCGGCGGCCAGGGCCGGCCGGGCAGGCCGAGCGTCACGAAGGCCGGGAGCAGCCCGAAGGCCAGGGCGTACGGGAACCAGGACGCGGCCGTGCCCTTGAGGCGCAGGTTGTACGCCCAGGCGGCCGCTACGCCGACGAGGTGCGCGGCGCCCGCGAGGAGCCCGGCGGCCAGGGACAGCGGCACGCACAGCAGCAGCGCGCCGGCGGCGGCGCCGCTCACGCGGGCGGCCGGCACGGCGCCCGTGGCCAGTGGTTTGTCGCGGCGGCCGGCGGCCCGGTCGCGCCGCTGGTCGGCCCGGTCGTTGGACCAGCCCACCGAGAGCTGTCCGGCGCCCACGGCGGCGGCCGTCAGCGCGGTACCGGCGGGGCCCCTTCCGGCGGCGGCCGCCAGGACGGCGGCGAAGAGGGTCACGGCGGCCGCCGGCAGGGGGTGGCAGGCGCCCAGCAGGGCGAGGGCCGGGACGGCTCCGCCGCGCGTCGGCGGCGGAACCGGCGGCGGGAGCGGGGCGGGGGCCGGGAGCGCGGGGGCGGGCACGGCGTCACGCTACGCCGCGGCGACACGTCCGCCGCGCACCTTTCGCGCGCTTCCTCCAGATCCGCCGCTTCTTCCCTATGTTGGGCCAATGACACGTGTCCTGGCAGTGAGCAGCGTGTTCCCGCCCCACCTGTACCCGCAGTCGCGGATCACGGAGGCCCTCGCCGGTTTCCTGCCGCCCGGCGCCGACGCGGCCCTGCTGCGCCGGGTGCACGCCTCGGTCCGGGTCGACTCGCGCCACCTCGCCCTCCCGCTGGAGCGCTACGGACCGGCGGCCGACTTCGGCACCACCAACGCCCTGTTCGTCCGCGCCGCCCTGGACCTCGGCGCCGAAGCCGTCGCACGCGCCCTGGAGGCGGCCGACGTCCCGGCGCACGAGGTGGACCTGGTGCTGTCGACCACCGTGACGGGGCTGGCCACCCCCTCCCTGGAGGCCCGCCTCGTCAACCGCAGCGGCCTGCGCCCCGACGTGCGCCGGATGCCGCTGTTCGGGCTCGGCTGCGCGGCGGGCGCGGCCGGACTGGCGCTGCTCCACGGGCAGCTGACGGGCCGTCCCGGGCGGGCGGCGCTGCTGCTGTCCACCGAGCTGTGCTCGCTCACCCTCCAGCCCGCGGACACCTCGATGGCCAACCTGGTGGCCGGGGCGCTCTTCGGGGACGGGGCCGGGGCGCTGCTGGCGGTCGGCGCGGGCCATCCCCTCCACGAGAGCGGCGCCGGGCCCGTGGTGGTGGCCGCGCGCAGCCGGCTCTACCCGGGCACCGAGCACCTGCTCGGCTGGGACATCGGCCACTGGGGCTTCCGGATGGTGCTGGGCCGCGAAGTGCCCGAACTGGTGCGGCTGCACGTGGTGGAGGAGATCGAGTCCTTCCTCGCCGCGCACGACCTCAAGCCCGCGGACGTCGGCACCTGGATCTGCCACCCGGGCGGCCCGAAGATCCTCGACGTGCTCTCCGAGGCCCTGGGGCTGCCGGAACGCGCCTTCGCGCCGAGCCGCCGCTCCCTGGCGGCGGCGGGCAACCTCTCCTCCGCGTCCGTCCTGCACATCCTCGGCTCCGTCCAGGAAGCCGGTCCGCCCGCGCCCGGATCGGTCGGTCTCATGCTGGCCTTCGGCCCGGGCTTCGCCTCCGAACTCGTCCTGCTGCGCTGGTGAGGTCCCGATGACGTCCGTGCCCGACCTGCCCGTCCCGTACCTGCTGCTGCTCGCCCTGGTGGCGCTGGAGCGGCTCGCCGAACTGGCCGTCGCCCGCCGCCACGCCGCCTGGAGCCTGGCGCGCGGCGCCGTCGAGTACGGCCGCGGCCACTACCCGGCCATGGTCGCGCTGCACACCGCGCTGCTCGCGGGCTGCGCGCTCGAAGCCCCGTACCGGCCCTTCGTGCCCGTCCTCGGCTGGACGGCGCTGGCGCTCGCGGTGGCGGCGCAGGGGCTGCGCTGGTGGTGCGTGGCGACCTTGGGGCCCCGCTGGAACACCCGGGTCCTGGTGGTGCCCGGGCTGGCGCTGGTGGCGGGCGGACCGTACCGCCGGCTGCGGCACCCCAACTACGTGGCGGTGGTGCTGGAGGGGCTGGCGCTTCCGCTGGTGCACTCCGCGTGGCTGACGGCGACCGTCTTCACCGTGCTCAACGCCCTGCTGCTGCGGGTGCGGATCGCCTGCGAGGACCGTGCGCTGGGCACCGCCGCCGGAGCGGGGCGGCTCGCGGGGGCCGCGCCGTGATCGACCTGCTGGTCGCGGGCGGCGGCCCGGCGGGGCTGGCCACCGCCATCCACGGCGCGCTCGCCGGGCTGGAGGTGGTGGTCCTCGAACCGCGGCCGACCCCGATCGACAAGGCCTGCGGCGAAGGTCTGATGCCGGGCGCCGTCCGGCGCTTCGAGGAGCTGGGCGTACCGGTGCCGGGCAGCGCCTTCCGCGGGATCCGCTACGTGGACGGCGCGACGGGCCTGCGCGCCGAGGGGCTCTTCCGCGCCGGCCCCGGCCGCGGGGTCCGGCGTACCGAGCTCCAGGCCGCGCTGGCCGGGCGGGCCGAGGAGCTGGGCGTACGGGTCCTCGCCCGGCGGGCCGGCGAGGTCCGCCAGGACGCGGACCGGGTCGGCGCGGCGGGTCTGACGGCCCGGTACCTGGTGGCGGCGGACGGCCTGCACTCGCCGGTGCGGCGCGCGCTGGGCCTGGCGGTGCCGGCCGCGCCGGGGCGGCCGGCCCGGTACGGACTGCGCCGCCACTACGCCGTCGCCCCCTGGAGCGATCTGGTGGAGGTGCACTGGGCGCCCGACTGCGAGGCCTACGTGACCCCGCTGGGACCGGACCGGATCGGGGTGGCCGTGCTGACCTCCCGGCAGGCCCCCTTCGACGTGCAGCTCGCCGACCGGTTCCCCGGGCTGGCCGCCCGGCTGCCGTCGCCGGGGCCCGGCGCGGCGGTGCGCGGCGCCGGGCCGCTGCGGCAGCGGGCCCGGACCCGGGTGGCGGGGCGGGTGCTGTTCGTGGGGGACGCCGCGGGGTACGTGGACGCGCTGACCGGCGAGGGCCTGACACTGGCCGTGTCGGCCGCGGGGGAACTCGTACGCTGCGTGCGCGCGGGCCGCCCGCAGGAGTACGAGCGGGCCTGGCGGGAGCTGTCGCGCGGCTACCGCGTCCTGACCTCCGCCCTGCTGTGGGCGCGCGGCCGGCCGCCGCTGGCCGGCCGGATCGTCCCGCTGGCGGCCCGGCTGCCCCGGGCGTTCTCGGGGGCGGTGAACCTGCTGGCACGGTGAGGGGCCCCGGCCGCGCGTACGCGGCCGGGGCCCCTGCGCCGGGTGGGTCAGGCGGCGCCGCCCGCCCCGGCGCGCGACGGCCGGTACCTCAGGGCCACGCCGGCCAGGACCGCTCCGGCCCCGGCGCACACGGCCGCCGTGCTGCCGGCCCAGGCGTACGCCCCGCCGAAGGCGCCTTCCAGCGGATCGAAGAACACGATCCCGCCGACCACGTGCAGCGTGACGACCGCGAGGGCCCCCACCGCCACGGCCCGCCACACGGCCGGGGTGTCCCGGAGGGCGAGCACCGCGCCGAGCCCGAAGCACAGCAGGGACGCGGCCGGAGCGAGCCACTGGCCCGGACCGGGGACGGCCAGGGCGGCCGGATCCTGCGGAAGGTGCAGGGTCCCGCACAGCAGCAGCGCGAAGGCGGTGGGCCAGCGCAGCAGGTGGCGCAGCGCCCCCCGGTCCCGCGGATCCCGGGCCGGTGCGGACACCGGGGTACGGGCGGGGGCGGGAGCCGGGGCGGCCGGGGCGGGCCCGCGCAGCGGGGGCGGCGCGGGGGTCCGGCCGGCGGACCGGGCGGTGACGGAGGCTCCGTCGGGGGCCGCGGCCGCGGCCGCGTCGGGGGCTTCGACGGCTCCGTCGCAGGCTCCGTCGGGGCCGAGGATGCTGGCCAGCAGGGCCACGTCCTCGATGGGCCGTCCGACGGCGGCGGCGCGCAGGGTGATGTCGGCCTCGGCCTCCTCCTGCGGGTGCTCGGCCAGCAGCGCGACCATCCTCTGGACGTCCTGGAGGGGGCGGGAGACCGCGGCGGCGCGCAGCGCGTCGTGCCCGGGGTCGGTGTGCCGGCCGGTCCGCTTGAGCAGGCTCACCAGCGCGGTGACCTCCTCGACGGGCCGGTAGGCGACGGCCGTCTCCAGCAGCGTCCTTATCGGCTCGATGTGGGGCTCGCCGTCCGGCACCACCGCGTCGGCACCACCGGGCGGCGGCCCTTCGGCGGGACCGGTCCCGTTGACGGGGGCCGGCTCTCGGGCCGCTGCCGCCGCCTGCACCGCGGCCGGGGCTGCGGGGGCTGCGGGGGCAGCGGGGGCGGGGGCGGGTGCGGCGGACACCGGTGCCGAGGCCCAGGTCACGCCCGGAGCCGGTCCGGAGCCCGGTGTGAAGGTCGACACCGGGACGGGCACCAGGCCCGTACCGGGGGCCACCGCCGGGGCGGTGGCCGGCATCGCGACCGGGGCCGGGGCCCAGGTCACGGCCGGGGTCAGGGCCGGGGTCAGGGCCTGCCCGCCGGCCGGCGCCGCGACCGGGGCCGGAGTGGGGTGCGGGTCCGGGGCCGCTTCCTGACCCGGGGGCCGGGCCGGGGACGGGCTCGGGTACCGGTTCGCCGGCGCCGGGGCCCGCTCCGGGTCCGGGAACCACCCCGGGACCGGGGACTGGGCCGGGGCCGGGGACGGGTCCGGGGCCGGGGACGGGTCCGGGGCCGGGGACGGGTCCGGGGCCGGGGACTGGGCCGGGGCCGGGGACTGGGCCGGGGCCGGAGCCGATGCCTGGGCGTCGGCACGGGCCGGGGCCTGGTCCTGGGGCGTGCCCGAGGCCGGGTCCGGGGTCGGTGTCGGGGCCTGGGCCGGCTCCGGGGGCGCCGTCCACGCGGGAATCGGCGTCGCGACCGGGGCCGGGGCCGGTGTGAACACCGGGGCCGCCGACTGCTGGAGGGACGGGTGGGGGTTCGGTTCGGGGTGATGACCGTCGCGTTCGTCGTGTTCCGTTACCGCGAAGGTGCTGGGGTCATTCATGGAAAGCTCCGTTCGCCGACACGCGGGTCTACACATCGCGGGCCGGTCATCGTGCGTCATGGGAAGCGCACGCTTGGTGACATTCAGCCGCACCTCCCCGCACTGCGCCATTCGGGGCGGGCAAACGGGTTCCTCCCCCGGCCGTACGGGGCCGCCGCCCGGACACGCCCCGCCCCGCACCGGCCCCGGGCGCCGGGCCGGGCACAGTGGGCGGGTCCCGCCGTCCAGGAGGTGCCCGCCGTGCCGGATCCCCGCCCCGCCCTCCGCCCCGCCCTCCGCCACGGCCCCCGGGGCCGGCGCGGCCGCGCCGTGCTGCTGACCCTGGCGGCCCTGCTCGGCGCCGCCGGCTGGGGGCCGCCCGCCGCCGCCGACGGCGGGTCCCGGCCCGTCGTGAACACCGCCGAGGGGCCCGTACGGGGCCGCGCGCACGGTACGTACGCGACCTTCGAGGGCCTCCCGTACGCCGCACCGCCGACGGGCCCGCTGCGCTGGCGGCTGCCGCGCGCCGCACCGCGCCGGGCCGGGATCCTCGACGCGGGCGCGCCCGGGACCCGCTGCGTCCAGTTGCCGCCGCTCGGGCCGGGCGGGCCCAGCGGCTCCGAGGACTGCCTGTACCTGAACGTCACCGCCCCCACCAAGCCGGGCCGGGGCCGCCCGGTGCTGGTGTGGTTCCACGGCGGCGGCTTCCGCAACGGCGCGGGCGACCCGTACCGGCCCGAACCCCTGGTCACGCGCGGCGGCGTGGTGGCCGTCACCGTCAACTACCGCCTCGGCGTCTTCGGCTTCTTCGGCCACCCCGCACTCGGCGGCGCCCCCGACTTCGGGCTGGCGGACCAGCAGGCCGCGCTGCGCTGGGTGCGGGCGAACGCGGCCCGGTTCGGCGGGGACCCCGGCCGGGTGACGGTGTTCGGGGAGTCGGCGGGCGGCCTCTCCGTCTGCGCCCACCTCGTCTCCCCCGCTTCGGCGGGCCTCTTGCGGCGCGCGGTCGCGCAGAGCGGCTCCTGCTCCACCACGATGCCGCCGTACGCCCTGCTGCCGACGCTCGGCGCCTACGTGCCCTTCGTGCCGGAGCGGCGCACCGTCTCCGACGGCGTCCGGGCGGCGGCCCGGCTCGGCTGCGCCGCGCCGACGTCCGGCGCGGTGCTGGACTGCCTGCGCGCCCTGCCCGTGGCCCGGCTGGCGACGACCGAGCTGATGAACGGTTTCTCCGCCCTCTCCTACGGCGGCGCCGCGCTCCCCCTCGAACCGCGCCGGGCCCTGGAGTCGGGCCGCTTCCACCGGGTGCCGGTGATGATCGGCACGACGCTGGACGAGATGCGGCTCTTCCTCGCGCAGACCCTGGCGGCGTACCCGGTCGACGGCGAACGGGGCTACCGGGAGCACCTGTCGGCCTCCTTCGGCGCCGGCGCCCCGGCCGTCGAGGCCGCGTACCCGCCCGCCGCCTTCCCCACGGCCGCGCTGGCCTGGGCGACGGCGCTGTCCGACGCCTCCTTCACCTGTCCGGCGCTGCGCGACGGCCGGGCGCTGGCCCGGCACGTGCCCACGTACGGCTACCTGTTCGCCGACCGGGACGCCCCCGACTCCAGCGGACTGCCGCCGCTCGCGGGCTTCCCGTACGGCGCCGCGCACGGCTTCGAACTGCCCTACCTCTTCGCCCCGGTGCCCTCGGCGCCGCCCCAACTGCGGCTGTCGCGGGCGATGACCGGCTACTGGACGCGCTTCGCCCGGACGGGTTCGCCCGACGCGCCGGGCGCCGTCGGCTGGCCCCGGCTCACCCCCGCCGCCTCCGCGCCGGTGCTGCGACTGGCCCCCGGCCCCGAAGGGATCCGGCCGTTCGCGGCGGCCACCGCCCACCACTGCGCCCTGTGGGACGCCCTCCCGGCGCCCGCGCCCACCCCTCCTGCCCGGAAGGCGGCCCGATGACCGGCCTGCGCGAGATCCTGGACCCGTACGTGCGCGGCGGCGCGATCCCCGGGGCGGTGGCCCTGATCGCGCGCGGCGGCCGCGTCGAGACGGCCGCCCTCGGGTACGCCCGGACGGACGGCGGCACACCGATGGCCGAGGACTCCCTCTTCCGCGTCGCCTCGCTGACCAAGCCGGTCACCGCCGCCGCGGCGATGGTGCTGGTCGAAGACGGCCTGCTCACCCTGGACGCCCCGGTGGAGCGCTGGCTGCCCGAGCTGGCCTCCCTGGTCGCCGTGCGCAGGCCGGACGGGCCCGTGGACGACGTGGTGCCGGCCGCCCGGCCCGTCACCGTGGCGGACCTGCTGACCTTCCGGGCCGGCTGGGGCTTCCCGGCCGACTTCTCCCTGCCCGCCGTCGGGCTGTTGTTCAGCGAGTTGCGCCAGGGGCCGCCGCAGCCGCAGCTGATCGCGGAGCCCGGAGCCTGGACGGCGGCGCTGTCGCGGATCCCGCTGCTGTACCAGCCGGGCGAGGCCTGGCTGTACAACACCTGTTCGGATGTGCTCGGCGTGCTGATCGCCCGGGTCGCGGGGGTTTCGCTGCCCGCGTTCCTGGAGGACCGGATCTTCCGTCCGCTGGGCATGACCGACACCGCCTTCGCGGTGCCCCCGGACCGTCTGGGCCGGTTCACGGGCCACTACCGCCGGGGATCCGCCGGTGGGCCGCCGGAACTGATCGACGCCCCCGACGGCCAGTGGAGCCGTCCGCCGGCGTTCCCGTCCGGCGCGGGGGGCCTGGTCTCCACCGCCCCGGACCTGTACGCCTTCGCCCGGATGCTGCTCGCCGGGGGCGCGGCCGACGACGGCACGCCGCTGCTGTCCGCCCGGTCCGTCCGGCTGATGACCACCGACTGGCTGACCCCCGCCCAACGCGCGGGCGGCGAACTGTTCCTGGAGGGGCAGGGCTGGGGGTTTGGCGGGTCCGTGGACGTCACCCCCCGGGAACCGTGGAACGTCTTCGGCCGCTACGGCTGGGTGGGCGGCACCGGCACGGCCGCCCACATCGTCCCCTCCTGCGGCTCCACCGCGATCCTGCTCACCCAGCTCGAACTGGACGGCCCGACCCCGCCGCCGGTGATGCGCGCCTTCTGGCGCTACGCGGCCGGGTCCGGCCGTCCGTGAGCCGACGGGCCGTCAGAGCCGCACGTTCCAGGTGGCCGTGGAGCTGAGCGTGCGGGCGACGGCCGGATCGCGGACCGCGGGGGTGCGGTCCTCGGCGGTCACCGAGAGCCGGTGGGTGCGCAGGTCGAGCAGCCACAGGTCGGCCATCGCCACCTCGGTGCGGCCGGCGAACCGTTTCAGTTCCCGTCCGTCGAGGTACCAGCGCACCGTCAGCCGGCGTCCGTCCGGCGCGGAAAGGCGCGGGACGGAGACCTTCGCCGTGTGCCACGGCCGCAGGACGCGGCCGGTGGGGGTGAGCGGGGTGACGAGGTGCGCGTGCCGGAGGAAACCGCCGATCATCGCTTCGGCCCCGGGCAGGCTGAAGGGTCTGCCCAGGACCCGCATGATCGAGTTGTCGGTGGGCCGGTAGAGGCCGGTGACGTAGTATCCGCCGCCCTCGTACGCTCCGACGGTGCCGCCGTCGGGGGACGCCTCGCCCAGCCAGCGGTACCACTTGGCGCGCTGCCCGGCCAGCGCGGCGGCGTCGAGCGTCGAGGTGTTGGCCTCGGCCGGTTCGGGGCCGGTGTACTCCTCGTAGTCGGGGACGCCGGGGTAGAAGTACTCGTCGGCGAGCTTGCCGAGGGAGTGCCCCGTCTCGTGGATGGCGACCTGTCCGGACTTGGGGTGGCCGGCGGAGGCGGTGGAGATGCCCTCGTAGCCGAGGGCGGCGCTGGGTTCGTTGTATCCGGCGCCGCCGTACTTGGCGCTGTTGGCCAGGACGATGACCAGGTCGGCGGCGGGCGCCCGGGCCACGTACGCGTCCACGGCGGGCTGGTCCACGCACAGCAGCCGCTCGATGGACTCGCACCAGAAGTACGAACCGAGCGCGGTGTCGCGGACGGTGTCGGGGCCGGGGTCGCCGGAGATCCCGGTCTCGGCGGAAACGGCGTCCACGGTCCACACGTTGAAGAGGTCGCGATAGGTCGCGTAGGGCTCGACGGCGGTGACCTCGGCCCATTTCGCCCGGGCGTCGTCGTGGAAGCGGCCGAGCTCGCCGACGGTGTAGCCGTCGCCGATCACGACCACGTCCAGCCGGTCCCCGACGGGCCCGTTGTCGATCATCTTCGTGACCTGCCCGTCGGCGGCCCGGGCGGCGCCGGAGAGCCGGGAGGGGGTCTTGCCGGGCGTGGACGCGGGTACCCGGACGTGCCCGGAGCCCGCTTCCGCGCCCTGCTCGGGCCCCGGTATCTCGACCTCGACGGAGGAGTCGCGGCGGGGCGGTGGCCCGGCCGCCGCCACGGGTGCGGAGGCGGCCAGCAGGGCGGCGCCCGCACAGAGCGCGGCGAGGGCGGCGCGCAGGGCGGGCCGGCGGGCCGGTCGGTCGGCTGGTTCCATGAAGTCCTCAACCTGAAAAGGGAGTTGACCGAGATGATCGAGCCGGAGTGATTAAGCGGAAAGTTAAGCCGGTTGAACCGGCTGCTTAAATTAGGTGGCGTGAGGGACCTGCGCAATGGGTGACTGCGCCTGGATACTGGCGAGTTGAGTCGGCCAGGAGTACAACAGGGGGCATTTCGTGGACGAACCGTCCGAGATCGGCCGCAGGGTGCAGCGGCTGCGGGCACAACGTGGGCTGACGCAGAAGCAGTTGGCGCAGCCCGGCTACACCCCGGCGTACGTCTCCACCCTGGAGGCCGGCAAGGTGCGGCCCTCGGAGACCGCGCTGCGCTTCCTCGCGGGCCGGCTCGGCACCTCGTACGAGGAGCTGGCCACCGGGCGCCCGGCGCACCTGGCCACCGAACTGCGCCTGGCCCTGACCGACGCCCAGCGCACCCTCGCCACCGATTCGGCGGGGGAGGCCGCCCCGCTCTTCGCGCGGCTGCTCGCCGACGCCGAGCGGCTGGACCTCCCCGACGAGCGGGCGGAGGCCTTGCTCGGACTCGGGGACTGTGCCCTGGAGTCCGGCGATCCGGCCGGGGCCGCGCGCCACTTCGAGGCGGCGGAGCTGCTGCTGGCCGCGGAGCCGCTGCCGCGCCGGGCGCGGGCCGTGCGCGGACGCGCGGTCGCCCACCTGCTGCGCGGGGAACTGCGGTACGCCTGCTACCTGCTGGAGTCCACGATCGACGCGCTGAACGCGGGCGGGCTCGGCGACCCCGAGGCGCTGGTCCTGCTGTACGCGGCGGTCATCGGTCCGTACCTCGACATGGGCGCCCTGGCCCGGGCGGCCCACGCCGCCGAACTCGCGCTGGCGCTGGCGCCCGGGGTCGGGGATCCGGCGCTGGTGGCGGGGATGCACCGGCAGGTGGCCCGCACGTTCCTCGCGGCGGGCCGGTCGGCCGACGCCGACGCCTCACTGGCGAAGGCGCAGGCCGTGTACCGGCAGCTGCGGATGCGCACGGACCTGGCGCACTGCCACTGGATGCGCGGCTACCTCCAGGCGCAGCACGGGGAGCTGGCGGCGGCGGAGCGCGAGCTGCGGACCGCCCGGGAGATGCTGGCGGCCCGACGGGCGGCCCTGTTCACCGCGCAGGTGGAGGTGGAGCTGGCCGACGTGCTGCGCCGGCTGGGCCGGTTCGAGGAGGCGGCGGAACTGGTCTCGGCGCTGGTGGACCCGGACGCCGGGCCGGGGTCGGTGGACGCCGGGGCCGTGCACGCGGGCGGCGCGCACCGGCTGCTGGGGCTGATCGCCCAGGAGCGCGGGGACCCGGAGGCGGCCGAGGAGCACTACGTACGGGCGCTGGCGCTGCTGGAGCGCAGCGGGGCGGGCGGCGATCTGGCGGACCTGTGCCGGCTGCTGGGTGATCTGCTGCGGCGGGCGGGCCGCACCGAGGCGGCGCTCGACGCCTACCGCACCGGGCTCGGCCACCGTGCGGCGGCCCCGGGCACGACCACCCTGGGCCCGCCCCCGGCGGCCCCCTTCGCGGCGCCGGACCGGGCGCCGGACCGGGCGCCGGACCGGGCGCCGGACGCGCCGCCGCTCCCGGCGCCGCGGTGAGGGCGGTGCCGGGAGCGGCGGTGCGGGCGGGCGCGGCGGGCGCGGCGGTCAGTGGTTCTCGGTGGGCTGGAGGTCGCGCGGGATCAGCGCCCAGGTGGTCGCCGCCGCGGCCACGGCCAGGACTCCGGCCATCAGGAACGCCGGGGTGATCGCCAGGGTGTAGGCCCGGGAGGCCGTCTCCAGGAGGGCCTGGCCGACGGTGCCGCCGAGCTGCTGGGCGGTGTGCGCCGCCTCGCCCACGGAGTCCCGTACGGCGCTCGCCGACGCGCCGTCCAGGTCGAGCGCGGGCAGGTTGCCCCGGTAGAGAGCGGCGGCGGTGCTGCCGAGGATGGCGACGCCCATGGCGGAGCCCAGCTCGTAACAGGTCTCCTCGATGGCGGCGGCGCTGGAGACCTGGTCGGCGGGTGCGGCGGAGATGAGGGTCACGGAGGCCACGGTGGTGGCGAGGCCCGCGCCCAGCCCCATGACGGTCAGGGCGGCCGCGAAGGCGGGGTAGCCGAGGCCGGTGAACTGCTGGAGGGTCCAGGGCAGGGCCATGCCGGCCGCCAGGACCACGAGCCCGGCGCCGAGCACGTGCCGGATGGGGAAGCGGTGCATCAGCGTGGGCGCGACCATCGAGGCGCAGATCAGGGCGAGCGGTGCCGGCAGCAGGCGCAGTCCGGCTTCGAGCGGGGTGTAGCCCTGTCCGTACTGGAACCATTGGGTGACGAGGAAGAGGATCGCGCCCATGCCCACCATCGGCAGGAAGATCGCGGTGGCGGCGACGCTGAAGGCGGGCTTGGCGAACAGCCGCACCTGGAGCAACGGGTTGTCCACGCGCAGCTGGCGGCGGACGAACACCGTGAGCGCGACGACGGCCACGGCCAGCAGGGCCCACGGCAGCGGGTCGCCGGCGCCGGCCTTGCCGAGTTCCTTGATGCCGCCCGCGAGGGCGAGCATGCCGACGACCGACTGGCCGACGCCCGCCCAGTCCCAGCGGCCGGTGCTGCCCGGATTGCGGGACTCGGGCAGGTAGCGCAGGCCGGCCGCGACGATCACGGCGGCGACGGGCAGGTTGAGGAGGAAGGCGGAGTGCCAGCCGAAGTCCTGGACGAGCAGGCCGCCCACGACGGGGCCGAAGGCCATGCCGCCGCCGAAGACCGCGGCCCACACGGCGAGGGCGAAGGCGCGCTCCCTGGCGTCGGTGAAGACACTGCGCAGGATCGACAGGGTGGACGGCATGATGGCCGCGCCGCCCACGCCGAGCAGGGCGCGGGCCGCGATGACGTGCCAGGCCTCCGTGGAGAACACGGCGATCAGCGAGGCCACGGAGAAGATCGCGAAGCCGGTGAGGAGCAGCCGCTTGCGGCCCCAGCGGTCGCCGAGGGCGCCGGCGGTGACGAGCAGTCCGGACAGGGCCAGCGCGTAGACGTCGATGATCCACAGCTGCTGGACGGCGCCGGGCTGGAGGTCGGCGACGAGGGAGGGGAAGGCCACGTTGAGGATCGTGGTGTCCATCGAGATGAGCAGGAGGCTGCCGGAGAGGATCGCCAGGACGATCCAGCGACGCGGGTCCAGCGTGGGGGTGTGCATGGGATTCCGTTCGGGTGTGCGCACGGGGTGCCGCCCGGGGCGGCTGATCAGGCTGCGGGGGCCGGAGCCGGTGGCGGCCAGGGGGGCCGCGCTCCCCCGAGGAAGGACGTCAGGACGAGGCGGCCGATCTCGCGGGGCGCCAGGTGGCCGTCGCGCACGCCTTCGGCGGCGGCGTCGAGCAGGCCCCACAGGGAGTACCAGATCCAGTACGGCGGCAGGTCCGTGCGCAGCCGCCCCAGCCGCTGGCCGAGGGCGAGGAAGGCGAGGGCGCGCTGGTCCTGGCGTTCCAGCCCGGCCCGGAAGGCGGGGTCGGCGAGGACGGTGGCGTCGCGCGAGGTGAATCCGTACAGGTGGGCGGCGGGCAGCAGGGCGACCACGAGGTCTTCCAGCGCCGCGTCGAAGGAGGGTCCGTCGGCGCTCGCCCCGGGGAGGTCCGCGGGGGCGAGGCAGCCGTCGACGACCTGGATGGCCCGGACGGCGACCGCCTTCAGCAGGGCCTCGCGGGTGGCGTAGCGGCGGCTGAGCGTCGCGCGGCTGATGCCGATGCCCGCGGCGATCTGCACCGTCGAGGCGCTGTGATCGCCCGCGAGGACGCGTGCCGCGCCGTCGAGCAGTTCTTCTTCACGCATGGGGATGAGCCTCCTTCGCCTCGGATGATACAGATCTGTCTCACCAGACGCAAAGAACGCTCACCTGAGACGTGATGTCCTCCAGATGTGCACCGGCCCGGACCCGGCCGGCCGGGTTTCGGGGCGGTGCCCACGGGCAGAAGTGCGATGCCGCCCCGCGCATTCGCGGGGCGGACCAGTTTCCTCGCGGGGCGGCCCCGCCCGGGCGGGGCGGGGCCCCCGGTTCAGCCTTCGCCCGCTGTGCGGGCCCGGGCGCCGGAGCGGGTACGGCCGGCGGTGGTGGCGCGCTGCGGATGGCGGCGCAGGTACTCCTCCTCCAGCTCCCTCAGCCGCTGGGTGTGCGTGGCCAGGGCTTCGTCCGACCCGTGCAGCAGCGTCTCGTGCCGCGTGCGGTGGATGGTCTCCAGCTCCCTGAGCAGCCGGCCGTCCTCCAGCTCGCGGGCCGCCCCTGCCGGGGCCGTGTGCTCTGCCATGGCAACCGCCTTCCCACGTCGCCCCCACGTCCACGGTAGTCGGGCCGCGGGATCACGACGACCCTGCGGCGGGCGGCACGGGCGGCGGCGGCACCGGCGGCGGCGGCACGGGGGCCGGGGAGCGCAGGGCGGTACGCACCGACCAGGTCACCGACACGAGCGGGACGGCGACCACCGCGCCGACCACACCGGCCGCGATGGCGCCCGCCACCACCGAGACGGCCACCACCAGCGGATGCAGCCGGACCGCCCAGCTCATCACCAGCGGGTGCAGCAGGTGCCCCTCGATCTGGCCGATGACCACGATCAGCGCCACCACGACGGCCGCGATGACCGGCCCCTTGGCCGCGAGGGCGACCACCGCGGCCACCGCGAGCGCGACCGGCGAGCCGATGAGGGGGACGAAGGCCGCGAGGAACTCCAGCATCGCCAGCGGCACGGCCAGCGGGACCCCCAGGAAGTACAGGGCCACCCCGACGAGCACCGCGTTCGTGGCCGCGACGAGCACGATCCCGTGGGTGTAGCCGGTGAACGTGCGCCAGGCGGCCCGCCCGCCGACGGCCACGCGCTCCCGTGCGCCCGGCGGCAGCTGGGCGCAGAACCAGGCCCACTGGCGGTCCCCGCCGTGCAGGAAGAACACCGAGGAGAACACGGCGAGCGCGAGGACGGTGAGCACCTGCACGAGCTGGCCGGCGCCGGTGACCGCCGTGTTCAGCAGCGTGGAGCGGTGGCTGGATACATAGCCGCCGATCTTCGACTGGAGGTCGGCGAGCGCGTGCGGGTCCAGCCGGAAGGGCGGCCGCGCCAGCCACCGCTGGATGCTCGACAGACCCTCGCGGAACTCGCGGACCAGGCTCCCGCTCTCCCCCGCCACCGCCTCGCCGACCAGGGCGAGCACGCCCAGCAGCACCACCGCGCTGCCGATCATGCTCAGCGCGACCGCGAGGGGCCGGGGCACCCAGCGGGTCAGCAGCCGGGCCGGCGGATGGAGCAGGGCGGTGATGACCAGGCCGAGGAAGAGCGCCACGGCGATCTCGTGGAAGCGGCCCAGCACGGCGAAGACCGCGTAGACCGCGGCGCCCACGACCAGCAGGCGCCACGCGTAGGACGCGACCGTACGCAGGATCGGTGACACCGTCGGCATGCACCATGGGTGCCACGCCGGGCGGCGGCTGCCACGCGCGGAGCGGCGTATTCGCCCGTCCGGGGCGAAAATGCCTTGCCCGGGCCCCCGAGAACGCGCACGATGGCCCGTCGTGAGTGGATCCCGTCTTTCGTCCGTACTGCCCGACCTGTCCCCCTGGCGCTCCAGCCGTGACTTCCGGCTGCTCTTCTTCCAGGGGACGGTCACCTTCTTCGGCTCCTTCATGGCGATGATCGCCCTGCCGCTCCAGATCAAGCACCTGACGGACTCGCCGCTGGCGGTCGGCGCCATGGGCGCGGTGGAGCTGGTCCCGCTGGTGGTCTGCGGGCTGTACGGGGGCGCCCTCGCGGACGCCGTCGACCGGCGGCGGCTGATCCTGCTGACCGAGGCCGGGCTCGGGGTCCTCGCCCTGGTGCTGCTGGTGAACGCACTGCTGCCGCACCCGCTGCTGTGGCCGCTGTACGTGGTCGCGGCCGGGGTGTCGGCGCTGACCGGGCTCCAGCGGCCCGCGCTGGACTCGCTGATGGCGCGGATCGTGCCGCACGACCAGCTGAGCGCCGCCGCCGCGCTCAACGGGCTGCGCTACCAGTTCGGGGCGATCGCGGGACCGGCCCTGGCCGGCGTGGTCGTCGCGTACGCCGGGTACGCGCCCGCGTACTGCGTCACCGTGGCGGGCTTCCTCGTCTCGGTGGCCCTGTGCACCCGGCTCAGCCCCGCGCCGCCGGCCGGCGGCGCGGACCGCCCCTCGCTGCGGTCCATCGCCGAGGGTGCCCGGTACGCGTGGAGCCGGCCGGTGCTGCTGGGCACGTACGCCGTGGACCTGGCGGCGATGTTCTTCGCCTTCCCCAACGCGATCCTGCCGTTCCTCGCCGACGAGCTCGACGCGGTGTGGGCCCTGGGCCTGATGTACGCGGCGGGCGCGGTCGGCTCGCTCGCCCTCGGGCTGACCAGCGGCTGGGTGTCGCGGGTACGGCGGCACGGGCTCCTGGTGGTCTGCGGGGCGGCCGCGTGGGGCCTGGCCATCGCGGCGGCCGGCTGGGCCACGGGCATCTGGGTGGTGCTGCTGTGCCTGGCCGTGGCCGGGGCGGGCGACATGCTGAGCGGCCTGGGCCGGGCCACGATCTGGAACCAGACGATCCCCGAGGAACTGCGCGGACGGCTCGCGGGCATCGAAGTGCTCTCGTACAGCGTCGGACCGCAGCTCGGCCAGGTCCGGGCCGGGACGATGGCCGGCTGGACCGGCACCCGGCCGGCGTTCTGGAGCGGCGGCCTGGCCTGCGTGGCCTCGGTGGCCCTGCTGGCCGCGCTGCTGCCGAAGCTGATCTCCTACGACGCCGACACCGACGAGGACGCACGGCGCCGGCGGGCCGCCCGGGAGGCCGGACCGGCCCCGCTGCCGCAGGGCGCCGCGTCCTGACGCGCCGCCCAGGGGGGAGGCGGGGCGCCCGAACGGCGGTGCCCGCGGTGCGCGGGGGCGCCGGGGCCGGGAGGGTGACGCCATGGGCGCATGGTGGTACCGCAACATCCTGGAGCCGGGGAAACTGCCCCTGCTCCTGGCCCTGTCCGCGTTCGTCCTGACCTTCGCCGTGACCCGGGTCATCACCCGGATGATCCGCGCCGGGAAGGGCCCCTTCCGCAACGTCACCCCGGGCGGCCTGCACGTGCACCACGCCGTCCCCGGGGTGATCCTCATGACCCTGGGCGGGTTCACCGCCATCGCGGGCGGCCGCTCGGGGTGGGGCACCTGCCTGGCTGCCGCCCTGTTCGGGATGGGCACCGGCCTGGTGCTCGACGAGTTCGCGCTGATCCTGCACCTGAGCGACGTCTACTGGAGCAAGGAGGGGACCGTCAGCGTCGAGGTCGTGATCCTCACCTCGGCGCTCGCCTCGCTGCTGCTGTGCGGGTTCCTGCCGCTCGGCGTGGACGGGCTGACGCCGGACGAGGAGCAGAGCCGGCTGACCGTCATGGCAACGGTGGTGTTCAACCTGCTGGTGGCCGTGGTCGCGCTCTTCAAGGGCAAACCGCGGATGGCCGTCCTCGGCATGATCGTCCCGCTGATCGCCCTGTTCGCGGCCGTCCGGCTGGCCCGGCCGGCCTCTCCGTGGGCGCGCCGGTTCTACCGGCGCCGGCCCGGGGCACGGGCCCGGAGCCTGAAGCGGGCCTACCACCACGACCGGCGCTGGAGCGGACTGCGGCGCCGGGTCGACTACCTGATCGGCGGGGCTCCCAGCCAGTGACGCGGGCGGGCGCCGGAGGTCACCGCCGGACCCGCCCGCCCGGGCTCACGCGGAGGCGGGGACCCCGTCGAGCTCCCACGCGTGGCGCTTGAACTCCCGGCGGAAGTCCGGGTGGTCCTCCCACTGGCGGGCGATGCCGCGCAGCACGTCCCAGTGGTGCTCCACCGACTGGTCGATGACGTTGCGCATCCGCTGGTCGGCCGTCTCCCGCTGCGCGACGAGCCCCTTCACCACGGACGCCTCCAGCACGCTGTTGCGCAGCGCGCGCAGCGCCCGGGAGGTGTCGTCCATCGCGAATCCGCGCTCACTCCCGGTCTCCGCCTCGAACAGCGGGGTCAGCCGCGCCTCGATGAACGCGGTGATCCGCTCGAAGTGCTGCACGTCCATCAGGGGTCTCCCTCTCCCGCCGTGCGCGCGCCCGGGCGCGGCACGGCCCTTCGGATCTGCTCGGGGCCGAGCTCGGTTGCAGGATACGAGGTCCCGGTCACCGGCCTGCCACAGGTCCGCTTCCGGCGGAAAGGGACATACTGCTGCCGTGAACGACACGGCCGGCGCAGGACACCGCCGCGCGCGCCCGCGCCGCGGCCGCTGGATCGGGGGCGCGGTGGCGCTGGCCCTCACGGGCGCGGTCGCGAGCGGCGTCCTGACGGGCTCCGGGGCCCCCTCCGACACGGGCCGGACGGTACGGATCGACGCGGGCCCGGGCCGGGCGCGGGGCGCGCCGGTGGACGCGCAGACCGAACTGCCCGCCGGGCCCGCGCCGGAGCTGCGGATCGCCGCGACGATCCCGGAGGACGGCAGCAAGGTCATGGTGACCACCCTGGCGGGGAGGAAGTCCGGCTTCACGGGCAGGGTGTGGCTGTGGCTGCCGCCGCAGTACGCGGAACCCCGCTACGCCCGCAGCGGGTTCCCGGTGCTGATCGCACTGCCGGGCGGTCCGGGTTTCCCCGTCAACTACTGGATGGACCGCAACCTCAAGCTGGAGGCGAGCATCTCGCGCTGGTCGAAGGACGGCAGCAGCCTGCCGTTCATCCTGGCCATGCCGGTCCTCAATCCGCGCACGGACGGGAAGGAGGGCCTGTACTGGGACGGGAGCGACATCCCCGGCCAGCCGCGGATGGGGACTTGGCTGACGGAGGACGTGCCCGATCTGGTGCGGTCCGCCTTCCGGACCATCAGGTCGCGCGACGGGTGGGCGTTCATGGGCAGCTCCACCGGTGGCTTCGCCGGGCTGAAGGCGGTGCTGCAGAAGCCGGACCGGTTCAAGGCGGTGATCGCCGGGGGTCCGGACATCCTGCCCGACTCCCGGCTGTGGCAGGGGCATCCGCGGGAGAAGCTGGAGAACAGCCCGCCGTGGCTCGCGCAGCGGCTCATCGACCGGCACGGTCCGGAGGTCTACCTCGCCTTCCAGGTCGGTACGAAGGGCAGCGACATCCGGTGCCGGCCGCAGATCGAGAAGTTCATCGCGCGGTACGGGACCGGGCCGGTGAAGACGCGGTTCCACATCGACGAGGGCGGCGGGCACAACGCCCGCACCTACGTGCCCGGCATGCACGACGGGGCGCTGATCCAGTGGGTCAGCGCGCACATGCGGGGCCCGGTCCCCGCCCCCTGAGGCGGGACGGCCCCGGCTGCCGCCCCGGCGTCCCGGAGCCGCGCCGGGCGCTCCTCATCCGCGGGGGTACGCCCCCGGCGGGGTGACGGCCAGGACGGGCGGGGCGGGCGAGGCGTGGCGGTGTCCGCAGGGGTCGAAGACCAGGACCACCGGTTCGCCCGGGCGTTGCCGCCAGGAGATCCGCTCGGGCGCCGTCCCGCACGCCGGACAGGAGGGCAGCGGACCCGGCGGCGCCTCGCGGCACTCGGACCGGGCCGCGAGCGTCGGCGGCATGGGGTGCGGGTCACGCATGGCGGCTCCCTGGTCCGGCGGTTGTACTCCAGGCACTGTGCCACGCCGGGGGGCCTGCGCGCACGGGCGAATCATCCAGGGTTCTGGCTGGTCAGAGGGAGTTCCACCAGGCCCAATGCGGTCGTCGTCGGGCACTTGGTGATCAAGTGCTCTTCCGGTCGGCCTCGACCAGTCCCGATTCGTAGGCGGCGATGACGGCCTGCGCCCGGTCGCGCACGCCCAACTTGTTGAAGACGCCGGTGATGTGGTTCTTGACCGTGGAGACGCTGATGTCCAGTTCGGCGGCCAGCTCGGCGTTGTCCAGCCCGCCGGCCAGCAGTCGCCAGATCTCCAGCTCGCGCGGGGTGAGTCCGGCGCCGGCGATGCCGGGTGCGGGCCGGGGCGCGCGCGGGGAGGCCCGTACGTAGGTGGAGATCAGCCGGGTCAGCAGGCGCGGCGCGACGGCCGCTTCCCCGGTGTGGACGGTGCGGACTGCGGCGATCAGTTCCTCGGGGGAGATGTCCTTGGGCAGGAAGCCGTGGGCGCCCGCGCGCAGGGCGGCGACCACGTACTCGTCCATGTCGAAGGTGCTCAGCGCGAGCACCCGGGCCCGCGGGCTGGTGCGGGCCAGTTCCGCGGTGGCCCGGACCCCGTCGAGGACCGGCATCCGGATGTCCATGACGACCACGTCGGGATCCAGCCGCCCGGCGAGCTCCACCGCCTCGGCGCCGTCCCCCGCCTCGCCGACGACCTCGACGTCCGGGTGGGGGGCGAGGATCAGGGCCAGGCCGCGCCGGACCAGCGGCTGGTCGTCGGCGATGAGCACGCGGATCATCGGGCGGGTTCCTCTCCTCGGGCGGCGCCGGCCCCCGCCGCGACGGGGAGGCGGGCCGAGACCCGGAAGCCGCCCTCGTGCTGCGGGGCGGCCTCCAGGGTGCCGCCCTGCAGGGCGACGCGTTCACGCATTCCGATCAGACCGTACCCGCCGGGCCCGGCGGGCCGCGCGCCGGCCTGGCCGCCCGCGGATCCGCTGCCCGGACCGTCGTCGCGCACCTCCACGGCCACCTCGTCCGGGTGGTACGTCAGCCGTACGTGGGCCCGGGCGTCCCCGGCGTGCTTGCGGGCGTTGGTCAGGGCCTCCTGCACGACGCGGAACACGGTCAGGCCGACGGTGGGCGGCAGCGGCCGGACCGGGCCGCGTACCGTGAACTCCGTCTCCATGCCGGCCAGCCGGGACTCCGCGACGATGCGTTCCAGGTCCGCCGGGCCGGGCTGCGGCGCGGGCGGGACCGTGTCCGGTTCGTCCCCCGCGCGCAGCACGTCGAGCAGTTGCCGCATCTCGCCGAGCGCCATCCGGCCGGATCCCTCCAGGGTGACCAGGGCCTCCCGGGCGGCCTCCCGGTCGTGGTCGAGGTTGGCCCGGGCGCCGCCGGCCATGAGCTGCATGGTGGTGATGTGGTGGGCCACGATGTCGTGCAGCTCCCGGGCGATGCGGCGGCGTTCCTCGGCGACCGCCCGGTCGGCGAGCAGCACCCGGTTGGCCTCGGTCTCCCGCTGCCAGCGCTTGACCACCAGTCCCGTGGCGACGACGAGGACGGTCGCGGTCGCGTTCGCGGCGAGGCCCGTGAGCGAGCCGAACGGCAGACCGCCCTGGCCGAGGGTGACCAGCGGGGCCGTCGCCAGGGCGCCGCCGGCCACCACGGCGGGGCGGCAGGCCACCGCGACCGAGAACAGGGCGATGGCCGGGGTGAGGCCGAAGTGCGGTGACACGGGCAGGGTCAGGTTCGCCGCGGCGGTCAGCGCCACCACCGCCGCGAGCGTCACGACCGGGTGGCGGCGCCGGGCGAGCAGCGCCAGCGCCGCGGCCACGACGAGGAACGCCGCGGTCACCTCCAGCGGGGCCCCCGCGAACTGGGTAGCGAACGCGAAGCCGGTGAGGTCCACGGCCACCGCCCCGGCCGCCACCAGGGCGTCGCCCCGCGTCCACGTGAGCCTGTCGGCGAGCGTGCTCATCTCCTGCGGCCTTCCCCCACGGGCCGCCGCGCGGCAGCCCTCGTCGCTCCATTCTCACACCGCCGCCGGAGCCGGACGCCGGTCGCGGGGAGGGGCCCGGACCAGGACTCCGGTCCTGGTCCGGGCCCCTCCCCGGACCGTGGTCCCGGCCGCGAACTCGTCCTTCGCCCGGACGTCCGCCGCCCCGGGCGCTGGTGTTCTGGATGGGGGCCGGACACCCGGCCCGACGCGACGGACAGACGGAGGAGAACAGTGATCCGCGCCCTGACGGGATGCTCGACGAGGAACGCGTGGAAGGTGATCGCCCTCTGGGCGGTGCTCGGCATCGGGCTGACCATCCTGGGCCAGGTGTTCGTCTTCCGCGCCACCCAGCCCGGCAACGACGGCTTCCTGCCCGCCTCCTACGATTCGGCCGCCGCGCTGCGCATCGCCGAGGAGAACTTCGGCGCCCGGCCCGACTCCGACCCGCTGACGGTGCTGGTGGCCCGTACGGACGGCGCCGCGCTCGGCGCGGCCGACGAGCGCGGCATCGAGGAGGTGTCCGCGCGGCTGGCGGGGCGCGAGATCGTCATGCCGAGGAGCGAGGACGATCCGCCGTTCGTCCAGGACCACTCCCAAGTGCCCCGGATCGCCCCGGGCATGACGGCCCCCGACCGCACCTTCCGGCTGCTGTCGGTCGAACTGAAGGGCAACCCCCAGGACCCCGGGGTGCAGAGCACCTACAAGGAGTTCCGGGACCAGGCCCGGACCGCCTTCCGCGAGGCGGGGCTGCGGACGGGGTTCACCGGCGGGCTGGCCGCGACGGTGGACACGGCCGATGCCGAGAAGACCCGCTCGACGGTCGTCGGCTCGCTGGTGATGGGGCTGATCGTGCTGCTCCACGTCCTGGTGTTCCGCAGTGCGCTCGCCGCGCTGCTGCCGCTGGTCGCGATGGCGGTCATCGGGGGCGCGGCGGCCGGTGCGGTGATCATGGCGGCGATGGCGACGGGCATCCGGCTGGCCCCCTCCACCCCCGGGCTGATCAACGTGGTGCTGATGGGCATCGGGATCGACTACTTCCTCTTCCTGCTGTTCCGCTTCCGCGAGCACCTGCGCCGGCACCCGGGGCAGTCGGGCCGCGAGGCCGCCGCGCAGGTCGCGGGCCGGGTGGGGACGGCCATCACCTCGGCGGCGCTGACCATCGTCGCCGCGTTCGCCACCCTCGGGATCGCCTCCTTCGGCCAGTTCCGGGTGCTGGGCCCGGCCATCGCGGTGTCCGTCCTGGTGATGCTGTTCGGCAGCCTGACGCTGATGCCCGCCCTGCTGGCCGTGACCGGCCGCAGGATGTTCTGGCCGTCGAAGTCCCTGGAACGCGCGCCCCGGGAGGGGGTGGCGGGCCGGCTCGGCGCGCTCACGGCCCGGCGCCCCGTGGCGCTGGTCCTGGCCTCGCTGGCGCTGCTCGGCGCGCTGACGGCCGGACTGGCCGGACTGCGGATGGACTACGGGCAGTCCGGCGCGGACGCCGAGCGGACCGCCGCCGCCCGGACCGCGGCGGAGATCTCCCGCGCGCTGCCCGCCGGCGTCTCGGACCCGACGAGCGTGTTCGTCGCCGCCACGGACGGTGCCCCGCTGGGCGCCGCGCGGGTGGCCGCTCTGGCCGGGGAGCTCGCCCGGGTGCCCGGGGTGGGGCGGGTCGCCCCGACCGTGGTGAGCGAGAACGGCAGGGCGGCCCGCATCGATCTGCTGCTGACCGCCGGATCCGGCGAGCAGAAGGCCCGCGACCTGGTCTCCGGGCCGGTCCGCGAAACGGTCCGCGCGCACCTGCCCGCCGGGACGGAGGCCCATGTCGGCGGCACCGCGTCGGTGTTCGCGGACATCGCGGTGGCCGTCGACGAGGACCTGAAGGTGATCTTCCCGGTGGCGGCGGTGCTGATCGCCGTCATCCTCCTGGTGCTGCTGCGGAGCCTGCTCGCACCGGTGGTGCTGATGCTCGCGGTCGGCCTCGGTTTCGCGGCCACGCTCGGCGCCTCGGCGCTGGTCTTCCAGCACGGGCTGGGGCGGCCGGGCGTGGACTTCACGCTCCCGCTGGTGCTGTTCCTGTTCGTGGTGGCGCTGGGCACCGACTACAACATCCTCGTCGGCGACCGGATCAGGGAGGAGATGGAGCGGCCGGGGACGGCCCGGGCCGCGGTGGCCCGCGCCGTGCGGCACACCGCCCCGGCCGTCGCGACGGCCGGGCTGGTCCTGGCCGCGTCCTTCGGCAGCCTGGCCGTGAGCCCGCACCCCGGTACGCAGCAGACCGGCTTCGCGACGGCGGTCGGGATCCTGCTGTCGGCCTTCGTGCTGTCGATCGTGCTCGTGCCCGCGCTGGCCGCGCTGCTGGGCCGCTCCCTGTGGTGGCCGCTGCGGCCGCGGGTGCGCGGCGGGGAGCAGCCGGCCGTGCGGCCGGGGGCCGAGCGGGTGCCGGTGGGCTGAAGACGCGTACGCGCCGGGGCGCGCGGGACCGTGACGGCCCCGCGCGCCCCGGCGCGTACGGAGGCGGCCCCGCGCGGGCCGCCCATGGGTCAGGCGAGCTTGTCCACCTCGGGGTGGTCCTTCAGCCAGGCGCGCACGGCCTGCTGCTCCTGGCCCTTGCCGGTCTCCTGGATCTTCGCCTCCAGGCCGGTGAGCTGGGCCTCGGTGAGCTTGAAGGAGCGCAGCCACTCGGCGACCTTCGGCTCGTCGGCGGCGAAGCCCTTGCGCGCGAGGGTGTGGATGCCGTCGCCCTTGCCCCAGGCTCCCTTGGGGTCCTCCAGCTTGGTGAGCTGGTAGGAGGAGTAGGCCCAGTGCGGGGACCACAGGACGACCGCGACGGGCTCCTTCTTCTCGTAGGCCCGCTTCAGCTCGGCGAGCATGCCCGGGGTGGACCCGTCGACGACCTTGTACTCGCCGTCGAGGCCGTACTGGCCCAGCACCTTGTCCTTGAGGATGGACATCTCGCCGGCGCTCGGCTCGATGCCGATGATCCGGCCCTTGAACTCGCCGGACTTGCCCTTGAGGTCGGCCAGCGAGCGGACGTCCTTCATGTACGAGGGGACGGCCAGCTCCAGCGAGGTGGGGCCGTACCAGGAGCCGAGGTCCTCCAGCTTGTCGCCGTACTTCTGCCAGTACTGGGCGTGCGTGACGGGCAGCCAGGAGTCGGTCTGGAAGTCGATCTGGCCGCCGGCGAGGCCGGTGTAGAGCGCGCCCGCCTCCAGCTGGCGCGCGTCGACCTTGAAGCCGCGGCGCTCCAGGAGCTCCTTCCACAGGAACGTCGAGGCGATGCCCTCGTCCCAGGGGATGTAGCCGAGCGAGACGGTGCGGCCCTTGCCGATGTCGGCGGCGCCGGCCGGGCCGGACTCCTCGTGGGCGCCGAAGGTGCTCATACCGCCGGCCACCAGGGCCAGGACGACCGCGCCGGTGACCGCGTACGCGGGCTGCGGCCGGTGGCTCCAGAGCTTGGCGGCGCCGGTCGCGGCCGCGCGGGTCTTCTCCAGGGCGCGGCGGCCGAGCGGGGAGACCTGACGGCCCAGCGCTCCGGTCATCCGGTCCAGGTACATGGCGAGGATGACGATGGACAGGCCCGCCTCGAAGCCGAGGCCGATGTCGACGTTGCCGATGGCCCGGTAGACGGCGCCGCCGAGTCCGCCGCCGCCGACCATGCCGGCGATGACGACCATGGACAGGCCGAGCATGATGACCTGGTTGACGCCCGCCATGATGGTGGGCAGGGCCAGCGGGAGCTGGACGCGGAAGAGCGTGTCGCGGGGGGCGGTGCCGAAGGCCTCGGCGGCCTCGACGAGTTCCCCGTCGACCTGGCGGATGCCGAGTTCGGTCATCCGGACGCCGGGCGGCAGCGAGAAGATGATCGTGGCGATGATGCCGGGGACCACGCCCACGCCGAAGAAGATGATGCCGGGGATCAGGTAGACCATGGCCGGCATGGTCTGCATGAAGTCCAGGACGGGCCGCAGGACGGCGCTGACCCGGTCGGAACGGGACGCCCAGACGCCGAGCGGCAGGGCGAACACGAGCGTGACGAGGGTCGCCACGAGGACCAGGGACAGGGTGGACATGGCTTCGTCCCACAGCGCCACCGAGTCCACGAGCGCGAATCCGGCGAAGGCCAGCAGGGCGGCGAGCAGACCGCGCAGCCACCAGGCGGCGACCGCGAGGATGCCCGCGAAGAGCAGCGGGGCCGGCGCGGACAGCACCGCGTCGATGCCGTCGTAGAGGCCGGTCACCAGGGTGCTGATGGCGTCGAAGAGCCAGGAGAGGTGGCGCTGGAGGAAGTCGACGGTGCTGTCGGCCCAGGCGCCGAGGTGCAGGCGGGGCATCAGGCGGCCACCTCCGCGCAGGCGCAGGCCATCGGGGGCCGCTGTTCGTCACCGATGAAGGCGACGAGCCGGTCCTGCGGGACGGAGCCGACCACGGCCCCCCGCGCGTCCGTGACGCTCACCGCGTGCGGGACGCGGGCGCTGACCGCGCACAGGTCGGCGAGCGGGGTGTCCGCGCTGACGGTGGGGCAGGTGCAGCCGTCCGCGGGCTCGGGGGCGTCGTCCATGACGGCGTCCGCGGTGAGCACGCGCGAGCGGTCCACGTCCTGCACGAAGGAGGCGACGTAGTCGTCGGCCGGGCGGGTGAGGATGTCCTCGGCGGTGCCCTGCTGCACGATGCGGCCGTCGCGCATGACGGCGATGGAGTCGCCCAGGCGCATGGCCTCGTTGAGGTCGTGGGTGATGAAGACGATGGTCTTCTTCAGGGTCCGCTGGAGTTCCAGGAGCTGGTCCTGCATGTCGCGGCGGATCAGCGGGTCCAGGGCACTGAAGGACTCGTCCATCAGGAGCAGGTCTGCGTCGGTGGCCAGGGCGCGGGCCAGGCCCACGCGCTGCTGCATGCCGCCGGACAGCTCGTCGGGCCAGGACTTCTCCCAGCCGCCGAGCCCGCACAGCGCCAGCGCCTCGGCGGCGCGCCGTTCGCGCTCGGCCCGGGGGACGCCCTGGACCTCCAGGCCGTAGGCGGCGTTCGCCAGCACGTCGCGGTGCGGGAACAGCGCGAAGTGCTGGAACACCATGGAGATCTTGGTGGACCGTACGTGGCGCATCTCACGCGCTCCGAGGGCGGTGAGGTCCTCACCGTCGAAGAGGATGCGTCCGGCCGTGGGTTCCAGCAGACCGTTGAGCATCCGCAGGAGGGTGGACTTGCCGGAGCCCGACAGCCCCATGACGACGAAGATCTCGCCGGGCTCGACGCGGAATGTGGCGTCGATCACGGCGGCGGTCGTGCCCTCGGCACGCAGCTCGTCGCGGTCGGCACCCCGTTCGAGGGACCGGACGGCTGCCTTCAGCCGGTCGGGTCGTCTTCCGAACACCTTGTAGACGTGTTCGGCCTGGAGCGTGGACACATGCACCTCGTGGGTCGTACCGGGTCCGGGGCACCGCTGGCGGCGGCGGCCGGGGAGCGGGGCGGGGTCGGCCCGCACGGTCCGCGCCCGCGGCCACTAAGGACCGGAGGGCGTGGTTCCGCTCCAGCCGCGCGTTTGCCCGGACTTCGCCCGGGCAAACGGCGGAGTGACCCGGATCACGCTGCGCGGCGGGCGGCGGCGGGCGTGGCGGGCGCGGAGTCGTCCAGCATCGAGGCCCGCAGGTGGCCCAGCAGCCGGGTGAGGAGCCGGGAGACCTGCATCTGGGAGATGCCGAGGGCGGCACCGATCTGGGCCTGGGTCAGCTCCTGGCCGAAGCGCATCCGCAGCATGCTGCGCTCGCGCTCGCTGAGCCGCTCCAGCAGCGGGGCCAGGGTCTGGATGTCCTCGACCAGCTCCATCGCCGGCTCATCCTCACCCATGACGTCGGCGAGGGTCTGACCTTCGGTGGGACCGTCGCCGTGATCGCTCTGCGGGGCGTCCAGGGAGCCGCTGGTGTGGCCGTTGGCGGCGACGAGCCCCTCGATGACCTCTTCGTCGGTGAGGTCGAGGTGCGCCGCGAGGTCGGCGACGGTCGGCGAGCGGTCCAGCCGGACCGTCAGCTCCTCCTTCGCCTTCGCGATGTCTATGCGCAGCTCCTGGAGCCGGCGCGGGACCCGGACGGCCCAGGTGGTGTCACGGAAGTGCCGCTTGATCTCACCTGTGATGTACGGCATGGCGAGGGTGGAGAACTCGTTCTCGCGGGCCGGGTCGAACCGGTCGATGGCCTTGATGAGACCGATGGTGCCCACCTGGACGATGTCCTCGATGTCGCCGTTCTCACCCCGGGTCCGGAAGCGGCGCACCGCGTACTGGACGAGTGAGGCGTTCATCTCGATGAGGGTGTTGCGGACGTACTGGTACTCCGGGGTGCCTTCGGAGAGTTCACGCAGGCGCTTGAAGAACGCCTTCGACAGCTCGCGGGCGTCCGCCGGGGCCACCTCGCGGGGCTCCTCGATCCTGGGGAGACCGGCTGCCTCGGCGAGGTCGGCGGTGCGGCGGGGGCCGGGGACCGCGGATGCCGGGACACGGGAGTCCGTGGTGAGGGTGTCCGTGTCGAGCGTGGCGGTGGTGCGGGCGGAAGTGGCGGGTACCGGCATGGGGGTTCGCTCCTTGGGCTGGTCGCTTGCGGCGCGGGACCTTGACTGCGGTAGATGCTGGCCCTCTTTCGCTCGTACGTCAAGAATTACCGGAAACTGATTTCGCGTCTTGCATCACATGAATCATGTGACGCATCATGTACACATGGGCAGCATCACAGGTCGACAAAACTGGACATTCCTGACTAATCACGCCCGCGTCCTGGTGACCATCGCCCGGGACCCGGCAGCGCGGTTGCGGGACGTCGCCCTGGCGTGCGCGCTCACGGAGCGCACCGTGCAGACGATCGTGGCGGACCTGGAGTCCGACGGTTACCTCCAGCGGGTGCGGGACGGCCGGCGCAACCGGTACGAGATCTCGGCGGGCGCCGTCTTCAAGCACCCCGCGGAGGCCGGCGTACAAGTGGCGGGCCTGCTCGCCCTGCTCACCGGAGTCCCCGCGGCGGACCCGGAGCCCGCCCGCACGAGGGCGGCGGGAGAGGGGGACGACGCCCCGGACACGGACGGGGACACGGACCCGGAACCGGACGCGGACCCCGCGCCGGAGCGCCTCGCCGGCGCGGCTCCGCTCGCGGTGGACGGACCGGTGGCGGACGGACCCGCGGCCGGTACCGCGGTGGCCTCTTCCTGACCCGGCCCCTTCCTGACCCGGCCTCACTCGCGCGGCGCGGATCAGCTCACGCGGAAGCCGGCCGCCTGCGGGTGCCGGTCGAAGGTGAGCCGGTCCCAGGTCGGGAAGGCCACGTCCGTGACGGCGACCGGCCGGCCGGTGGTGTCGTGCAGGAGGCGGCGTACGGAGAGGCCGCAGGCCGGGGAGGGGGAGGCCGGGTGGCTGGTCCGGGTCATGGTGATGGTCTCGGAGGTCCGGCCCCGGACGGCGGCCCGCTCCAGCCAGCGGTGCAGCGGACGCAGGTCCTCGCCCTGGACCCCGGCCGGCCGGTCGAGGTACGGCGCCAGTTCCGGAGCCCTGGCCGCGGTGCGCGGGCAGAAGTACGTCACGGCGTGCTGGAGCGTCTCGCCGCCCGGGCCGAGGACGCGGTGGTGGTGGACCAGGGTGCGCGTGCCCCCGCTCATGCCGAGCAGCCCGGCCAGCGAGGGCGGCACCGTGACCAGCGCGAGCCGGTTCACGGTGGCCGCGGCCGGTGCGGGCGCCCCGCGCGGGACGGCCGCCCGGGCGGCGGGGCCGGCGGCCGTTGCTCCGACTGCCGGTGCGCCGACGGCCGGAGCCGCCGCCCGGGTGCCGCGGCGCCCGGTCACGATCAGCCCGTCGGCGCGCAGCTCCTGGAGGGCGGCGCGGACGGTCTGGCGGTTGACCCCGTAACGGGCGGCCAGGGTGCGTTCGGACGGCAGCCGGCCGCCGGAGCCGCGGTCGAGTTCGTCCCGCAGGGCTGCGGCGATCCGCTGGTACTTGGGCGTGGCGGCCGGGCCGCCGCCCCGCGAAGGGGAGGGCATGGCTTCTCCTCTGACGGGTGGTCAAGGACTGCGCGGTCTGCCCGACCAACCTAACATTGGTCTATACCTTTCGGTACGGGGGTTCCGCCCGCCCGGACCACCTTGGCCGAATCCCACTCCCGGCGCGGGCGGCGGCTACCCCCGCAGCGGGTTGGGCAGCGGCAGGTACCGGGCGTCGGCGCCGTCCGCGCGGGTCCAGCGCAGCAGCAGGTTCGTCTTGGCCGGGAGCGCGGGGGCGGTCAGCAGCTCCGCGATCTCCGGCAGCCCGTGCGCAGCGTCGTAGCGCCGCAACTCGTCCCGCACGGCGGGCCAGAGCGCCCCGGCGTGCTCCGGGTGGTGCTCGGCCAGGGTCGCCGCCACCTCCGCCAGGTGGTTGACGACCAGGCAGTACACGAGCCGCTGCCAGGCCTGCGCACGCGGCATGTCCTGCCGGAGTTTCACGCCCTCCGCGTCGCGGAAGAGGGCCTGCACCGGCACGCCCCGGTCGTCGACCGCGACCAGGCAGTTCTGGAGGTGGGCCTCCAGCACGATCCCGTGCCGGGCGAACACGTCCAGGACCGGAGGCACGACATGGCCGAGGTACGCCCGCCACCAGCCGGTCGGGTCGGCCGTGGCCGCGAGGGGGCTGCCGGGGAAGTCCTCGGCGAGCGCGGCCGCCAGCAGCGGGGTCGCGCCGGCGGCCACCCGGGTGCGCAGGCCGTCGCGGACCAGGACGGCCAGCTCCTCGAAGGCGAAGGCGGCCGTGCGGTAGCCGCGGTCGCGCAGCCAGACCGCGTTCGCGCCCGTACGGCGGCCGAGGCCGGCGAAGGCCTCCTCGACGGCGGAGTCCGTACGGCGCAGCTTCAGCAGGTCGTGGCGCCACAGCCGGCGGACGTCGTTGGTGATCCGCACGTCGAGGCTGAACTTCGCGAACAGGTCGGTCCGCTCCCCGGGGGCGTACACCGTACGGATGGAGGCGGTGGGCCAGACGGGCAGCCGGGTCGGACCGAGGCGCAGCAGCCGCCCGTCGGCGAAGGCCTCGCGCAACCCGGAGCGCCCGGCCAGCAGTTCCAGCTGCCAGGGGTGGGCGGGCAGGGCCCGGTACCCGGCCGGCGGGCGCGGGCCGTCGAGGACCGCGGTCAGCGCGTCGAGCGCGTCGGCGGCGGCCGGGCCGCCCTCCTCGGCCACCTGGTCCTCGCGCAGGCCCAGGACGACGAGGGGGAAGCGGGCGTACGCCTCCGGGGCGTACGGCAGCCAGCTCGCGGCGGGCGCCCCGCCCCGGGCCTTGGGCGCGGGGTGGTACGGATGGCCGGTGACCAGGGCCTGTTCGGAGCGGACGTACGGGTCCGGCGGGGGTTCGGCGGCGGCCCGCGCGGCCAGCAGCACGGACACGGTGTGCCGGCTGTCGGCGATCTCCGCGGGCAGTTCGTCGTTGGCGACGCCGGTGTAGCGCAGCAGTTCGTCGGAGGTCAGCTTGACCAGTTCCGCGTGGCTGAGCGGATGCCAGCCGGCCTCCGTGCGCAGGGCCGCTCCCGCGGGCCGGTGGCCGCCGCTCACCCGCAGCAGCCGGCCGCTGCCGCGCAGCCGGTGGACGCCGCCGCCCTCGGCGTCGGCCACCTCCCGCAGCAGGCAGTTCAGGAGCGGAGCGGCCGCGCGGGCGTCGGCGGCGGAGGTGAGGTCCACTGGTTCCATTCGGTCCATCCGGTGCTGCGCCGGAGGTCCACGGGCGGGACCACCGGCCGTGATCTTCGGCGATCTTCAGTGCTCGATCGGTGCTCGATCGGTGATCTTCAGTGATCTTCAGTATCCGCGATGATGACGTGATCATCAGGTGAAGCGACGCGAGAGGAACAGGACCCTGGACCGCAGCACGCACGTCCCCGATCCCGCCCACGGCCCCCGCCCCGGCCCCGCTCCGGCGGCCCCGGCCGCCACCGCCGCCGAGGAGGCCGTCGCCGCCGGACTGGCCGGCGTACGGCCCGGGCTCGGGTCCGCGTACGAGACCTCGCTGGACGGCGCGCGGGCCGCCGTGCTGAGCCGGCTGTGGCGGGGCCTGGCCTTCGAGCCGCTGCCGTGGGTGGTGCGCCGGGAGCACGGGCCGGACTCGCTCACCCTGTGGCTGGCCGGCGGCGGACGGCTGGAGGGGCCGCCCGTGGACCCGTACGCCACCGACGCCCGCGTCACCTCGCTGCGGCTCGACGGGCGGAGCCACCGGCAGGCCGCACGGCTCGTGGCGGCGCTGCGGGTGCCGCACGGGGCGGCCTTCGCCGCCGAGCTGGACGACAGCACCGCCTCGCTGGCCCTGTCCCGGGCCGGGCAGCCCGCCGGGCCGGAGGCGGAGGCGGAGCCGCGCAGCGGCTGGGAGTGGGAGCAGCGGGTGGTCGACGGCCATCCCTACCACCCCAACTGCCGCTCGCGCCCCGGCTTCTCGGTCGCGGAGCAGCTGGCCTACGCGCCGGAGCACCGGCCGCTGGTCGAGCTCGGGCTGGTCCCCGTACCGGCGCGGGAGTGCCTGGTCACCGGGGAGTGGCCGGAGCACCTGCGCGACGGGGACCGGGTCCTGGTGCCGGTGCACCCGTGGCAGGCGGAGCACGTCCTGAAGGGCGAGGACGTCCGCGCCGCCGCCTTCGCGGCGCATCCGCTGATGGCCCTGCGCACGCTCGCGCCGGCGGCGGGCGGCCCCCACGTGAAGACCGCCCTGAGCACCCGGCTCACCTCCTCCGTCCGGGACATCTCCGCGTACTCCGTCGAAACGGCGGCCGTGGTCTCCGCGTTCGCCCACGCGCTGACCGAACGCCTCGACGGCCGGCTGCACATCACCCGTACCCTCGGCGCGGCCACCGCCTACGGCCCGGACCTGGCGGCGGTGCTGCGCGAGGCCCCGGAGGCGTACGCGGGGCCCGGTGAGCGGGTGGTGCCGGTGGCGGCGCTCGCGGGCACCGCCCTGGCCCGCTCCGCCGCCTGGCAGGCCGCGTTCGCCCGGCTGGCGCTGTCGGTGTGCCTGACGGTGCTCGACCTCGGCGTGGCGCTGGAGGCGCACGGCCAGAACCTGCTGGTGGTGCTGGCGCCCGACGGCGCCCCGCTGCGGCTGGTCTACCGCGATCTCGCCGACATCCGGATCAGCCCCGCCCGGCTCGCCCGGCACGGGCTGGCGGTGCCGCCGCTGGCGGGGCGGCTCGTCACCGACGACGTCACCGTGCTGCGGCGCAAGCTCTTCGGCTCCCTGGCGGCCGGGGCGCTCGCCTCGACGGCGGGCTCGTCGCAGGGGTTCGGCCGGGCCCTGGCCGCCGCGCTGGACGGCCTGGCCCCGACCGCGGACTCCGCACTGCTGCGCGGCGGACCGCTGCCGGTGAAGGCGCTGACGCTGATGCGGCTGAGCCCGGGAGTGCCGGGCGACCAGTGGGCGGAGCTCCCCTCCCCGCTGGCCGGGGCCTGATCGAGGGCCGCCGGGGACGGAACGGGTGGGGAACCGGCGCCTAAGCGGCGGGGAACGCGCGCGGAACGGGCCCGCCCGGGTCCGGACGGGGGGTGAGCGCGGCGGCCGGGCGGGCTACTGTTCAGGGGCATGACAGAGAGCTCGCGCCCGAGTGCCGTACGGGCGTCCCACGACGCCGCCGCCGACCCCGCCCGGCCGCCGACGGGGGCCCTGGACGCCGACCCCTTGGACCGGGCCATGCTGGGCGCCTTCGCCCAGTGCGTGCGCGCCCACGGCGGCGGCGCGGTCGCCGACCTCGGCTGCGGTCCGGGCCGCACCACGGCGTACCTGGACGGTCTCGGCATACGGGCCTTCGGCGTGGACCTGTCCCCGGCCATGGTCGCCGCGGCCCGGCGCAGCTACCCGGGGCTGCGCTTCGAGGTGGGCCGCACGACCTCGGTGGACGCGGCGGACGGGGTACTGGGCGGGGTCGTCGCCCGGTATCCCGTGGCACACCCGCCGCCGGAGGAACCGGACGCCGTCTTCGCGGAGTTCGCCCGGGTGCTGGCCCCGGGCGGCTACGCGCTGGTCGCCTTCGAGGCCGGTGACGGGGGGAGCGCCCCGGACCCCTCCCCCGGCCCCGGCCGTCCGTCCGGCCCCGAGACCGGAACCCCGCCCGCGCGCCTCGCCGGGCTGCTGGCCGGGGCGGGCCTGACGGAGGTGGGCCGGCTGGTGCGACGGCCCGGCGCGGACGAGAGCGGCCCCCGGGGCCTGCTCCTGATCCGCAAGCCGCCGGCCGAGTGAGGGCGGAGCCGGCCGGGCGGGTGGACGCGGGCCCCCGGGCACGTGAGCGCGAGGGGTAATCTGTTCGGCTGACAACCGGGTCCCGGCGGGCCCGCCTTCGCCGCGATCGGGCCGGGCAGTGGCAGGAAGGTGGGATGAACATCCCACGCCGCCGGGTCCTCACGGGCACCGCGGCCGCCGTCCTGGCCGCCGCCGGTACGGGCAGCGCCGGTACGGCCGCCGCCGGTGCGGGGGCGCGGGCCGCGCGGGGCGCCCCGGACTTCGCGGCGCTCGGCCGCGCCCTGGACGGCCGGGTGGTCCTGCCCGGCGACGGGGACTACGCCGAGGCCCGGCAGCTGTTCCAGCCCCGCTTCGACTCCGTCGCCCCCGGCGCCGTGGCCTACCCCGCCCACGCCGGGGACGTCGCCGTCTGCCTGGACTTCGCCCGCCGCTCGGGCGCCGCGGTGGTGCCGCGCGGCGGCGGCCACGGCTACGCGGGATGGTCCACCGTGGCCGGCGGGCTGGTGGTCGACACCGGGGCGATGGCCGCGGTCACGGTCGAGGGGGACGAGGTGCGCGTCGGCGCGGGTGCCCGCCTCGGCGACGTGCAGGCGGCCCTGGCCGGGCGGGGGCTCGGCGTACCCGCCGGGCTGTGTCCCTCCGTCGGCATCGCGGGGCTCGCCCTCGGGGGTGGCCTGGGCCTGTCCTCGCGGGCCTACGGGGCCACCTGCGACCGGCTCTCCGCCGCGCGGGCCGTGACCCCGGACGGGGTGGTGCGCGAGGCGGGCCCCGACCGGGACCCCGAGCTGTACTGGGCGCTGCGCGGGGGCGGCGGCGGCAACTTCGGGGTGGTCACCGAGTTCCGGCTGCGCACCCATCCGGTGACCGACGCCGCCTTCGCCGAACTGCACTGGGCCGAAGCCGACTCCCCGGCGGTGCTGAGCGGCTGGCAGCGCTGGCTGGCCGGGCTGGCGGAGCCGTTCTGGAGCCAGGTGGAGTTCACCGCCGGGGCCGCGGGCGACGCCGGGGCGGCCGCCGTACCGGCCGTCCGGGTCGTGTGCCTCGACGGGCGCGCCGAGCTGGAGCGGGAACTGGCGCGGCTCGCGCGCCTCGTGGGCCGTGAGCCCCGGGACGAGTGGACCGTCGTCCGGAGCTACGGCGACACCGTGCGGGCCCTGGCGGGCTGCCTCGAACGTGCTCCCGCCGAGTGCCGGCTGCCGGGCCGGCTGCCCGGACGGGACCCCCGGGGCCTCCTCCAGCGGGATTCCTACGCCGCGCGCAGCGACTTCTGGGGCGCGGCCGGGCTGACGGAACGGGCGGCCGCGACCGTCCTGGAAGCCGTCCGGCGGTACGCGCGGGAGACGCCGCGCGGGGGCCTGGGGGTGGTCCAGTTCGACGGGGTGTGCGGGGGCGCCCTGAACCGGGTGCCCGCCGCCGCGACCGCGTTCGTCCACCGCGACAGCGCCTTCCTGGCCCAGTACCTCGTCTACTGGCCGCCGTCCGCGCCCGGTCCCGAAGTGGCCCGGCACCGGGCCTGGCTCGACGGGCTCTGGCGGGACCTGCGCCCCTGGGCGGGCGGCGGCGCGTACCAGAACTACGCCGACCCGGCCCTCTCCGGCTGGCGCGCGGCCTACTACGGCTCGAACCTCCCCCGGCTGGAGGCGGTCCGGCGGACGTACGACCCGGACCGGCTGTTCCGTTTCCCGCAGGCCGTATGAGCCGTCCCGGCCGCCGCTCCCCCAGCGCGGTCCCGACCCCCACCCACAGGAGCGATGCATGCGACGTACGTTGACGGTGGCGGCGGCCGTGGCCGCGGCCAGCCTGGTGTTGCCGGGCGGGCCGCTGCCCGTCACCCGGACGGACAGCGCGCAGGCGGCGCAGAGCCGTTGGACCGCGCGGGAGGCCATCGCCTTCTGGACGCCGGAACGGATGGCCGCGGCCCTCCCCGTCCCCGACCCGGCCCCGGCGGCGGGCGGCCCGGCGGCGGGCGGCCCGGCGGCGGGGGCCGGGCTCCCGGCGGACGGGCCCGGCGCGACGGCCCCCGCGACCGGCACGGCCCCGGCGGACGGGGTCCCCGCCGTCGCTCCGCCGCCGGCCGGGGCCGCCCCCGGCGTTGCCGCGCCGCCCGCGGGTCCGGCGCCGGGCGGCGGTACCGGACCGGGTACCACCGCTCCCCCGGCCGACCCGGCACCGGCCGACCCGGCACCGGCCGCCCCGGACACGGGCGGGGCCGTCGGCCCGGCTCCGGCGCCGCAGCCCGCCGACGCCTCCGGTCCCGCCGTCCCCCTCCCCCCGGCTCCGCCTGGTCCCGCGAGCCCGGTGGCCCCGTCCGCCGGCCCGGCCGGCCCGTCGGAGCCGCCCGGTCCCTCCGCACCGGCCACGGCGCCGGCGCCCCCCGCGCCGGTCCCCTCCCCCGCGGCCCCCACCCGCGCGCCCGGGACCGTACCCGCCACGACCGGCGTCGGGCAGGACTTCGACGGGATCCCGGCCGTCGGGCGGATGTACGTCATGAAGGGCTCGGGCGCCTACTTCTGCACGGCCAGCGTGGTCTCCTCCCCGGGCCGCAACCTCGTCGTCAGCGCCGGGCACTGCCTGCTGGGGTCGGACACCCGCCAGGTGGCCTTCGTCCCCCGGTACACCCGGTCGAGCCCCCGGCCGTACGGAATGTTCCCGGTGCTGCGCGACTCCGCCGGGCACGCCTCGGTGTGGATCGACCAGCGCTACAAGACCCAGGGCGCGGAGAAGGCGGCCACCCTGGACGTGGCCTTCGCGGCCGTCGGCCCGAACGCCGAGGGGATCCCGGTGGAGAAGGCGGTCGGCGGCAACCGGCTCGTCACCGGGGCCACGTTCGCCCACGCCAAGGTGACCCTGATCGGGCACCCGGCGTCGGCGGCCCGTCCGCGCGTCTGCGTCAACCGGACGACGAAGTTCACCAGCACCGACCCGAAGAGCCCGGGCTCGTTCCTGCGGATCGACTGCACGGGGTACCCGGGCGGCACCAGCGGCGGCCCCTTCCTCGCCCGCTACGACGAGGCCTCCCGGACCGGGGACCTGGTCGGGGTGATCGGCGGCTGGAAGACGGGTGGCCCGACGGCCGACACCTCGTACAGCTCCTACTTCGGGGCGGAGATCAGGAAGCTGTACCAGGCGGCAGTTGCCGGGGCAAAGGCGGCGTGAGCACCCGCACCCACCGGGTCCGGCGCGGGTTGCCGACCGTGCGCGGGGTCGGCGGCACGCCCTCGGCGGTCAGCGGGTCGGCCGGGGCCAGTTCGAGCTGACGGCGCAGGTCGGCGAGGGCCGCGTGCACGGGCGCCAGGATGACCTCGGCGCGGGGGTGGATGTGCGCGAGGGCGTGCGCCGTGGTCTCGATGGTCTCGGCGGCGTCCTCGGCGGCCGTCCGGCTCCAGCCGCCGGGCCGGCCGCCGCTCCAGGGCACGACGGCGTCGTAGAGGTGACAGGCGGCATCGGCCGCGGCGTCGGCCCGTTCACCGACGCCCGGCGCCGCGATGGTCGGCAGCAGCTCCATGCCGGGTCAACGAGCGGGGCCCGCCGGGGGAACGGACCGCGGATCGGCGCCGCGGCCCGGGCAGCCCCTAGGCTGGGGGGATCATGAGCCTCAAAGTCCGTATCCCGGCCCGGTTCCGGCCCCTCAAGGCCCCTCGCGGCACTCCCGGCGAGGGCGGGCGGGCCGGGCGCGAGGAGCTCCGTATGCGCGGGACCGGTTCGTTCGACCGGTTCGCGGTCGTGCTGAGGACGCCCGCCCGGCCGGGCGAGGCGCTGTTCGCGCGGGCGCCCCGGCGCTGGCAGCGGATGCTGCCCTTCGGCGTCGTCGCCGTCTTCGTGATGTCGCTGCTGCCGGTGACCATCGCCGTCCTGACCAACGACTACGCGGCGGGCGGCGGCTGGGCCGGAGCGCTGGGCGTGGCGCAGACGGTGCCGCTGCTGCTGGCGGTGACGCGGCCGCTGCCCGCCTGGGGCATGGTGCTGGCCGCGGACTGCGTCGGGGCCGTGGTGCTGCTGCACGCCGACCGGCTGGCCGGGCACTCCTGGCCGTGGACTCCGATGGCGATCATCGGGTACCTGGTCCTGATGGTCTGCCTGGGGCTGCGCGAGTCGGTCCGGACCCTGGTGGGGGTGTGGCTGGTGACGGGCGCGGCCGGGGTGGTGACGGGCTTCTTCAAGCCCGCCGGGGTGACGGACACCGTCGCCCTGATGTTCGTCCTGAGCGGGGCGGTGCTGGCCCTGACGGGTGCGCTGCGGCAGCTCGGGGATGCCCGGCAGCTGATCGCGGAGCAGGAGAGCATCAGCGAGGCGGAGCGCTCGCGGCGCACCCTGCTGGAGGAACGGGCGCGCATCGCGAGGGAGTTGCACGATGTGGTGGCCCACCACATGTCGGTGATCACCGTGCAGGCCGATTCGGCGCCGTACCGGCTGCCGAGCATGGAGGAGCCCGTACGGGAGGAGTTCGCGGCGATCGCGGCCGCCGCGCGCGAGTCGCTGGGCGAGATGCGGCGGCTGCTGACGGTGCTGCGCGGCGACGGCACGAACGGCGGGAACGGCGCGGGCGGCGAGCGGGCCCCGCAGCCGGGGATCGGCCGGATCCAGCAGCTGGTGGAGGCCACCGTGCGGGCCGGGCAGCCGGTGGAACTGTCCCTCGCGTCGGGCGCGTCCGAGGACGTGCCGTCGGCGGTGGACCTGTCGGCGTACCGGATCGTCCAGGAGGCCCTGGCGAACGTGGTGCGGCACGCGCCGGGGGCGCGGACCCGAGTGTCGGTGACCCGGTCGGAGGGGACCGGCGACGTGCTCGTGCTGGTGGTCAACGGCCCGGCGCGGGACGCCGTGGTGCCGCTGGAGGTCTCGGGCACGGGTCACGGACTGGTGGGCATGCGCGAACGCGTACGGTTGACCGGGGGGAGCCTGGACACCGGCCCGCTGCCCGACGGCGGGTTCCGGGTCGCCGCGCGGCTGCCCCTGACCGACGCCGACCGCGACGCCGACAAGGATCCGAGTTGACCATCCGTGTGATCATCGTCGACGACCAGGCCATGGTGCGGGCGGGGTTCGCCGCCCTGCTGTCGGCGCAGGCCGACATCGACGTGGTGGGCGAGGCTCCCGACGGCCGGGAGGGGGTGCGGGTGTCGCGCACCGTGCACCCCGACGTGGTGCTGATGGACGTACGGATGCCCGAGCTGGACGGGCTCTCGGCGGCGCGCGAGCTGCTCGATCCGCCGCCGGGGGTGGTGCACCGGCCGAAGGTGCTGATGCTGACGACCTTCGACATCGACGACTACGTGTACGAGGCGCTGCGCGCGGGCGCGTCCGGGTTCCTGCTGAAGGACGCCCCGCCGGCCGATCTGATCGCGGCGGTCCGGGTGGTCGCCTCGGGCGAGGCGCTGCTGGCGCCTTCGGTGACGCGGCGGCTGATCGCGGACTTCGTGCGGCAGCGGCCCGCTCCGCGCAAGGATCCGGCGTTGCGGCTGAACGGGCTGACGCCACGGGAGACGGAGGTCCTGGAGCTGATCGCGCGGGGGCTGTCGAACCAGGAGATCGCCGCGCACCTGGTGCTGGCGGAGCAGACGGTGAAGACCCACATCGGGCGGGTCCTGGGGAAGCTGGACCTGCGCGACCGGGCGCAGGCGGTCATCTTCGCGTACGAGGCGGGGCTGGTGCGGCCGGGCGACACGGGCTGAGCTCCGTCCAAGAGTTCGTCAAGGTCCGCCCAAGCGCGCGGTGGCGACCAGCCATCCCCATTGGACTGCCCTATTTTGCCCCGATATGGCCACTGATGATCGCGGTCTCTCCGAGCCCTCCGAGCTCCCCGGCCTCCCCTGCCGGCGCCGTCTCGTACGGGCCGCGCTGACGGGCACGGCGGCGGTGGCGGCCGGGCTGGTGTCCGGCACCCGCCCGGCGCCGCCGGCCGCCCGGCCCGGTGCCGCGGCGCTGCGGCCCGCCTCCCCCGCCTCGGCGCTGCGCGAGCTCGTACGGGGCAACGCCCGCTGGCGCACCCTGCACGAGAGCCACCCCGACCGCACCCGCGCGGTGCGGCGCCGGCTCGTGGCGGGGCAGCACCCGTTCGCGGTGGTCCTGGGGTGCATCGACTCCCGGGTTCCGCCCGAGCTGGTCTTCGACCAGGGGCTGGGCGACCTGCTGACCGTACGGTCGGCGGGCTCCGTGCTGGACGAGGCGGTCCTGGCGGGCGTCACCTTCGGGGTGCTCGAACTGGGCATCCCGCTGGTGGTGGTCCTGGCGCACCAGTCGTGCGGGGCCGTCACGGCCGCCGTCGCCGCCGACGAGGAGGGCGAGGAACTGCCGGGGCACATGCAGTACCTGGCGGAGCAGATCCACCCGGCCATCGACCACGGCCTGTCGGGCCCCGCCCGGGTGGACGCGGCCATCACCACCCACGCCCGCCGCGTCCGCACCCGCCTCGCGGCGGACCCCGCCCTGACCCCCCGCATCACCGCGGGCCGCCTGTCCCTGGTGGCGGCCCGATACGAACTCACCACCCAGCGCGTCCACACCCTCTGACGGCACGGGCACCATGGGCGGGGCCGGGGCACCCGCTCCGGCCCGGAGGGAAGGGAGCACTCCACGATGACCGGCGGGAACGAGGCGACGGGATTCCGGTTCGGCTGGCGCGGCAGCCACTACGCGGGCGAGCCCGTCGACGAGCTGTGGTTCGCGGTGGGGCCGCAGCCGGACGGCGCCTGGCGCTTCGACGCGTACTTCCTCGGGCCCGCACCCCTGCCCGGCGGTGCGGCACGCGCCGCCGCGCTCGTGCGCCGGCTGCTGGACCCCCCGCCCGAGGGCCGGTACGAGAAGGAGTTCCTCCTCGTCGACGGCGCGGTGCTGAGCGGCTCGCGCCGGCTCGTGGACGGTACGCGGCTCACGGTCGAGATCCTGCTGGGCCGCGAGGAAGCGGGCCGCCCGGAGTACCTCCAGGTCCTCCTGACGGGCGAGATCGGCGACCGTCCGTTCGAGGTCTGCGCCCCGCTCACCTGCGAGCGGCTGTCCCGCCCCGAGCTGAAGCCGCCGCATCCGGCAGCACGGGGACGCCGCGCTAGGGGCACCGAACGCCGCGGCGCCTCCTCCACCCCCTACTGGGGTATGACCTCCGGGTTGGCTCCCCGGTGGGACGTGGTCGCGGGTGCCGTGTTCCTACCTTCCTCCTCGTCACGAGGAGAGGAGAAGGGGCATGCGCCGCTTCGGAAGGACGATGGCCGCGGTCGTGCTCGCGGGGGGCGTCGTCGCGGGAACCGCCGGATGGGCTTCCGGCGATGCCCAGCAGGCCGTGACCGGGCCGCCGCCGGGGGCCGCCGCCTGGCGGGCCGACTCGGTGGGGGGCCGGGCGCTGCCCGATCCCGCCGACGCGGCGCCGGGCGAGGTCGCGCGGTTCTTCGCCGGGCTGGACGAGACCGCCCGGCGGGAACTCGTACGCAGGCACCCCCTGGTGACCGGCAACCTCGACGGGGCCCCGCCCGCGCTGCGTTACGAGGCCAACCGGCTGGCGGTGCTCGCCACCGGTGAGGCCCGGTACGCCTCCCTCGCTTCCCCGGGCCGGCAGATCCTGGCCTTCGACCCGCGCGGGCGGGGTCAGGTCGCCGAGGTGTTCGGGGACCTGGAGCACGCGGCGCACGTGTCGGTGATCGTCCCGGGGTCCGACAACGACGCCGGCTCCCACGACGCCCCCCGCAAGCCCGGCACCGGCCCGGCCGGAATGGCCCGGGCGCTGGAGGCGGCGGCCGGCGCCGGTACGGCGGTCATCGCGTGGACGGGGTACACGACGCCGGTCGGGGTCGGCCTGGACGCCGCGGACGGCCGGCTCGCGGAGGCGGGGGCCGTGCGGCTGGCCCGCCTGACGGCCGGACTCGACGCGGTCGGGGCGCCCGACCCGGTGCTGTTCTGCCACAGCTACGGCTCGGTGGTGTGCGGGCTCGCGGCCCGGCACACCGACGCCACCGACGTCGTGGTCTTCGGCTCCCCCGGAATGCGCGCGGACAGCGCGGCGGGCCTGCGTACGGGCGCCCGCGTCTGGGCGGGCCGCGGGCCCTCGGACTGGATCTCCCGCGTACCGAACGTCGAGTTCGCCGGCATCGGGCACGGCGCCGACCCCACCTCCCCGGCCTTCGGCGCCCGCCGGATCCCCGCCGACGACGTGCGGGGCCACACCGGGTACTTCGCCCCCGGCACCCGGTCACTGGCGGCCTTCACCGCCATCGCGAAGGGCGCGGTCCGATGAGCCCGACCAGCCGGATCGGCAGGGCCGTCGAGGCGGTCGACCGCAAGACCCCCGCCCATCGCGACCGGGCCGTCGACGGGCTGCGCGCGCTCGCGCTGCTGGCGGTGCCGACCGGGCACTGGCTGCTCGGCGGGTTCACCCTCGACCCGGAGGGCGCCCTGCACAACGCCAGTCCGCTGTCCGCGTTCGGCGCCCTGGCTCCGGCCAGCTGGGTGCTCCAGATGCTCGGCATCTTCTTCCTCGTCGGCGGCTACGCCTCGGTGCTCTCCTTCCACCGCCGCACCGGCACGACCGCGGCCTGGCTCACGGCCCGGATGGTCCGGCTGGGGCGGCCGGTGCTCGGGGTGACGGCGGTGTGGGCGCTGGCGGTGCCGGTGCTGTACGCGGCCGGGGTGCCGGAGGCCACGCTGCGGACCGGGGCGACGCTGGTGATCCAGCCGCTCTGGTTCGTCGGGGTGTACGCGGTGGTGACGGCGCTGACCCCGTACTGCGTGCGGGCGGCCCGGCGGCTCGGCGGGTGGGCTGCGGCGCCGCTGCTGGTCTCCGTCGCCGTGGTGGACTTCCTTCGCTACGGGCCGCTCGCGGACGCGGTGCCGTCCTGGCTGTCCGTGCTGAACGTGCTGCCGGGCTGGATGTTCGCGTACCAGCTCGGGGTGAGCTGGGGCGAGCGGCGCCTCGGCCGGCGCGGGGCCTGGCTGCTGCTGGTGGGCGGGGGCGTGCTGTTCGCGGCCCTGCTGCTGGTGTTCCACTACCCGGCGTCCATGGTCGGGGTGCCGGGCGAGGCCCGGACGAACTCGCATCCGCCGTCGCTGCTCGTGCTGGCGCTGGCGGCGGCCCAGTCGGGGGCGGCGGTGCTGCTGCGGGACCGGCTGGCCCGGCTGCTGGAGCGGCCGGCGCTGTGGGCACCGGTGGTGGTGGTCAACCTGAGCGCGATGACGATCCTGTGCTGGCACCAGAGCGCCATGCTGGCGGCGGCCGTGCCCGCCTCGTTCGCGGGCCCGGTGACCGGGCTGACGACGGCGCCCGACACCCTGGTGTGGCTCCTGGGGCGGATGGCGTGGATGCCGGTGTTCGCCGTGCTGCTGGTCGGCATCGCTCGCTACGCCCGCCGGTTCGAGGCACCCGCGCGGGAGGGCCGTGCGACTCCGGCGGTGCGCAAGGCCGTGGCGGGGCTGCTGGCGGCGGGGTTCGCGGTGTTCGCCCTGGGGCTGGCGTAGCGGGCGGCCGGGGCGCCGGCGACGACGAGAGCGCCGCTCCCGAGGGGGAGCGGCGCTCTCGTCGTGCCGGGGCGTGCGGGCCGGGATCAGGCGATGGAAGCCGCCACGATCGCGGCGACCGCCAGGTTGCAGGAGGCCGTGACCCAGACGGCCGGGTGCGGCTCGGGGTCGACCACTATGGCGCCGAGCTTGCCCGGGGTCACCAGGTCCAGCACCAGGAACGCGACGGCCATCAGGACCAGGCCCAGCAGCCCGAACGCCGCGGTGGACAGCAGGCCCTTGCCGAAGTCGTCGTACGTCGTCCAGATCGAGGTGAAGACGATGCCGCCGATGCCGAGGAGCGCGGAGCTGAGCAGCAGCGCCGCGTTGCGGTTGCGCTCCTCCCAGATCTGCCGGGGAAGCTTCCCGGGCGTCAGCACGTCCACCAGGACGATGCCGAGGATCAGCAGTACGAGGCCGAGGGCGCCGTACGCGCTCGTACGGCCAAGTCCGTTGACGATGTCGCTCATGGAGAAGCCTGTCTGGGCGTGGGTGGGATGGGGATGTGATGGGGATGTGCCGAGCACGTGGGTCGGGGAGGCCGAATCTATCGCACGGCCCGGCGCCGGACCATGGGGAGGTCAGGACATGGCAAAGATCAGGGCCGCGCGGCCCGGCGAGGCCCGGGCGCTGACCGCGCTGGTCATGCGGTCCAAGGCGTACTGGGGGTACGACGCGGAGTTCCTGGCCGGATGCGCGCCGGAGCTGGCCCTGCGCGACGGGGAACTCGCGTCCCGGCGGGTCGTGGTGGCCGAAAACGGCGAGGGCCGCGTCCTCGGTCTGGCCTCCCTGGAGCCGGCGGACACGGCTGCGGACGCGGGCGCCGACGACGGGGGCGGCGCGGTCGCCCGGCTCGGGCTGCTGTTCGTGGAGCCGTCCCTCATCGGCCGGGGCATCGGGCGGCTGCTGTACCGGGACGCCCTGCGCCGGGCCGTCGCGCTCGGGGTGCGGCGGCTGCTGATCGACTCCGATCCGTACGCGGCGGGGTTCTACCGGGCGATGGGCGCGGTCGCCGCGGCCGGGGGCCCGGCGGGGCTGGTGCGCTTCGAGGTGGCGCCGGTCCCGCTGGCCGGCTGGGCGCACGCCTGGACGGGCGGGGTCCCGGCGGTGCACGTGGGCAACGTCGCCGAGTTCAACGCCCAGTTCGCCGATGCCTCGCTGGACCGCGCGTACCGGCCCGCCCACGACTACGCCTGCCTCGCCGCCTTCTACAGCCCCCGCCCGGCGGCGCTGGTGCTGCCGCGGCCGGTGCCGCCGGGCTGGATCCGGCTGGTGGGGCGCCAATTGGAGTGGGGGCCCGGGGTGGAGGTCCACGACGGGCTCGCCGAGCAGGCGCCGGGCCTGTCCGAGGCGGTGCTGGCCCGGCCGGAACTGGCCGCGCGGCTCGCCGGGTACGGGCTGCCCCTCGTCCCGTGGGGGCGGACGCGGCCGTACGGGCGCCTCGCCGGGCTGCCGTGGCGGCCGCGCGAGCTGCGCTACGAGTCGAAGTCGGCGGCGCACGCGCTGTTCGCCGGGATCCTCGCGCGGGGCGGGCACCCGGGGATCACGCTCCCCGGGCAGTGGCGGGCGGCGACCCGGCGGGCGGCCGGGCGGCTGCTGGCGCGACGGTCCCGGGCCGGGCTGGCGACCGTCCTCAAGTCGGAGTACGGAGTGGGGGGTTCGGGCACCACCGTGCTGCCGCCGGGGCGGGTCCGGGCGGCGGGCGGGGCGCGGGCCGTACTGCGCGGGCTGCCGCGCGGGCCGCTGCTCGTCGAGGAGTACGTACCGGATCCGGCGCACGGCCCGCGCGACCTGACCTACGACGGGTTCGTGACCGGGGACGGCCGCCCCCACGAGGTCGGGGCGGCCGTGATGGAGGTGGCGGACGGCGCCTACCGGGGCGCGACGGTGGGTCCGGGGGTGGTGCCCGCCGCGCTGGCCGGGCCGCTGCGGGCCTTCGGGGCGGCGGTGGGGCGGGAGCTGGCGGCGGCGGGCCACCGGGGCTGGTTCGACGTGGACTTCGTCGCGGACGGCGCGGGGCGGCTCGCGCCGACCGAGGTCAACCTGCGGCTCACCGGGCCGTCCGCGGCGTTCATGGTGGCGGCCCGGCTGGACGAGCTGCGGGGCGCGGGGCACCTCGTACGGATCGTGGACCGGGTGGAGCTCGGCGCCCGGCTGCCGGAGGCTCCGCTGGACCAGCTGTGCGCGGATCTGGCGGCGGCGTGCGCCGCGGCGGGGGCGGTGTTCGTCCCGGCCATCGTCACCGGGGCCTTCGACCCGGCGCCCTGGCTCGGGGTGCTGGTGGCCGCGCGCGGGGCGCGGGAGCTGGACGCGGCCGAGGCGCTGGTCCGGGCGGGGGCGCGGGCGGCCGGCACGGACTTCGGAGACCTCGCGGACCCCGCAGACCCCGTGGACCTCACCGGTGCGGGCGGGCCTCAGTCGTCGAAGTCGAAGGGTGAGCGGGGCGTGCGGAGCAGGTAGCAGGCCACGATCAGGCCCGCGCACATCAGGGGGACGTTGAAGGCGTAGACGAGGGCGGCCTGGCGGGGCCAGTCGTGCCGGGCCGCCAGTCGGTAGAGGTTGTCCTGCGGCCACCAGGCGATCAGCAGGTACGCCACCGACAGGTGGGCGGCCGTGGTCAGGGCCCGGCCGCGCCCCTGGCCGGCCATCCGCGCCCGGCCGCCGAACAGGAACAGCACGCCGGCGGCGAAGGCGGCGCTCTCGCACACGTAGAGGACGAAGAAGAGGAACGCCCACGGGCCGGGCACCCCGGTGAGGTCGGTGGAGCCGGGCCACAACACCGGGGTGAGCACCATGGCGGCCGCGAACAGCGGCACGGCGGCGCACCCCGCGGCGCAGCCGCGCGGCATCGGCTCCGCCGGGGCGGGGGCGCCCTTGCCGACGCGCCGGGCCGCGGCCGGGGCGGGCGGTTCCTGCTCCGGGGGCCGCGGGAGCGCCGCCCGGTCCTCCTGGCCGGCCCGGGTGCGCGGCAGGGCGCGCAGCCGGACGACGTGGCGCGGGGCCGCGTCGGGGGCCGCCTTCCCCGCCAGGTGCGCGCGCAGCACCTCCGGCGGGGCGCCCGGTCCGGCTGCCCGCCACAGCGGGTCGGCGGTGGGCGGGCAGACGTAGGCGACGAGCCGGGAGCGGGAGCCGGATGTGACCCGGGCGACGACGGCCGCGCCGAAGGCCGGGTGGGTGCGGATCTCGGATTCGAGGGTGTACGGGTCCAGGCCGGTGCCGTCGTCGAGGGTGATCCGGTCGCGCAGCCGCCCGCCGAACTCCAGCAGCCCGTCGGGGCGCAGGACGGCCTGGTCGCCGGTGGGGACGGCGGCGCCGCCGGGCGGGGTGAGGTGGAGTTCCCCGTCGCGCGGGTCCGCGCGGAAGCCGGGGAAGGGGGCGCCGAGCAGGGAGATCCGTTCGGGGTCGTCCAGCGGGCCCTGGAGCTGAGGGAGTTCGAAGGAGGTGCCGGCGCCCGCGGTTTCGGTGGGGGCCCAGACGTTCAGGACCCGGGCGCCGGGGCGCAACCGGTCCTGGAGGGCGCTGTGTTCGTCGAGGTAGAGCCGGTCGCCGGTGACGGTGAGCAGCCTCAGGGTGGCGAGGTCCGGTGCGGGGGTCCGGCGCGGGGCGGGGACCGGGGGTGCGGCGCTCGCCCCGGGGAGCAGCAGGGCGGCGGCGGTCGCCGGGTCGGTGTGCAGGACGGTGACCCGTGCCTCGCGGGCGGCGTCGAGGAGGTGCCGGGGGCCGTCGTCGGGCCGGCCGGGCGGCAGGACGAGGGCGCCGCCGGAGCACAGGGCCCGGGTCCAGCCCGCGGCGAAGGCGGTGACGTCGGGGCCGCAGGTGAACAGGTGGCGGTCGGCCGGTGTCAGCCGGGCCAGCTCGGCCCAGGCGGTGTACGCGGCGAGGAGCAGCGCGTGGCCGACGCGGACGGGGCGCGGGTCGGCTGCGCCGGTGAACAGCACGGCGGCGTCGCGGGCTCCGGGCGGGCGGGCGGGGGCGGTGGCGGGCCGGCCGGCGATCCGGGCGGCCTCGGCGCCGAGGCGGACGACGGCCTGCCGCTCGGGCACGTCGAGGCCGACCTGGTGGGCGGCGTCGGTGAGCAGGACGTACGGGGGCAGGGCGGCGAGCTGGCGGCGTCCGGTGCGCGGGGCGGTGGCGTCGACGAGGGCGTACGTCCCGCCGGCCTTGAGGGCGGCGAGGACGCAGACGAGGAGTTCGGGCCGGGCGGCGGGGAGGCCGATGGCCACGAGGCCGCCGGGTGGCATGGCCCCGTCGAGCAGGTGATGGGCCAGCCGGTTGGCCCGGGCGTCGAGTTCGCCGTAGGAGAGCGGGCCGTGGGTCAGGGCGCCGTGGGAGCGGAGCCCGTACGCCGGGCCGTCTCGGCCGGGGCCGCCCTCGGGATCACGGCCGCGAGTCCCGCCGGGAGTCGCGCCGGGACTCCCGCCGGGACTCCCGCCGGACGGTTCCGCGGAGCCGTGGAGGACGGCGGGGGCTCCGGGAGCGTCGCGGGCCAGCCGCTCGAAGCGTTCCAGGACGGTGTCGACGTCGGGTCGTTCCGGGCGGGCGGAGGGCGGTGCCTGCGTCATTCCCCGATGATGCCAGCGGACGGCGGCCGGGCAGGCGGACTGGGAACAACCTTGACCTACGGTGGAGTTGGCTTCCCGTGCGGGCGATCGGCCGGGGGTTGCTTGACCTGGAGTCCGGTTGAGGTCCTAGCGTGGGCCGCATGGACATGGAAGTCACCGCCTGGCACTCGCTGCACAGTGCGATCAACGCCCAGCAGGACCGGCGCCCCCTCTCGCGAGCGAGCCTGCGCCGGATCGCCGCCTTCGCCCGGCCGCACCGCCGCGGCCTCACCCTCTTCCTGGTCCTCAGCGTGGTGGGCGCGCTCCTCGCGGTGGCCACGCCGTTGCTGGCCAGCCGGATCGTGGACGCGATCGTCCGGGGCGGCGACGACGGGACCGTCACCCGGCTCGCGCTGCTCATCGCCGTGATCGCGGTCGCCGACGCGGGCCTCGGCCTGCTGACCCGCAAGCTGTCCTCCACCCTCGGTGAGGGGCTGATCCTGGACCTGCGGACGGCGGTCTTCGACCACGTCCAGCGGATGCCGGTGGCCTTCTTCACCCGGACCCGGACGGGAGCGCTCGTCAGCCGCCTCAACAACGACGTGATCGGGGCGCAGCGGGCCTTCAGCAACACCCTGTCGGGGGTGGTGTCCAACACCGTGACGCTGCTGCTGACGCTCGGGGTGATGCTCACCATCTCCTGGCAGATCACCCTGCTGGCCCTGGTGCTGCTGCCGGTGTTCGTGCTGCCGGCCCGCCGGATGGGCGCCAGGATGGCGGGGATGCAGCGGGAGGCGTCGGCGCTGAACGCCGCGATGGGCACCCAGATGACCGAACGTTTCTCCGCCCCCGGCGCCACGCTGGTCAAGCTGTTCGGGCGGCCCGCCGACGAGTCGGCCGAGTTCGCCGCCCGCGCGGCCCGGGTGCGCGACATCGGGATCCGTACGGCGATGGCCCAGTCGGCCTTCATCACGGCCCTCACCCTGGTCTCCGCGCTGGCCCTGGCCCTGGTCTACGGGCTGGGCGGCCACTTCGCCCTGCGCGGGACGCTGGAGGCGGGTTCCGTCGTGGCGCTCGCCCTGCTGCTGACCCGGCTGTACGCCCCGCTGACCGCACTGGCGGGGGCCCGGGTCGAGGTGATGAGCGCCATGGTCAGCTTCGAGCGGGTCTTCGAGATCCTGGACCTCCGGCCGCTGATCGCCGAGAAGCCGGACGCCCGCCGGGTGCCCGAGGGGCCGGTGGCGGTGGAGTTCGACCGGGTCTCCTTCGGCTACCCCGCCGCCGACAAGGTCTCGCTGGCGTCGCTGGAGGAGGTCGCCACCCTCGACGTCCGGGGTGGCGCGCAGGTCCTGCACGAGGTGTCCTTCCGGGCCGAACCGGGCCAGATGGTCGCCCTGGTCGGTTCCTCCGGCGCCGGGAAGTCGACCATCGCCCAACTGCTGCCCCGGCTGTACGACGCGGACGCGGGGACCGTGCGCCTGGGCGGGACCGACGTGCGCGACCTCACCGCGGACTCGATCCGCGAGACCCTCGGCATGGTCACCCAGGACGGGCACCTCTTCCACGAGTCGGTCCGGGCCAACCTGCTGCTGGCCCGCCCCGGCGCGGGCGAGGAGGAGATCTGGGAGGCCCTGCGCCGCTCCCGCCTGGACGGGCTCGTCGCCTCGCTGCCCGACGGGCTGGACACGGTGGTCGGCGAGCGCGGCTACCGGCTCTCGGGCGGCGAACGCCAGCGGCTGACCATCGCCCGGCTGCTGCTCGCCCGCCAGCGCGTGGTGATCCTCGACGAGGCCACCGCCCACCTGGACTCCACCTCCGAGGCCGCCGTCCAGGAGGCCCTGGCCGAGGCCCTGGCGGGCCGGACCGCCGTGGTGATCGCGCACCGGCTGTCGACGGTGCAGGCCGCCGATCAGATCCTGGTCCTGGAGGAGGGCCGGATCGTGGAACGCGGCACCCACCCCGAGCTGCTCGCGGCGGGCGGCCGGTACGAGGAGCTGTACCGGACCCAGTTCGCCGCCCGCGACACGCACGGCCCCGGACCCGCCCGGGACGGCGCGGCGGCCGCGTCGGGCGCATGATGCCCGAGGACCCGCGCGCCGTCCCGGCGCCGGGCCGTCCCGCCAGCGAGGGGAGCCCGTCATGGACGTCAAGCTCGAACTGGTCGCCGTCCCGGTCACCGACGTCGACCGCGCGAAGGCCTTCTACGAACGGCTCGGCTTCCACGCCGACCACGACGTCACCGTCAGCGAGGAGATCCGCTTCGTCCAGCTGACCCCGCCCGGATCGGCCTGCTCGATCGCCATCGGCAAGGGCCTGACCCGGATGATCCCGGGATCGCTGGACAACCTCCAGGTGGTCGTCACCGACATCGAGGAGGCGTACGCGGACCTGCGCGGGCGGGGCGTGGAGGTGACGGAGGTGCAGGACATGCCGTGGGGGTCGTTCGTGTACTTCTGCGACCCCGACGGCAACGGCTGGGCCGTCCAGCAGACCACCCCCCGCCCGCCGGCGGGCACCGGCTGATTCCTCAGTCGTCCAGGAAGACGATCCGGCGGGTCTGTCCGGAGGGACCCTGGGTCGTGGTAGCCGCGAACCGTCCGGCGGGTACGGCCCGTTCGCGGCCCCAGGCCCGGATCTCCTCGATCTGCTCCGGATTGCTGCGGCTGAGCGGGACCGTGTTGGCGAAGGTGTCCAGGACGAAGTCGGGCCGGACCTGTTCCGTGCCGCCGCCGAGGAACACCTCGGCTCCGACGTCGTTCAGCGCCGCTTCGATGTCGGAGCCCGCGAACCCCTCCGACAGGTCGACCAGCCGGGCGAGCAGCTCGGGACCGGGATCGGTCTTCAGATAGCGGCGATAGTAGATCCCGATGATCTCCTCGCGGTCCCCCGCGTCGGGCAGGTCGACGAAGAACAGCTCGTCGAAGCGGCCCTTGCGCAGCAGCTCCGGCGGCAGTGAGCGGACGTTGTTGGCGGTGGCGACGACGAAGGCGCGGGAGCGCGACTCCTGGAGCCAGAAGAGGAAGTGTCCGATGACGCGCTGCGGAACCCCGGTGCCGTCGTCCGCCCCCGCCAGCCCCTTCTCGATCTCGTCGATCCACAGGACGCAGGGGGCCAGCCGGTCGGCGGACTCCAGCGCCTCGCGCAGTCGCCCCTCCGACTCCCCGAGGTACTTCCCGTGGATGGAGGCCATGTCCAGGCGGTACAGGGGCAGTTGCCACTGCGCGGCGACGGCCTTCGCCGAGAGCGACTTGCCGCAGCCCGGGACGCCGGCCAGCAGCACCCCGCGCGGGGGCCGCAGGGCGGTGTCGCGCAGATCGGCCTGGAGGAGCCGGCCCCGGCGTTCCAGCCACGAGCGGAGGTTGCTCAGACCGCCGACCGTGTGCTCGCCGGACCTGACGGGCATCTTCTCCAGTCCGGCGAGGTCGTTGAAGATCCGGTCCTTGGCCTGGGCCAGGGCCACCACGTCGCCCGCCTCCACCGCGCCCTTGGTCGCGATCGTCGCCATCAGGTTGATGGCCTCCCCCTCGGTGACCCCGACGAGGAACTCGGCGGCCCGACGGGTGTCCTGGGCGTCCCAGGCGATGGGGATGTGGCCCCGGTGGTCGTCGAGGAAGGCGGCCAGGGTGGCCTGCATCTCGTCCGCGTCGGGCGGGTCCAGCTGGAGGCTCATGCCGAGGCGCTGGAGGCCGCTCCACACCGGGCTGTCGGTGATCAGGACGAGGCCGCCCATGTTCGAGTCGGCGAGCCGGGCGAGTTCGGCCACGTGGCGGCTCAGGGGCGTGTCGGCGTCCAGTCCGTCGGGTTCGACCAGGACCAGGGTGGCGTTGGGGCGGGAGGTGAACTGGGCGGCCGCGAACTCCATGGCCCCGGTCAGTGACCGGTCCTCCAGGACCGCGGAGTTGGTGCGCAGGTCGCGCAGCCCCGTGGCCCGGGTGTAGATCCAGAACGGCATGGTGGCGCGGCGGGGCTGCGTGCCGGCGTTGCGCACCAGGCGCAGCGCGCGCTGCTGCTCGATGGTGCGCACGCAGATGACCGGCACCCGGGCGGAGATGTAACTGTCGAGATCGCGCTGGCATTCCGCGTAGTTGGGCATGGGGTGGTGATCTCCGTCAGTCGGTGATGATGCGGCGGCGGGCGGGGGCCGCCGGGTCGTACGCCCAGCCCTCGGCCCGTGCCGGCCGGTCCGGGCCCGTACCGTCGGGGCCCGGACCGTCCGGGTCGTCGCGGCGCCGGGCGCCCGGGCGGCGGCGGCCGGACCGCGGCTGCCCCGCGGGTTCGTCCCCTCCCCGGCCGGGGGTGGTCAGCGGGTTCTCGCGCACGGTGCGGCGGCGCGCCTCGATCACGCCCGGGTCGGCGCCGGCGCGCGCCTCGCGGTCCAGTTGGTCCTCCAACTGGTTCCGGAAGGTGCGGACGTGTTTTTCGACGAGCTCCGACACCTGCTCGCGCAGGGCGTCCGGCAGTCCCGGGTGGGCGGCGAGGGCCCGCACCGCGTCCAGGCCGGTGCGGGCCTGGACCAGGGCCCGGCCCACGTCGAACTCGTCGCGGGCCGCGGCCAGGGCCGCGTTCAGCGACCGGCCCCAGGCCCGCAGCCGCAGGTCGAGGGCGGTGGTGAGCTGCTCCGCGAAACGGGCCCAGGTGTGCGGCGGGTAGTCCTCGGGCCGCAGCGCCGGGAGCCGGGCGGCGGCTTCGGTCGTGGCGCCGGCGCCGTTCCCGGCCCAGTCCCGCAGGAACTGGGTCCAGGTCTGGTAAGCGCCGCCGTGTCCCCACATGCCGTGCACGGTCACGGCTCTTCGGTCCGGGCGCCGGGCCGGCGCACGAGCTGTTCGCCGGGGGGCAGCGGGGACCAGTCGGGCAGCCCCTCGACGAGCCGGCGCAGCCGGGCGGTGCTGCGCTCCTCGGCCGGGCCGTTGCCCGCGGCCCACAGCCGGCGGCGTGCGGGGGCGTCCCCGTCGGGTGCGGGTGTGCTCATGTGCGCGGCCCTTCCGGGGTGACGGTGCGGCCGGAGAACGGGGAGTTCCCCTCGGTCCCGGTGTCCAGCGAGGCGATGAGGTCCGCCACCCGGGCCTCGACGGCGTCGGCGTCCTCGTAGGCGTGCTGCCAGGCGGTCAGGTCCGCCCGGGCGCCCACCAGTTGCTCCAGGGCGGCGCGTTTGGCCCGGTCGAGGATCTGCCGGGCGGAGTCCTGGGCGCGGCGGCACTGGCCGGCCAGGCCGCGGATGATCAGCCAGGCGATGCCGCCGACGATCAGGACGGCCATGACGGCTCCGGCCGGGCCTCCGCCGCCGCCGCCGAGGAACAGGGCGACCAGGCAGACGAGGACGGCCAGCGCCACGGCCGGGGTGTACTTGTAGCCGAGGGAGGCGACGAACGGGGCGGTGTGCCGGTCCCAGTGCTCCCCGAGCTCCCGCTCCAGCTCGGGCAGCGGCTTCTGGTAGGAGCCCTCCCAGGCGGGCAGGGTGAAGCGCTGCGCGCCGACCGGGTAGGCGGCCCCGAAGCGGGCCCGCACGTCCTGGGGGACGACGGCCCGGTAGTCGCGGCCGAACCCCTGGTGGGCGTGGTGGAACCAGTCCCGGCAGGCGGCGACGGCGAGCCGGCGGGTGGCTTCGGAGGTGCCGATCGCGGCCGGGTTGAGGGCGGCGGTGCTCTGGACGGTGAGGTAGTCGAGGGACTCGTCGTAGGAGGAGGCGTCGGCCTCGGTGTCGGTCCGCGCCCGGGCGGTGTCCCCGTCGTGGGTGATGACCGCCTCCTGGTAGGCCAGGTCGCGGCGCAGGGGCAGTTCCTCGTCGTCGTACTCGCTGACGAGCCGGTCGAGGATGTCGTCGACGGCGTCCTCCAGCCGCTGGGTGGGGGCGGGCTCCAGGTTCGTGATGGCCGTGTACTTGTCGAGCACCGCCTGCTGGCCGCGGGCACCGGACAGCACCCCGGCGAGCTGCGGCCACTGGGGGGAGACGGCGCGCAGGTACGGGAACTCGGCGCCGTCCACGACCGGGCACAGGGAGCGCAGTTCGGCCCCCCAGCGTTCGATCTGGGTGTTCTGGGCGCCGGTGTCCGCGCCGAGCAGGCCGTGCCAGCGTTCGAGGGCCTCGCGCAGCATGGCGCGGCCGGCCGCGCCGAAGGCGCCCTGGGCGACGGACTCCAGGATGACGGCGAACTCGCGCCCGAGCGCGGCCGGATCCTGGGCCAGCAGGTAGTGGCGCAGCCAGCGCGCGGACTCGGCGTGCCGGCCCTGGCGGCGCAGGACGAGGGCGAAGAGCAGCGAGGTCCGGTCCGGGGCGCGGCGGAAGGCCTCCTGCACGGCGCGGGCGCACAGGGCCTGGTCGTCGGCCGACCAGGCGGCCAGGGCGACCAGTGCGGGCGCGAGCCAGTACCGGGGGGTCTGGAGCATCAGCTGGTCGCCGACCGCGCGGACGGCTTCCTCGGAGACGAGGCCGGTGTCGAAGGCCTGGAGCATGCCGACGGCGGTGCGCCGGACGACCTTGTGGTGGCCGAACTCGTGGTCCAGCCGGTCCTGGATGACCCCGACGCGGGTCTCCGCGCGCTGGAGCGCGGCGGCGAGCCGGGCCTGCATGGCGAAGGCGCGGAACTCGTCGCGCAGCTGCTGGAGTTCGGTGCGGGTCTGGTGCTGGTTCGCGTGGACCGAGGCGACCTGGCCGGAGAGCCGGTCCACCTGTCCCGCCACCTGGCCGACGAGCCGGTTGACGGAGGCGACCTGCGCCGACAGCGCGGCGTCCAGGGCGCTCATGCCGCACCTCCCCGGCGCGGCGGGGCGGGGCGCACCACCGCTCCGGTGACGAGGACGGGCAGCAGGAGTCCGTCCGAGTACACCTCCACGCAGGCGTAGTGCGGATGGCGCACCAGCATCCGGGCGGCCCCGTAGGGCGGGGGCAGCGTCTCGCCCGGCGCGTAGTGGCGCACGATGGCCCCGTCGAGGTCGAGGACGTGGTCCACGTACGGCGGGCCGAGGTGGCAGACGGCGAGGAAGCCGACGGGCGCGCCGCCGTACTCGGCCGTGTACTGCTCGCGGATCCGGTCGGCGAGCCGGCGTCCGGCCACCGGGTCCAGGCCCGCGTCCAGCCGGGCGACCGCTTCGAGCAGGTCGTGCGGCCGCTCCCGCAGCCGGTCGGCGAGTGGACCGCGGGCGCCCGCGCCGGCCGCGGACGGCGCGGTGGTGTGCTGCGGGCCGTCCGGCGCCGGTCGTACGAGCCGGCGCGGATGCTCGGTGTCCCCCATGGTCTCCCCCGGAATCACGAGTGGAGCACGCAGATTAATGACGTTCCGTCAATCATGCGACCACAAAAGGGAATCGAGCCACACGCGCCCCGCAAGCGACCGTGATGCGACCGGATTCCGGCCAGTGGCCGCCCGGCGCCGGGGAGCACACTGGGGCCATGGGGAAGGTGTACGCCCTGCTCGTGGGCATCAACGAGTACCGCGGCCTGGTCCTGGCCGATCTGCGCGGGTGTCTGAACGACGTCGCGGAAGCCCGCGCCGCGCTGGAGGCGGCCGCACCCGGGCGGGTCGACGCGCTGACGCTGACCGACGGGGAGGCCACGGCCGGCGCCGTGGAGGCCGGGATCCGCGGTCACTTGGCCCAGGCCGGCCCCGAGGACACCGCGCTGTTGTGGTTCTCGGGACACGGCACGCAGTACGCGGCGCGCACCGAGCTGGATCGGCTCACCGAGCCCACGGGCCGCTGCCAGGCACTGGTCTGCGCGGACGGGCCACTGCCCGACAAGCGGCTGGGGGCGCTGCTCGACGGGGCCGCGACGGGCGGCGGCGCGGTGGTGGCCGTGCTCGACTGCTGCTTCTCGGGCGGCGCCAGCCGGGACGGGCTGGTCCCCCGCGGGGCGCCGCCCCTGACCGGGCCGCCGCCGGTCGCCGTGACCCGGGACGCGGTGGGGCCGGACACCCGGCCCCGGCACCTGCTGCTGGCGGCGAGCCGACTCGACCAGGCCGCCTTCGAGCGGCCCGTCGAGGGGCCGGGCGGTTCGCGCACCTACGGCGTGTTCTCGTACGCGCTGACCCGTGCGCTGCGCCGGGCCGGGCCGGCGGCCACCGCCCGGGAGCTGCTCGCCGAGGCGGACGCCGGGGTGCGGCGGCTGGCGCCGCATCAGCAGCCGGTGCTGTTCCCGGCCGGGCCGGGCGACCTCGCGGACCGGCCGCCGCTGGGCGGGGCGGCGCGGGCGCCGAGCGCGTACCTGCTGCGGCAGGGCCAGGACGGCTGGGAGGTGGACTGCGGCCGGGTGCACGGCTTGACCGGTGAGGCGGGGACGGAGTTCACGGCGGCCGGGGGACCCGTGCGGGTCACGGCGGTCCGGGCGGACCGCTCGCTGGCCGAGCCGGTGGGGTGGAGTCCGGAGCCGGGTTCCGTGCACGCCGTCGCCCTGTCGGCGCTGGCCCTGGCCCCGGCGGCGGTGGTCCTCGACGGGGCCCCGGTCGCGCTGCCCGCCTCGCCCCTGCTGCGGGAGGTCGAGGCCGGTTCGGCGCAGGAGGCCGGGGCGGAGCTGCTGTTCCGCGTCGTGGTCCGGGGCGGGCGGGCCCGCGTACTGCGGCGCGACGGGTCCCCGTACGTGGATCCGCTGCCGCTGGCCGGCCGGGCCGACGCGCAGCGGCTCGGCGACTGCCTGACCCGGCTGACGCACTGGCACCGGATCCGCGGCCTCAGCGCGGGCCTGTCCCCGCTGAGCGGGCGCGTACGGATCGAGGTGCTGCCCGGTGACGGCCGGGACGGCGAGCCGCTGCGGCCCGACGCGCAGGGGGAGATCGTCCTCGCCTACGACGGCCCGCGCGCGCCGTGGATCACCGTACGGCTGCGCAACACCGGCCCCAGGCCGCTGTGGTGCGTGCTGCTGAACCTCGACGACCGTTTCGGCGCGGGCTCGGCCCTCTTCCCCGGCGAGTTCATCGGTCCGGGGATGACCGGCCACGCCCTGGACGGGGAGCCGCTGCGCATGGAACTGCCCGCCGTGCGGCCGGTGCGCCCGGGTGCCTCGGTACGGGACTGGCTGACGCTGGTGGTGGCGGAGGGGGAGCTGAACACCGTGCCGTTCCACCTGAGCGCCTGGGACCCCTGGCAGGGGCGCCCGGGCACGGTCCGGCGCCCGCCCGGTGACGGCCTGCTGCGGCTGACCGGCCCGCCGGGGGCTTCCGGGGACCGGGACCTGGTGCGCGCGCTGCCCGCCGGTCCGGGGCGGTGGACGGCGAGCACCGTGGCCCTGCGGACGGTGGTGCCCGGGCCGGGCGCGCCCGCGCACCTCACTGCCCCAGGTGCGTGAACCCGGCCCAGGCGCTGAGGTCGTGCGGGTCGAGGACGGCGAGCCGGGCGGCGAGCGCGGGCGGCATCGCGGCGGGGGCGGTCCGCGCCGGGTCCAGCATCCACAGCTGGGCCCGGCGCAGGGCCCGTGCGGGCGGCTCCTGTTCGCGGCGAAGGTAGTGGTGGGTGAGGAACATCAGCAGGGAGGTCGCGTCGTCCGGCACCGGCCACAGCGAGCCGATCACCGAGCGGGTGCCGGCCACGAGGAAGGCCGAGGAGAGGCTGTAGGCCTCGTTGTGCCCGCGCCCGGAGACCTGGCTGCGGCAGGCGGCGAGCACGACGAGACCCAGCGGCCCGTGGGTGGCCCCGGAGAGTTCCTCGGCGGTCAGCACTCCGTCCCGCAGGGAGAGGTAGGCGCTGCGCGGGCGGTTCTCCTCCACCGTGCCGTGGCAGGCCAGGTGCAGGACCGCGCCCCCGTCGGCGTGCTCGCGCAGCCAGTCGGCGACCTGGCCGGGCGTGCCGTCCCCGGTGCGCACGCCCAGGTAGGCGGCGTCGGGGTAGAACGCGCTCCGGACGGCGTCCGCCTCCTCTCCGGCGTACGGCAGGTCGCCGGTGGGATTGCCGACGATCAGCGCGGTGCCGGTGTGCGGGACGGCCGGGCGGGCCGCGACCTCGCAGAGCAGCCGGGCGGAGGCGGCGTAGGAGATCTCCGCCTCCTGGAGCGCGTAACGACGGCCCGACGCGCCCTCGGTGAAGGCCGCGTGCCAGGGGACGAGGCCCAGCACGCCCATGGGTACGAGGACCAGCCGCGGCACCCGGCCCGGCCGGTCGGGGACCTGGAAGGTCCCCAGGAGCGGGCGCAGCGCGGCCCGCCAGGCCCAGGAGCAGAGCCGGTCGAGCTGTTCGCGCAGCGGCGGCGCCCCGGCCGGCCGGGCGGGGCGGGGGCCGAGGGCGGGCACGAGGTCCCTGGGCGCCCGCCCCTCCTGCGGGTGGTAGGCGCGCAGCGCGGGCGCGTCCGCGCGCAGGTCGGGCAGCGGTACGTCGTGCACCTCGCCGGTGGCGGTGACCACGACGGCGGCGCCCGGGCAGTGGGCGGTGGCGGGCACCAGGTAGACGAGGGCGTCCTTGTGCTGGGCGCGCAGGGCCGCCCCGATCTCCTCGGGCGCGGGCGGGTCGAGGAGCAGGGCGCCGCCCTCGTCGAGGGCGAGCACGACGCGGCGGCGCAGCTCGCCGGGCACCTCGTCGGGGTCGGCGCCCGCCGCCCGCCACTCGTCGGCCAGCCGCTCGTGCCCCGCCGCGGTGAGGAGTTCGGGGACCGAGCGGGTGGTGGTGGCCGTGTGCAGGACCAGCCCGCGGCAGGCGTCGAGGGCCTGGACGGCTTCGCGGGGCACCCGGTCGGCCAGGCACCAGGCGATGACCTCCTCGGAGACCTCGGTGGCCAGCCGGGCGGACTCGGCGACGTCCTGGGTCCCGGACTGCAGGAGCGCGGACCACACGAAGCCCCGCATGGCCTCCAGCCCGAGCCGGCGTCCCCGCTCGCGGTCGCGGCGGGCGATGCCGCCCCGGTCTCGCAGGGCGCGGCCGAGGGGCTGTGCCGAGAGGGCCCACAGCCGGTGCGCGGGGCCGCCCATGGCGTCGGTCGCGCCTGCGGTCAGGGTGATGGCCCGCTCCAGGTCGCGGGCCCGCTCCGCCGAGTGCGGGAAGTCGTTCGCCGCGGCCAGGGCGGCGTACGTGGTGCCGGCGTAGGAGGTGAGCCTGATCCAGGATTCGCCGCCCGGCTCCGTCAGGGAGATCGCCTCCTCGGCCAGGGCGAGGCACTCCCGGATGCGCGGCACGTCGGAGTCGAGCAGGGCGTCACGGGACCAGGCGAGCGCGATGGAGCCGAGCACGGCGGCCCGGTGCCGGGCGGGCAGTCCCGCGGCGATGCGGCGCAGGTCCCGGCCGGAGGGGCGCCCGGCGGGCGGCGGCAGCTGCCGGGCTCCGGCGCGGGCCGCGACGTCCTGCCGGGCCATCCGGGCCGTCTCCAGCGAGCCCCAGGCCTCGGCCCAGGAGGGCTCCCCGGCCGGCCACTCGGCCACGGCGGCGGTCACTTCGGCCAGTTGCCGGTCCGCGTCGGCGAGGTCGCCGCGCTTGGCGGCCAGGATGGTCCGCCCCATGGCCTGGTGGAGGCGCAGCATGCGGTCCACCTGGGGGGAGGTGACCAGGGCGGCGCGCAGCCGTTCCCACTCCTCGGACCCGAGCGCCGAATCACCGGTGATCCCGCGCAGTTGCGCGAGCATGCCGGCCGCCACGGTGGCGGCGTAGGGCACCCAGGGGTTGTCGTTGCCCGCCGCGACGGCCTCCGCGAAGAACTCCACCGCCTCGGCGTAGCGGTCGGGGAGATTGCGCAGGACGCCCTGGGAAAAGCGGAAGTTGCCGAGGACCGCGTAGCCGACGCCGCGCCATGCGGGGGTCAGGTCCGCGTGCGCGCGGACGGCTGCGGTCAGCTCCGCCTCGCGTTCCTCTCCGGCCCGTTCGCCGTTCGGATCCACGACGGGCAGGAGCACGAGCAGGTGCGCCGCCGTCTCGGCCCGTCCGGGCCCGGGCTCCGAACCCCGCCACCTGTCGAACACCTCGGAGAAGCGTCGTTCCCAGGACCCCGGGGCGCCGGAGTCCTCGGCGTAGGGGTCGACGAAGCCGAAGTCCATCGCGGCGCCGTCGACGACGCGCTGCTGGAAGTCGCGGTAGACGCGCGTGATCTCCCCCGCCGGAACCGTCCGCGGGTGGGACGGGCCCAGCCGGTCCTGCGCCTCGGAGAGCATCAGGAGGAGGAGGTCGCGGACCTCGGCGGGCAGCTCGTCCCCTTCCAGCGCCAGCTGCGCGGCCCCCTCCAGGGCGGTCAGCCGCCCCGGGTCCTGGTCCCTCTCGTAGCGCAGGTGCTGGGCGGTCGCGAGGGCCAGCGCCGCGGGGGTGAGCGAGGTCCGGGCCTCCTGCCGCCGGTCCAGGGCCCGGGTGAGCAGGGCGATGGCCAGGTCGTTCACCTCCAGGTCCCTGTTCTGGTGGAACCTGACGGCCAGGAACCGGCCGAACACGTCGAGCCAGGGCCAGGGCAGTGCGTCCCTCGCGGCGTCGGTGGTGAGCAGTGCGGCCAGTTCCGCCTCGGCCCGCTCGCCCTGCGCCTCGTCCGCCCAGGTACCGGCGATCATGGCGCGGGCCAGGGCCACGCGCAGCCGGGCTTCCTGTGCCCACCGCGTGCCGTCCCCCGCCTCGGCGAGGGCGCGTAGGGTCTCGCGCCGCCCCTCCTCCAGGAGGGCCCGGTCCCCCGCCTGGTAGCCCTGGAAGATCAGGGACGCCCCGCGGGACTGGCGTACCAGCGGCAGGTCCCGGCCGGGAGCGGCGCCGTCCAGCACCGTGGCGTAGGCGCGGGCGGACCGCTCGTAGGAGGCGGCCTCGCAGGTCAGGTCGCCGTGCCGCTGCCACAGGAAGCCGAGCGCCTCCAGCAGGTCGGCGTCCTGGCCGTCGGTGTCGTCGAGTGCGGCGCGTCCGGCGCTCAGGGCCTCGTCGAGGAGGGCTGGGTCCTCGGGGGCGGCTTCGGCCCGGAGTTTGGTGAAGAAGGCGAGCAGCCACCGGGCGAGCACCGCGGGCGGCGAACCCTGCCGCGCTCCGGGGAGTCCGGCCAGGCCCGCGGCGATCAGGGTGCGGGCCCGCTCCGCCAGTTCGGGGCCGGGCTGTTCGTCGTGGCGCAGGGCCAGCAGGTGCCCGTACATGATCCGCCACAGCGGCCAGGGCGGTCCCTCGCCAGGGCGGCGGAAGGCGTGGGCGAAGGCCTCGGCGGCGAGTTCGCCGTCCTCCGGATCTCCCCGTTCGGTGTACAGCCGGTAGCTCAGCTCCCCGGCCCGCCCGCACAGTTCCGCGGCGCCGGGGTCCGCGGCCGGGAGCGCGGCCAGGGCGTCCATGGCCGCTTCGCGTTCGGCGCGCAGCTGGTCGGCGGAAGAGGTCACGGGGACTCCCGGGGCTCAGGGTGCGAGGCGCGCGCGGTAGGGCAGGAGGATCTCGTCGAGGACCCCGCGCCCTTCGGGGGTGGCGAAGTCGACGGGGGCCTCCCCGGTGGCGGCCAGCAGGCCGGCCGGGCAGCGGTCGGCGAACAGGATCAGGGCGCGTTCGCCCGGCTCCCGCTTGGAGGACCACAGGAAGCCCTGTGCCCAGGGGTCGGTGTGGCCGCGTATCCAGTGCGCCCAGTCCCTGGTGTACGGGTAGTCGCGGGCCTCCGCCTGTACGAGCCAGCCGTCCTGGTGGACGGCGGCCAGGTCCGGGCCGGTGACCAGGGCGACCACGTCCACGGACTCCGTCAGGCGCAGCGCCGAGAGGCGGCGGCCGGTGACCGCGGCCCGGGGGACGAGGCGGGCGCCGCCGGCCGGGTCGAAGGGCAGGGAGTGCAGCACGGTCTCGCTGACGGCCGCGGCGGGGGTGAGCCCGGCGTACAGGTAGCCGTACGGGTCGCAGGAGGTGGCGTCGAAACGGCCGCCGCCGTAGAGGCAGTGGGAGGGGACGGGATTGAAAGAGCCCGCGGCGCGGCGCGCGGAGTGCACCCGGTACAGCGCGGTCCCGGCCGGCAGGGACGCCTTGGCGGGGGTGCCCTCCGGTGCGGCGGGGGGCCGGTAGTTGGGCACGGGCTACTCTCCTTCGGTCAGGTACCGGGCGGCGGCGAGGAGGCCCCGTTCGCCCTCGGTGGCGAGCAGGGCGGCGGGCACCGCGGCCAGCCAGGCGTTCGGGGACAGCCACCAGTCGGCGGCTCCCCAGGGGTCGGCGTCCGCGCCCAGCACCAGGTTGACGGCGCGGACCCGTTCGCGGACGGCGCCGTCGGCGGTGAACTGGAAGGCGGGCAGGCGGATCAGGCCGCCCGCCGCGCGGAGCCGGATCAGGCCCGGGGCGTACGGGTCGCAACCGCCCTCCAGGACCTGCGCGTCGCCGAGCGAGGGGGCGGCGAGCAGCCGGTCGCGGACTTCGCCGAGGACGGGGCCGACCATGTGGTGACCGTCGAGGACGAGGACGGCCAGGTCGTCCGCGAAGAAGCCGAGGTGCCCTTCGGCGGGGGCCTGCGGTGCGGCGGTGAGGCGGCTGTCGCCGGGGAACCGGCCGGGGAGCTCCTCGCCCAGCAGCCGGGCCGCGAGGAGCACGGCCCGCTCGGCGGCCCCGCCGGTGGAGCGGCGTGCCTCGGCGAGCAGCAGGGCGAGCCGGTCCAGGGCTCCGGGGTCCAGGAGGGGCCGCAGTTCTTGCCACGCGGCGGCCGCGGCGGCCAGTCGGGTGCGGGGGTCGCTCATGTCGGGGGTCCGTTCCGGGCGGGCCGGTCCGGGCCGGCTCCGGGCGCGCCCGGGCCGAGTAACTCCTCGACCAACAAGGCGCGTTCGGGCCTGCGAACCAGGAGGTGGATGTTCCAGCGGCCGCCGCGGGCCAGCTCGGCCTCGACGGCCGCCCAGAGTGCGGCGAGGCTTTCGGCGGGGTCGATGCCGCCGCGTCCGGCGCCCAGGAGCGGCAGGCAGACGGACGCCGGTGGCCCCGCGACGGCGTCCGCCAGCAGGGCGAAGACGCGGGTTACGGCACGGGTGATGTCCGCGGGCTGGACGTCGTAGTCGTTGGTGCCGGGGCGGGGGACGGCCACCGCGGCGTGGTGGATGCGGCGGATCCCCTGCCCCTCCAGTGCGCCCGCCCCGGTCACGGCCACGGTGCCGGGGGCGACGGGCAGGCCCCGCGGGGCGAACCGGTCGGTCCAGGCGCGCAGTCCGTCGCCGATCCGGTCCTCGACGACCCGCCCGGCCGGATCCCGTACCGCTCCGGCCCGGCGCAGGGAGGCGGCCACCGAGGACTTGTAGGGGGCGGGGAGGGTGAAGTACGTGTTCGACGGGGAGACCACCACGTCGATGTCGCGCAGCAGGTCGACGGCGTGCACGTGGAGGGTCAGGACGTGCTCGCGGCCGCCCGCCCGGACGGGGATCCGCCGGTGGCTGGGCGCCAGCCGGACCGCCGGGCGCCCCGGTCCGGACGCCGGGCCGGCCTCCGCCCCGTCCCGCGCGGCCGGCGTCCCGGCCGTGGCCGCCGCGACGGCCTGCCGGACGAGCTGTTCGGCGACCTGACCGAGGACCATCAGCTCCTGGTGCTTGCGGAACCGCTCGACGCTCACCCCGTACACCTGGGCGGCCCGCCTGCGCCGGTCGGCCGGGGGCCAGTCGCGGGTTCCGCGCGCGAGACCGAGGCTGTATTCGGCGGCCTCCTGGAGCGTCCCGGCTCCCATCGCGGAGACGGCGCTGCGCAGCAGGCCCTCGATGGCGGGGAAGTGCGGCTCTCCGGGGCCCCCCTCCCCCGGACCGCCCGACAGGCCGGCGAGCACAGGCAGGCTGAGCTCACGCAGTCGGACGATCCCGGCCCGCCGCACTTCCCTCACCTCCGAGAGGACCGCCCCGTAGTCCGGCCGTTGCGTGAGCGACATGGCGGAAGGATCGCACCGCCCGCACACCCCGAACAAGCCGCTTCCGGCCCTCTTCTCCCATGGTGGCGGGCGGCCGGGGCGGAGCCGGGTCGTCCGTCGGGCGCGGCCGGGCGCCTTCCGGTCGGGTTCGGGGCGTGCGCGCGTGCCCCGGCCGGGCGGACGCCCCGGCTCCGCTCCGGCCGCCCGCGCGTTTGACCTTCGAGTGGGATGAGGGCCGATCATCGGGGCCATGGACGCCACCCCTGAACTGATGGGCATCAGTGCCTTCGGCCGCCTCGTCGGGCTCGCTCCCAGTGCCCTGCGCTTCTACGACGACTGCCGCGTGCTGCTCCCCGCCCACGTCGATCCGGCCACCGGTTACCGGTACTACGCCGAGTCCCAGCGGGACCGGGCCGCGCTGCTGCGCGGACTGCGCGAGGCGGGCCTGGCCCTGCCCGACGTGGTCAGCGTCCTGGACGGGCCGCCCGAGCGGGCCCGGCAGGTGCTGGAGCGCCACCGCCGGACGGTCCGGGAGTCCGGGCGGGCCGCCGACGCGGCGGTCCGGGCCGTCCTGGACACCCTCCCGGCGGAGCCCCGCCGCAGCACGCTCACCCTCGGGGGGCCGGAGCTGGCGAGCGCCGTCCGGCAGGTGGCGCCGGCGGCCGGGCGCGATCCGCAGTACCCCGTACTGGGCTGCGTGCTGGTGGAGTTCGACGAGGACGAGGTCCGCTTCGTCGCCACCGACCGCTACCGGCTCTCGCTGCGCACCCTGCGCCCCACCGCCGTGAGCGGTCCGCCCGGGCGGCTGCCGGTCGAGGCCGGGGCCCTGGTCGAGCTGGGGGCGTGGGCGGCCCGGGCGGCCGAGGTCACCCTGACGGCGGGGGCGCCCGGCGAGCCCCTGACCGTCCGCCACCCGGGCGGGTCGCGCGAGCTGCCGGTGGCCGGCGGCACCTACCCCGCCTACCGGGAGATGCTCGCCGCCCTGGAGGCCGCGCCCGTGCCCGTGCACCGGGTCGTGGTGGACCGGGCCGCGCTGCTCGCCGTACTGACCGCGTGCGGTGAGGAGGACTCCGTGGCCCTGGAGCTGGGGCCCGACCGGCTGCGGGTGGCCGGGAGCGAACTGCAGGCCGTGTGCGCGCTGTCCGCGCCGGTGCGGGCCGCCTTCGACCCCGCGGTGCTGGCGGGCGCGCTGGAGGCGAGCGTGGGACCGGACGTCCTGCTGGAGATCCCGGCCGCGCCCCGCCCCGCGCTCGTCCGCTCCGCCGACCAGGGCAGCTTCACCACCCTCGTCATGCAGGTCGCCCTCCCCACCCCCTGAACCCCGACGACAGGAACCCCGATGGACCCCCGCAACACCGTCGTACGCCTCTGCGCGGAAGGCATGGCCGCCGAGGCCGGAGGGCGCGCCGCCGAGGCCCGCACCCTCTTCGGGCGGGCCTGGGACGCCGCCCGCGACGACTACGAGGCCTGCGTGGCCGCGCACTACCTGGCCCGCCACCAGCCCACCCCCGAGGAGACCCTGCGCTGGAACCGCACCTGTCTCGACCTCGCGGACCGGGTGGGCGACGAGCGGGTGCGTCCCTTCTACCCCTCCCTGCACGGCGCCCTGGGCCGCGCCCACCTGGAACTCGGCGACCCGGCCGAGGCGCGGGCCCACTTCGAGGCGGCCGCCGGGCACCTGGACGGGCTGGCCCCGGGCGGGTACGCGGACTGGCTGCGGCTGCGCATCGCGGAGGGGCTGCGCGCCACCGCCCCCGGGCCGGGCGCCCCGGACCCGCTGGCCCCGCTGCTGGAACGGCTCGCCGCCCGCGCGGACCTGGCCTCCCTTGCCCTGCTGCTGCCCCCGTACCTCACCGACCTCGGGCGCCCCGAGGACCGGGAGCGGCTCACCGGCGCCCTGCGCATGCTGCACGCCGAGCGCCGGCTGCCGGACGCCGACCAGGCGGTCCTGGCCGGGGTGATCGGCGCGCGGGGCTAGGCAGGGCCGCCGCCCGGCGGGCGGGGCCGCCGTCAGCGGGGGTGGGGGCGGCCGCGCAGTTCCCGGCCGTACCGGACGCCCTCGGCGAAGGCGGCCTCGTAGGCCTGCGCCCCCAGGGCCGCGCGGGCCGTGCGCTCGAACTCCTCGCGTACGCAGCGCAGTTCGGGCGTACCGCGCTGCGGGTGGCCGACCGCCTGCCAGAAGGCGTGCCCCGCCCCGTACGCGTGCGCGCCGCCCGCCCCGTCGCCGTTCGCGGCCCGGGCGGCGGCCAGCAGGTCGAAGCCGAGGGCGGTGCCGAAGCTGTCGCCGAGTTCCCGTTTGCTCTCCAGCATCGCGCGGGCGTGCTCGGCGGAGTCGGCCGGGCGGCCCTCGAACAGGCGGATCAGGGCCAGCTGGTAGTCGGCGTAGGCCCGCGTCCAGTACTCCTGCCGGGCCGCGCATCCGGCCCGCAGCCGCTCGGCCTCCTCGCGCGCGTCGGCGAACAGGCCGCTGCCGGTCAGCGCGAAGACCCGTACGAGGTGGCAGCGCAGCCGGGGTCCCGAGTCGAAGGGCGTGCCGGTCAGGGCTTCCAGGGCGGTGTCCGCCACCATCCGGGCGGCCAGCGGGCGGCCCGCCAGCAGGTGGCTGACGCCGAGCAGGTAGGCGGCGTCGAGGGCGGGTTCCGGGCCGGCGCCGGGCCGTGCGGCCAGGGCTTCGCAGGCCACGGCGATCCGGTGGGCCTCCTCGTGCTCGCCCTGGAGGAGCAGGGTCACGCCGAGGGCCCACAGGGCGCGCATCCGGCCGGGGGCGTCCGCCTCGGCGGGACGGGCCGCGGACAGGGCCCGTTCCAGGTAGGAGCGGGCGACGTGCAGGCAGCCGCAGCAGGCCCAGAAGAAGCCGACGCGGCCGGCGAGTTCGAGGGCCGCGTCGGGGTCGGTGGCCAGGAGGTGGTCGAGGGCCGCGCAGATGTCCCCGTATGCGGCGGCGACCTTGCGGTAGGCGGCGCGCTGGCCGGGGCCGGGCCAGTCCGCCTCGGCGGCGCGCACCAGTTCCAGGAAGTGGGCGGCGTGCCGGGTGCGCAGGGCGTCGCCCTCGCCGACGCCGTCGCACCACATGGCCCCGTACTCGCGGATGGTGTCGAGCATCCGGTGGCCGGCGCCGTCGGGGGTGCGGCGGACGACGGACTTGGCGACGAGCGAGGCGAGCAGCGGTGCCACCTCGGCTCCGTCGAGCGGGGGCGCGCAGCAGACGGCCCGGGCGGCCTCCGCGTCGAAGGTGCCGCCGAAGACCGAGAGCCGCAACCACAGGAGGCGCTCCCGGGGGGTGCACCATTCGTGGCTCCAGCCGATGGCGGTGCGCAGGGCCCGGTGGCGGGGCGGCCGGTGGCCCGGGGCTCCGTACCACGGCCCCGCGGCGGCGGGCGGCCCGCCGGACAGCGGGCCGATCCGGCGGGCGAGCCGGTCGGCGAGCTCCTCGACGGTGTGGTCCGTCAACTGCGCGGCGGCGAGTTCCAGCGCGAGGGGGATGCCTTCCAGCCGGGCGCAGACCGCCCGGGCGGCGGCCAGCCGTCCGGGCGTCCAGGCCGGCGCCGGTCCGGGGCGGGCGGCGTCGGCCCGCGCGGTGAAGAGGGCGAGGGCGTCGTCGGCCCCCGCCGGTCCGAGCTCCAGGACGTGCTCGGCCTCCAGCGCGAGGGGCTCGCGGCTGGTCAGGAGCACGACGAGGTGCGGGGCGGCGTCCAGCAGGTCCCGTACGAGGACCCGTACGGGCGCCACGAGGTGTTCGCAGGAGTCCAGTACGAGGAGCAGCCGGCGCGGCCCGATCCAGGCGCGCACGGCTTCGGCGAGGGTGCGGGGGGTGTGGTCGTCGAGGTCGAGCGCGTCCGCGACGGTGTCCACCAGCAGCCGGTCGCCGGGCAGCGGGGAGAGGTCGGCCCAGTGGATCCCGTCGGGGAAGGCCGTCGCCGGTCCGGCGTCCGCCGCCAGGGCCCGCCGGGCCAGCCGGGTCTTGCCGACGCCGCCCGGTCCGGTCACGGTGACCAGCCGCCGCCGGGTCAGGGCCGCCCGCAGCGCGGCCAGTTCGGCGTTCCGTCCCACGAAGGAGGCGGCCGCGTCCTCGTTGCCCTCGGCATGTCCCCGCACGCGCCCAGTGTGGCGCACGGCCCGGGGTCCGCGCACCGGACGGCCCGGGCCGCGGCGGGGTTCCGCCGGGTCAGGGGGCGAGGACGTCGAGCTCTTCCAGGGCGCCCAGGGCGATCTGCCGGGTCAGGGCCTCGGCCGCGGCGGCGTCGCCTTCGCGGACCGCCTCGGCGACCCGGACGTGGAGGGTGACGGCGGCCGGGTCGGGGTCGGGGAACATCACGGAGTGCTGGGTGCGGCCGGTGAGGACTTCGGCGACGACGTCCCCCAGGCGGGCGAACATCTCGTTGCCGGAGGCGTTCAGCACGGTGCGGTGGAAGGCGACGTCGTGGTGGAGGTAGCCCTCCAGCTGGTGGCCCCGCGAGGTGCGGACCATGCCGAGGGCCGCCTCGGTGAGCTCGGCGCACTGCTCGGCGGTGGCCCGGGCTGCCGCGAGTCCGGCCGCGACGGGCTCGACCGCCGAGCGCAGGACGGTCAGGGAGCGCAGCTGGCGGGGCCGGTCGGGGCCGGCGAGGCGCCAGCGGATGACGCGCGGGTCGTAGACGTTCCATTCCTCGGCGGGGCGGACGGTGACGCCGACCCGGCGGCGGGACTCGACGAGCTGCATCGACTCCAGGACGCGGACCACCTCGCGGACCACGGTGCGGGAGGCGTCGAAGCGCGCGGCGATCTCGTCGGTGCGCAGCACGCTGCCGGGCGGGTCCTCGCCCGCCGTGATGGCGAGTCCGAGGGTGTCCAGTACCTGGCTGTGGAGTCCTGGGCCCGGACTGCCTTCGGTGGTCATGGCGTAAGCGTACGGTGACGGCCGGGCGAACCAATGGTGTGATGTTTTACCGAGAGACCCTTGAATAAGTACTACTTAATGGGGTTCAGTGGGGGCCACCCGGGCCCTCCGTCCCGGGCCGATGTCAACGAGGACAGCGAGGTACGACGTGAGCTCCCAGCGCGTCATCGTGGTGATGGGCGTGGCCGGCACGGGCAAGACGACCGTGGGGCGGCTGCTCGCGGAGGCCCTCGGCCTCCCCTACGCGGAGGGCGACGCCTTCCACCCGGCGGCCAACGTCGCGAAGATGTCGGCCGGCACCCCGCTGGACGACGCGGACCGCGGGCCCTGGCTGGACGCCATCGGCGAGTGGATCGGCGAGCGGGCCGGCCGGGGCGGCGGCGTGGTCGCCGCGTCCTGCCTCAAGCACGCCTACCGCGACCGGTTGCGCGCCGCCGCCCCGGGGGCGGTGTTCGTCCACCTCACCGGCGACCGGGCCCTGATCGGGGAACGGATGGCCGGACGCACCGGCCATTTCATGCCCGCCACCCTGCTGGACTCCCAGTTCGCGACCCTCGAACCGCTGCGGGCGGACGAGCGCGGTGTCGCCGTCGACGTCGCCGGATCCCCCGAGGAGATCACCGGGCGGGCGCTGGCCGCCCTGCGCCGCCTCTGACGGGCCCCCTCCCCCACCCCTCCCCAACAGTCAGGAACCCACCGTGACCGGTCTCAGCGTCGAGACACTGGCGGCGGCGGCCGCACCCGCACCCATCACCTCGGCCGGAAACGTCCAGTTGGGCCTCGCGGTCCTGCTGGGCATCGCCGTCATCGTCCTGCTCATCACCCGCCTCAAGATGCACGCCTTCCTGGCCCTGACGGTCGGTTCGCTGGCCCTCGGGTCCTTCGCGGGCGCCCCGCTGAACAAGACGATCGCCAGCTTCACCACCGGCCTCGGAGCCACGGTCGCGGGCGTGGGCGTCCTGATCGCGCTCGGCGCGATCCTCGGCAAGCTGCTGGCGGACTCCGGCGGCGCCGACGAGATCGTGGACACGATCCTGGCCCGCGCCAAGGGCCGGGCCATGCCGTGGGCCATGGTGCTGATCGCCTCCGTGATCGGGCTGCCGCTGTTCTTCGAGGTCGGCATCGTGCTGCTGATCCCGGTGGTGCTGCTCGTCGCCCAGCGGGGCGGGTACTCGCTGATGCGCATCGGGATCCCGGCGCTGGCCGGTCTGTCGGTGATGCACGGACTGATCCCGCCGCACCCCGGCCCGCTGGTCGCCATCGACGCCCTGCACGCCAACCTCGGGGTCACGCTGGCGCTCGGCGTGCTCGTCGCGATCCCGACCGTGATCATCGCCGGGCCGCTGTTCGCCCGTTACGCGGCCCGCTGGGTGGACATACCGGCGCCCGAGCACATGGTCCCGCAGCGCCCTTCGGCCGGGGTGGAGCACCGGCCCCGGTTCGGCGCCACCGTCTTCACCGTGCTGCTGCCGGTGGCCCTGATGCTGGTCAAGGCCCTGGTCGACATCGTCGTCAACGACCCCGCCAACGGGGTGCAGAAGGTCACCGACGTCGCCGGCTCCCCGCTGATCGCCCTGCTGGCCGCCGTGCTGGTGGGCATGTTCACCCTCGGCCGGGCGGCCGGGTTCACCCGGGCCCGGCTGTCGTCGACGGTGGAGAAGTCCCTCGCGCCGATCGCCGGGATCCTGCTGATCGTGGGGGCCGGCGGCGGCTTCAAGCAGACCCTGATCGACGCGGGCGTCGGCCAGATGATCCTGGACCTGTCCGAGAGCTGGGCCATCCCCGCCCTGCTGCTGGCCTGGCTGATCGCGGTGGCGATCCGGCTGGCCACGGGCTCGGCGACGGTCGCCACCATTTCGGCGGCCGGGCTGGTGACCCCGCTCGCGGCGGGCATGTCCACGACGGAGACCGCCCTGCTGGTGCTGGCGATCGGCTGCGGCTCGCTGTTCTTCAGCCACGTCAACGACGCCGGGTTCTGGCTGGTGAAGGAGTACTTCGGGATGAGCGTCGGCCAGACCGTCAAGACCTGGTCGGTGATGGAGACCATCATCTCGGTGACGGGCCTCGGCTTCGTCCTGCTGCTGTCACTCGTGCTGTGACACCGCCGTGCACCCCGTCGAGCTGGGCGGCGGCGAGCGCGAACCCGTCCGCGGCCCGGGAGCAGCGGTCCGCGAGGACGGTGACCTCGGCGCGGAAGGCGTCGGCCTGGGGTCCGCGCCAGTCCAGTGCGGCGGCTTCGGCCCGGAGCCGGCGGGCGTGCGAGCGCAGGGCGGCGCAGTGGCTGCGCAGCCCGTCCGACGGGCCGGACGGGCCGGGCGGGGACAGCCGCGGGGTGTCGCTCACGGGTGGCTCCAGGGGTTCGTGGTCTGCGGGCGGCCGTCCTCGCCGAGCGGGAGCAGCAGGCCGGCGGTGACCCGCCCGGCGACGGCCGCGCCCGCCCCGGCGCCGTCGCCGGGCCCGCAGGCGCGGGCCGACGGGGACAGGGCGTGGACCCGGGTGCGGGGGTCGGCGGGAGTGCGGGCGTCGGCCGGGGCGCCGACGGCGAACAGGTGGCTGACCGCGTAGACGGCGGTGAAGTCCCGGTCGGCGGCCAGGTCCATGGCGGTGACGGCGCCTGCCCCGCGGCCGACCAGGACGAGTTCGCAGCCCGAGGGGACCAGCGCGCGCAGGACCCGGGCCACCTCCCGGGCCGCCGGAAGCTGCCGGTCGGCCAGCTGGAGCACGTACCGGCAGCCGCCCCCGGGGACCGCCACCCGCTGGAGCAGCAGGGTGTCCGCCGCTCCGGGGCGGCCCGTGTTGCGTACGTACCCGGCGAGGGTGCCGGTGGTGTCGGGCGCCCCCGGCCGCCGGGGCCCGGGATCCGCCGCGGGAGCCGGTCCGGGGTGCGAGCGGGGCTCGCGGGAGAAGAAGGCGCACAGGGCGGCGCCGAGGCCGAACAGCGGATCGGCACTCTGCGCGCGGCCGGTGGCGACCTGCCAGCCCGCATGGTCGTTGAAGGGGTTCTCGTCGGTCAGGGCCTGCCACGCCAGGATGTCGGCGAAGGCGGGCGCCAGCAGGGTGAAGGCCTCCGCCGGTCCCCGCTCGCGCAGGATGCTGCGGAAGGCGCGGGCCGCCTCGTCCTGCCGGTCCTGCGCCACCGCCGCAAGGACGGCCGCGCAGTCGGGGTCCGCGAGCAGGTCGGGCCGGCCCGCGCCCGCCACGCGGATCCGCGCCTTCAGCCCGCAGACGGCGGTGGTCACCGCGAGGCTCTCCCGGCGCGCCAGGATGCCGGCCAGCCACCCGGCCCGGGCCACGCCCCGCCCGCGCGGGGCCCAGCCGAGGCCCGCCGGGTCGGTGAGGGTGCGCAGCAGGGTCCGCCAGGCCCGGCGCCGGCGGCTGCCCCGCCCGACGAGGGCGGCGACGGGCAGCCGGGCGCCGAGGGCGAGCCCGGAGGCGTAGCGGGCGGCTTCGCCCACGGCGTCGGCGGCCTCGGCCAGTTCCCGGCACAGGGCGTCGAGCGCGTCGGCGTCCGGGTCGGTGGCCTGCACGGTCACGGCGTCGGACATGGGCTCCTCGCGGGGGTGCGGCGGGGGTGCGGCCGGTGGGGCCGTGCGCGGGCCACGGCAGGCCGGGCGTCCTCGTACGGCGACTTCGGCATCACCGTACTTCGGCCCCTGCGGGCGCGCGCTCCGACAGCGCTACGGGAGTGGGTCGAGGCCGGTGAGCAGGGCCGCGGTATCCAGCCCGGTGTCCAGGTAGTCGGTGAAGAGCCGGTTGTGCAGGGCCCAGCGGGAGCGCCTGCTCCGGATGAGGCCGACCGCCTGCGCGGGGGTGGAGCCGCGGCCGACGAGGCACTGGGCGACGACGAGGCCGGAGCGGTTGTAGCCGTGGAAGCAGCGCACCAGCGTCCGGCGCCCGGCGTGCAGGGCGAGCCCGGCGCTGTCGGCGAGACGGCGGACGGTGGCGAGCTGGGCGGCCGTGAGCGGCCCGTCGGGCATCTCGCCGACGAGGTGTTCGGCGTCCGGGCCGGGGCCGTGGCCGGGCCGGGAGTACAGGCTGATCACGAGGTCGAACTCGTCGGTGACGACGGCGGGGCGGAGCTCGCCGGCGCCGTCGGCCCAGACGTGTCCGCCCATCCAGAGGCCGGGGGTGATCTCGTCCCAGGGGCTGGTGGGGACGGGGGCGTCGGGGTTCTTCCAGCGGGACTTCGTCATCGTGCCGGGATCGTACAACAGGGCTTCATTCGGCGGGAGTTGATACGAAGACGGCTTCACGGAAGGCGGTGCGCAGCGGAGTGGGGTGCGCGGCGCCGTGAGCGGGGGCGGCGTCGTGAGCGGGCGCGTCGTGAGCGGGCGCGGGGGCGGGCGCGTCGTGAGCGGGCGCGGGGGCGGGCGCGGCGCCGGGCACGAGGGCGGCCCAGCGGTCGTGCCGGGGGGAGATCCACAGGGCCGGGCCGGAGCCGGCCGGCGGGTGGTGGGCCCAGACCCCGGCGGGGGCCGGGTGCCAGAGCAGGCCCCGCGCGGGGGTGAGCTCGCCGGTGCGGATGCGCAGGGACTCCGCCGTCCAGGCCCGGCTGATGGGGTGGTCGGCGGTGGAGAGCAGGTGGCTCGGGAAGCGCACCAGATCGACCAGGGGCGCGTAGAGGGTGCCGTCGGCGAAGCGGGTGCGGGTCATGCCGAGCGGCCGCCAGATCCTGGCCGGGGCGCACTCCGCCAGTGGGGTGCCGGTCAGGTGTTCGGCGAGGCGGGTGAGGGCGGCGAGGGCGGGTGGGCCGTCGCCGCGCGTGAGGAGGTGGTGCGCGGTGGCGCCGCCGGGCAGTCCCGCCGCGGCGGCTTCCCCGTAGGCGGTGAGCGGGGTGTGGAGGGCGAGTTCCCCGGCGGCGACCAGGCTGCCGAGGACGGGCCACAGGGCCAGCACCGCCGTGAGGCCGCCGACGTCCAGGGGGGCGTCGCGGTCGCCGGGCGAGGCGGCGTGGACGGCGTCCGCCGAGCCCGCCGCCCAGACGGCGTCCGGGTCGGCGGAACGGACGAGGGCCTCGACTGCGCCCTCCTGCAAGGGGTGCGGGGTCATGTCCGGCACGCTACGTCGCCCCGCGCGGGCTCCCGGGCGCGTCGCGGCCCTGTCGCCGCCCGCCACCCGAATGCCGGGGGGCGGGCGGCGCGCACCGGCGGCCGCTCAGCCCTTGTCGGGGCGGTCGGTCACCCGGAGCGTGTTGACCAGGGGCTTTCCGAAGCCGCTGTGCGTGACGAAGCGGACGTCGAGCACGCCGTCGGTGACCTTGACCGTGTAGGTCCTGGTCAGGGCCGTGTAGGTACCCGCCTCCAGGGAGATGTCCAGGGAGGGCAGGACCTGCGCGCCCTCGGCCAGGACGTCGAAGACGCGCTTGTCGGGCCGGGCGGAAGACAGCTCGGCGAAGCCGAGCTCCACGGTGTAGGTGCCGTTCGGCACGTTGTCGAACCGGTACTCGTACATGCCCTCGCGGGCGTTGCGGAACAGCTTCTGGTCCTGGGTTGCCGCGATGGTGCGCCCGGTCGACTGGACGGTGGAGGCGCCCTGGTAGCCGTAGGAGCCGGGGGCGTACTTGCGGTCCGGGGACCAGGTGTCGCCCGCGACATCGGTGGCGGCGCGGTCGGAGCCCGCGTCGAGGGCCGCCTGGTAGCGCGGGACGACGACCTTGACCGGGACGGTGAGGACCGGGGCCCGGCCGCTGGCCGAGGTGATCGACAGGTCGGCGGTCAGGACCGTGCCCGGGGCGAGGCCGCCGGTGTCCACGCCGAGCGCGACGGGGGCCCTGCCGCCGGTGGGGAGGTTCCCGGTGGCCGGGGTGGCGGTCAGCCAGGGAGCGTCCTCGGAGACCGTGAAGGCGGTGCCGAGGCCGGGGTTGGTGAGGTCGAGGATGCGGGTCCGGCTCTGCCCGGCGGGCAGGACCACCTCGACGGCCGGCCGGTCGGCGGTGACCCTGCCGGTGCCGAGGGACCGGGTCACCATCGTGACGTCGGCCGGCCTGACCTCGACGGCGGCCCGGTCGGAGGCGTAGGCCGGGGCGGCCACGGAAAGCTCGCGGGAGCCCGAGGGGCTCTGGAGGGCGTAGCCGCCGTCCGCGGCGGTGGTGGCGGACACGGCCGTGTCGCCGCTGCCGACGGTGACGGTGGCACCGCCGACGCCGCCCCCGTCGTTGGCGTCGAGCACCCGGCCGGTGACCACACCGCTGCGGGTGGTCCGGAAGCCGATGGACAGGCCGTCGGTGAGGACGGCCGTGTTGAAGGAGTACCTGAAGGCGTCGGTGCCCGCGGCGTTCTCCACGCCGACGGTGGCGGTGGAGCCGCCCTTGATGCCGGTCCCCCCGGTGCCCTTGTAGGAGTAGGTGACAGAGCCGTCCTCACCGACCGCGGCCGAGAAGGAGAAGGTGTCGGCCTGCGCCGACCAGTGGGAGACCTGACGCCATTCGATGACGTAGGTGCGGTGCGGGGCGCTGCCGGTGACGGCGGTGAAGACGCCCGAGCCGCTGCCGGCCGGGCCGACGACGAGGTCGTCCCAGAAGGGGTAGAGGGCCGCGTTGGGCGTGGCGGTGCTCGGGATGTCCCCGTTGACGTCGCCGGTGTGGTTGCCGCCGAAGCTGACGGTGCCGTTGGTGCCGATCCAGGCCTGCGCGTACGTCTTGCCGTACAGCGGGAGCGGGAAGGGCAGGTCGACGCGCTCGGTGGTGTTGTCGCCGGTCAGCGCGAGCTGCCGGTCACCCGCCGGGTACGGGCGGGCCCCGTCGGCGGCGCAGGCGTAACCGTAGCCGTCGGTGCGTTCGGGGAGGGAGACGGCGACGGTGGCGTCCCCGGCGACGGTGACCTTGGCCGCGCCGCCGGTCAGGCAGCGGGAGGGGTGCGTGGCGGCGACCTCGTAGGAGCCGTGGGGCAGGGTGACCTCGAAGCGGCCCTGCGCGTCGGTGGTCGCGGTCACCGGGGTGTCCGCGATGGTGACGGCGGCGCCCGCGGCGGGCCCGGCGGCCGAGGACACCGTTCCGGAGAGCGTGCCGCTGGGGGCCCGGTCGAGGCTGAAGTCACCGGTCGCGGTGGCGTTCTCGGTGACGTTCGCGGTGGCCGTCCGCTGTCCGTAGCCGAACTTCGAGGCGGTGACCTCGTACGTGCCGGCCGACAGGGAAGCGAAGCGGTAGGTGCCGTCGGCGGCCGTGGTGGCCGTCCGGTCGATCGGGCCGTGGGCGGTGACCTTCACGCCGGAGACGGGCTCGCCGCCGGCCGTGACCGTGCCGCCGAGGGCCCCGATCGCCCCGCGCGGGGCGGCGTTCACCGCGGCCAGGGCGTCGAGCCGGCCCTCGCCGAAGACGTTGTTGTCGGCGGCGGCGCCGCCGCACTGGGCCGCTTCGGTGTCATGGGCGGTGCCGTTGAGCAGGGCCTCGGTCTGCGCGACGTCGCCTTCGAGTGCGGGGGCGGCGGACCAGAGCAGCGCCACGGCGGCCGCGGTGTGCGGGGAGGCCATGGAGGTGCCGGAGAAGGACTCGTAGCCGCCGCCGGGCACGGAGGAGCGGACGTTGACCCCGGGGGCGGCGATGTTGGGCTTGATGATGCCGCCGGGGCCCGCGCCGCGCGAGGAGAAGGAGGCGATGGCGTTGTTCACGTCGAAGGCGCCGGAGCTGTAGGAGTTCGCGTAGTCGCCGGGCGATCCGCTGGTGGCGCAGCCGGGGCCGGCGTTGCCGTTGGAGAAGGCGGGGAAGATGCCCGCGGCGCGCCAGGTGTCGACGATCTGCTGGTACCAGTCGTCGTGCGCCGAGCTGCCCCAGGAGTTGTTGACGACGTGCGGGGCGAGGTCCGGACGGGGGTTGTGCCCGGCCAGGTCGGTCGGGGCGACGATCCACTGGCCGGAGGCGAGCAGGGAGGCCTCGGAGCAGGAGTTGGTCTCGCAGCCCTTGGCGGCGATCCACTTGGCTCCGGGGGCGACGCCGATCTTGTTGGCGCCGCCGTCGTCGCCGACCATCGTGCCCATGGTGTGGGTGCCGTGGTCGTTGTTGTCGCAGGGCGCGGCGCCGGCGCAGATGCCCGCCGGGTCGAACCAGTTGTAGTCGTGGTCGTAGCTGCCGTCCGCCTTGCGGCCGCGGTACTGGCCGGCGACGGCGGGGTGGGTGTAGTCGACGCCGCTGTCGATGTTGGCGACGACGATGCCCTCGCCGCGCACCCCGAGCCGGTCCCAGACCTCCGGGGCCTTGACGCGGTCGATGTTCCATTCCACGGCGTCGGCGGCGGTCTTCTCGCGGGCGCCCGCAGCGAGCGCCGGCAGGGTGACCTTGTCGTCGGCGTCGATGCGGGAGACCTCGGGGCGCTCGGCGAGGACCCCGGCGAGCTTCCGGCCCCCGACGACGCGGACCGCGTTGACGATCCAGTACGAGGTGTACTCGGCCTTCGCGCCGTCCAGGGCCCCCAGCAGCCCGGCCTGGGTGCGCGCGGCGTGGTCCCGCTTGGTCCGCAGAACCGTTTCCGCCTTGGCGGCCCGGGTCGTGGCCCGCCGGGCGGCGCCGAGGTCGGCGGCACTGTCGAGGTAGACCCAGAAGACGGCCTTGTCGGAGCCGTCGAGCTGGGCGCGCAGGGCGGGCTCGATCTTCCGCCCGGCGGCGCCCGGCACGGAGCCGGGCTCCGGGGCGGCGGCGGCGACCCCCGCGCCGAGCGGCAGCAGCAGGGCGGTGGTGAGTGCGGCGATCGTCGCGCGCAGGGGTCGTCGTCGGTTGCGTGGGGCCACGTGTGGTCTCCTCGTACGCCGGGGCGGGATGTGCGGGAAGGGTGTGCGTGACGTGCGCGGGTCATGGTGAGTTGGGTACCATGTCCATTACAAGAGGGCCTATTGAGCCGCGTTCGCGCCACCGCGCCCCGCACCGGGGCCGGGCTCCGGCTGGCCCTTCCGGGCGGAGCGCGCAAGCCTTGGGACATGACCGATCCCGCACCGCCCGCCGCCGGCCCCGGCCCCGGCGGCGACCCCGGCGGCGACTCCGCGCCGGGGGTTGCGCTGCGGTCCGCCCGGGGCCGGTGGATCCTGCTCGCCACCGTGCTCGGGTCGACCATGGCCCTGCTGGACTCGACCGTCGTCAACGTGGCGCTGCCGCGCATCGGGCGGGACCTCGGCGCCGACCTCGCGGTGCTCCAGTGGACCGTCAACGCCTACCTGCTGACCCTGGCCGGCCTGATCCTCGTCGGCGGGGCCCTCGGCGACCGGTTCGGGCGCCGCAAGGTCTTCGTGCTCGGCGTCGTGTGGTTCGCGGCCGGCTCGCTGCTGTGCGGCCTCGCGCCGAACGCGGGAGTGCTGATCGCCGCCCGCGCCCTCCAGGGCATTGGCGGAGCCCTGCTGACGCCGGGCTCGCTGGCGCTGATCCAGGGGTCGATCCGCGCGGGGGACCGGGCCCGGGCGGTGGGCCTGTGGTCGGGGTTCGGCGGGGTCGGCGCGGCCGTGGGGCCGTTCCTGGGGGGCTGGCTGGTGGACGGACCGGGCTGGCGGTGGGTCTTCCTGATCAACGTGCCGGTGGCCGCGCTGTGCGTGCCGGTCGCGCTCAGACATGTACCGGAATCACGTGACCCGCAGGCCCACGGGCGGTTCGACGTGCTCGGGGCGGTGCTCGGCGCCGCCTCCCTGGCCCTGGTCACCTACGCCCTCATCGAGGCGAGGACCGGCACGGCGCTGGTCGTGGCCGCGGCGGCCGGCGGCGTCCTGCTGGGCGTCGCGTTCGTGTACGTCGAGCGGCGGCGGCCCGATCCGATGGTGCCGCCAAGCATCTTCTCCTCCCGGCTGTTCACCGCCGTCAACCTGGTCACCCTGTGCGTGTACGCGGCCTTCGGCGGATTCTTCTTCCTCGTCGTGCTCCAGCTCCAGGTGGTGGCCGGGTACTCGGCGCTGGCGGCCGGGGCCGCGCTGCTGCCGACCACCGTGCTGATGCTGCTGCTGTCGGCCCGCTCGGCGGCGCTCGGCGAGCGCATCGGACCTCGTATCCCGCTCACCGTCGGTCCCCTGCTGTGCGCGGCCGGAATGCTGCTGATGCTGCGCGTGGGTCCGTCGGCCTCCTACGTACGGGACGTGCTGCCGGCCCTGGTCGTGATGGGCGCCGGCATGGTCACCCTGGTGGCCCCGCTCACCGCGACCGTCCTGTCCTCGGTGGACCCCGGCCGGGCGGGCCTGGCCAGCGGCATCAACAACGCGGCGGCCCGCGCCGCCGGACTCCTCGCCGTGGCGGCCCTGCCGCTGCTGGCCGGCATGGGCCCGGACGCCTACCTGTCTGCCGGGGCCTTCGACGCCGCCTTCGGGCGGGCCATGCCCTGGTGCGCGGGGGTCCTGGTGCTCGGATCGGTACTGGCGTGGGCGACCGTACGCACCCCTCCGCCCGGGCAGCCCCACCCGCATCAGCAGTGCCGCACCCAGTGCGGGGTCACCGCGCCGCCCCTGGAGCCCCCGGCCGCGGCCGGCGGGTGAGGCACGGACGGTCCGGGAGGCCCCCGCATGTGCTGGAGCACGGCCGCCGACCTGACGGCGGGCACGGTGGTGACCGCCGTCGGCGTGGTGTGCGTGGCGCGCGTGCGACGGGCCCGCGACCTGCCCGTCGCCGCGCTGCCGCTGCTGCTGGGCGCGCACCAGCTGATCGAGGCCGCCGTCCGGGAGGCGGGCGGGGGCTGCGGCCCGGCGACCACGGCCTGGGCGGTGATCGCCCTGCCGCTGCTGCCCGTCTGGGTGTCGCTCGGCGTGCTGCTCGCCGCCGGGCCCGGGGCCGGACGCCGGCTGTGGTCGGCGGCGGCCGTCGGCCTCGCCACCGGCGCGGTGCTCGCGTACTGCCTCGCGACCCGTCCGGTGACGGCCGAGTTGCGCGGGGGGCTCGTCGGCTACGGGGTGGACGTGCCGTACGCGCCCCTGGTCGTGGCGGGCTACCTGTACGCCACCCTCGGCGCCCTGCTGCTCGGCCGGGACCCACGGCTGCGGCGGCTCGGCGCCGTCCTGGCCGCCGGGGCGCTCGTCTGCGCGGCGCTGTGGCGCCTCGCGTTCGCCTCGACGTGGTGCGCCTTCGCCGCGGTGGCCTCGCTGCTGGTGCTCGGCTGGGTGCGGCGGCCGGTGCCGCCGGGCGGCGGCTACTGGTTCTGGCCGCCCAGTACGAAGAGGAGGTACACGAAGAAGGCGAAGAGGTGGCCGACGAACAGGTAGGCGACCAGCCGGATGACGAGACCGCGCGGGAAGCGCGATTCGATGCGGCCCAGCAGCCCGGCCGGCTGGCCCCCGGCTCCGGTGCCGGTCTCCGCGCTCGCCCCGGGCTCGGCGGCGGCGGGCTTCTCGGTGGTGCTGGGCATGTTCTCCCCCTGGGTCATGGGTACGGCTCCTCGGCTATCGGTGCTGCGCGGCGGCGCCGCCGAGACACAGCCCGGCGAGGCTGCTCTGCAGCAGGGTGTGGACGAACAGGAGCTCGGCTCCGCCGTGCCCCGGCGCTCCGATCCGGTGCGGGGTGAGCGAGTCGAAGTGCGCGCTGTCCCCCGGCTCCAGCAGGTGCTCGGTCTCCCCCAGGTGCAGCCGCAACTGCCCGGTGAGCACGTACAGCCACTCCTCCCCGGGATGTACGCGTACGAGGTCGCCCTGGCCGCTCCCCCGGGGGACGTGCACCCGCAGCGCCTGCATCCCCCGCCCCGGGCTCCCGGCCTGCCAGTACGTCCACCCGTCGGCCTCGCGGGCGCCGGGACCGCCGGCCCGTACGATGGGGTCGGCGACGGCCTGGGTCTCGCCGAGCAGCTCCGATACGGTGGTCCCGTAGGTGCGGGCCAGTCCCAGCAGCAGCGGCAGCGAGGGCTGGCGGCGGCCCGTCTCCAGCCTGGACAGGTGCGCGGGCGAGAGCCGGGCCCGCGCGGCGGCCGCCTCCAGGGTGAGGCCGGCGCGGCGGCGCAGTTCGCGCAGCTGCGGGGCGACGGCGGGCAGCCCGTCGGCGGCGCCCGCGTCGGGGCCACCCTCGTGGGGGCGGCCCTCGGAGGAGCGGCCGGGCCCCTCGGCACTGGGGTTCATGCTCCGATTGAGCCAGAAAGTTGCCCCCCGGGCAATTTTCTTGCCTCAGAGGCAAAATCACCCCTCGTCCGCATCGCCGCCCCGTGCTCCGCCGCCGTCACCGGCGGCGCCGGCAGCGCCGGGGCCACCCTGTTCCAGCACGGTCTCGACCGTGTCCGCCTGCCCGGCGGTCTTGTCCGGCCGGTGGCGCAGCACCCGGGCGAAGCGCAGGGCGACCCCGGCCGGGTAGCGCGGGGAGCGCTGCAGGCCGTCGTAGGCGATCTCGACGACCAGTTCGGGCCGGACCCTGACCGTGAAGCCGTCGTCGCTCTCGGCCAGTTCGGTCAGCCGCTCCGTCTGCCAGCGCAGCATCTCGTCGGTGAGCCCCTTGAAGGTCTTGCCGAGCATGGCGAACGAGCCGTCGGCGGCCCGCGCCCCGAGGTGCAGGTTCGACAGGAGGCCGGTGCGGCGGCCGTGGCCCCGTTCCGCGGCCAGCACGACCAGGTCGAGGGTGTGCACCGGCTTGACCTTGAGCCAGCGCTTGCCGCGCCGGCCCGCCGCGTAGGGCGAGTCGAGGGCCTTGACGACGACCCCCTCCTGGCCCCGCTCCAGCGCCTCGGCCAGGAACGCCTCGGCGCCGGCCGCCCCCGCCGACGGGTCCTCCACCACCAGCCGGCGCACCCGGGCGCTCCCGGGGACGAGGGCCGCCAGGGCCTCGTACCGCTCGCGGACCGGCAGGTCGAGCAGCACCCGGTCACCGACGGCCAGCAGATCGAAGAAGTACGGGGTCACCGGCAGCGCGCGCCGGGCGGCCGCCACGTCCACCCGGGAGCCGACCCGGGAGGCGATCTCCTGGAAGGGAACCGGACGCCCGTCGGCGCCGCGGCCGATCACCTCCCCGTCGAGGATGAACCGGTCCCCCGGCAGGCCGCGGGCCAGCTCCACGACCTCCGGCAGCCGGTCGGTGATCTCGTCCAGGGACCGCGTGTGGATCCGCACCTCGTCCCCCGAGCGGTGGACCTGGACGCGGATCCCGTCGAGCTTCTCCTCCACGGCGCACGGCCCCAGCGCGGTCAGGGCGTCCGCCACGGACCGGGCGGTCCCGGCGAGCATCGGCTGGACGGGCTGCCCGACGCGCAGGGTCACCCCGCGCAGGGCGGCGCTCCCCCGCGCGAGCACGGCCGCCGCCACGCGGGGCAGGGAGCCGTCCAGCATCACGGCCCGGCGCAGGTCCGCGGCCGGGACCCCGGCGGCCTTGGCCACCCCGTCCAGGGCCAACGCGTCCAGCGCCCCCTGGCGCACCTCCCCGGACAGCAGGCTCCGCAGGAAGCGCTGTTCGTCGGAGGTGGCGGCGCCCAGCAGGGCGTCGACGATCCGGTCCCGCTCCGCCCGCGCCCCCGGGCCCGCGACGGCGGCCAGTTCCGTCACCGCCGCGTCGACGGCCCCGACGGTGAGGACGGGCCGGGGCGACGGCGGCGCCTCCCGGCCCAGGGTGCGCCAGCCGACGCCCGGACGGCCCTGCGGGAGCCGTCCGGACAGGTAGGAGATGACCAGAGCGGCCTCCTCGGCGGGGGCGGCCGCGAACAGCTCCGCGAGCAGGGCGGTCTTGCGTGAGCGGGCGGACGTCCCGGCGACTTCCCGGGACACGCGCGCGACCTCGGCCAGCAGCATGCCGCCCATCCTCCCGCCGCCCGGGCCCGCGCGCAGGTCGGCGGCGGCCGCCCGTACCACGGGCGCGGTACGCCGGAGGGGCCCCCGTACACCTGGAGAAGGGGCCGGGGTCCCCCTGAGGGAGCCCGCACACGGCGATCACTGGTCGTAGGGTTCCCCTATGAAGCCACGACTGCCCCGGCGGCGCCGCGACCGCCTGCTCGCCGGCGCCGCCGCCCTCGCGGTCCTGGCCGGTGCCGGTACCTGGACGGCGGCCGCCGCCTCCGGGGACGCCCCGGCCGTGCACCGCGAGGACCGGATGCTGGACCTGCCGGGCCCGGACGCGGCCGGGGTCCGCATCGACACCTCCTTCTTCAGCGCCGGGGACGCCGGCCGGCGCCGCCCCGCGGTGCTCCTCGGGCACGGCTTCGGCGGCAGCAAGGACGACGTCAGGGCCCAGGCCGAGCGGCTCGCCCGCGACGGGTACGCCGTCATGACCTGGTCGGCGCGCGGGTTCGGCCGTTCCGGCGGGAAGATCGGCCTGAACGACCCCGACCACGAGGTCAAGGACGTCTCCGCGCTGATCGACTGGCTGGCCCGCAGGCCCGAGGTCCGCCTCGACGGGGCCGGCGATCCGCGCGTGGGCGTCGCCGGGGCCTCGTACGGGGGCGCCATCTCGCTGCTGGCCGCCGGGTACGACCGGCGGGTGGACGCCATCGCTCCGCAGATCACCTACTGGAACCTCGCCGACTCCCTCTTTCCGGAGGGCGTCTTCAAGAAGCTGTGGGCCGGGATCTTCTTCACCACGGGCGCCACGGGCGGCCTCCAGCCGATGACGGCGCCGACGGCGCCGACGGCGGCGGCGGCGGCGGGGAACGCCGGTCCGGGGGCCCCCGGCTGCGGACGGTTCGAGGACCGGCTGTGCGCCATGTACGAGCGGGTCGCGGTCGCCGGGAAGCCCGACGCCGAGGCGCGCGCGCTCCTGGAGCGGCGCAGCCCCTCGGCCGTGGGCGACCGCATCAAGGTGCCCACCCTGATCGTGCAGGGCCAGGACGACTCCCTCTTCCCGCTGGACCAGGCCGACTCCATGGCCCGGACCATCGCGGCGAACGGCGCCCCCGTCTCCGTGGACTGGGCGGCGGGCGGGCACGACGGCGGCATGCGCGAGTCCGGCCGCGTCGAGGCCCGGGTGGCGGACTGGTTCGACCGCTACCTGAAGGGGAACGAGGGCGCGGACACCGGCCCGGCCTTCCGGGTGTCGCGCTCCGGCGGCATCGACTCCACCGACGGGCGGATCAGACTGCGCGGAGCGAGCGGTGACCGCTACCCCGGCCTGTCCTCCTCCCCGCGCGCGTTCGCGCTGACGGGACGGGAGCAGACCTTCGCCAATCCGGCGGGCGGCGCCCCGCCCGCGCTGTCCTCACTGCCCGGCATCGGCGGACAGCTCGCCTCGCTGGGAGCGGGACTCTCGCTTGACTTCCCGGGCCAGAACGCCCGCTTCGAATCGGCGCCGCTGAGCGAGGAGCTGCGGGTCACCGGAGCCCCGACCCTCACCCTGAACGTGAGGTCGACGGCTGGGGACGGCGCGGCCGTCCTGTTCGCCAAGATGTACGACGTGGGCCCCGACGGCCGCCAGCAGGTGCTGCCCGCCCAGCTGGTCGCGCCGGTCCGGGTGGAGGACGCCGGGCAGGGCCGCGACGTGCGGCTGCGGCTCCCGGCGATCGACCACTCCGTCCAGGCCGGGCACCGGCTGCGGGTGGTGGTCGCCGCCACGGACCTCGGCTACGCCTCGCCCGCCGCGCCCGCCGCCTACACCGTCTCGGCGCGGGGCCCGCTGGCCGTGCCCGTCGCGGACGGGGTGCGCACGGCCGCGGCCGGCCTGCCCTCCTGGGTGTGGTGGCTGCCGCTCGGCGCGCTGGCGCTGGCCGCGGGGCTGCTCGGGATCCGGCGCACCGGCGGGGGCCGCGGGGCGGTGCGGCCGGGCGCGGCGCAGCCCGAACCCGCGCTGGCCGACGTACCGCTGGACATCACCGGGCTGACGAAGCGGTACGCCAAGGCACGCGACCGCTACGCCGTGCGGGACCTCTCCTTCCGGGTGGAGAAGGGCCAGGTGCTCGGCCTGCTCGGACCCAACGGCGCCGGGAAGACCACCACCCTGCGCATGCTGATGGGGCTGATCGCGCCGGACGCGGGCGAGGTACGGGTGTTCGGGCATCCCATCCGGCCGGGCGCTCCCGTGCTGTCGCGGGTGGGGGCGTTCGTGGAGGGTGCCGGGTTCCTGCCGCACCTGACGGGCCGCGCCAACCTGGAGCTGTACTGGCAGGCCACCGGCCGGCCCGCCGAGGACGCGCACCTGGCCGAGGCCCTGGAGATCGCCGGGCTGGGCGACGCCCTGGAGCGGGCGGTGCGCACCTACTCGCAGGGCATGCGGCAGCGGCTCGCCATCGCGCAGGCCATGCTGGGCATGCCCGACCTGCTGATCCTCGACGAGCCGACCAACGGCCTGGACCCTCCGCAGATCCGCGAAATGCGCGACGTGATGATCCGGTACGCGGCCGGCGGGCGGACCGTCATCGTCTCCAGCCACCTGCTGTCCGAGGTGGAGCAGTCCTGCACGCACCTGGTGGTCATGGACCGCGGGCGGCTGGTGCGGGCGGGCGAGGTCGCCGAGATCACCGGCGGCGGGAACACGCTGCTGGTCGCGGTGGAGCGCCCGGTGGACGCGGTCACCGTCGAGAAGGTCGCGGCCCTGGAGGGCGTGGCCTCGGCGGTGGCCGGCGACGGCGGGATCCTCGTGCGCCTCGACGGGGCGACGCCCGCCGCGCTGATCGCCGAACTCGTACGGCTGGACGTGCCGGTGTCGGCGGTGGGACCCCACCGCCGGCTGGAGGACGCCTTCCTCACCCTGATCGGAGGTACGGCATGAGCGCCGTCCAGGAGAACGGAACCGGGCCCGCGGCGGCCGGGACAGCGGCTTCGGCCCGGGGCGCGGGCGGGGATTCGGGCGCCGGCCGGGGCTCGGGCGGGGCCTCGGCCGAGACCGCGCCCGGTTACCGGGCGGGCCGGACGCTGCCGCTGCGCGTGGAGGCGCTGCGGCAGTGGCGCAGGCGGCGGACGCTGATGATGGGCGGGGTGCTGGCCGCACTGCCCTTCGTCATGATCATCGCCTTCGCGGTGGGCGGCGGCCCGAACGACGGACCGGCCGGCGGCAACGGCCGGATCAGCCTGATCGACTCGGCGACGGCCTCGGGCGCGAACTTCGCCGTGACCTGTCTGTTCGTGTCGGCCGGCTTCCTGCTGGTGGTGCCGGTGGCGCTGTTCTGCGGGGACACCGTCGCCTCGGAGGCCGGCTGGTCCTCCCTGCGCTACCTGCTCGCCTCGCCGGTGCCCAGGGCCCGGCTGCTGTGGAGCAAGCTGGTGGTGGCGCTGGGCTTCAGCCTCGCCGCGATCGTGCTGCTCCCGGCGGTCGCGCTGGCGGCGGGAACGGCCGCGTACGGGTGGGGGCCGCTGAAGCTGCCCACCGGCGGGGTGCTGCCGGCCGGGGACGCCCTGCCGCGCCTCGCGCTGGCCGTCGTCTTCGTCTTCGTGTCGCAGCTGGTCACGGCGGGGCTGGCGTTCTGGCTGTCGACGCGGACGGACGCGCCCCTGGGCGCGGTGGGCGGGGCCGTCGGGCTGACCATCGTGGGGAACGTGCTCGACGCGGTGACGGCCCTGGGTTCGTGGCGGGAGTTCCTGCCCGCGCACTGGCAGTTCGCGTGGGCGGACGCCCTGCAGCCCCAGCTGGAATGGGGCGGGATGACCAAGGGGGCGGTGCTGTCCGTGTCGTACGCGGTGGTGCTGTTCGCGCTGGCCTTCCGCGGGTTCGCCCGCAAGGACATCGTGTCGTGAGGGTCAGGCGCGCGCCACGGTGAGGCAGGACCGCGGGTCGACGCATCCGGGGGCGAAGGCCTCGACGGCCCGGCGGACCGCCCGGTCGACGGTCATGCCGCCCTCGGGGGCCCAGGTGGCCGTTGGTGTCGGCGGTGAACTCGATGACCGCGTGGCCGAGCGCGTTCACGTCGGCGACCGACGCGTCGGTGGTCGCGCTGTACGGGAAGCGGAAGAGCGGCAGCGGCTCGGCCCCGGAGGCGGCGCGATCGCGGCGTCGGCGCGGCGCACCTCCTCGGCGGCTCCTCGGTGTCGAGGCCGTCGAAGGAGGGGTGGGTGTGCGCGTGGTTGCCCAGGCCGTGGGCGGCGGCCATGGCGCGGACGGCGGCGGGGTGCTCCTGCGCGAAGGACCCGGTGGGGAAGAAGGTGACGGCCGGCTTCGGCCGCCGCAGTTCGGCGAGGACGTCCTCCACTCCGGCCTCGTCCCAGGCGGCGTTGAAGGTGAGCGCCACGACCTCGCGGGTGGTGGGCAGCCGTCGGATTTCGGCGCCCGTCCAGGAGGAGCGGGCGGGGAGCGCCTGCCCGGCCGGGCCGGGAGCGGCCCGCCGCCTCGGCGGTGGGGGCGGCGCGGCCCACGGCCGCGAGCGCCGTCGCCGCCCCCGTCGCGGCCGGGGCCGCCGGCGCGGCGCGGCGTGCGGCATCCGGCACGGGGGGTCCGCTCGCTCCGGCAGGGGCCGCCGGCCACGGGCCCGTGCCGTCCGGCACCGTGCGGGAGGGAACGGGCCCGGGTGATCCTCCGGCCGGGCACCCGGCCGGTGGGGGCGGTTACGCCGGTACGGCCGCCGCGGCGTCGATCTCGGCCAGCAGCTCCGGCTCCAGCGGACGGTCGGCCACCGCCGCGTTGGCACGTACCTGCTCGGCCGAGGTGGCACCGGCGATCACGGAGGCGCAGCCGGGCTGGGCGGAGAGCCAGCCGATGGCGAGTTCCAGCAGGGTGCGCCCGTGCTTCTCGGCGATCACCGCGAGGGCCTCGACCGTGTCCAGGCGCTCCTCGGTGAGGTAGGCGTCGCGCCCTTCGAGGCGCGAGCCCGCCGGTACGGGGGCGCCCCGGCGGATCTTGCCGGTGAGCAGGCCGTTGGCCAGCGGGAAGTACGGCAGCACGCCGACGCCGTAGTGCACGGCGGCCGGGACGAGCTCCCGCTCGGCGGAGCGCTGGAGCAGCGACCACTCGTTCTGCGCCGAGACGAAGGGCACCGCGCCGGTGTCGCGGGCCACGTGGGCGGCTTCGGCGAGCTGCCAGCCGCTGAAATTGGAGTGCCCGAGGTAGCGGATCTTCCCCTCGGTGACGAGCTCGGTGAGCGCGGCGAGGGTCTCCGCGATGGGCGTCGCGGGGTCGGGGCTGTGCAGCTGGTAGAGGTCGATGTGGTCGGTGTCCAGGCGGCGCAGCGACTCCTCGACGGCCCGCCGGATGTAGCCACGGCCGCCCCGGGAGCCGGCGGCGGGCCCGTAGCCCATGTCGACGCCGTCGTAGCCGAACTTGGTGGCCAGCACGACCTGGTCCCGGCGGCCCTTCAGGGCCTGGCCGAGGTGGCTCTCGGAGCCGCCGGAGCCGCCGTAGATGTCGGCGGTGTCCAGGAGGGTGATGCCCGCGTCGAGGGCGGCGTCGACGACGGCGCGGGTGCCCGCGGCGTCGAGGCGGCCGCCGAAGTTGTTGCAGCCGAGACCGACCGCGGAGACCTGCAGACCTGAACTGCCCAGCGGGTGATAGCGCATGCGGGCTCTTCCTCCACACTCGTCCGATACATGATCAATACAACGGTCCCGAGTCTAGGCACAAGGTCCGCCACCGGGCACGGGGTTCGGCGCCGCCCCTCGTGAACACCGTGTGACGGGTGACGGGTGACGGGTGACGGGCGACGGGTCAGAACAGGTCGGCGAGGCGCTTGCCCACCGACCAGGCTTCGGCCACCGAACAGGCCGCCAGGTCGGGATCGGCCGCGACGGCCGCCCCGGCGAGTGCGGGGGTGGCGTAGAAGTTGACGCGGTTGCAGAACACCTCGCGGATGTCGGCTCCGGTGGCGGGGGCCAGGGTGACCGAGGCCGAGGCGGGGGTGAGGTCGCGGACGCCCCCGGGCGTGACCGTGAGGGACACCGGCGCCCCGGTGGCGGCGCAGCGCCCGGTGACGCGGCTGGCGGGCTCCGCGTAGACGACCGGGAACATCAGGACGTCCATCACGCACCAGCCGGTGACGCGCCGGCCCCGCAGCTCCATCGCGTAGGGGCGGCCGGGGTCGAGCGAGACCCCGGCCCCGATGATGGCGCCGCCCCGAGCGGCGTCGCCGCCGTCCGTCTCGAGCTCGAAGTCCATGGCGCGGAAGCGGTCGAGTACCTCCCCGCCCGGCCAGCCGAGCAGCTCGCCGGCCCGGTCCGGGGAGAGCGGCCCGTGCTCCAGCAGCCCGCCTACGAGCGTCGCGCCGGCGGCCATCAGCTCCACGCCCTTGGGGGAACTCCACTTGGCTGCCAGCTGGTCCGACAGGTCCTGCACTCGGGGGTCCACGTGCTGCCTCCTGGGCGGAAAGGTGCGACATGCGATTGGGAAGCCATGGGGGCTTTCGTCGCATTTCCAACCTATCGGCTGGCGCTCCGGTGCGGCCGGTATGACCTGCCTCACGATTCCAGGGTGACGACCGTGGGGCGTCCGAGGTCGGGCCGGTCGCGCAGCGGGAGGCCGGCGCCGGGGCGCTCCAGTTCGAGCAGGACGATCTCGTTGCGGCCGGCGCGCCAGAGCGGAGCGGGGGCGTAGAGGGTGCGCTGGGGCCCGCGCGGAGTGTCGTAGTGGCCCAGGAGGAAGCCGTTCAGCCAGACCAGGCCGGTCCCCCAGCCGGAGACGTCGACGAAGCCGTCGGCGGGGGTGGCGGTGGAGACGTGGGTGAAGCGGTGGAAGGCGGGGGTGGCGTCGCGGGGGTGACCCGCGGTCCAGTCGAGGGCGGTGAGGACGGTGAGGTCGGTGAGCGGCAGGGGGCGGATCTCCCACCCGAAGAGGTGCTGGTGCCCGTGGCGGACGGCGCGCCAGATGCCCTTGCGGTCGTCGAGCAACGGCCCGTAGTTCACCCGCCCCTGGGCCCGCACCAGGAGGTCGAGCACCACGCCGTCCTCGCCGACGGCGAGGTCGAGGCCTTCGTCGGGGGCGTTGCGGTCGAGGACGCCGAGGGGGCGTCCGTCGGCGAAGACGTACGCGCGGTCGCCGAGCCCGTCGATCCTGACGGGCATCGCCGGGCGGGGGCCGGTGACGGTGGTGCGGTAGTGGATCAGCCCGTGGGCCTGGCCGAACTTCTCCATGGACTCGGGCGCGGGACGCAGGTGGGGCGGCCCGGCGAGCGGGCCGAGCGCGGGGAGCAGGGGCGCGGTGCCCGCCGGGAGGGCCTCGGCGGGGGACATCCGGGGGCGGGGCGCGGGCAGCGGATCCGGCGGCAGGGGCACGTACTTGCCGATGACCTCGCGGAACGCGTGGAACTTGGGGGTGAGTTCGCCCGCTTCGCCGATCGGCGCGTCGTAGTCGTAACTGGTGACGGTGGGCTGGTAGCCGGGATCGCAGGGGCGAGAGCCGGTGTGGTTGGCTCCGGCCCAGTAGCCGAAGTTGGTGCCGCCGTGGGCCATGTAGAGGTTGACGGAGGCTCCGGTGGCGAGGAGTTCGTCCAGCGCTCCGGCGGCGTCCTCGACGGCGCGCACGTGGTGGTCCTCGCCCCAGTGGTCGAACCAGCCGATCCAGAATTCCATCGCGGTGAGCGGGCCGGTCCGCTGGTAGCGGCGCAGGGCGGCGAGCCGTTCGGCGGGCCGCGCGCCGAAGGTGGCGGTCGCGAGGCGGCCGGGCACCGTGCCGCCCTGGAGCATCGCGTCCTCGGGCCCGTCGGCGGTGAACAGCAGGCAGTCGACGCCGCGTTCGGTCAGGGCCCGTTCGACGTGGGCGCGGTAGGGGGCGTCGTTGCCGTAGGAGCCGTACTCGTTCTCGATCTGGACGGCGACCACCGGACCGCCCCGGCCCGCGAGATGGGGCAGCAGCTCGGGGACGACGAGGTCGAACCAGCCGTCGACTTCGGCCTGGAAGCGGGGGTCGGAGCAGCGCAGGTGCAGGCCGTCGACGGCCAGGAGGCGGGCGGGCAGGCCGCCGAAGTCCCATTCGGCGCAGATGTAGGGGCCCGGGCGGACGACGGCGTCGAGGCCGAGGGCCTGCGCGGTGCGCAGGAAGCGGCCGACGTCGCGCCAGTCCGTGAAGTCGGCCTCGCCGGGGGCGGTCTCGTGGAAGTTCCAGGGCACGTAGGTGTCCACGGTGTTCACGCCGAGCGCGCGCAGCCGCCGGAGCCGGTCCTCCCACAGATCGGGGTGGACCCGGAAGTAGTGCAGTGCGCCCGAGACGATGCGGTGGGGGCGGCCTGCGCGGCGGAATCCGTCCTGGTCGTACGTGAGCATGCGCTGACTCCCGGAGAGAGGGCCACCGGCTGGGATGCCGTGGGGCGCCGCCGAATATATGAACGGGGCGTCCGCCCCGTCAATGAGCGGTTGAGCAGGATCGATCGAATCGATCGTTTCGATTGCCTATGATGGCGGGCGACCCGCGACCCGGCAGACCGGTGCCGGGCGGGCCCGACCCCAGGGGGACAGCGTGCGACCACATGTGGACCAGCGGCAGGCTCAGGTGCTCGCGCTCGTACGGGCGCGGGGCAGCGTGCGGGTGGCGGAGCTCGCCGTGGAGCTGGGGATCTCGCCCGTGACGCTGCGGCGTGACGTCGAGGCGATGGCGGCCCGGGGGGAGATCCACCGGATGCACGGGGTGATCAGCCGGGTGGCCGAGCCGGTTCCGGGGCGGGCGGCGGCCCCCGGCCCGCGGGCGGGCGGCGACGCCGCCGGACTGGTGGTGGGGATGGTCGTGCCGACCACCGAGTACTACTACGCCGACGTGGTGCGGGGCGCCCGGGAGGTCGTCGAGGCGCGGGGCGCCCGGCTGACCGTGGGGCTGACCCGGTACCTGCCGGGCGAGGACCGGACCCAGGCCGACCGGCTGCTGTCGACCGGCGCCGGCGGTCTGCTGCTCACCCCGAACTGGGACTCCGGCGCGGCGGGCCCCGGGGAGGGCGCCTGGACGGCGGGACTGCCGGTGCCGGTGGTGCTCGTGGAACGCTGGGCCCCGCCGGGGCACCCCGGTGCGGCGCTGGACCGGGTGGTGTCGGACCACGCGCACGGAGCGGCGGGGGCGGTACAGCACCTGGCGGAGCGGGGGCACCGGCGGATCGCGCTGGCCAGCCAGGAGACGCCGACGTCGGCGCGGCTGCGGGCCGGGTACGAGGCGGCCGTGGCCGCCCTCGGGCTGGAGCCGGCGCCGCCGTGGTCGCCGGCGCCGGGAGCGGGCGCGTTGTCGGTGGCGGACCGGTTCGCGCGGACCCTGGAGTACCTGTACCGGGCCGTGACGGAGGGCGGGGTGACCGCGGCCCTGATCCACAGCGACACGGACGCCATCATGCTGATCCCCCGGCTCCAGGCCCGGGGGGTCCGGGTGCCGGAGGACCTGGCCGTGATCACCTATGACGACGAGGTGGCCGGGCTGGCCGACGTACCGCTGTCGGCGGTGGCGCCGGCCAAGCGCGAGGTGGGAGCGCGGGCGGCGGGCCTGCTGCTGGACCGGCTGGCGGGCGACGAGAGCCCGCGGCAGCACCTGGAACTGCTCCCCCGGCTGAGCGTCCGGTCATGACGGTCACTCCGTACTGATTGTTTCGATCGAATTGCGCGTTCGCTCTTGACGGTCTGCGGGTCGGCACAAAAGATGGGCCTCCATCCGCCACCGCACCGGTCGTCGTCCGTAGGAGCCGAACCATGCCGCGCACCTTCCGCACGCCCCGCATCGCCCTCACCGCCTCCGCTTCGCTCGTTTCGCTCGCCCTCCTCGCCACCGCGTGCGGCCGGGGAGCGGGCACGGAGGCGGCCGGGGCGGAAGCGGCCGCCCGGCCCGTCACGCTCACGTACTGGTCCTCCTCGGCCGGAGCGCAGCAGACGGCGGACGCGTTCAACAAGACGCATCCCGGCGTCCAGGTGCGGTTCTCCGCCGTGCCCGGCGGCCCCGACGGGGCGGCCAAGCTGGCGAACGCGGTCAAGGGCGGCAACGCGCCCGACATCGCCACGATGGACTACTCCGCGCTCCCCGAGTTCGCGAGCGGCGGCAACCTCGAGGACCTGAGCGCGACGTCCGGCGCGCTCGTCTCCGAGAAGTTCCCGGAGGCGGTCCAGTCCCTGGTGAAGCTGGGCGGCCGGACCTGGGCGGTGCCCTTCGACGTCACTCCGATCGAACTCTTCTACCGCAAGGACATCTTCGAGAAGCACGGGGTGGCCGTGCCCCGGACGTGGGAGGAGTACAAGGCCGCGGGCGAGAAGATCAACCGGGCGGACCCCTCGGTGCGGATCACCAACTTCGGCGGTGGCGACCCGGCGCTGCTGGCCGGGCTGGCCTGGCAGGCCGGCGCCCGCTGGTACGGCACCGAGGGCGACCGGTGGAAGGTCGCCATCGACGATCCCGCGTCGAAGAAGGTCGCCGGGTACTGGAACGGGCTGATGGATTCGGGCGTCGCCTCGAAGACCCCGCTGTGGGGCGAGGGCGAGGCCAAGGAGCGCAGCTCGGGGCAGGTCGCGACGGTGATCGGCGCCGCGTGGACGGCGGGGACCTTCCTGGCGAACTACCCGGACCTCAAGGGCAAGTGGGGCATCGCCCCGCTGCCGACCTGGGACGGCAAGCCCGCCACGGGGATGTACGGCGGCACCTCCTACATCGTGCCGAAGGGCAGCAAGCAGACGAAGGCGGCGGCGGAGTTCATCCGGTGGGTCACCACCGAGCCCGAGGCGATCCGGGCCCGGCTGAGCTCCCTGAAGGCGCCGAGCAGCGCACTGCCGGCCAACCCGGCGATGCGGGCGGAGGCGGCGAAGCTGTTCGACGCCTCGTACTTCGAGGGGCAGGACCCGTACGCCCTCGCGGGCGAGGCGGCGGGGACGGTCCTGCCCGGCTGGACGTGGGGGCCGGTGCAGCTCCAGGTCACCGCGGCGCAGGGGGCGGCCGGGGCGGACCTGGTGAAGTCCCTGTCGGAGGGCCAGTCGGCCGCCGAGAAGGCCGTCCGGTCCCGCGGCCTGACTCTGGCCCGCTGATGCGCCCCCGCCCCGCCCCGGACCCGGGCCCGCCCACCAGAGCCCTCCCCGGGCCGGCCGAACGCACCGCACCGGGCGCCGCGCACGGGCCCGGCCAAGGCCCCGCACCGGACGCCGCGCACGGGCCCGGCCCCGCCTCCGCGGCCGGTACGCCCCCCGGGCCCGGCGCGGCGCCGTCGCCCGCGCCCCGCAGCGGGGTCCTCCGGAGTTCCGGTCCCGGCGGGCGGCCGTCGGCCGGGCCCCGCCCGGCCCGGGCCGCCGGCTGGTTCATGGCCCCCTTCTTCCTGCTCTTCGCCCTCGTCACCGTCGCCCCCATCGGCTACGCCGGCTACCTCAGCCTCTTCCACGACGAGCAGTCCGGGCTCGGTTTCGGCGGCACCCGCAGGGTCTTCAGCGGACTCGGGAACTACGCCGCCGCCCTCAGCGATCCCGTCTTCCTCGCCTCCTTCCGCCACATCGCCCTCTATTGCGTCCTCTACGTCCCCCTCATGGTCGGCGGCGCCCTGCTCCTCGCTCTGCTCCTCGATTCCGCCCTCGCCCGCGCCCGCCGCTTCTTCCAGATCGCCTTCTACCTGCCGCACGCCGTCCCCGGTCTGATCGCCGCCATGCTGTGGCTCTACCTCTACACACCGGGCCTCAGCCCGGTCCTGTCCGTCCTCGACACCGCGGGCCTGTCCTGGAACTTCTTCGGGCGCGACGAGGCCCTGCTCTCGGTGGTCAACATCTCGGCCTGGCAGTGGATGGGATACAACATGATCATCTTCTTCGCGGGCCTCCAGGCCGTACCCCGCGAAACCCTGGAGGCGGCCGCCCTCGACGGCGCCGGAGCCCTGCGCACCGCCTTCCAGGTCAAGGTGCCCGCCATCCGGCCCACCCTCGTCCTGACCGTCCTGTTCACCTGCGTCGGCGCCGTACAGCTCTTCGACGCACCGCAGTTGCTGCAACTCCGGGCGACCGAGATGGGCGAGTCCTGGTCCCCGACCATGTACGTCTTCAGCGCCGCGTTCAAGGGACACGACTACGGGCTCGCCGCCGCGAGCGCCCTGCTCCTCGCCCTGGTCGCGGGCGCCGCGTCCTACGTCGTGACCGCCCTCGGCAACCGCTGGAGGTCCGCATGACCACCACCGCCACCCGTACCCCTTCGGGCCCGGCCGGCCCCGCCCCCCGGCCCGTGCCCGGCCCGGGCCACGGACCCGCTCCCACGAAAGCGGCCGCCCGCACCCGCGCCGCGCTCTCCCGCACCGCCGTCAACGCCGCACTCGCCCTCGTGGCCGCGTACACCCTGCTGCCCCTGGCCTGGCTGGTGCTCGCCGCCACCAAGAGCCGCCGGGACCTCTTCGCCACCGCCCCCTACTCCCCCGGCGAGTTCCACCTCTTCGACAACCTCGCCGAGCTCTTCACCTACGGCGACGGCATCTTCGGACGCTGGCTCGGCAACAGCCTCCTCTACACCGTCCTCGGTTCGACCGCGTCCGCCCTCATCAGCGTGGCCTGCGGATACGCCTTCCACGCGTACGAGTTCCGGCACAAGGAGGCGCTCTTCGCCGTCGTCCTCGCCGGGGTCCTCGTCCCCGCGACCGTCCTACAGCTCCCCCTCTATCTGATGGCCTCCGCCGCCGGCGCCGTGAACACCTACGCCGCCTACCTGGTGCCCGCGCTCGTCAGCCCCTTCGGCGTCTACCTGGCCCGGGTCTTCGCCGAGGGGTACGTCCCCGACGAGGTCCTCGCCGCCGCCCGGGTCGACGGTGCGGGTGAACTCCGCGTCTTCACGCACGTGTCGTTCCCCATGCTGTGGCCGGGCTTTGTGACGATCTTCCTGTTCACCTTCACGGGCATCTGGAACAACTTCTACGGCGCGCTGACCATGCTGAGCGACGAGCGGCTCTACCCCGTGAGTCTCGGCCTGTTCATGTGGAACCGCAGCGTCTACCAGCAGCCCGAGCTCTACCCGCTGGTGATCACCGGTTCGCTCGTCTCCGTCGTCCCGCTGGTGCTCGCCTTCCTCGGCCTCCAGCGCTTCTGGCGCTCGGGTCTCACCGCAGGAGCCGTCAAGTGACCCACCACCCCACCGCCGCCCCGGCACGCGCCTCCCGGCCCGCAACGGTGCTCGCCATGAGCCCCGGCACCCGGGACGCCGTCCTCAGCCCCCGGATCCTGCCCGGACTCCTGCGGGTCGCCGACGTGGACCCCGGTCTGCTGCTCACCACCTTCGACGTACCGGACGGCGCCCGGCTCGATGGCGTACTGGCCCGCGCCGAAGTGCTGTTCACCGGCTGGGGGTGCCCGCCGCTGGACGAGGAAGCGCTGCGCCGCATGCCCCGGCTGCGGGCCGTCGTCCACGCCGCCGGGAGCGTCAAGCACCATGTGACGGACGCCTGCTGGAAGCGGGGCCTGCTGGTCTCCAGCGCGGCCGCCGCCAATGCGCTGCCGGTCGCCGAGTACACGCTCGCCGCGATCCTGTTCGCCAACAAGCGGGTGCTGGAGTCCGCGCACGCCTACCGCGCCGCACGCGGGCCGGTCGACCCGCTGCACCGCTATCCGCGGGCAGGCAACTACCGCAAGACCGTCGGCCTGATCGGCGCCTCCCTGATCGGTCGGCGGGTACTGGAGCTGCTGCGCCCCTTCGACCTGCGCGTCCTCGTCAACGATCCGTACGCCGACCCCGCCGAGGTCGCGGCCCTCGACGGGGAGTTGTGCTCCCTCGACGAACTGCTGCGCCGCAGTCATGTGGTGAGCCTGCACGCCCCCTCCCTCCCTCAGACCCGTCACCTGCTCGACTCCTCCCGGCTGGGCCTGATGCCCGACGGAGCCACACTGATCAACACGGCACGCGGCTCGCTCGTCGACACGGCAGCCCTGACCGAGGAACTGGTCTCCGGACGGCTGCACGCCGTGCTCGATCACACCGAGCCCGAGGTACTGCCCGCCACCTCACCGCTGTTCAACCTGCCGAACGTCCTGCTCACCCCCCACGTGGCGGGCTCCCTGGGCGGTGAGCTGGACCGTCTGGCGGCGACCGCCGTGGAGGAACTGGAACGGTACGCGCGGGGCCTGCGCTTCCGGCACGCCGTGGACCCGGGCCGCCTCGCCTACTCCGCCTGACGGCCACCCCCCGCCGACCGCTCCAGCGACTCCAGGTGCTCCCGGCCCCGCGCGAGCTGTCCCGCCAGCTCGGCGGCATCCGGATACCAGCGCTTCTCGTACTCCCAGCACAGCCATCCCCCCGTCGGAGCCTGGGCCACCGCCTCGGCGAGCGGCAGTACCCCGGCGCCCAGCCCGAGCGGCGTCAGGTCACGCGCGGACGCCACGTCCTTCACCTGGAGGTATCCGAGGTGCTCCCCCAGCAACCGTCTGGACTCATCGGCCGGTTCGCCCCCCAGCCAGGTGTGCAGCACGTCCCACAGCGCACCCGCCCCCGGGTGCCCGACCGCGTCCAGCACCCGGCCGGCGGCCCTCCCGGTCCGGTGGGAGTCATGGGTTTCGAGCAGGATCCGCACCCCGTGCCGGGCGGCGAACGGCGCCGCCTCGCGCAGCCGCCGGACGGCGTGGACGTCGGCCGCGGGCCCGGGCAGCTCACCGCCCCCGGGGAAGACCCGTACGTAGGGGGCTTCGAGGTCGGCGGCGAGCCGGACCAGGGCCCGCAGCTCCGCCAGGACCGGCCCGTCCTCGCCGGACGCCGCCACCCGCGCGTAGCCCGCCACCGCGAGCACGCTCCCCCCGGCGTCGGTGACCTCCCGCAGCGCTGCCACCCGGTCCCCGCGCGGACTCCCCGGGTGCAGCGCCTCCTCGGGGTGCGCCCGCAGTTCGAGGCCGTCGTACCCGTGCTCGGCGGCCAGGCCCGCGCTGGTGGCGAGGGTCGCACCCGGCAGGCCGAGGGTGGAGAAGGCGTACCTCACGGTGTCCTCCGGCCGGCCGGGGGCGGGGCGGTGGAGCCGCGCACCATGAGTTCGGTGGGCAGGGTCGTGATGCCGCCGGGCGGCAGCGTCCGCCTGCCGGTCACCAGCTGCGCCGCGAGCACTCCCGCCTCGCGCAGCAGCACCCGTACGGTGGTCAGCGCGGGAGCGGTGTCCACGGCGAACGGCAGGTCGTCGAACCCGGCGACGGACACGTCCTCCGGAATGCGCAGACCCGCCTCGCGCAAGGCGGCGGCGGCGCCGGCCGCCACCGTGTCGTTGGCCGCCGCCACAGCGGTGAAGGGTCGCCCCCGGCGCAGCAGTTCGCGGGTGGCGTCATAACCGGCGGCGCGCTCGAATCCGGCATGGACGGTGAGCGCGGCGCAGGCGTCGAGGACCGCCGGCTCATGGCGGTTCAGGGCCGTCCGGTGGCCCGCGAGCCGCTCCCGGGTCGTGCTCAGTCCGGGCGGTCCGGCCAGGTAGGCGATGTCGCGGTGACCGAGTGTCAGGAGATGCTCGGCGAGGTGGAAGGCGCCTCCGTGGTCGTCGAACACGACGGTGGCGACCGGTGGTCCGGGACGCAGGGGCAGCGGTGGGCGCCCGCACAGGACCACCGGTGCTCCGGTGGCCGCTATCCGGGAGATCCGGGCGGCGAGCGCGAGGGTGTGCTCCGGTTCCTCCACGGCGCCGCCCGTCAGGACGACGCCGCCGGCCCGTTGGCCCTCCAGCAGCCCGAGGTAGGCCAGCTCGGCCGCGGGATCTCCTCCGGTGTTGCACACCACGGCCAGCCTGCGCGCCTCGGCGGGGCCGGTGGGGTCCAGCGCGCTCTGCAGGGAGCCGGCGAGGATGCCGAAGAAGCTGTCGGCGATGTCATGGACGAGGACTCCGACGAGGTCGGAGGTGGCGGCGGCCAGTGCGCGCGCGGGGCCGTTGGCGATGTAGCCGAGTTCCTCGACGGCCCGTTCCACGCGGGTGCGGGTGCCGCCCGCGACCGGGTATCCGCCGTTGAGTACGCGCGAGACCGTGGCGGGCGATACGCCCGCCCGTGCCGCGACCTCGGTCAGGGTGACTGCCATCTCGAACCCCCTCCTGCCGGGCCCCGCTGTCGGTCCCGCCGTCGTGTCATCCGTGTGTGGATCTCCAGTGTGCCTGATTAAGAAAGCGCTTTCTATCGCTCGAACGGGTGTTGTGCGGGCGAGACTTGCGGCCCTAATCTGACGGACAGAAAGCGCTTTCTATCGTGAGGAAAACGAGCCGGACGAAGGACGTGGACAGCATGGAACGCAGGACGATCAAGATCGCGATGAACGGCGTGACCGGGCGGATGGGCTACCGCCAGCATCTGGTCCGCTCCCTGCTGGCGCTGCGCGAACAGGGCGGCCTGGACCTCGGCGACGGGACGGTGCTGTGGCCGGAGCCGGTGCTCGTCGGGCGCAGGGAGGGCGCGCTGCGCGCCATCGCCGAGCGGCACGGCCTGGACCACTTCAGCACCGACCTCACCGCCGTACTGGCCGATCCCGGGGTGGAGGTCTATTTCGACGCCCAGGTGACCTCCGCCAGGGAGGCCGCGGTCCGCGAGGCCCTGGCGGCCGGCAAACACGTGTACTGCGAGAAGCCCACGGCCCTGACCTTCGAGTCCGCGCGGGAGCTGGCCCGGCTGGCGGCCGCCACCGGGGTCAAGCACGGAGTGGTGCAGGACAAGCTGTTCCTGCCCGGCCTGCTCAAGCTGCGAAGGCTGGTCGAGAGCGGGTTCTTCGGAGAGGTCCTCTCCGTTCGGGGGGAGTTCGGCTACTGGGTCTTCGAGGGCGACGGGCAGCGGGCCCAGCGCCCTTCCTGGAACTACCGCCGGCAGGACGGCGGGGGCATCGTCGCCGACATGTTCCCGCACTGGGAGTACCTGCTGCACGAACTGTTCGGCCGGGTCAGCACCGTGCAGGCACTCACCCGGACGCACATCGGCCGGCGCTGGGACGAGGAGGGCAAACCCTACGAGGCCACCGCCGACGACGCCGCCTACGGGATCTTCGAGCTGGAGGGCGGGACGGTCGCCCAGATCAACTCCTCCTGGACCGTGCGGGTGCACCGCGACGAGCTGGTGGAGTTCCAGGTGGACGGAACGCACGGTTCGGCGGTGGCGGGCCTGCGCGGCTGCCGGATCCAGCACCGCGCGACGACTCCGAAGCCGGTGTGGAATCCGGATCTGGCGCAGACCGAGCCGTTCCGGGCCCAGTGGCAGGAGGTACCGGACAACGACCCCGCCGACAACGGCTTCAAGGCCCAGTGGGAGCTCTTCCTGCGCCACGTCGTGCGGGACGAGCCCTGGCACTGGGATCTGCTGGCGGGGGCGCGGGGAGTACAGCTGGCGGAGCTCGGGCTGCGATCCGCGGCCGAGGGACGCAGGATGCCGGTGCCCGAGGTGGCGCTGTGAACGCCATCCGGCTCCCCGCCCAGGACGGCGGATTCCGCCTGCACCACCCGTCGACCGATCCACTGGGCCCGTTCACCTGCGCCCCGGCCCACAGCCGTACCTTCCATGCGGCCGCCCATGTGGCCGCCGTGCCGTCCTCCGCTTCCGGGGCGGGCGGTCCGGTGGTCGACTGGGAGGCGACGCTGGCCTTCCGGCACCGCCTGTGGGGACTGGGGCTCGGGGTCGCGGAGGCCATGGACACCGCCCAGCGGGGCATGGGCCTGGACTGGCCCGGGGCGGCGGAACTGATCAGGCGCTCGGCAGCCGAGGCCCGGGCGGTGGGAGGCCGGATCGTCTGTGGTGCGGGCACCGACCAGCTGTCCGCGGGCCGCGTGCACTCCCTCGCGGAGGTCACCGCCGCGTACGAGGAACAGCTCGCGTTCGTCGAGTCCTGCGGTGCGGGAGCCGTCCTGATGGCCTCCCGCGCCCTGGTCTCGGCGGCCCGCGCCCCCGAGGACTACCTGGAGGTGTACGGCGGGCTCCTGCGGCAGAGCGCGCGGCCGGTCGTACTGCACTGGCTGGGGCCGGTGTTCGACCCCGGGCTGGCCGGCTACTGGGGCCACGACGACCTCGACGACGCCACCGACCTCGTGCTCAAGCTCATCGCCGAGCATCCGGCGAAGGTGGACGGCATCAAGATCTCGCTGTTGGACGCGGACCGGGAGACCGGGCTCAGACGCCGACTGCCGGCGGGCGTGCGCTGCTACACGGGGGACGACCACCACTATCCGCAGCTGATCGCCGGGGACGGGGAGCTCGCCAGCGACGCCCTGCTGGGCGTCTTCGATCCGATCGCGCCGCTCGCCGCGCGGGCGGCGCTGGCCCTCGACCGGGGGGACGGCGCCGGGTTCCGGGAACTGCTCGATCCCACCGTGGCATTGGCCCGGCACCTGTTCGCCCCGCCGACGCGGAACTACAAGACGGGGATCGTCCTGCTGGCCTGGCTGGCGGGGTACCAGGAGCACTTCACCCTGCTGGGCGGCCTGGAGTCGGCCCGCTCGCTGCCCCACCTGGCGACGGCGTACGAGCGGGCCGACCTCTTGGGCCTGTTCCCCGATCCGGAGCTCGCGGCCGACCGGATGCGCCGGCTCCTCGCGGAGCACGGAGCGGCCTCGTGACCGGGGCGGCGGCGCCCGCGCGGCTGAGCCTCAACCAGGAGACGGTCCGGCAGTGGTCCGTGCCCGAGCTGGTGGCCGGGTGCGCGGACGCCGGGGTGGGCACGGTGGGCCTGTGGCGGGATCCCGTCCGCCGGTTCGGGGTGCGGGAGACGGCGAAGCTGGTCGCGGACGCCGGGCTGCGCGTCAGCTCCCTGTGCCGCGGCGGGTTCTTCACGGCCGCCGACCCTGCCGGGCGGGCGGCCGCCGTGGAGGACAACCGGCGGGCCGTCGAGGAGGCGGCCGCACTCGGGTCGGACACCCTGGTCCTGGTCTCGGGCGGGCTGGCGCCGGGCGAGCGCGACCTCTTCGAGGCCCGGCGCAGGATCGTCGGCGTGCTGGGTGAGCTGGTTCCCTGGGCGGCGGAGCACGGGGTACGGCTGGGGATCGAACCGCTGCATCCGATGTTCGCGGCGGACCGCTGCGTGGTCTCCACCCTGGGACAGGCCCTGGAGATCGCCGAACAGTTCCCCGCACACCAGGTGGGCGTGGTGGCCGACTCCTACCACCTGTGGTGGGACGAGCGGTTGGCGGCGGAGCTGCGGCGGGCGGGCGAGGCCGGCCGGATCGTGTCCGTACAGGTCGCCGACTGGGTGACGCCCCTGCCCGAGGGCGTGCTGCTGGGGCGGGGACAGCTGGGTGACGGCTGCGTCGACCTGCGGGCCTTTCGCGAGATGGCCGACGCGGCGGGCTACCGGGGGCCGGTGGAGGTGGAGATCTTCGCTCCGGCGCTGTGGGCCCGGGACGGCCGGGAGGTCCTCCGGGAGGTGATCGACCGCTACCGCGAGCACGTCGAATGAGCGAGTGGACGGCCGGGCCGACCGGGTCGGCAGGGAATCGGACAAGGAGCATGCGATGACAGAAGAGTGGAGTCGGCGCGCCTTCCTCTCCGCCGCGGGCACGGGCGCCCTGCTGCTGGGCACGCCCGCGGGCCGGGCGGTGGCCGGGACCGGGGAGGGGGAGTACGCGGCCCTGCGCGCCGTGTGGCGGGACCTGGTCCTCGGAAGCGGGTTCTCCGCCGCCGTCGAACCGTTCCGTTCGCGGCTGGCCGAGCTCGGCGAGCGGACCCGGGGCTGGCTCACGGCGATGGCCCCGGCGCCCGGAACGCTCTGGCCCGATCTGGGCTTCGCGACGGACCCCGAGATGCTCATGCAGAGCTACTACCGGCTGCGGACCATGACGGAGGCCTACGTCCGGCCGGGCACCGGCCTCACCGGTGACGCCGCCCTGCTGTCCGCGCTGCTGACCGGTCTCGACCATCTCCACGGCCAGGCCTACCACGCGGGCCAGGTCCGGTACGGAAACTGGTTCTGCTGGCAGATCGGCGCACCGCAGGCCCTGCTGGACGTGTGCGTCCTGCTGTACGAGGTGGTGCCGGCGGCGCGGCTCGCCGCGTACTGCGCAGCCGTGGACCACTTCGTGCCGGACTCCGCGGTGGCGGTGTACGGCGGGACGAGCACGGGGGCGAACCGCGTCGACCTGTGCCGGGTACTGGCGCTGCGCGGGGTGGTCGGGGAGGATCCCGCGAAGCTGGCCCTGGCCCGGGACGCCCTGTCGCCGGTCTTCCCGTACGTGACCTCGGGGGACGGGCTCTACCGCGACGGGTCGTTCGTCCAGCACAGCTGGGTGCCGTACACCGGGACGTACGGCGCGGTGCTGCTGGGCGGTCTGGGTCTGCTGTTCGCCCTGCTCGGGGGAACCGCGTGGCGGGTCACGGATCCCGGGGCCCAGATCGTCTTCGACGCGGTGGAGCGGGCCTGGGCGCCCTTCCTGTTCAACGGCCTGGTGATGGACTGCGTGTCCGGGCGGGCGGTCAGCCGGGGCGTCTCCGTCTCGGACCCGCTCGGGGTGCAGCAGGACGACCACACCCGGGGGCACGCCGTACTGGCGGCCGTCCTGCTGCTCGCCGAAGGGGCCGGCCCGGCGCAGCGGGTGCGCTGGCGCGGGCTGGTGAAGGGGTGGTCGGCCCGGGACTACTACGGCCGCCCCCTCGCCGACCGGAGCCTCGGTCTGGCCTCGCTGGCCCGGCTGGCCTCGCTGGAGGCCGACGCCTCGGCCGCGGCGCTGCCCGAGCCCGTCGGGCACCGGCTGTTCTCCTCGATGGACCGGGCCGTGCACCGCAGACCGGAGTGGGCGGCCTCCCTGTCGCTGGCGTCGCGGCGCATCGCCCACTACGAGACGGGAAACGGGGAGCACCTGCGCGGGTGGCACACCGGCAGCGGAATGCTCTCCTGGTGGGGGGCCTCGTACGGCAACGGCCAGTACGCGGACGCGTTCTGGCCCACGGTCGACCCGTACCGGCTGCCCGGCACGACCGTGGTGCGCAAGGCGCTGGCCGACGGCGCGGGCGGAGACTGGGGTGCCGCCCGGCCCGACGCCACCTGGGTGGGCGGGAGCACGGACGGGGAGTTCGCTTCGGTGGGCCAGCACCTGAGGGGTCTGGGCAGCACCCTCCAGGCCCGGAAGTCCTGGTTCTTCCTCGCCGACACGGTGGTCTGTCTGGGGGCCGGGATCCGCGCCTCGGACGGTGCGGTGGTCGAGACGGTCGTCGACAACCGCAATCTGGGGGCGTCCGGAACCCACGCCCTGACCGTGAACGCTGCCGTGCAGCCGTCGGCGCCGGGCTGGTCCGGGGTGTTCCAGGCGCCCGGATGGGCCCATCTCGCGGGGTTCGGAGGGTACGTCCTGCACGGGCCGGGCACGGTCAGGGCGCTTCGTCAGGCGCGCACCGGCCGTTGGAGCGAGGTGAACCGGGGCAGTTCCACGACCGCCCTGACGCGGCGCTACGTCACGCTCTGGTACGACCACGGCACGGACCCGTCGGGCGCCGGATACGCGTACCAGATGCTGCCGGGGGCCAGTGCGGCCCAGACCGCGGCGCGGGCCGCCGCGCCGGGGTGGCTGACCGTCCTGGCCAACGGGGAGACGGTCCAGGGGGTGTCGGTGGCCTCCCTCGGGTTCACCGGCGTCAACTTCTGGCAGTCCGGCTCGGCGGGGCCGCTGGCGGCGAGTGCCCCGTGCTCGGTCACGGTGCGGGAGGGCGCCGACGGTACCGCGACGGTGTCCGTGGCGGATCCGCCCCGGGCCGCGACGGCGCTGACGGTGACGTGGAACCGGCCCGTCGCGGGGGTCCTGTCGCGGCCCGCGAGTCTGGTCTCGGCGGCCACCGGGTCACGGCTGCGGCTGGACTTCGGTGACCTGACGGGTACGGCCGGGGCGGGCCAGGAGGTGGTGGTGCGGCTCGGGTGATCCGGCGGGCGGTGCGGTTGCGGGGTGGTTCGAGGTGGGGAGTGAGCATGACATAGCGTGCGCGCATGGATCAGGAGCACATAGCCGGCGCGGCCGAGGACGCGGGCGACGGCGTCGACGTCGGCACGGGCAGGCGGCGTTTCCTCGCCGTCGCGACGGGCGCGGCCACGGTCGCGGGGCTCGGCGCCGTCGCGGGCTGCGGTTCGGGCGGGGGCGGCGGCGCGGCGCAGGGATCCGGGGCCGGGCAGGGACGCGGGCCGGGCGGCGGACCGTCGGCGCCGGTCACGGCCGGTTTCGACGTCGCGGCGGAGAACGCCCGGCCCGGGAACGCCGACTGGCAGGTGACCACAGCAGGTCCGGCCCGCGCCGTCGAGGGGTTCGCGGACCGGGTGAGCGTCCTGCCCGGCGAGTCCTTCGGCCTCCACGTGTCGACCACCGCACCCCGTTTCACCGTCTCCGCCTACCGGATGGGCTGGTACGGCGGGGCGCGGGCCCGGCTGGTCTGGCGGTCGGAGGCGTTGCCGGGCGTGCGCCAGCCCGGGCACACCGTGGACTCCGGGACCAGGATGGTCCGTACGCGGTGGCCGCGTACCGCCTCCGTGGACACCAAGGGCTGGCCGGAGGGCTGCTACCTGCTGCGCCTCGACGCCCAGGGCGGCGAGGGCCAGCGGTTCGTCCCGCTCACCGTCCGTTCGGCGGCGACGACGGGACGGACGGTGGCGGTCAACGCGGTGGCGACCTGGCAGGCGTACAACCGGTGGGGCGGCTACGGAAGTTACGACGGCCCGAGCGGCGGTTACGCCTCGCGTTCGCTCGCCGTGACCTTCGACCGGCCGTACGAGTACGACGACGGGGCGGGCCTCTTCCTCGTGTACGAGGCCCCGCTGATCGCACTGGCCGAGCGGCTCGGGATCCCCCTGGCGTACGCGACGACCACGGACGTGGCGCGGGAGAAACGGCTGCTGGAGGGGGCGACGGCGGTGCTCTCGCTCGGCCACGACGAGTACTGGTCGCCGGAGCAGCGCGCCCACTTCACGGCGGCCCGGGACGCGGGCACGAACATCGCGGTCCTGGGTGCCAACTGCTGCTTCCGCCGGATCCGGCTGGAGGACTCGGATCTCGGGCCGGACCGCACGGTGGTCTGCTACAAGTCCTCGTACGACCAGGACCCCGGATTCAAGCGGGGTCACCCGGCCACGGTGGACTTCCGCTCGGCGCCCGCCGCCGACCCGGAGAGCTCGCTGCTCGGCGTGATCTACGACGGGTACCCGGTGGACGCCCCGTACGTGGTGACGAACCCGGGGCACTGGCTCTTCGAGGGGACGGGCGCGAAGGCCGGCGACGGTTTCGCGCACCTGGTCGGGGTGGAGTACGACAAGGTCAGCACCGGTTTCCCGACGCCCCGCCCGATCGAGATCCTGGCCCACTCCCCCGTGGTCTGCGAGGGGCGGCCCAGCCACCAGGACACGGCGTACTACACCGTGCCGAGCGGAGCGGGGGTCTTCGCGACCGGCACGATGCGGTGGGTCGAGGCCCTCGACGCGTCCGGCGACGGGCGCGGCGGCGCCAATCACGGCCTGGACGCGCGTTCCGGGGCGCTGACCAGGCGGGTGACGGAGAATCTGCTGCGGGTCTTCGCGGCGGGTCCGGCCGGGCGGACGCATCCGGCACGGGACAACGTCGACGAGGTGTACGGCCGGGCGTGACGGCCGGAGCGGCGATATCGGTGGACTTCCCCCGCGGGGTCTGTTTAGGATCACGACCGCGGCATCGCGTGTCGGTCACCGGCCGGGTGAGGCATGGAGGTGTCCGTGACGTGCCTTGCGGAGGCATTCACTCATGTCGGTCCAGCTGAACCACACCATCGTCTTCTGCCGTGACAACCGGAAGTCCGCGGCCTTCCTCGCGGACATCCTCGGCCTCGAAGTCGGCCCCGAATGGGGTCCGTTCGTTCCGGTGTCCACCACCAACGGGGTCACCCTGGACTTCGCCGTCCTCCCGGACGGGCCCATCGCGGCGCAGCACTACGCGTTCCTCGTGTCGGAGGCCGAGTTCGACACCGCCTTCGAGAAGATCCGGTCGGCGGGCATCACGCACTTCGCCGACCCGCACGGCAAGCGGCCGGGCGAGATCAACCACAACGACGGCGGCCGCGGGGTCTACTTCCCGGACCCGGACGGGCACGGGATGGAGATCATCACCCGCCCGTACGGCGGCTAGCGAAGCCCGACACCGAGGGGCCCGTGGCGCGTGCAGCGCCCCGGGCCCCTCGGCGCGTGCGCCTCGGGGGCCGCGGGACACCCCGGGGGCCCGGGCACCCCTGGACAGATAGTCTGCGCACAGATAATCTGTGGAGAGAAGATCTGACCACCGCCCGAGGGAGCACGCACCATGTGGACGTACGAGCACAGCGTCGAGACCACCGCCACCCCCGCATCGGTGTGGCGGCTCTGGGCCGACGTCGAGCGCTGGGCCGACTGGAACGACGGGGTCGAGAAGATCGAGATCGACGGACCGTTCGCGGCGGGCACGCGCATCACGATGACCCCGCCCGGCGAAGACCCCGTCCCGCTTGTCGTCTCCGAGGCCCTGGAGAACGAACTCTTCGTCGACGAGGCCCGCTTCGGCGGCCTCCTGCTGCGCACCCTGCACCGGATCGACCCGGCCGGACCGGGCCGGATCCGCGTGACCTACCGGATGGAGATCACCGGAACGGGCGCGGACGAGGCGGGCCCCGAGATCGGCCCGGGCATCACTTCCGACTGGCCGCAGACCATGTCCGCGCTGGTCGCCCTCGCGGAGCCCGCCGGGCCGCAGGCCCCGGGTGGACCGGTGGTCCGCTGATGGCGCTGCGCCCGGCCGACAGCCCCGGGTTCCTGCTCTGGCACGCCACGCTGCGCTGGCAGCGCGACATGACCGCGGCGCTGGCACCGCTCGGCCTCACCCACGTGCAGTTCGTGCTGCTCGCCTGCACCTGGTGGCTCAACTCCCAGGACGAGCAGCCCAATCAGCTGGCCCTCGCCCGTCAGGCCGGCACCGACGTGAAGATGACCTCGCAGGTACTGCGCGCCCTGGAGCAGAAGGGGCTCGTCGCGCGCGAGGTCGACCCGGCCGACACCCGGGCCAAGCGGCTGCGGGTCACCGGGGCGGGCGCCGAGCTCGCGCCCCGGGCGATCGCGGCCGTGGAACGGGCCGACGCCGCGTTCTTCGACGCGGTCCCCCTCGACCAGGCCCTCCCCCTGCTCCGGCGCCTGGCCCGGCCGGACCGCTGAACCGCTGAACCGCCGCGCACCGCGCCCCGTGACCGGAGCGCCGGGAGCGCCGGGGCGCGGGCTCAGGGCAGGTAGACGATGCTGGGGGCGCCCGTGGTCGGGTGGACGCCGATGCGCGTGCGCACGCCGTAGACCGCGGCCAGCAGGTCCTCCGTGAGCACCTCGTGCGGCGTCCCCGACGCGGCGACCCGGCCGGCCTCCAGTACGTACAGCCGGTCGCAGAACGACGCGGCGAGGTTGAGGTCGTGCAGGACCAGCAGACCGGTCGCGGGGAGCCCGCGCACCAGTCCCAGGACCTCCAGCTGGAAGCGGATGTCGAGGTGGTTCGTCGGCTCGTCCAGGGCGAGCAGGCCCGGTTCCTGGACGAGGGCGCGGGCGACGAGGGCACGTTGGCGTTCGCCGCCGGAGAGCCCGTCGAACCGCCGGTCGGCGAAGGCGGCCGCGCCGACGGTCGCCAGGGCCGCGCCGACGCGCAGGGCGTCCTGCGGGCCGTCCTGCTCCCAGAACCGCTTGTGCGGGCTACGTCCCATCGCGACGACCTCACGGACCGTCAGCCCGAGTGTGCCGCCGGCCTCCTGCGGGACCGCCGCCACCCGCCGGGCGCGTTCCTTGACGCCGAGCGAGGCCGCGTCCGCCCCGTCGAGCAGGACCCGGCCGCCGGAGGGCCGCAGGGTGCCGTAGACGCAGCGCAGCAGCGTGGTCTTGCCGCTGCCGTTCGGGCCGACCACTCCCACCGTTTCGCCGGGCCGGGCGGTGAGGTCGACGCCGTGCAGCAGGGCCTGCCCGTCGACCTCGTAACGCACGGCCTCCACGGCGAGTTCCACCGGCTTCGCCGCCGCCGGCGCGCGCCCCGTCATCCGGCCACTCCCTCGCTCCGGCCGGACCTGCGCAGCATCCACAGGAAGAACGGCCCGCCCACCAGCGCGGTGACCACGCCGACGGGTATCTCCTCGGGCGCCGCCGCCGTACGGGCGACGAGGTCGGCCAGGGTCAGGAACACGGCCCCGCCGAGCGCGGCGACGGGCAGCAGGGCCCGGTGCCCGGCGCCGACCACCATCCGGGCGGCGTGCGGAACCATCAGCCCGACGAAGCCGATCGCCCCGCTGTAGGCCACCAGCACGCCGATGACGAGGGAGGTGAGGACGAAAACGGCGGCCCGGAACCGGCCGGTGTCGAGCCCGAGGGTGTGCGCGCCCTCCTCGCCCGCGAGCAGCAGGTCGAGCGGCCGGGCCAGGGCGACGAGCAGCGCGGTGCCGGCGCACAGCGCGCCGGCGGGCAGGGCCAGTTCGTCCCAACGGGCGCCGCCGAGGCCGCCCAGGGTCCAGAAGAGCACGGAGCGGATCTGGTCGGGGCGCGCGGACAGCACGAGCACCAGGCTGGTCAGCGCGGACAGGACGTACTGCACGGCGACTCCGGCCAGGATCAGCCGGCCGGTGGTCATCGTGCCGCCGCGCCGGGCCAGCGCGTAGACGGCGACGAGCGCGGCCAGGGAGCCGGCGAACGCGGCGAGCGGCGCCCCGGCCCCGCCCGCGAACCCGGCGGCTCCCGCGCCCGCGGCGGTACCGAAGACGAGGACGAGGACGGCGCCCGCCGAGGCGCCCGAGGAGGCGCCGAGCAGGAAGGGATCGGCGAGCTGGTTGCGGACCAGGGCCTGGAGCACGGCGCCCGCGACCGCGAGCCCCGCGCCGACGACGGTCCCGAGGAGCACCCGCGGCATGCGGACGTCCCACACGATGGAGGCGAAGGCCCCGCCGCGCGCCCCGGGCCCGGCGAGCACGAGGTCGAGGACCTTCCCGGGGCCGATCCGTACGGGGCCCAGCGCGAGCCCCGCCACCGCCGACGCGGCGAGCAGAACGGCGAGCAGGACGAGGACGGTGGCGCTCCGGCGCCGCTTCACGCGGCGTCGGGGTGCAGCTGGCGGCCGAGGGACTCGACCGCGTCGGCGACGCGGACGCCGAGGACGGCGGAGGACAGCGGCAGCACGACGAAACGCTGGTTCTTGATGGCGGGAACCTGCGCCAGCGCCGGGTCGTTCAACAGGCGCCGCTTCTTGGACTCGACGGTGGTCCCGCCGTAGTCGTAGATGAGGACGACTTCGGGCCGCCGCTCGATGACCTTCTCCCACGACACGTCGCCGAAGGTGTCCTTGAGGTCGGCGAAGACGTTCGTCCCCCCGGCGAGGGCGACGATCTCGTTGCCTATGCCCTCGCCGCCCGAGGTGAAGGCGGAGCCCTCACCGGAGTCGTAGACGAAGACGGACGGCTTCGGCGCGTCCTTGACGCGTGCGGTGACGGCGTCGACCCGGCGCTGCTCGTCCCCGATGAGCGCGGCGCCGCGTTCGGGCACGCCGAAGGTCCGCGCCACCTCGGTGATCTCGGTCTTCAGCTGTGCGAGGCCGACCGGTCCGCGCGTGCAGTACTCCACGCTCAGCCGGGAGTTGATGCCGGACTTCGCCAGGGTTTCGCGGTCGCGGCCCTGCGCCTTGTCGAAGGCGCTGGCGTAGCCGCCGTACACGAAGTCGGGGTCGGCGCCGAGGAGGACCTCCTTGGACGGGTACTCCCCGGCCAGCACCTTGATCTTGTCGTAGGCGGGCCGGTAGGCGGGCAGTACCGAGTCGTCGAGGTAGGCCGTGCCCGCGATCCGGTCCTGGAGTCCGAGGGCGAGCATGATCTCGGTGGCGTGCTGGTTCATGGTGACGGCCCGCTCCGGCGGCGCCTGGAAGGTGCTGGTGACACCGCAGTTGGTGACGGTGTACGGGAATCCGGGCGCGGGCCGGGCGTCCGCGGCGGGCCGCTCCGCGCCGGCCGGTGCGCCGCAGGCGGCGAGCGGTGTCAGCAGGGCGAGGGCGGCGAGGGAGCGCAGGGCTGCGCGGGAACGCGACATGGGAAGGCCTCTCCGGGGGATCCGCGTCCCCGGTCGAAGTGAAGAGGCGGCGCGTCAGTGTCTGACTCCCGGGATCCCGTGTCGGGATCCCGGTCACAGTGGCGGGACCGCACCGGATTCGCACCGGTTTCCTGTCCTGCGCCGCCCGGACAACCCGGCCAAGTCTGCCAGATGCCGCCTTTCGCCCGGTACGCCGGTCGCCGCGCCCGCCCGCCCGCCCGTCCCGGGAGCGGGCGCCGGCCCCGGACGCGCCGGAGGCCCGCACCGGCTGGTTGCGCGCCGGTACGGGCCTCTGAGGGTCTTGCGGTGGCAGGGGCGGCAGGAGTCGAACCTGCGACCTACGGTTTTGGAGACCGTTGCTCTGGCCAGCTGAGCTACACCCCTTCGGTGGGACCAACCATGGCACGGCGCGGCCTGAAGATCCACCGAATTCGGGGGCCAGTCGGGAGAAAGCCGGGCGGCGCGGCAAGCGGAACGAGCCGGAAGTTACCTCGTCGTATGTAGTGACTTACCAAGCACTCGACAGTAGAACTTGTTCTCACTCCGTCGAGAGTGAGGAAGGTCACATGAGTGACAAAAGCCTGAACAGCAAGGTTTCCAAGGGCGTTTCACGTCGTGGATTCATCGCTGGAACTGGTTCTATTCTTGGAGCCGTGGCCCTCGCGGTCAACACCACACCGGCCCAGGCGAAAAACGCCGTCGCAGCGGCCGCGGCGAACCCCCCGATCGACTCCGGGGCCCATGTCCCGGCCCTCGTGATCGGCACCGGCTACGGCGGCTCGGTCGCCGCGCTCCGGCTCGCCCAGGCCGGGGTCGACGTGCACATGATCGAGATGGGCATGGCCTGGGACACCCCCGGCAGTGACGGCAAGATCTTCGCCAACACCACCAAGCCCGACTACCGTTCGTACTGGCTGCGCACCAAGACCAAGGCACCGCTCAGCAATTTCCTCGGCTTCCCCATCGACTCGGCCGTCCCCAAGTACACGGGCATCCTCGACGCCGAGGAGATGGGCGGGATCATCGTCTACCAGGGCCGCGGGGTCGGCGGCGGCTCGCTCGTCAACGGCGGCATGGCGGTGACGCCCAAGCGGCAGAACTTCGCCGCCATCCTGCCCTCGGTGGACGCCGACGAGATGTACAACACCTACTACCCCCGCGCCAACGCCGGTCTCGGCGTGGGCCTGATCGACCCCAACTGGTTCGAGACGGTGGACTGCTACCAGTTCGCCCGGGTCGGCCGCAAGCACGCCCAGCGCTCGGGATTCCCCTTCGTCTTCGTCCCGGACGTGTACGACTGGGACTACATGAAGCAGGAGGTGGCCGGGACCGTCCCCAAGTCCGCGGTCGCCGGCGAGATCCTCTACGGCAACAACGCCGGCAAGAAGTCCCTCCAGAAGACCTACATCGCCGCCGCGAAGGCGACCGGCAAGGTCAGCATCTCCCCACTGCACCGGGTCACCACCGTCTCCCCCTCGGGCGGTGGCGGCTACACGGTCGCCATGGAGCAGCTCGACACCACCGGTGCGGTGGTCGCCACCAAGACCGTCACCGCCGACAAGGTGTTCTTCGCGGCGGGCAGCGTGGGCACCAGCAAGCTCCTGGTCAGGCTGAAGGCCACGGGCGCGCTGGCCAACCTGAACGATGAGATCGGCAAGGGCTGGGGCGACAACGGCAACGTCATGTGCGGCCGCGCGAACCACATGTGGGACCCCACCGGCAAGGTGCAGGCCTCCATCCCCTGCGGCGGGATCGACAACTGGGACGCGGGCGGCGCCTTCGCCGAGGTGGCCCCGCTGCCGACCGGGATCGAGACGTACGCGTCCTTCTACCTCTCGATCACCAAGAACCCCAACCGGGCCCAGTTCACCTGGAACGCCGCCGCCGGCCAGGTCGAGCTGAACTGGCAGACGGCCTGGAAGCAGCCCTCGATCGACATGGCGAAGACCATCTTCGACAAGATCAACGCGAAGGAGGGGACGATCTACCGGTCCGACCTGTTCGGCCTCAACAAGGTCTGGGGCGACCACCTCACCTACCACCCGCTGGGCGGCGCGGTGCTGAACAAGGCGACCGACAACTACGGCCGGCTGCGCGGCTACACCGGCCTCTACGTGATCGACGGAGCGCTGATCCCCGGCAACACCAGCGTCAATCCGTTCGTGACGATCACGGCACTCGCCGAGCGGAACATCGAGAAGATCATCGCCACGGACCTCTGAGCGGGAAGGGACCCCGGGGCCGGACGGAGGGTGTGCCTCCGCCCGGCCCCGGGCCGTGTCAGCCGCTCGGCAGCACACAGACGCTGTCGAGGCCCAGGACGTGGTTGAGCCGGCCGAAGGCGAGCCAGGAGCCGATGCTCATGCTCAGCTCCACGATCTCCAACTGGCTGTAGTGCGCGGTCATCCGCGCCCAGAACTCCTCGTCCAGGCTGTGGTGGTCCAGCGCGTAGCGCTCCGCGTACTCCGCCGCCAGGCGGGTGCGGTCGTCGAAGGCGGCGGTGGTGCGCCACTCGGTCACCGCGTCGGCGAAGGAGTCCTCGACCTTCTCCCCGTCCCGGTCGGTGCGCCAGTCCAGGCAGAAGACGCAGCCGTTGATCTGGGCGATGCGCAGCCGGGCGGCCTCGAACTCGCGCAGGCCGAGGGTGGTGTGGGCGTACACCGACAGGGAGAAGTTGGCGGCGGCCATGCCGATGCCGGGGACCATGTCGCCCCATACGTACTCGATGGGGTGCTGTCCTTCGGGAACGTCGATCCTCATGACTGCTTCCTTCCGAGTTTGCCGACTGCGGGTCGCAGCGGGATGTCGAGCGCGTCGTAGAGTCCGGGCTCCGCGTCGACCAGCCAGTCGATGGCGCCGACGAGGCGGCCGACGGCGGTGGCGTTGCCGCCGGCCGAGCGGTTGTCGTCCTCGTCGGTGCACTCGACGGTGACCTCGATGCGCGGACGGCCCTCGATGACGACGCGGTGGGCGCCGGTTCCGTCGGGCGGCGTGGGCCAGTCGGGGGCGCAGGAGGGGTGGATGCGGGTGACGTGTTCGATGACGATGCGGGGTTCGCCCGCGACGATGCCCTGCACCTCGAAGCGGATGGCGCCCTGGGTGCCGGCTTCGAACTCGCCCATGGTGCGGGTGGTGACGGTGGTTTCGAGGGGGCGGCGGTCCGAGGTTTCGCGGATCTCGTCGAGTTCCACGCCCAGCGCCCGGGCCATCATCCGGACCTGCCCGCCCCACACCATGGTGGGGACGGAGGGCATGAGCATCATCGGTTCGTAGTCCATGGGCTGGCCCATGCCGACCAGGTAGCGGACGGAGTCCGGCTGCTCGTACGTGGAGTAGTCGAAGATCTCCTGACAGCGGATCACGTCCACCCGGGTGCCGAGGCCGCTGAGCAGCAGCGGGAGCACGTCGTTGCCCCAGCCGGGGTCGACGCCGGAGGCGAACAGCGAGCCGCCGCCCCGTGCGACGGCCTCGAGCACCGGGTCCCGGAACTCCGGCGGGGCGTTGCGGTGGTCGTAGAGGGGGTAGAGGGCCGGGCTGACCACGGCCGCCCCGGCGGCCACCGCCCGGGTGATGTCGGCGAGCGCGTCGTCGGGGCGGACGTCACCGGACGCCGCGTAGACGACGGCGGCCGGGCGGGCGGCGAGCACCGCCTCGCTGTCGTCGGTCGCCGCCACCCCCAACGGGTACTCGAGCCCGGCGAGTTCGCCCGCGTCGCGGCCGACCTTCCCGGGGTTGTGGACGATCACTGCCGCGAGTTCGAGCGCCGGGTGGGCGTCGACGGCGCGGATCGCCGCGCGGCCGACGTTGCCCGTGCCCCAGACCACCGTGGGAATCATGCGCGGAGGGTAGCGAGGGGGCGCAGAGGTGCCCAGGGCCGTGAAGGAGGAATTTCGGACGACCGGGCCGCCGGGCGGAACCCGAGGTGAACGCACCCTTGACCCAGCTGGTCCAGACCAATAGTTTCCGGCTGACGAGCACCACTCCCCCGCATCCGCAAAGGAAGCCCATGCGCCGCAGCACGCTCGCCAGGCTCGCCGTCGCCGCCTGTTCCCTGTCCCTGCTGACCGCCTTCGCGCCCGCCGCCACCGCGGGTCCGCGGGAGGCGCCGGCAGCGGCGGGAGGCGGCCACGACACCGCGTTCCGCAAGGTCGGGTACTTCACCCAATGGGGCGTCTACGGGCGCGACTTCCAGGTCCAGGACCTGGAGACCAGCGGCAGCGCCGCCCGGCTCACGCACGTCAACTACGCCTTCGGCAACGTCAGCGCCGACGGCAAGTGCTTCACCGGGAACGTGCCCGGCGAGGCCGACGCGTGGGCCGACTACGTCCGCCCGCTCGACGCGGCGAACTCCGTCGACGGGGTGGCCGACACGGCGGAGCAGCCCCTGGCCGGCAACTTCAACCAGCTGCGGGAGCTCAAGGCCCGCCACCCCGGGCTCAAGGTGATGATCTCGCTGGGCGGCTGGAGCTGGTCGACCCACTTCTCGGACGCCGCCCTCACCCCCGCCTCCCGCAAGGCCTTCGTCTCCTCCTGCATCGACCTCTACATGAAGGGCAACCTTCCGCAGGACGGCGCCCGGGGCGGCGCGGGCGCGGCGGCGGGCCTCTTCGACGGCATCGACCTGGACTGGGAGTGGCCCGGCTCGGAAGGCGACACCGACACGAAGTTCCGGCCGGAGGACAAGCGCAACTTCGCCGCGCTGGTCGAGGAGTTCCGCCGCCAGCTCGACGCGTACGGCCGCGAGAAGCGGCGGACCTACGAGCTGTCCGCCTTCGTGCCGACCGCGCCCGCGAAGATCGACGCGGGCTTCGACGTCCGCCGGATCATGCGCGGCCTCGACTTCGTGAACCTCCAGGGCTACGACTTCCACGTGTCCGGGGAGAAGACCACGGCCCAGCAGTCCGCCCTGCGGGCGCGGAACGACTTCAGCGTGGAGGGCACGGTGGAGGCCTGGCGCCGGCGCGGGGCGCCGGCCCGCAAGCTGGTGGTCGGCATGCCGTTCTACGGCCAGGGCTGGACCGGGGTCAGCGGCGGCGGCGACGGCATGGGACAGCCGGCGACGGGTCCGGCGCCCGCCACCTGGGCGGCCGGGTACGAGGACTACAAGGAGCTGAGGAAGCTGGCCGCCTCCGGCACCTTCCAGGTGCACCGGGACCGGCGCGGCGGCCACGCCTGGCTCTTCGACGGCACCACCCTGTGGACCTACGACGACCCGCAGGTGCTGAACACCAAGGCCCGGTACGTGCGCGAACAGGGCCTGGGCGGGGCGATGTTCTGGTCCCTGGACGCCGACACCGCCGAGGGTGAACTGACCGCCGCCGTGGACCGGGGCCTGCACGGCCGCTGACCCCGCGCGGGGCCGGTCCGCCGCCGGCCCCGCAGCACCCGCCCCTCGACCGGGGCCGCCCGACCGGCGCCGCCGGGCCGCGGAAGACCCTTCCGGCCCGGCGGCGCCCTCCACGTACCCGCGCGGTCGGAGCCGGCCGGGGCGCTCCGCCTGCCCGCCGCGCAGGCGGCCGACGCCGCCCGGGAACCGCCCGCCGCGCCGGCCCCCGTACGCGGGCTGCGGACGGCGACCGGCCTGTGGGCCGGGTCACGGACCCCGTTCCGTGTCCGGACGGACCGTGGCGGCCAGCGCGGCCGTCTCGGCGAACGCCGGTACGTGACCGGTGCCGCCGCGCCCGGAGACCGAGAGGGAGGCGGCCGCCACCCCGTGGGCGACCGCCCGCGCGAGGGGGTCGCCCAGCGCCAGCCGGGCCGTGGCGGTGCCGGTGAAGCAGTCCCCGGCACCCGTCGCGTCGACGGGCGCCGGATCGGCCGGGACCGGGAAGCGGGACACGTGGCCGCCGTCGTCCAGCAGCAGCCGGTCCGCCCCGCAGGTGACGGCCACCGCGCGGGCCCCCAGCGCCCGGTAGCGGGACGCGGCCGCGTACGGGTCGCCGGTGTCCACCAGGGCGAGCGCGTCGGCCGGGCAGGAGGTCTTCAGCAGCCCGGTCAGCGGGGCGATCCGGGCCAGCAGCTCCCGGGCCTCGCTCCGGCCGGTCAGCCGGGGCCGGTGGTTGGGGTCGTAGGTGACGTGCCCGCCGGCGGCGTGCACCGTGCGCACGGCGTCCAGCACGGCCTCCCGGGCACTCGGGGAGAGTGCGCCCGTGATCCCGCTGGTGATCAGGGCCTTCGTGCCGGTCAGCAGGTCCCGCCAGGATTCGGTGTGGGCCGGGGAGAGGGTGGAACCGGCGCTGCGGGAGCGCCAGTAGACGAATTCCCGCCCGCCCTCCGCATCGGCGCAGAGCAGGTAGGCGCCGTTGGGGCGCGGCGCCCGGCGGACGTGGGAGACGTCCACGCCCAGTCCGGCGGCGCGGCGCAGCAGGGGGACGCTCAGCTCGTCGTCGCCCACGACCGCCAGCAGGGCGGTGCGGGCCCCGGCCGCCGCGGCGGCGGCCGCGGCGTTCAGGGCGTCGCCGGAGTAGGAGATCCGCGCGCCGGTGCCGTCTGCCGCCGCGCGCAGGGCCGTGTCGGCGTGGATCTCGACCAGGACCTCGCCGAGCACGAGGACGTCGTAGCCGCGCGGGGAGCCGGTGGGCCCGGCGGTGCCCGCCACCGTCAGCACGCCCCGGAGCCGCGGGTGGGCTCCGGCCGGTCGCGCTCGCACGCGGGACAGCACGGTCCGGCCAGCCCGGCGAAGACGGCGGCCAGTTCGGCGGGGTCGGCGGGCAGTCCGCTGCCGATGCCCACGGCGCTCGCGCCCGCGGCGAGCCAGTCGCGGACCTCGCCGGGCCGGATGCCGCCGGTCGGCACGAGGAGGGCGTCGGGGAGGACCGCCTTGAGGGAGCGGATGAAGTCCGGGCCGCCCACGTGGGCCGGGAAGACCTTCGCGGCGCCGCCCGCGCGGGCGGCGGCGGCGATCTCGCCGGGGGTGTAGCCGCCCTCGACGAACACCGCCGCGCGCCGCCGGGCGACCTCGCGGACCTCGGGGGCGGGGTAGGGGGAGACGAGGAAGGCGGCGCCGGCGTCGAGGGCGGCTTCGGCGTGGGCGGCGGTGGTGACGGTGCCCACGCCGATCAGGGCGGCGCGGCCGCGGGCGTCGGCGAGCGGGGCGGTGCGCGCGACGGCCGCCGCCCAGCCGGGGATGGTGGTGGTGAGTTCGACGGCCCGGCAGCCTGCGGCGAGCAGGGCAGTGGTGGCGCGGACGGCCTCGTCCGCGCCGGTGGTGCGCAGGACCGGCAGCAGGCGCTGGGCGACTATGACCGCGTACGGATGGCAGGACAAGGGACCCTCCGATGATGTTCCACGTAGTGGAACGGGGTATCGTGTGCCGGAACTTCGTGGTCCAGACCTTACCCACCCAGGGAGACGACGTGTCAACGGAGCAAGGCCCCGGAGAGGAAGTTCCGCAGCCCGCCGGCGCCGCCGGGGGCGCGAGCGCGGGCGGCCGCACCTCGGCCGCCGGATCGGCCCTGGAGAAGTCCCTGCGCATCCTGGAGGCGGTCGCCGCGCCCGGCGGACCGCACCGGCTGACGGACGTGACGACGGCTGCCGCGGTGCCCAAGTCGAGCACCTTCCGGATCCTGGCGGCGCTGGCCGAGCAGGGCTTCGTACGGGCGGAGGGCGAGGGCCGCTACGGCGTCGGGCCCCGGCTGCGCGGACTGTCCGCGCTGGTCGGCGCGGCGGAACCGGCGGGCGTCGACGAGGTCCTGCACGAGCTGCGGCGGGAGACGGGCCAGACGGTCCACCTGGCCCTGCTCACCGGGGAGACCATCACCTACGTCCGCAAGCTGGAGGCCGACCAGCCCTTCCGGACGGCATCGCGCGTCGGCATGCGGATGCCGCTGCACACGACGGCGATCGGCAAGAGCGTCCTCGCGCTCCTGCCCGCCGAGGAGGTCCGCGCCCTGACCGCCGCGGCGGGACTGCCGCGCCGCACCCCGAAGACCCTGACCACCGCCCTGGAGCTGGAGGCGGAACTGGCCGCGGTCAGGGCACGGGGCTTCGCCGTGGACGACGAGGAGAACGAGCCCACCATCCGCTGCGCCGGGGCGGCGGTCCCCGGCCCCGACGGCCGCCCGGTGGGCGGGGTCTCCGTCACCACCGTCACCTTCCTGGTCTCCCGCGCGGAGGTCGAGGCCTACGCGCCCGCCCTGAGAGCGGCGGCGCGGGCGCTGTCGCCGCTGCTGTGAACACCCCCGCGACCGCGCCCGCGACCGCGCCCGCGACCCCGTTCGGAGCAGCCGCGAAAGATTTTCTCCGGATATCCGTTATCGGGCCCCGACTCGACGGTCTCCCAGTTATTGGGCATCATCGACCGCCGGTACGGACAGGGACTTTCACATGAGTACACAGCACACGGCAGCGCTGGTGGCAGCGGCCCGCGCGGGCGATCCCCGCGCCCAGGACGAGCTCGTCGCCGCCCATCTGCCGCTCGTCTACAACATCGTCGGCCGGGCCCTGAACGGGTCGTGCGACGTGGACGACGTGGTCCAGGACACGATGCTGCGGGCGCTCGACGGGTTGGGCGGCCTGCGGTCGGACGAGAGCTTCCGGTCCTGGCTGGTGGCCATCGCGATGAACCGGGTGCGGGCGCACTGGCAGGCCCGCAGCGGGGTTCCGGGCGAGAGCGGGCTGGAGGCGGCCGCGGACGTCGCCGATCCCGGCGCCGACTTCGCCGACCTGACCGTCGTACGCCTCCACCTGTCCGGGCAGCGGCGCGAGACCGCCCGCGCCACGCGCTGGCTGGAGCCCGACGACCGGGCGCTGCTGTCGCTGTGGTGGCTGGAGTGCGCCGGTGAGGTGACGCGGGCCGAGACGGCCGCGGCCCTGGAACTGACCCCGCAGCACACGGCGGTGCGGGTCCAGCGGATGAAGGCCCAGCTGGAGTCGGCCCGGGTGGTGGAGCGGGCCCTGGAGGCCCAGCCCCCGTGCGAGGGGCTGCGGGCCGTGACGGGCACCTGGGACGGGCTGCCGTCCGCCCTGTGGCGCAAGCGAATAGCCCGGCACGCCCGGGAGTGCCTGCGCTGCTCGGGGCTGTGGAACGGGCTGGTCCCGGCGGAGGGGCTGCTGGCCGGTCTGGCGCTGGTCCCGGTGACGGCGGCACTGCTGGCCGGCGTACGGGCGGCCACGGCCGCGGGCTTCGCCCCCGCCGGCGCCGCCCGCGCCGGGGCGCAGGCTCCGGCGGACGCCTCGGGAGCCGCTTTCGCCGGCGCCGAGACCCAGCTCGCCCCGGTGGTGTCCGGGCCGGGCCGGGCCGCGCGCCGCAAGGCGGGCGACGCCCGCGATCCCGGGGCCGGTTCCGGGGCCGGGCGCGGGGCGCAGCGCAGGCGGCGGCAGCACCGCCGCCGGGTGATCGGCGGCGCCGTGGTCGCGGCGTGCGTGGCGGGCGGCGGTCTGGTCTACCTCGGCTCGCTCCCCGGCAAGCGGGGCGCCGAGGCGGCGGGCAGTGCGTCGGCCTCCCCGCTGGCCGCGCTCTCCGCGCCCGACGACGCCGCGGTCCCGCCCTCCGCCCCGCCCTCCGCGTCGGCGTCCGCCTCGCCGTCCCCCGCCGGGTCGGCTTCCGCTTCGGCGTCGCCCTCGCCGTCCGCGAGTCCGGCGACGTCCCCGGCGCCCGCGCGGTCCAAGAGCGCGCCGCCGCGTCCGGCCCCGCCGGCTCCGGCGCCCGCCCCGGCGGGGGTGGCCGGTCAGGTCATCGCGCTCGTCAACTCCGAGCGGGCGGCGGCCGGCTGCGGCCCGCTGAAGGAGGACGCGCAGCTGCGGTCGGCGGCCCAGGGGCACTCCGACGACATGGCGGGGCGGGACTTCTTCGCGCACACCAACCCCGACGGGGCGGACCCGGGGACGCGGACCACGGCCGCCGGGTACCGCTGGTCCACGTACGGGGAGAACATCGCGCGGGGCCAGCAGACGGCGGCGGACGTGATGGACTCGTGGATGAAGAGCCCGGGGCACCGGGCGAACATCCTCAACTGTTCCTTCAAGGACATCGGCGTGGGCATCCACAACGGTTCGGGCGGCCCCTGGTGGACGCAGAACTTCGGGGCCCGCTGACGCCCCCGCCGTCACGGGCCGCCCGGCGACGACACCGTGGCGGGGAGCGTCCGGCCCCCGCCACCCCGTTGACTCATTTTCCGGGCAAGATGGGTACTGGAGGCGAACCAGCAGATCAAGGGGGTCGAAGTCGTGGTCCGGACGGCGAGGACGGAGCTGCGCCCGCATCAGCGGGAGGCCGTCGACGCCGTCGTGCGCGCGCTGGAGCCGCCGGCGAACGGCCGGTTCCCGGCCGAAGGCCTGCGGACCCAGGTGATCATGGCGACCGGATCGGGGAAGTCCCTGGTCGCCGTGCGCTCGGCGGAGGCGCTGCGGGCGGGCCGGGTGCTCGTCCTGGTGCCCTCCCTCGACCTGCTCGTGCAGACCGTGGCCGCCTGGCGCGCGGGCGGCCGCAGCGGGCGGGCGGTCGCGGTGTGCTCGCTGCGCGGCGAGGACGCCGGGGTGCCGGCCACCACCGATCCGGGCGAGCTGGCCCGCTGGGGCGCCCGGCCGCTCCAGCGGGTGACGGTGTTCGCCACGTACGCCTCCCTCGGTCTGGGCACGCTCGAACGGGCCCATCTGGCGGGGCTGCCGCCCTGGGACCTGGTGGTGGTCGACGAGGCCCACCGCACGTCGGGGCGGATCGGCAAGCCCTGGGCGGTGGTCCACGACAACGCGCGCATCCCCTCCGCCCGGCGGCTCTACATGACCGCCACGCCCCGCGTGTGGCGGGACGGCGAGGAGAGCGAGGCGGAGGCGGCGGACGCGGAGCCCGGGACCGGTGGCACCGAGTACGCAGCGCCCGGCGGCGGCGCGCGCGGGCACGGCGAGCTCGTCGCGTCCATGGAGGACGATCCGGCGGGGCCCTTCGGCGCCCGCTGCTACACGCTGCCGCTGTCCGAGGCCATCGACCGGGGCATCTGCGCGCCGTACCGGGTGGTGTGCGTGGACGTCAGCGACCCCGGCTTCCAGGCGGAGGTGCTGCTGGGCGCCGACGGCCGCTCGGACCGGGTGCGAGGGATGCGGCTGGCGGCGCTCCAGGCCGCGCTGGTGAAGGCGGCGGCCGACCAGGGCTTCCGGCGGACGCTGGTATTCCACCACCTGACCAAGGAGGCCGAGGCCTTCGCGGCGGGACTGCCGGCGGTCGCGGCGCGGCTGCGCACCGCGAGCCGCTCGCCCCTGCCGGCCTATCCCCGGACGGTGTGGGCGGACTGGCTGTGCGGACAGCACACGGCGGCCCACCGGCGGCGGGTGCTGGAGGCGTTCGCCGCCGACCGGGTCGCGGAGAAGGCCTTCCTGGGCAGTGTCCGGGTGCTGGGCGAGGGGGTGGACACCAAGGAGTGCGACTCCGTCTTCTGGGCGGACGTGCGCGGTTCCATGCCGGACCTGGTGCAGGCCGTGGGCCGGGCGCTGCGGATCCGGCCCGGTGAGGGAAAGGTCGCCTCGCTGGTGGTGCCGGTGTTGCTGGGGCCCGGCGAGTCACCGGAGACGATGCTGACCTCACGGGCGTACGGGGACCTCGCGCGGCTCCTGGAAGCGCTGAGGGCGCACGACTCGCGGCTGGTGGAGGCCCTGGCCCAGCCGCAGGCGCCGGGCCGCCCGGCGTCGGCCGCCGGTGCGGGCGGACCGGGCACCGGCCCCGGGCCGGGGGCGCGGGCCCTGCTGAGCTTCTCCACCCCCCGGGACCCGGCGCTGCTGGCGGCCTTCATCCGGCTGCGGGTGCTCAACCCGGAGCACGCGCGGTGGCGGCGCGGCGCGGAGGCGGCCCGGGCCTACGCCGCGGCGGCCGGGAACCTGCGGGTGCCGTTCGCCTACCGGGTCGCGGCCTCCGGCGCGGACGGCCCCGCGGCACCGGCGGGGTTCCCGCTCGGCCAGTGGATCGCGGACGCGCGGCGGACGTACCGCCGGGGCGCGCTGGGCCGGGAGCGGACCCGGGAGCTGGACGAGATCGGCATGGTGTGGAGCCACTTCGACGTGGCCTTCGAGGAGGGGCTGGCGGCGGCCCGGGCCTGGGCCGAGGGGCACGGGCACCTGCTGCCGCCGGTGGACGCCACCTGGCACGGGGCGCCCGTCGGGGTGTGGATGAAGAACAACCGGGCCGCCGCCCGCCGGGAGGGGCCGGGGGCGTTGCCCGAGGACCGCCGGGAGGCCCTGGACGCGATCGACCCGTCCTGGTGCCCCGCGTGGGACATCGGCTGGCAGCGGGCCTTCCATCTGACGCGGGCGCACCTGGACGCGGGCGGGCGGATCCCGGAGGGGCCGGGCCTGCTGCTGGTGCAGGGCGAGGACCTGGGGGGCTGGGTGCGCGCGCAACGGCTGGGGTGGGACCGGCTGCGGTGGGCGCAGCGCTGGCTGCTGGAACACGCGCTGGGGCTGGACCCGGCGCGCGAGGAGGAGCGGCCGCCGTCGCGCCGCAGCCATGCCGATGCCTGGGCGGACCACCTGGAGGCGGCCCGGCTGTTCCGGGCCCGCGAGGGGCACCTGCGGGTCCCCCGCCCGCACGTGGAGCGGGTGGGGGACCGGGAGCTGCGGCTCGGGTCGTGGATCGCCAACCAGCGTTCCCGGGCCGGGCGGCTGCCGCCGGAACGGGCGGCCGCGCTGACCGCCCTGGGGATGCGCTGGCCGGGCTCCGGCTAGGTCGTCCCTTTCGGATGGTGCCGCGCCGGGTCCGCGGCGGTCAGTGGTGGAAGGCGGAGCGGGGTTCGGTGGCGGGGACCGGCTGCGGGTGGGCGGTGAGGTGTTCGACGGCCCGGCGCAGGTCGGTGACGAGCAGGGCGATCTGGTCGCGGGTCACCCCGTGCCGGATCAGGACGCGTTGGATGACGGTGTCCTGGCGGTCGGCGGGCAGCGGGTACGAGGGCACCTGCCAGCCGCGCATCCGCAGCCGGTCGGAGAGGTCGTAGAGGGTGAACCCGGCCCCCGCCGGGTCGGCGAGGGTGTAGGAGACGGCGGGCAGTGCGCCCCGGCCGTCGTAGAGCAGGGTGAAGGCGCCCATGTCGGCGATCTGCCGGGCGAGGTACTGGGCGGTGTCGGCGCAGGCCTGCTGGACGCGCTGGTAGCCGCTCCGGCCGAGGCGCAGGAACAGGTAGTACTGGGCGATGACCTCGCCGCCGGGGCGGGAGAAGTTGAGCGCGAAGGTCGGCATGTCGCCGCCGAGGTAGTCCACGTCGAAGACGAGGTCGGCGGGGAGCAGGTCCGCGGTGCGCCAGACGATCCAGCCGACGCCGAGCGGGGCGAGCCCGTACTTGTGGCCGGAGGTGTTGACGGAGGCCACGCGCGGCAGCCGGAAGTCCCACACGACGTCGGGGTGGAGGAAGGGGGCGACGAAGCCGCCGCTGGCGGCGTCCACGTGGACGGGGACGTCCCAGCCGTGTTCGGCCTGGATCCGGTCGAGCGCCTCGGAGATCTCGGCGACGGGTTCGTAGTCGCAGGTGTAGGTGACGCCGAGGATGGCGACGACGCCGATGGTGTTCTCGTCGACGTGGGCGGCGAGCTGGTGGGGCAGCAGTCCGGTGGCGCCCGGCTCCAGGGGGACCTGGCGCAGTTCGACGTCGAAGTACCGGGCGAACTTCTCCCAGCAGATCTGGACCGGGCCGCACACCAGGTTGGGGCGGTCGGCCGGCTTGCCCTCGGCCCGACGGCGGGCCCGCCAGCGCCATTTGAGGGCGAGGCCGCCGAGCATGGCGGCCTCGCTGGATCCGGTGGTGGAGCATCCGGTGCCGGAGGTGCCGGGCGGGGCGTTCCACAGGTCGGCCAGGATGTTGACGCAGCGCGCCTCGATCTCGGCGGTCTGCGGGTACTCGTCCTTGTCGATCATGTTCTTGTCGAGGCACTCGTTCATCAGGCGGTGCACGCCGTCGTCCGACCAGGTGGTGCAGAAGGTGGCCAGGTTCTGGGCGGCGTTGCCGTCGAGGAGGAGCTCGTTGTGGAGGAGCGAGTAGACCACGTCGGAGGGCGCGGGGTCGTCGGGCATCCGGTACTTGGGGAGGATCTGGCCGCTGAGGGCGGACGCGAACACGTCCGTCGCGGCGTCCCGGGCACGTGCGTCCTTCGTCTCATGAAGAGCCATATCGGGACTATAGGGTGCAGATCATGATGAATTCGGCTCCGGCGCCCCTTGGGCGGATACCGCGCCTTCCGGCCGACTCCGAGGTGTGATCTCCTCCATACCTTCACCGTCTCACCACAAGAATTACTGTCCGGTAGCATTTCTTCCGCAGATCTTGCCGTCACGGCCGGCGGAGCCGATCCGGACGGGAAGATCGTTTCATTGGTTTTGCACACAACTTATCCGCGGATGTCCGGATAGCGGTCAACTACCCTCCTGGCCCTGATAGTTCTTCGGCCATGAACAAGATCACCCGCCGGCAGGCCTTGGGCACCACCGCCGGCGCTCTCACCGTCCTCGGCATCGCGGGCGCCACCGCGCACGCCGCCGCCACCGACTCGCGCGCCGCCACCACCCCGGCCGGCACCGTCGACGAGGTGTACCAGGGCCGCCGCATCCAGATCACTCCCGGCACCGGGGGCGGCCACCACGGCGGCCACCACTCCCCCGGCCTGCCGACCGTGAAGATAGACGGCCGCGAACTGCACGTGATGCAGAACGCCGACGGCACCTGGATCAGCGTGGTCAACCACTACGAGACCTTCGCCGAACCCCTCCCCCTGGCCCGGGCCGCCGTGCGCGAGCTCCAGGGCTCCCAGCTCGCCCCGATGCAGATGGGAGGCACGGCATGACCGTCCGCAAGAACCAGGCCGCCCTCACCCCCGAGGAGAAGCGCGCCTTCACCAACGCGCTGCTCGAACTCAAGCGCACGGGCCGCTACGACCGGTTCGTGACCACCCACAACGGGTTCATCATGAGCGACACCGACTCGGGCGACCGCGTCGGCCACCGCTCCCCCTCCTTCCTCCCCTGGCACCGGCGGTTTCTGCTGGAGTTCGAGGCCGCGCTGCAGGCGGTGGACGCGAGCGTTTCGATCCCGTACTGGGACTGGACGGCAGACCGCACCACCCGCTCCTCCCTCTGGGCCGCCGATTTCCTCGGCGGCACCGGCCGTGCCCGCGACGGGCAGGTCATGGACGGGGCCTTCGCGTACGCGACGGGCAAGTGGGAGATAGCCGTACGCGTCGACGGCCGCGCCTACCTGCGGCGCGCGCTCGGCGAGGGCGTCGCCCAGCTGCCGACCAAGGCCGAGGTGGACGCCGTCCTGGCGATGCCGGTCTACGACACGGCCCCCTGGAACAGCGCCTCCAACGGCTTCCGCAACAACCTGGAGGGCTGGCGCGGCGCCAACCTGCACAACCGGGTCCACGTCTGGGTCGGCGGCCAGATGGGCACCGGGGTCTCGCCCAACGACCCGGTGTTCTGGATGCACCACGCGTTCGTCGACAAGCTCTGGGCCGACTGGCAGGCCAAGCACCCGCAGTCCACCTACCTGCCGGCCGCCGGCACCGCCAACGTCGTCGACCTGCGCGACACGATGCGGCCGTGGAACGACGTGACCCCGGCCGACATGCTGGACCACCGCAAGTTCTACACCTTCGACACCGAGCCGGCCGGCGCGGCCCGCCAGCGGTAGTGCAGTTCGGGGCGGCCCACCTGGCCGTACCGGGGGGCACGGTCCGCGCGGCCGGTGTCCACCAGGTGCTCCAGGTACCGGCGGGCCGTGATCCGGGACATTCCGGCCGCCCCGGCCGCCCCCGCCGCGGTCAGCCCGTCGGGCGCCGACCGCAGCAGCGCCGCGACCCGGTCCAGGGTCGCGGCGCTGAGCCCTTTCGGGAGCTCGGCCGGAGCCGGAGCGCGCAGGGCGGCCAGCGCCCGGTCCACGTCGTCCTGCCCGGCCGCCTCCCCCGCCGTCGCACGGAACTCCGCGTAGCGCAGCAACCGTTCGCGCAGGGTCGGGAACGCGAACGGCTTCAGTACGTACTGCACGACGCCCAGCGACACGCTCTCGCGGACCACCGCCAGGTCCCGGGCCGAGGTCACCGCGATCACGTCCACGGGATGCCCGGCCGCCCGCAGGCCGCGCGCGAAGCGCAGCCCGTGGCCGTCGGGCAGGGTGAGGTCGAGCAGCAGCAGGTCGACGGGGGACCGCTCCAGCACGCGGGCCGCCTCGGCCAGGGAGTGGACGGCCGACACGGCGGTGAAGCCGGGCACCCGCCCCACGTACAGGGCGTGCGCGGCGGCGGCCACCGGATCGTCCTCGACCACCAGCACCCGCACCTCGGGCGCGCTCACGCCGCGCCGTCCGCGCCGCGCTGACGGGGGATGCGGGGCCGGGGCCCGGGCGCCCCCGCGGCCGGATCCGGTACGGTCCCCGCCGGAGCGCGCGGCGGCAGGCTGACGGTGAACTCCGCGCCGCCGTCCGGCCCGGGGGCCGCCTCGACGAGGCCGCCGTACCGGTGGGCCACCTGACGGACCAGCGCCAGGCCCAGCCCGCGCCCCTCGCCCTTGCCCGACCAGCCCCGCCGGAAGACGTCCACGCCCTCGGGCAGTCCGGGACCGTTGTCCGCGACCCGCAGCAGCAGTCCGCCCGCGTCGCCGCGCACGGTGACCGCGATCCGTCCGCCGGGTACGCCGCTCAGGGCGTCGACCGCGTTGTCGATGAGGTTGCCGAGCACCGTGACGAGGTCCCGGGCGGGCGGGACCCCCGGCCCGGTGTCGACCGGTCCGCTGTCGGGGGTGACGGCGAGCTCGATGCCCCGCTCGTGCGCCTGGGCCGCCTTGCCGAGCAGCAGGGCGACCAGGACCGGCTCGCCGACGGCCGTGACGACCTCGTCCGTCAGGGCCTGGGCCAGCTCCAGTTCGGCGGTGGCGAACTCCACCGCCTCCTCGCTGCGGCCCAGTTCGATCAGGGAGACCACCGTGTGCAGCCGGTTGGCGGCCTCGTGGGCCTGCGAGCGCAGCGCCTGGGTGAAGCCCCGCTCGTGGTCCAGCTCTCCGGTGAGCGCCTGGAGCTCGGTGTGGTCGCGCAGGGTCACCACGGTGCCCCGGCGGCCGCCGCCCGCCACCGGTGAGCTGTTGACGACGAGCACCCGCTCGGTGGTCAGGTGCACCTCGTCGACCCGGGGCCGGTCGGCGAGCAGCGCCCCGGTGAGCGGCGCGGGGAGTCCGAGGTCGGCGACACCGGTGCCGTCGACGTCACCGCGCAGGCCGAGCAGTTCGCGTCCCGCGTCGTTGATGAGGGTGATCCTGCGGTGGCCGTCGAGCATCAGCAGCCCCTCCCGGACCCCGTGCAGGGCCGCCTGGTGGTAGTCGTACATCCGGCTCAGCTCGGCGGCGTTCATGCCGTGCGTGTGCCGGCGCAGCCGGGCGTTGACCACGTACGTGCCCGCCCCGCCCAGTGCCAGCGCCCCGGCCGCCACCCAGCCGAGGGCGGCGAGCCGGGCGGCGAGCCGGTCGCTGACGGCACGGACGGTGATCCCCGCGCTGACCAGGCCGACGATCCGGCCCCGGTCGTCCGCGAGCGGGGTCACCACGCGGATGGAGGGGCCCAGCGTGCCGGTGTAGGTCTCGCTGAAGGTCTCCCCGCGCAGGGCGGGGGCCGTGTTGCCGAGGAAGCGTTCGCCGATCCGGCGCGGGTCGGGGTGGGTCCAGCGGCGTCCGTCGGGCGCCATGATCGTCACGAAGTCCACGCCCGCGTCGGCGCGGACCCGCTCCGCGTAGGGCTGGAGGGCCGCCGAAGGGCCGCCGTCCGCCTCCGTCCGTACGGCCTCGCGCACCGACGGCGAGTCGGCGACGGCCCGCGCCACCGCCCCGGCCTGGCGGCGCGCGGCGTCCTCGGCCTGGTCCCGGGCGGTCGCGTACGCGAAGACCGCGCACCCGGCGACGACGACGGCGACCAGCAGCACCTGCATGGCGAACAGCTGGCCGGCGAGGCTGCGGGGCGGTCGGGGGAAGCGGAACATGGCGCTCAGTGTGCACCCGGCCGTGAACTCAATGAACGCAAGGGTGACCGGGGTCACAGGGCGGGCGATGGTCTGCGGGAACACATTCACCACCCAGGAGGCGACGTGGCCGCCAGGCGCGACAAGACCCACTTTCTCTACATCGCGGTGATCGCCGCGGTGCTGCTCGGCATCGCCGTCGGCTTCGCCGCGCCCGGCGTCGCCGTGGAGCTCAAGCCCCTGGGCACCGGCTTCGTGAACCTGATCAAGATGATGATCTCGCCCGTGATCTTCTGCACGATCGTGCTGGGCATCGGCTCCGTCCGCAAGGCCGCGAAGGTGGGCGCGGTGGGCGGGCTCGCCCTCGGCTACTTCATGGTCATGTCCACGGTCGCGCTGGCGATCGGCCTGCTCGTCGGGAACCTGCTGGAGCCCGGCAGCGGCCTGCACCTGACCGAGGCGGTCCGGCACGCCGGCGAGGCCCAGGCCGAGGCGGGCGGCGCCGAGAGCACCCCGGAGTTCCTGCTCGGCATCATCCCGACGACGCTGGTGTCGGCCTTCACCGGCGGCGAGGTGCTCCAGACCCTGCTCGTGGCACTGCTCTGCGGGTTCGCGCTCCAGGCGATGGGCCGGGCGGGGGAACCGGTGCTGCGCGGGATCGGACACCTCCAGAAGCTGGTGTTCCGGATCCTCGCGATGATCATGTGGGCGGCTCCGGTGGGCGCCTTCGGGGCCATCGCGGCGGTGGTCGGGGCGACCGGCACGGACGCGCTGAAGTCCCTGGCGGTCATCATGATCGGCTTCTACACCACCTGCCTGCTGTTCGTCTTCGTGGTCCTGGGCACACTGCTGCGGGTCTGTACGGGCGTCAGCGTGTTCTCGCTGGTGCGCTACCTGGGGCGGGAGTTCCTGCTGATCCTGTCGACCTCTTCGTCGGAATCGGCGCTGCCGCGGCTGATCGCGAAGATGGAACACCTCGGCGTGTCCCGCCCGGTGACCGGCATCACCGTGCCGACCGGGTACTCCTTCAACCTGGACGGGACCGCGATCTACCTGACGATGTCCTCGCTGTTCATCGCGGAGGCCATGGGCAAGCCGCTCGCACTCGGCGAGCAGATCTCGCTGCTGCTGTTCATGGTCGTGGCGTCCAAGGGCGCGGCCGGGGTCACCGGCGCGGGCCTCGCCACCCTGGCCGGCGGGCTCCAGTCGCACCGGCCCGAACTCGTGGACGGCGTGGGCCTGATCGTGGGCATCGACCGGTTCATGAGCGAGGCCCGGGCGATGACGAACTTCGCGGGCAACGCCGTCGCCACGGTGCTGATCGGCACGTGGACCAAGGAGTTCGACCGGGAGCGGGCCACGGAGGTCCTCGCGGGCCGGCTGCCGTTCGACGAGACCACGCTGGTGGACGACGGCCACGCGCCCGAGCCGGACGCGGCCGACACGGCCGACGCGACGGTGCCCGCACCCACGGGCGTACCCGCGGCCGGCTCCGCGGCCGGCGCCAAGGACGGGGTCCCGGCCTAGCCGCCGCACCCCGGCCGGAAGCCGCCCGGGCAGGGCTCGCCCCCACGGTGCCCAGCCCGGCCGGCCGCCCCCGGCCACCCCGCCCGCCCCCGCCCGGTACCGCACCGGGCGGGGGCGGGCCCCGACGGGCGACTGTTTTCAGCCATGCGATCCGCAACTCTGCTGCGGTAAAAGGTACTTCCCTAGCGGGCAGCCCGTCTGACATCTTGCGTCCACCACTCGTTTCGTACGGCCCGGTAGGTGCCAACAGCACCGCCGCGCCCATCGGAGGACGCATTGATACCCCACATATCCGGCCGACACCGACGCAGTCTGGTGCTGGCCGCCGCCCTCGGCGCCGCCCTCACCTTCGGAGCCCCCGCCGCGCTCGCCGGCACCGCTCCCGTCTCTCCGAACGGCTCCGCCCCGGCTTCCGCTCCGGCGGCCGCCCCCAAGGCTGCGGCCCCGGCTTCCCAGAGTGCGACCTGGGCCGCCGGCACCCGCGCCTACCTCGTGATCAGCGCCCCCGGCGACGGCTCCGCGATCCGCGCGGCCATCACCGCCAACGGCGGCACGGTCTTCTCGTCCTTCGACGCGATCGGCGTGACCGTCGCCCACTCGGCCTCCGCGAGCTTCGCGACCACCATGCGCGGGGTCAGCGGCGTACAGAAGGTCGGCGCCACCCGGACCTCGGACGTTCCGGCCGACGCCTACAACCCGGCGCTGCCCGCCAACCCGGCCCAGTCCTCGACGGCCGCCGGAGAGCCGGTCCGCGCGGACATGAGCCAGATCAAGGCCGACCAGGCGTGGGCCGTCACCACCGGGTCCGCCTCGGTGAAGGTCGGCGTCCTGGACACCGGTGTCGACGACCAGCACCAGGACCTGGCCCCGAACTTCAACGCGGCCGACTCGGTGTCCTGCGCCTACGGCAAGCCCGACACCCGGGCCGGCGCCTGGCGTGACGTGGACACCCACGGCACCCACGTCGCGGGCACCATCGCGGCCGCCAAGAACGGCAAGGGCGTCGTCGGCGTGGCCCCGGGCGTGAAGATCTCCGCGGTCCGCGTCGCCGAGCCGGGCAACTCGTTCTTCTTCGCCGAGAACACCATCTGCGGGTTCGTGTGGGCCGGTGACCACGGCTTCAAGGTCACCAACAACAGCTACTACACCGACCCGTGGCAGTTCAACTGCCCGGACAACATCGACCAGGCCGCCATCATCGAGGGCGTCAAGCGCGCCCAGGAGTACGCGGAGAGCAAGGGCTCGCTCCAGATCGCGGCCGCGGGCAACGAGAACTACGACCTCGCCCACAAGACGACCGACACCGCGAGCCCCAACGACTCGACCCCGGTCACCCGCACCATCACCAACGCCTGCCTGGACATCCCGACCGAACTCCCGGGCGTGGTCACGGTCGCGGCGAACGGCACCGGCGTCACCAAGGCCTCCTTCTCCAACTTCGGCCAGGGCGTCATCGACGTCGCGGCGCCGGGCAGCGACGTCTACTCGACGCTGCCGGGCGGCAAGTACGGCACCAAGAGCGGCACCTCGATGGCCACCCCGCACGTGGTGGGCGTCGCCGCGCTGATCGCCAGCGCCAACCCGGGCATCACCCCGGCGCAGATCCGCGACAAGCTGGCCACCCAGGCCAACGACATCGCCTGCCCGGCGGACGGCCGCTGCACCGGTACGACCGCCAACAACTCCTTCTTCGGAGAGGGCCAGGTCGACGCCCTGAAGGCGGTCGGCGCCACCCCGCCGGCGGGCAAGTACTTCGAGAACACCGCGGACTTCGCCATCGCCGACAACGTCACCGTGGAGAGCCCGATCACCGTCTCCGGCGTGAGCGGCAACGCCCCGGCGGCCCTCAAGGTGGGCGTGAACATCGCGCACACCTACATCGGTGACCTGAAGGTCGACCTCGTCGCCCCCGACGGCACCGTCTACACGGTCCACAACCGGGCCGGCGGCAGCACCGACAACATCAACCAGACGTACACCGTCAACGCCTCCTCCGAGGTCGCCGCCGGCACCTGGAAGCTGCGCGTCAACGACAACGCGGCCGGCGACACCGGCAAGATCGACTCCTGGAGCCTCACCTTCTAGGAAGGGTCCGGCACCGGTCCGCACGTCGGGGCCGTCGGAGAGCGGCGAAACCGTTCTCCGGCGGCCCCCTCGCGCGTCCGGGCCGCCGCGGGCCCCGCGCTACCGGGTGCGCAGTACGCAGTCCCCGCAGTACCCGCCGCCGGGCACCCGGTAGTAGAGGCAGCAGCTGCGGCGCACGAAGGCCACCCCGAGCCCCTCCTCGTGGACGAAGGTGCCGGTGCCCGCCAGTGCTCCCCCGTCGGCGAGCAGCGCTCCCGCGAGGTCCACGGCCGGGCCGCCGGGCACCCGGTCGAGCAGCACCCGCAGCGCCCCGACCAGCCCGGAGGCGGCGTTGCCGCGCAGCACCTTCGCCGAGACCCCGTACCGTTCGCCCAGCGCGCGGTCCAGTACGGCCAGGTTCCCGAGCACGCTCGCTCCGAGGTCCCCGGCCGGCCGGGACACCGCGGCGGGCAGCCACAGTTCCAGCGAGCCGGCCCCGGGCAGCCGCCACCCCACCCGGGCCGGGTCGAGGTCGGGCACCCGTCCGGCGAGGGCGGCGCAGCCGAGCCCCAGCGACCACAGCCGGGAGGCGATCCCGAACTGCGCGGTCGAGGCCGCCACCCGCCCCGGGCCGCTCCCGATCCGGCGCCCGACCTCGGCGACGTAGGGGCCGAGGTGCTCCCCGTACAGCGCCTCCAGCGTCCGGAACCCGGGCCCCGGCGGTTCCTCGCCGTACGCGACGGTGAAGAAGGGGCCCACGGCGGCCAGGCGCCGCAGTACGTCGTCCATGGGACGGATGATCTCAGCAGACGGCCGTGGCCCCCGCGGCCGGGTCGGCCGTGGGGGCCACGGGGGCGCGGTGCGGGGCGGTGGCGTCAGGTCGCCGGGGTGTAGGCCGCGACCTCGAAGTCGGACATGTCCAGGCCGCCCTCCTTCGTGTCGTCGTTGGCGAAGACGAACGATTCGATCGGCACGTCGCGTTCGGCGCTGAGCTGGGCCACCAGTTCCTGGAGGACCACGGTCTCCAGGACGACGCGGACGGCGTCGGCGGTCCGCGGCAGCCGGACGGTGAAGAGGTTCTCGGCGACGTCCACGTCGGCGGTGGTGATCAGCAGCGTGAGGTGGCCGGCCCCCGCGAGCGAGCGGGCCAGCTCGATCTCGCGGACGTCCCCGTAGACGAGGTGCAGGGTGTTCCCCGCGGACTCCATCTCGCCGTGCAGGTAGTTGCGGGTGGCACAGTGGGCGGCGGTCATCCGCACCACCTCGCGCAGCAGCAGCGCGCCCTCCTCGGCGGAGGCCCGGGAGGCGCCCGCGGCGACCCCGTCGGAGGCGATGCAGCGCGCTCCGCGCCCGCGCAGCCCGGCCACCACCTCGGCGGCCTGCCGGTGCACCGCGGTGGTCCGCTCGGCGATGGAGTCCCAGGGGTCGCCCTCCCGGCCGGCCAGGACCCCCGCGATCAGGTCGAGGGCGACGAGGGTGCCGGTGTAGCCGATGGTGGAGGCGTAGGAGTCGGGTTCGTTGCCGAGGTCCACGGTGAGGTCGGCGAGGTCGCCGAGCGGGGACGGTACGACGTTGAGCAGCGCGGCCCTGGTGACGCCGGGGGCGGCCTGGTGGAACGCGGCCAGGGTCTCGGAACTGCGGCCGCCCTGCGAGACGGCGATCAGGCAGTCGGTGTCGAAGCCCGCGGTGCCGGTCTCGATCTCGCTGGACAGGACGCGCTGGGTGACGACTCCGGCCTCGCGCAGCTGCTGGACGGGGACCGCGAGGGCGGCGTACGAGGCTCCGATGCCGGTGAACAGGGGGCGGCGGGCCGTGCGCAGCGCGGCCAGGTCCGGGGAGGCGAGCTGCGTGCGGACGCGGTCGGCGATCCGGGCGAGGGCGGCGCCCTGGTCGGCCTGGCCCTGGAGGAAGGTGATGCGGGACGCGGACATGGGGTGGCTCCTGGCGGTGGGGGGGAAGGCGGGACGCGGGTGCGGCGGCGGGCTAGGCGGTGGCGTCGGCCTGGACGGCGGGGTCGGCCTTGGCGGCCGGCGGCCGGGGCCCGTCGGAGGCCGGCCCGCCGGAGCCCGGACCGTCGGCGCCCGGGGTCCCGGTCGTGTCGGGGCCGACGGGCTTGGCGCCCTCGGCGTCCGGATCGCGTTCGCGTCCCGGGGTGGGCAGGTCGAACCTGACGATGGCGAAGCGGAAGATCACGTAGTAGAGGGCGGCGAAGGCCAGGCCGATCGGGATGAGCAGGAGCGGCTTGGTGGCGATGCCGAAGTTGACGACGTAGTCGATGGCGCCGGAGGAGAAACCGAAGCCGTCGCGGATGCCGAGGGCGTAGCACAGGGCCATGGAGACGCCGAACAGGACGGCGTGGACGGCGTAGAGGACGGGCGCGACGAACATGAACGCGAACTCGATGGGCTCGGTCACGCCCGTGACGAAGGCGGTCAGCGCGACGGAGATCATCATGCCCTTGACCATGGCGCGGTTCTCGGGACGGGCGGTGTGCGCGATGGCCATGGCGGCGGCCGGGAGCGCGAACATGTAGATCGGGAAGCCGCCGGTCATGAACTGGCCCGCGGCGGGGTCGCCGGCGAGGAAGCGGTGGATGTCGCCGTGGACCTCGGCGCCGGTGGCCGGATCCACGAAGCTGCCCGCCTCGAACCAGGGGAAGAACGAGAAGAAGTGGTGCATCCCGATCGGGATGAGGGCCCGTACGACGAGGCCGAAGACGCCCGCGCCCCAGGCGCCGGTGCCCACCAGCCACTCACCGAACTGGAAGAACCAGTTCCCGACGGTCGGCCAGACCACTCCGAACACCACTCCGGTGGCGACGCCGGCGAAGGCGCTCAGGATCGGGACGAGCCGTCGCCCGCCGAAGAAGCCGAGCCAGTCGGGCAGCTTGGTGCGGCTGAAGCGCTGGTAGAGGAGGGCGGCGAGCAGTCCCATCACGATGCCGCCGAGCACCTTGGCGTCCAGGGGCTCGCCGTCGGCGCCCTTGGGGAAGGCGGGGCTCGCGAGGACAGCCTTGAAGACCAGGTAGCCGACCACCGCGGCCAGGGCCGTGGACCCGTCGGCCTTCTTGGCGAAGCCGATGGCCACGCCGACGGCGAAGAGCAGCGGCAGGTTGGTGAAGACGGTGTCACCGGCGGCCGCGAGGACGATGGCGAGCTTGCGCACCAGCAGCGGGAAGTTCTCGCGGCCGAGCAGGTCGGCCCCGCCGAGCCGGGTCAGCAGCGCGGCTGCGGGCAGGGTGGCCACGGGCAGCATCAGGCTCCGGCCGATGCGCTGCATGACCGGCATGATCCGGGCCGGCTTCTTGCCGGCGGCCGGTGCGGTGGCCGTACTCATCGCGTACTCCTCGTCGAGGGGGTGGGGACGCCTCGAACGTACTTAGTGGTTTCTTACTGGTCAATAGTGGTCTGGTGTGGTCTTGTCGGTGTGGGCGAAGGGGTATCGAAGGTCCCCCTCCATGCAGGCCTTCGGTCCCGAACCAACTGGTAGCAGGTGGTATGGTCTTGCTCATGACCGACGACGCCTCCCCCGGCACCGCGCCCCCGGCCCTCCAGGACGGCGGCGCCGAGCCGCTCTGGGCGCGCGCCGCCGACCGGATCCGCGAGGAGATCGCCCGGCGGGGCCTGTCCGAGGGCAGCAGGCTGCCGCCCGAGCGCGAGCTCTGCACCCGGCTGGACGTCTCCCGCGTCACCCTGCGCCGGGCCCTCTCCCACCTGGTGGACCAGGGGCTGGTCACCTCCTCGCACGGCCGGGGCTGGTTCGTGTGCGCGCCCACCGCCCCCGCGCCTGCCCGGGACTGGCCCGAGGACCTGGAGTCCTTCACCGCCACCGCCCGCCGCAAGCACATGCGCCCCGGCTCGCTGGTGCTGCGCCACGACACGGTGGCCGCCACGCTCGACGACGCGGAACGCCTCGGGGTCCCGGCCGGGACCCCGCTGATGCGCCTGGAGCGCGTACGTCTGCTCAACGACGTACGGATCGCCCTGGACCGCACCCTGCTCGTCGCGGAACTCGCGCCCGGCCTGGACCGCAGCGACTTCCGCGAGGCGTCCCTCTTCAACGAGCTGCGCCGCTGGGGCGTGTCCCCGGAGCGCGCCGAGGCCACCATCGAGGCGCGGACCGCCGACGAGACGCTCGCCGGGCACCTCGGGATCGCCCCGGGCGCGCCCGTGCTCGTCCTCGGGCAGACCGTGTACACGCGCGATCAGCGGCCCCTGCTGCTGTCGACGGTGGAGTACAGCGGGGACCGCTACCGGCTGCGCACCACCCTCCGGACAGGCTGACACGGACGGCCGCCCCGCCCGGACCGCCATTGGACTCCGGGCGGGCGGCGAAAGACCCGCATCCCGTCCCTACGCGGGCGCCCCGTCGGCGGCCGGGGCCGGGGCCGGACCACGGGCAGCGCTCGCCCGGCGGGCCGCCGGGCCCATCGCGTACGAGGCGGCCAGCAGCACGGCGCCGAGCAGCAGCCAGCCGGGGATCCCCCACAGCAGGAGCAGCGCGGTCAGCAGCATCGGCCCCAGGGTGCGGGCCACGGGCACCCCGGTGCCGAAGAAGCCCTGGTACTGGCCCATCCGCTCGGCCGGGGCCAGCGAGAAGCCGATCTGCCAGGACCCGGCCGACTGCCGCATCTCGGCGTCGGCCTGGAGCACCGCGCCCGCCACGAGCAGCGCCGCCGCCACCCACCCGGCCGTCGGCAGCGCGGCGGCGGCGAAGACGGCGCAGGACAGGGCCATCAGCAGCCCGGAGGTCCGCAGGGCCCGCCCGGCACTGTCGAGGTCGCTCACGCCCCGGGCCGTCCGCACCTGGAACAGCATGACGGCGAGGGTGTTGAGCACGAAGAGCGCCGACACCAGCCACCCCGGGGCCTCGGTCCGCTCCACGATCCACAGCGGGATGGCCAGGCTCAGCAGCGGCATCCGCAGCAGCAGGACGGCGTTGAGCAGGGTCACCAGCGCGTACGGCCGGTCGCGGAGCACCGCCAGCCGGGGCTCCCCCGCCGTCCGCCCGGGGACGGGGGCCACCGCGGGCAGGCCCAGCAGCAGGGCCGCGCAGACCAGGAAGCCGACCGCGTCCAGGGCGAAGACGACGAGGTAGGCCGTCTCGGTGCCGGCCCCGAGCGCCAGTCCCCCGAGGGCCGCGCCGAGCGCCAGTCCGGCGTTGAGCGTGGACTGGAGGTGGGCGAGCAGGCCGGTCCGCTCCGCCGGGGGGACGAGGCCCGCCAGCAGGGCCTGCCGGGCGGCCGCGAGCCCGCACTGGGAAACGGCGTAGAGGACCACGGCGCACAGGAACGCCCCGAAGGAGCGGACGAACAGGAAGGAGGCCACCGATCCGGCGGTGGCCAGCGCCAGCAGTACGGAGGTGCCGCGCGGTCCCCGCCGGTCGGCCAGGGCCCCCAGCGGAACCCCGGCGACCGAGCCGACGGCCCAGGCGAGGGTCAGGCCCAGGCCGATCCGGGCGGGCGAGAGGCCGACGACGCCGGTGAAGTAGAGCGCGGAGCACACGTAGTAGGCGCCGTCGCCGACGGAGTTGGCCAACTGGGCGGCGGCCAGGCGGCGCGGCGCGCCGGGCGCGGGCAGGAACCGTATCGTCACCGCCCCATTGGATCAGCCGGGCGGCCCGCCGGGGCGGTCCAATCGGGGATGTGTCAGATGGGCCACTCTCCGGTCCGACGGCCGGTCCGCGGCCGGTCCGCGGCCGGTCCGGCGGAGCGTCCTCACAGGCCCGCGAGGAACTCCAGCAGGGCCCGGTTGAACTCCTCGGGCCGCTCGACGCCCGGCAGGTGCCCGGCCCCCTCGATCACGGCGAGCCGGGCGTGCGGAACGAGGGCGCACATGGCCTCGGCCTCGGCCACCGGTGTGTAGACGTCGTCGGCCCCGACCAGCACCAGGCAGGGCACGGCCGCGGGCAGGGCGGCGAGCACGGGCCGGTAGTCGGGCCGCTCGGCCCGTCCGCGCAGGGCGGCGGCGGCCCCCTTCGGGTCGGTGGCCCGCATCATCGCGCCGACCTCGGCGGCCGCCGCGGGCAGCCCGGTGACGTTGTAGGGCGCCAGCATCTTGTCGATGACCTCTTCGGCGTAGGGCGCCATGCCCTCCGCGAGGAGCCGCTCGGCGAGCGCCCTGCGGAACGTCGCGCCCTGCGGGGTCTCCGGCGCCGGGGAGGTGTCACTGAGCACGAGCGCCCGTACCAGACCCGGGTGGCGCAACCTGACCTCGAGCGCTACCTGCCCGCCCATGGACACTCCGCCGACGACCGCCTGTTCGATGCCCAGCCCGGCCAGCAGGGCGGCCAGGTCGTCGGCGAAGTCCGCGAGCGGGGTCTTCTCCGCCGAGGCCGGGTTCTCTCCGTATCCTCGCAGGTCAGGGGTTATGACCCGGTAGCCCGCGCAAGCCAGGGCAGCCGTCTGGCGGGACCACATCGCACGGTTGAACGGATGTCCGTGGATCAGGATTACGGGCGCTCCGTCGCGGGGACCCAAGTCATCGAAAAACGATGTCGCGCCATTGCCGAATTGGGGGTTCATGAGAGGACTTTAAGGGGCTACATTGAGCCACTCGCGTTCACCTGACAGCCCGTTGCCTTTCACCCGCGTTTTGCGCGGGGGGTGACGTCAGGAGCGCAGACTGTGCAACCACCCCACCGCCCAGAAGGACCGAAGGCTCCGTGCCCGTACCCGTACTCCTCGCCGGCCGCTCCGTGCGGCTCGAGCCCCTCGCCCCCCACCACACCGAGGCCCTGGCCAAGGCCGGGGCCGAGGATCGTACGACTTACGCCTTCACTCCCGTGCCGCACGGGTTGCAGGCGTCCCACGAGTACATCGACCGCGCCCTTTCCGAACAGGCAGCAGGTCGATCGCTCGCGTTCGCCGTGGTCAGAGCGACTGACGGGCGGGTCGTCGGTTCGACCCGGTTCCTGGAACTCGACTACTGGCAGGGTCCGCTGGTCTGGCCGGCGGTGCCCGGGGTCCCCTTCGGCGATCCGGCGACCGCGGTCCCCGATGCCGCCGAGATCGGGAACACCTGGCTGTCGCCGGGCGCCCAGGGCACCGGGATCAACACCGAGGCCAAACTGCTCATGCTCCGCCATGCCTTCGAGACCTGGGGCGTGCGCCGCATCTCACTGCGCGCGGACGCCCGCAACGGGCGCTCGCGGGCGGCGATGGAACGGCTCGGTTTCACCTGTGAAGGGGTGCGCCGGGCGCATTCGCGGGGCCTGGACGGCGCGGTGCGCAGCACGGCCTTCTATTCGGTGCTGGACGAGGAGTGGCCCGGTGTGCGCTCCGTGATCGAACTGCGGCTGTCGGGGGCCCAGCCCCGCAAGCGCCGTCGCAAGACGCTGATCCCGGCGTAACGGTCCTGCGGGCCGTTCGCCCGCTACCGCCCCGGCCCTCCCCCGGCCTCCCCGGCGCTCAGCCGAGGAAGGCCGGGGCGAGGGCCGAGTCCATCAGCCGGGCGGGGGCGCCGCCGCCGTCGGCGGGCAGGGAGTAGAGGTCGGCGCCGAAGTCGCCGGGCAGGGAGTAGACGACCGTCCGGTCGTCGGTCCACACCACCTGGTCGTCCACGCTGCGCTCCTCGGCGAGCGGGGTCTCCGCCATCGTGGCCAGGTCGAGGACGTAGAGCCGCCACGGCGCCTCGGCCGGCAGCCCGGGCACCCGCTTCTTGAACACCAGGCGGGTCCCGTCCGGGGAGAGCGAGGGGCATTCGAGGTTCTCGCGCAGGGTGGTCACCGTACGGGCGGCGAGGTCGCCGCGGACGAGGTAGGTGCTGCCGCCGGTCGCGAGCGTCGCGTAGAAGGTCTGTTCGTCGGCGGCGAAGGTGACCCCCCAGAAGTTCACGTCGGCGTTGCGGTACGCCGCACCGTCCTTGCGGATCGTGAAGTCCTCCAGCGAGGCGTCGTAGCGGCCGGTGCGCAGGTCGAGCAGCGAGGTGCGGGTGGAGAAGTTCGTCCCGGCGTACGAGTCCCCGCCGACGAACACCGTCCAGGCGACGAGGTGGCCGCCGGGCGAGACGCGGGCCCGGGTGGGGATGCCGGCCAGGGGGCGGCTGGCGGTCTCCTTGAGGTGGGAGTCGAGGACGACGGCCCGGTAGCTCTCCTGCACCGCGCCCTGCTCCGAGCGGAGGCAGATGCCGGTGCCGGCGGCGGAGTGGAAGCGCAGGCACTTCACCCCGGAGGCGGTACGGGGGCCCCCGGGCGCGTCCGCCGGGACGGTGGCGAGCTCGTCGCGGAACGGGCCCCAGGCCATGTTGCGGAAGACGATGCGCCGCCCGCCGTCGGAGGGGGCCAGGGTGACCGGCCCGTGCGAGACGGCCGGCCCGCCGGCGCGGGGCTGGTTCTTCTCCTCGGCCCGCGAGGAGGCCCGGGCGAAGGCGAACACCCCGACGGCCGCGAGCAGGACGACGGCCGTGACCAGGATCAGGATCCGCCGCCCCGTGGTCATCACGGACGGCGGCGGCCCGGAGGGCGCCGTGGGGGGTGTCGCGGGGGGTGTCGCGGGGGGTGTCGCGGGGGGTGTCGTGGACATGGGGACCTTTCGGGGAGCGGTTGGGGCGTCCGGGGCGGATCGTCACGGTCCTGTCGCGCCGGCGGAGGGGACGAAGGAGTGACGACGGCCCCAGGTCGGGCCCGCGGCGGCCGGCGCGGGGCGGGGCGGGCCCGATCCGGAGGAGACGGCCTAGGCGTCGTCGGGCCGGAGCCGGACCACGCAGGCGACGGCTGCGGCGAGCAGGACGGCGGCCACGGCGAGGGCGGGGCGCGCCCCCCACACGGTCCAGGCGGCGCCGAAGCCGAGGGAGGCCGCGAACCGGGCGAGCGCCTGGCCGGTCTGGACGAGGGCGAGCCCGCCGCCCCGGTGTTCCTCGGGGACGGCTCCGGCGGCCTCTGCCATGAGCACGCCGTCGGTGGCGGCGTAGAAGCCGCCGTGCAGCAGGAGCACCGCGTAGGGCAGGGCGGGGTGCGTGCCGCCCACCAGGAGGAGTCCGTAGACGAGGAGCAGCGCGAGGTGTCCGCCGAGGAAGACGCGGCGGCGGCCGACGCGGTCGGCGAGCCGGCCCAGGGGCAGCGCCAGCAGGAAGAAGGCGGCCGCGGTGCCCAGCGGAAGCAGGGCGAACCAGCGGTCGGCGATGCCGGTGGCCCGCTGGAGCAGCAGGAAGACGAAGGCGTCGCTGACGGTGCACAGGCCGAGCAGCAGCGCGCCGAGGCTGATCCGGCGCAGGTCTCGGCGGCGCAGCAGGCCGAGGGAGGCGCGCAGGGAAACGGGTCCGGCGGCGGGGGCGGGAACGGCGCGGCGGCCCGGTACGAAGAGGACCAGCACCAGCACGCCGAGGGCCGCGACGCAGGCGCTGGCGGTGAAGACGGCGTCGTAGCCGTCCGCGGCTCCGCGCAGGATGAGGAAGGCCAGGAGCGGCCCGATCAGCGCGCCGGCGGTGTCCATGGCCCGGTGCACGCCGAAGGCCCGGCCGCGTTCCGCGGGGGCGGCGGCGAGCGAGATCAGTGCGTCGCGCGGGGCGGTGCGCAGGCCCTTGCCGGTGCGGTCGAGGGCGAGGACGGCGCCGATGGCGGGCAGGGTGTGCGCGAGCAGCAGGAGCGGCTTGCACGCGGCGGAGAGGCCGTAGCCGAGGCCGGCGAGGGCCTTGTGGCGGCCGAAGCGGTCGCCGAGGTGGCCTCCGGTGAGCCGGACCAGGGCGCTGACCCCGTTGTAGAGGCCGTCGAGCAGTCCGAATCCGAGCGGGGAGAGGCCCAGTCCGGCGACGAGGTAGAGCGGGAGCACGGCGGTGACCATCTCGGAGGAGACGTCGGTGATCAGGCTGACCGTGCCGAGGGCGAGGACCGTGGGGGCGAGGGCGGCGCGCCGCCCCGGGCGGGTGCCCGGGGCGACGGCCGGTGTCTCGGGGGCCACGGCGGGCGCGGGGGTACCGCGACTGTCCGCGACGTACATGATCAGGAAGCCCAGATCCCCGTGATGTCCTTGGCGGTGGCGGCGTTGCCGGCGTGGGTGCTCAGCCCGGCCAGGCCCTCCAGCGTCCGCAGCACGTCGTAGTGGTTGTAGGTGGTGCTCGACGTGGAGCCCGGGGTCACGGGCTGGCCGTAGAGGACGGTCGGGATCTTGTTCCCGGCGAGCCGGTTGTCCTCGTCGAAGGTGACGACGAGCAGGCTGTTGTGGGTCTTGGCCCAGTCCGCGTAGGCCTTGAGGTTGTTCTTGAGCCAGGTGTCGCCGGTACCGACCGAGCAGTCGTGCATGTCGCTGCAGAGGTTCGGGACGACGAAGGACACCTTGGGCAGGGTGGTGTAGTCGGTCGGGAACTGCGTCATCGTCTTGGCGGTGCTGGTGGGGACGTTGGAGAAGGCGAACCAGGGGTTGTGCTTGCGGGCGTAGTTGCCGCTGGAGCAGGTGGTGGAGCCCTGGCTGGGGAGGGTCTCGTTGTAGCTGCCCCAGCTCTTGCCGGCGGCGATCAGCTCGGAGGCCAGGTTCGGCGCGGAGCTGAAGCCGGGGGTGTAGCAGCTGTCTCCGGTGACCCCCTGGTTGGAGCCCGAGAAGAGCTGGAGGTAGTTGGGCTGGCTGGGGTGCGTGATGCCGTAGGAGTTGGAGAGGCTGGCGCCACCGGTCTTGAGCGCGTTGATGTAGGGGGCGCTGGAGCTGCCGATGACCTGGTTGTAGGCGTGGTTCTCGAAGACCACGACCACGACGTGGTCGGGCGCGGGCAGGCCCGCCGCGTGCGCGGGCTGGGCGGCGCCGATGCCCGCCCAGGCCGCGGTCGCGGTCGCGGTGGCGGCGAAGGCCGTGGCCAGGGCGGTCTTACGACGGGACCATGAAGCGGTCATGCCAAACACGGGACATACCTCCGGGCATGGGGGATCTCTTGGGGGCGGCGGCGCGGACGCACCATACCCAGGGGCATGTGCATGGGCCAGGGACAGTCGGCCAACAACACGGGAACTCCGCTGACCGTTCAGGCGATGGGCAATGCCATGGCCCAAGAAAAGCCAAGAGTCGGAAAAATACGGAACCCGGACGCACTATCGTTCATCATTCGAACGGAAGCAGTCCACCCCCCGACGGGGCAGCAACAGCCGGAGAGCCAGCTCACATGTCGTACGAACCCGACGGGCAGTACCAGCCGCCGTACCGGCCGGAAGGGCCGTACCCGCAGCAACCCCCGAACGGTCAGCAGCAGGGCCGACAGCAGGGGCAGCCGCAGTACTCGCCCCAGGGCCGGCCGCCGCAGGGCCGCCCCCCGCAAGGGCCGCCGCAGGGTCAGCCGCAGTACGGCCGCCCCGGGTACGGGCAACCGCAGCAGGGCGGGCCCCAGCAGGGCCGCCCGCCGCAGGGCCGGCCGCCGTACGAGGGGTCCCCGTACGGCCAGTCCCCGTACGGGCAGGACCAGTACGGGCAGCAGGGCGCCTTCGACTCGCCCACCCGGCGCCAGCCCGACTACGAGCGCCCCGACTACCAGCAGCCTTACGAGCAGCCGCACCACCAGCAGCAGCCGCCGCCCCCGTACGACGGCTCCGGGTCCGGCCAGGGGTACGGCGAGGAGCCGCCGCGCCGCAAGTCCAAGGCCAAGCGGTGGATCATCGCGGGCGTCTCGGTCCTGGCCCTCGCGGGCATCGCCGCGGGCGCGATGAGCTACTTCGAAATACCTCCCTTCACCGACAAGGGCAAGGCCGTCTCCTTCGGCGACACCCCGGGCGGCGACAAGGGCCCGGCGGCCAAGCCGGCCGCGAACTCGAAGATGTCGATGCCCACCGGCCCGAAGACCGAGTTCAAGAACGCCTCGACGCTGAGCGACGGCACGCAGATCGGCGTCGCCACCATCACCGGCAAGAAGTCCGGCTTCACGGGCAAGGTCTGGGTCTGGGCGCCCAAGGAGTACAACGACCCGAAGTACGCCAAGAGCGGCTTCCCGGTCATGATCGCCCTGCCCGGCGGCGCCGGCTACCCCATGAACTACTGGATGGGCACCGACCTCGGCCTGCAGAGCAGCGTCAGCAAGTGGTACGCGGAGGGCAAGGGCAAGCCGTTCATCCTCGCCATGCCCGTGCTGAACCCGGGTCCGGACGACAAGGGCGTCTACTGGGACGGCTCCGACATCCCGGGCCAGCCCAAGATGGGCACCTGGCTGACCGACGACGTCCCGGACCTGATGCGGGAGAACTTCCGCACCATCAAGTCCCGCGACGGCTGGGCCTACATGGGCTCCTCCACCGGCGGCTTCGCGAGCCTGAAGGCCGTGCTGAAGTACCCGGAGAAGTTCAAGGCCGCGATCTGCTCCGGCCCGGACATCGTGCCCGACTCCTCGCTGTGGAAGGGCCACGACAAGGAGAAGGCCGAGAACAACCCGGAGCTGCTCGCCAAGCAGCTCATCGACAAGAAGGGTCCCGACGTCTACCTCGCCTTCCAGGTCGGCGACAACGAGAGCAACAAGAAGACCCTGCCGGACGTGCAGAAGTTCGTCGCCACCTACACCAAGGGCCCCATCCACACCAGCCTCAGGGTGATCCCGGGCGGCCAGCACAACGCCAAGACGTACGTGCCGAACATGGGCCTGGGACCGATGGAGTTCATCAGCAAGGTCATGGAAGGCCCCGTGGAGTAGTCCCCGCCGCTCCCGGGATCCCGCGCCCGCCGCTACGGGGTGAGCACGGCCCCGCCGTCGGGTTCCACGCCCCGCACCGCTTCCCGCTCCGGCCCGCCGAACACCTTCGGCGGGCCGCTGCCGTTCCAGGGCGCCCAGCCGGGGTCCCCCGACACGGCGAACCCCACCCAGGCCGCGTGCATCTCGTCGGCCAGTGCCTGCGGCGCGTCGGGCCCGGCCAGCCACGCGGACTCCGGGACGCCGAGCGTGTCGAAGACGAAGCCCAGCTCCAGGGCGTGGCAGGCGCCGAGGCCCGGTACGCCGCTGGGCCAGGCGAACTCGTACAGGTGGCTCGGGCCCGGCCGCCCGGGTCCGGCGAGCCGGCGCAGCGGATCGCGCAGCAGCCGGTCGGTGAGCAGCGCTCCGGCGAGGTCGGCCGGTCCGGCCGCCGGTACGGTGGCGCGCAGCGCCCGTACGGCGGCCCGGTCCTTGCCGCTGCGGATGCGGCCCAGCGCCACGGCCAGCGGACCCAGCCGGTCCAGCAGCCGCGCGGCTCCGGTCGGCGCGAGCCAGAGCCGGTGTTCCTGGGCGGTCCAGCCCAGCAGCAGCGGCAGCTGCGAAGCGGCCGCCGCCTCCAGCGGGTCGCCGGGCAGGGTGGCGGGGTCGGTGACCAGCCCGAAGGCGGGGCCGCCGAGCACCGGGGAGGAACGGCGCAGCACGGCCTCCTGCGCGGCGAGCAGCGCGGGCATCCCGGCCGCCCCGAAGGCGGCGGCGGTGGCGGGCACCTTGAGCAGCGAGGCCATCCGCCGGACCATGGCCCGCACCTTCTCGCGGGGCAGCGCCTCGGGGGCGCCGCTCTGCAGGACGGCCCGGGCGAAGAGGCCCGCGGCGCGCGGGGCGGCCAGCAGGGCGCCGATGCTGATGGCTCCGGCGGACTCGCCGAAGACGGTGACGCGGGCGGGGTCGCCGCCGAAGGCCGCGATGTTGTCCCGGACCCATGCGAGGGCGGCGATCTGGTCGAGCAGGCCGCGGTTGGCGGGGGCGTCGGGGAAGAGGCCGTAGCCGAGGACGCCGAGCCGGAAGTTGACCGAGACGAGCACGACCCCGTCGCGGGCGAAGGCGGAGCCGTCGTAGACGGGAACGGCGGAGGAGCCGCGGGTGTGGGCGCCGCCGTGCAGCCACACCATCACCGGCAGCCGGGCCGCGCGCGCCGGGTCGGGGGTCCACACGTTGACGGTGAGGCAGTCCTCGCCGGGGATCTGCGGATCGGGCAGCAGGCCGGCGAAGGGCTCGGGGTAGGGCACCTTGGGGGCCGTGGGCCCGAACGCGCCGGCGTCGCGTACGCCGTCCCAGGCGGCCGGGGGCGCGGGGGCCGCGAAGGCCAGGGCGCCGACGGGCGGGGCGGCGTAGGGGACGCCCCGGAAGACCGCGGTGCCGCCGGCCTCCCAGCGGCCCTCCACGGTGCCGTACGCGGTGCCGGCCCGGGGCCGCCCGCCGCCCGCTGCGTCCATCCGTGCCTCCCTCGCGCGTCTGCTGCCCTCCGGGGCACATTCGCACAGGCGTGCCGGGGGTGACAAGGCGTGACCCGCCGCGGGGCGGGGCGGGTTGGACCGGCCATGCGAGCCCTTGCGATTCCCCGCGCACCACGCGTCCTGTCCGTCCTGCTGCTGGCCGCGGCCGGCGCGTCGGTGGCTGCGGCCCCGGCCACGGCGGCCGGTCCCGGCTTCCAGTACGTGGGCCAGGACGACCAGGTCCACGGCCTGACCTCCCCGAAGGGGTGCGTCGAGGCGGAGGGCGGCGGCGGCCGGGCCGTCACCAACCGCACCCACGGCACCGCGACCCTCTACCGCGAACCGCACTGCGCCGGGACCGCCGTGGCGGTGCTGCCGCCCGGCACGGTCACCCAGGTGCGCCCGTACTTCGCCTCGGCGGCTTTCGGGTGACCGCCGCCCTTCGGGTGACCGGTTGGGCACCCGGGCCGTGACCACTCGGCCCCCGTCCGCGTTGTATGCCATGTCAAATGCCACAGATTCTGTGGCGCCCCACATCTCACGAGGAGATCTTGATGTCGCGTATCGCGAAGGCGTTCGTCATCACCGCTGCTGCCGGTAGCGCCCTGGCCGCCGGTGCGGGTCTGGCGGCTGCCGATGCCGGAGCGGAAGGTGCGGCGGTCGGTTCCCCCGGTGTCCTGTCGGGCAACCTCCTCCAGGTTCCGGTCCACGTCCCGGTCAACGTCTGCGGCAACACCGTCAACGTGATCGGCCTGCTGAACCCGGCCTTCGGCAACACCTGCGTGAACGCGTCGGGTGGCGGCGGCGACCACCACACCGAGGGCGGCTACGGCGGCTGACCGGCCCCGGCTGACGGACCGGGAGGGGCCCCCGCCGGACGGCGGGGGCCCCTTCGCGTGCCCGGGTCACTCGTAGCGGTAGAGGCCCCGATGGTCGGACATCTCGCGGGGAGACACGTTCCAGGGGGGCATCGGCTCGTCCCGGGCGATCACCCGGCCCCGCTGGAGGTCGCCCAGCGCCAGGGGGGCGGCCGGCAGGTAGCCGGAGTCGGGGTGGCGCTGCTGCCAGCGGTCCCAGATCAGGTCCACGAACGCGTGGTGGAGCCAGAAGGCCGGGTCGTTGGGGGCCGTACCGCCGGTCATGTGGCCGCCGACCCACTGGTGGACCTTGTTGTGGTTGCGCCAGCGCTCGCTCTTGGGCGCCGCCCAGCCCTCCAGCTTGTTGCGGAACCCGCCCCCTGCGGAGGTGGAGTCCCAGGGCGCGCTGTCGTAGACGGGGTCGTCGACGGCCCACTGGAGTTCATCGGGGGTCGGCAGGGCGATCGGGTTCCCCGGGCGGCCGAGGTTGCGGGTGAGGAAGGGCGCCTCGGAGACTCCGACGGTGACGGTCCAGTTGCCGCGCTCGTGGGCGAACGGCCCGGTCATCACCTGCCGGTCGCCCTCGCGGCCGGTGCCGCCGAGGAAGTCGTCGGCCCAGAGGGAGGACACGGGGCTGCTGTCGGTCGTCCAGTCCCAGTACGGGATGGTCACCCCGGGATCGACGGCGCGCAGCTCCTTCTCGAACTCCAGCAGGTAGCGCCGGTGCCAGGGGAAGAACGACGGCGACATGTGCCCGACGCGCAGTTTCCGGTCCCGGTCGGGCACGAAGTACTTCTCGTGGGTGCGCACGAACGCGTCGTACGTACCGTTGCGCTTGAGCTCCAGCACGGCGGCCGTGAACCGCTTCTTCTGGGCGCTGGTCAGGTCCTTCTGGTTCTGCCGGGTGTACACGGCGGGCTCCTCCCGAGACGTCCGTCAGCCGTGGTGCGGGGCGCCGGTGGCCAGCGCGGTGGTGCCGAGTTCGTCGACGGCGGCGCGGGCCAGCTCCAGCGGGGTCGCGTAGGACTGGAAGTGGTTGATCCCGCTGAGGTAGCTGCCGTCCGCCCGGCGCATGACGTGCAGCGGCCGGCCGTCGATGCGCACCGCCGCCGAGGCCAGGTCGACGCTGATGTGCCGGCCCCGGTACGTCTCCTCGGTGAGCGGCGCCGGGGTGAGGGTCTGGCGCGGGCGGCGGGCCCTGAACACCGGGGCCAGGACCGCGGCGGTCGCGCCGCAGACGGCCGCGGTGAAGGCCGTGCGCAGGACCGTGCGGCGGGTGAGTGGTGCGGCGGCTGTGGCGGCTGCGCTTGCGGTCATGCGGTCTCCCTCGCTCGGCGGTGCGCGCTACGGGGACTAACGCGGGGTGGCGGACGAGGTCACCTCCCGGGGCGGCCCGGCTTCGGCCGGCGCGCCCGCGGCCGGGGCGCCGGCCCCCGCCGGGGCGGATCGGGCGGGGGCGGGCCGCAGGCGCGGCAGGTGCAGGCCCCGGAAGATCGCGGCCAGCCGGAGCACGAAGACCAGGCCCGCGGAGACGGCGGCGGCGACGGTGGCCGGGGCTCCGGCCCGGTGCAGGGCCAGGTAGCAGGCCGCCCCGGCCAGGGCGGCGGTCGCGTAGACCTCCTCGCGCAGCAGCAGGGGCGGGAACTCCCCGCACAGCACGTCCCTGACCACCTCGCCGGTGACTCCGGTCAGCACCGCGAGGATGAGGACGGCGACGGGGGTGACGTGGGCGTCGATCGCGGCCCGGGCGCCGATGACGGTGACCACGGCGAGCCCGACGGCGTCGACGACCATGAGCGTGCGGTGCGGGAGCCGGCGGCGGCGCAGGTAGAGCATGGTGGCGGCGGCGACGGTGGCGATGAGGACGAGCAGCAGCCAGTCCCGCGTCCAGTAGAGGGGCTGGCGGCCGAGGATGAGGTCGCGCAGGGTGCCGCCGGAGATGCTCGCCGCGAAGGCGAGGACGAACCCGCCGAAGGCGTCCATGGCGGCGCGGTGCGCGGCGAGCACCCCGGAGGCGGCGAAGGCGGCGATGCCGAGGAGGTAGAGGGCGTGCAGCATGGCGCCTCCTTCAGGGGCGGACGGCGTACGGACGGCCCGCCCAGGCTGCCGCACGCCACCGCCCCCGGGCATCGGCCGGACGGCCCTCCCCGCCTCGGCCGGACGGCCGGGGCGGGGAGGGCACGGCCCGGGCCCGGGAGCCGCTACGCCGCGGGGGCGGGGAGCTCCGCGAAGTCCGCCACCAGGCCCTGGTGGTGGCCGGTGGTGCCCAGGGCGAGGGAGTCGGCCTTGGCCCGCTTGAGGTAGAGGTGGGCGGGGTGTTCCCAGGTCATGCCGATGCCGCCGTGCAGCTGGACGCACTCCTCGGCGGCGAGGACCGCGACCCGGGAGCAGTGGGCCTGGGCCACGGCGACCGTGAGCGGGGCGTCGGGAGAGGCGGTGGCGAGGGCGTCGGCGGCGGCCCGGGCCGCCGCGCGGGCGGAGGCCACGTCGAGCCAGAGCCGGGCGAGGCGGTGTTTGAGGGCCTGGAAGGAGCCGACGGGCCGGTTGAACTGGTGGCGGTCGCGGACGTGCGCGACGGTCGTGGTGAGGCACCACTCGGCGATCCCGAGCTGCTCCGAGGCCAGCAGTCCGGCGCCGGAGAGCAGCGCCCCGGCGACGGCCGCCCGCGCGGTCGCCGGGTCCGCGAGGCGGGAGGCGGGGGCCGCGTCCAGGGTGACGGTGGCGAGCGGTCGGGTGAGGTCGAGCGGCACGGCCGCGGTCAGGGTGACGTCGGCGGCCCGGACCGCGTGCAGTCCGGTGTCGGCCAGGACCAGCAGGACGTCGGCGGCCACCGCGTCGGCGACGGAGGTGACGGCGCCGGTCAGGGTCCCGCCGCCGGTGTCGTGCGGCGCTCCCGGCAGCGGCGCCCCGGGGGCCTGGGTGAGTGGGAGGGCGGGGACGCAGACGCTCCGCCCGGCCGCCAGGTCCCGCAGCAGCGCGGCGGCCTCGGCGGTGTCGCAGCCGAGGAGGATCTCCGTGGCGAGGACGGAGCTGGTCAGGTACGGGACGGGGGCGACGGCCCGGCCGAGCTCCTCCAGGACCACGGCGGCCTCCCGGTGGCCGGCGCCCGCCCCGCCGAGCTTCTCGGGGACGAGGAGGCCCGCGGCGCCGATCCCGGCGGCGAGCGTGCGCCACAGGTCCGGGTCGTGGGGCCGGCCGGTCTCGGCCCGGGCGAGGACCCGCTCGGGGGTGCAGCGGTCGGCGAGCAGGGACCGTACGGCGGAGCGGAGTTCCTCCTCGGTCTCGGAGTAGAGCAGGTCGAGGGGGGCGCGCGTGCCGGTCATCGGGCGAGGTCCTTCCAGGCGATGTCCTTGTCGTCGCGCGGTTCGGCGGGCAGGCCGAGGACGCGTTCGGCGACGATGTTGAGGAGGATCTCGCTGGTGCCGCCCTCGATGCTGTTGCCCTTGGCGCGCAGGTAGCGGTATCCGGCGTCGCGTCCGGTGAAGTCGACGGTCTCGGGGCGGCGCATGGTCCAGTCCTCGTACAGGAGGCCCTCCTCGCCGAGGAGTTCCACCTCCAGTCCGCTGATCTCCTGGTTGAGGCGGGCGAAGGTGAGCTTCATGCCGCTGCCCTCGGGGCCGGGCTGGCCGGCGACGAGCTGCTGGCGCAGCCGCTCCGCGGTGAGGCGGGCGACCTCGGCCTCGACCCACAGGCCGAGGAGCCGCTGGTGCAGGGCGTGGGTGCGCAGGGCGGGCCGTTCGCGCCAGGCCGCGGCGACGGGGGCGATCATGCCGCCCTCGCGGGGGACGCGCATGCCGCCGATGGAGACGCGTTCGTTCATCAGGGTGGTGCGGGCGACGGCCCAGCCCTGGCCGACGGCTCCCAGGCGGTGGGCGTCGGGGATCCGCACGCCGGTGAGGAAGACCTCGTTGAACTCGGCCTCGCCGGTGATCTGGCGCAGGGGGCGGACCTCGACGCCGGGGGCGTGCATGTCGCACAGGAAGTAGGTGATGCCCTGGTGCTTGGGCAGGGCGGGGTCGGTGCGGGCGATCAGGATGCCCCAGCGGGCGGTGTGGGCGCTGGAGGTCCACACCTTCTGCCCGTCGACGACCCATTCGCCGGCGCCCTCGTCGAGGACGGCGCGGGTGGCGAGGGCGGCGAGGTCGGAGCCGGCGCCGGGTTCGCTGAAGAGCTGGCACCAGACCTCCTCCCCCACCCACAGGGGACGCAGGAAGCGGCGTTTCTGCTCGTCGGTGCCGTAGGCGAGGATCGTGGGCGCCGCCATGCCGAGGCCGATGCCGATGCGGCGGGGGTCGTTGTCCGGGGCGCCGGCGGCCTCCAGGGCGGCGTCGACGACGACCTGGAGGGAGCGCGGCGCGCCGAGGCCGCCGAGGCCGTCGGGGTAGTGGACCCAGGCGAGTCCGGCGTCGAAGCGGGCGCGCAGGAAGTCCGCCGGGTCGGTGGTGGCGGGCGGGTGGGCGGCGAGCAGGTCCCGGACGCGGGCGGCGAGGTCCTCGGCGGTGGCCGTCATCGGGCGGCTCCGTCCGGGGCGGGTGCGGCGGGCAGGGAGGGTACGACGACCAGCCGGCCGGTGGTCGCTCCGTCGGCGAGGCGCTGTACGGCGTCGGCGGCCCCGGCGAGCGGGACGCGTTCGCTGACCAGCGGGGTGATGAGGCCCTCGGTGGCGAGACGGGTGAGTTCGGTGTGGCAGGCGAGGATCGCGGCGGGGTCCTTGGCGGCGTACAGGCCCCAGTGCAGGCCGAGGATGGCGTAGTTCTTCACCAGGGCGTGGTTGAGGGCGGGGGCGGGGATGGTGCCGCCGGCGAAGCCGACCACCACGATCCGGCCCTCGAAGGCGACGCACTTGGCGGAGGCGGTGTAGGCGTCCCCGCCGACCGGGTCGTAGACCACGTCGGCGCCGCGTCCGGCGGTGAACTCCTTGACGCGGGCGACGACGTCCTCGGCCGTGCGGTCCACGACGAGGTCGCAGCCCAGTTCCGCGGCGGCGCGCACCTTGGCCTTGCCGCCGACGACCCCGATGACGGTGGCTCCGGCGGCCTTGCCGAGCTGGACGGCGGCGCTGCCGACGCCGCCCGCCGCGGCGTGGACGAGCAGGGTCTCGCCCGCGCGCAGCCGGGCCCGGCGGTGCAGGCCGAACCAGCCGGTCTGGTAGCCGATGTGCAGGGCGGCGGCCTGGGCGTCGTCGAGGGAGTCCGGGGCGGGCAGGAGGGCGCGGGCGGGGGCGGTGACGTACTCGGCGAACCCGCCGTGCGGGAGGCTGGGGTTGGCGATGACGCGGCGGCCGTCGCCGGTCTCGCCGCAGATCTCGACGCCGGGGGTGAAGGGCAGGGGCGGCCGGATCTGGTACTGGCCGCGGACGAGGAGCGCGTCGGGGAAGTTGACGTTCGCCGCGAGCACCCGGAGCCTCACCTCGCCCTCGCCGGGCACCGGCTCGGGTACCTCTTCGAGGCGCATCGCCTCGCGGGGCTCACCGGTCGTGTGTACTCGCCATGCCTGCATCCGGGGCCTCCAGCCGCCGTCGAGGAACCACGCTCGGCGGCATACTAAGCGGTCGCTTGACGTCCTGGGAAGCCTCGGCGGGCCCGGCCGCGGTCATGGGCCCGGCCCGCGACCACGGCCGGGCCCATGACCGCGGTCCGGCGCCACGGGGAATGCGGGACGGCCGCCTCCGGAAATCGGACGGCCGAACGCCGGGTGAATGCGGTGCGCTGGATATAGCATCAACACGCCGGTTTCATCCGGCATATGACGCGATCTGGGGATCACGCGCGCCCGGAGTGCACGCCGCTCCAGGCGCGCGGTCGCGCCACCACGTACGCAGTACGTCACACCGCACCGCACCGCACAGGGGGAAACCACCATGAACGGCACGCCCAGCAGAAGGGCCGCCTCGGCGGCCGCCGCAGCGGTCGTCCTCGCCGGGATCGTCACCGCGGCCGGCCCGGCCTCCGCCGCTCCGTCCGCCGCCGCCTGCACGCCCAAGGTCCAGGTACTGGGTTCCATCGGGTCGAGCGTCTACAACCCGGGCGGCCCCCAGGCCGACAGCGTCCTCGGCCTCGGCAAGGGCAACCTGTCCGTCGGCGTCTCCGGCGGCCTGCCCGTGTACTGGACCGGCACCACCCTCCACAAGGTGCCGCTGACCGCTCCCGCCGCCAGTGGCGAGCTGGTCGCCGTCAACAAGGGCGGTCTGATGGTCGGCCGCGCCTTCACCACCGGGGGCGGCGGCTACCTGTTCACCTACCGGGCGGGCGCGGCGGCGATCACCCCGCTGCCGGGGGCCGACGAGCTCTACGGCGACGCCGACGTCAACGACGCCGGGTACGTGGTCTCGCGCAACCGGGCGGGCGTGGGCCTGGTCTGGAAGGACGGCCAGAAGGTGCGCGAGCTGGCGCCGCCGGCCGACGCTCCGCCGCACGCCCTCGTCGACCTGGTGACGGGCATCAACAACAAGGGCGACATCGTCGGCACCGCCAAGGTGGACCACTACGACTCCGACCACGACCAGCAGCTGTGGGAGAGCATCCCGGTGCTGTGGCCGGCCGACGGCGGCCCGGCGAAGTCCCTCGCGCCCAGCGGCGGCGGCACCTACCAGGAGAGCCGCGTCACGGACGTCGACGAGGGCGGCCGCGTCGTCGGGTACGACTGGTACGGGCCGGGGTACGCGTACAAGCCCTGGACCTGGGCGGCGCCCTACACCGCGCCCGGCACCTCCCCCGGCACGCTGACGCCGTTCCCGTACGGCACCTTCGAGGCGGTCAGCCCCACCGCCAACGTCAGCGTCGGCACCGCCAAGTTCCACCCGGACGAGCCGACGCGGGCCGACCAGGCGCAGCTGTGGAAGGGCACGGGGCCGGTGCTCGCCCTGCCCCGGCTCGCCGCGGACCGGCCCAGCACGGCCACCGCGGTCGCCGACGACGGCCGGGCGGGCGGGGCCGCCGTCAACGCGAAGGGCAAGCTGAAGCCGGTGATCTGGACCTGCGCCGCCCAGCAGGCCTACCTGCCGCAGCCGTAGGTCGGCTCTTTCGGATCGTGCCGGCGCGGGTCGGGCACGATCCGGAAGGGACGGCCTCGGGCACCCCCGCGGCCGTCCCGTCACGGGCATGGCGATCTGAGCGCCCGCGCGCTATCGATGCCCCATGACGGACAACGCCAGGACCCACGCCCCGCGCGGCCTCCCCGCGCCCCCGCCGCTCGGCGCCGCCGCCCTGCCCCCCGGTACGTACGCGGGGCAGGTGGTCCTCGTGACCGGCGGCGGCACCGGGCTGGGCAAGGCCATCGCCGCCGAGTTCGCCCGGCTCGGCGCCGGTGTGGTGATCGCCGGCCGCCGGGCGGAGCAACTGGCCGTCGCCTGCGGGGAGCTGGCGGCCCTGCCCGGCGCGGGCAAGGTGGCGGCGGCCGTCTGCGACATCCGGGACCCCGAGCGGGTCGCGGAGGTCTTCGACGCCGCCGAGGCGGCGCTCGGCGCGCCGGACGTCCTGGTGAACAACGCGGCCGCGAACTTCCCCTGCCCGGCGGAGGACCTCTCCCCCAACGCCTGGCGGGCGGTGGTGGACACCACCCTCACCGGAACCTGGTTCATGACGCGGGAGTTCGCCCGCCGCCACCTCGCGGCGGGCACCCCCGGCTCCATCGTGAACGTCGGCGCCTCCTATGCCTGGACGGGCGGACCGGGCTTCGCCCACAGCGCCGCCGCGAAGGCCGGGGTGAAGAACCTCGTGGAGACCCTCGCCGTCGAATGGGGTCCGTACGGAATCCAGATCAACGGCCTCGTCCCCGGGCTGGTCCCGCACGAGGACATGACGGCGGACATCCGCGGCGGCCTGGAGCGTTCCGCACCCGGGGCCAAGGACTCCCGGCAGCCCGCGCTGCGCGTGGGCGCCCCCCGCGAACTGGGCTGGGCCGCCACTTTCCTGGCTTCGCCCTACGCCCGCTTCGTCACCGGGCACACGCTGGTCGTGGACGGGGCCAACTGGCAGCGCCGGTCGCTGGTCCAGCCCGCGGTGGTCCCGGTCCGCGACCAGCTGGGCCGGGGTCCGTTCAGCCCGTGAACGGCCGCCACCAGCGGCGATGTCAGTGGGGGCTGCCAGGATGCGGCCATGACCCTCGCTGACATGACCTTCGCGCGGTGGCGTGCGCTCGATCCCGACGCCGCCCGCCGCTTCGCCGCCGACGCCGCCGCGCGGGCGGACGGCCGGCTCCGCTCGTTCGAGACCGTCGAGCACCTCGGCGGCCCCTTCCACCGGGCGCTGATCGAGCGCGGGGGCCGCGCGTTCGCGCTCGTACCGGGCGGGCGGGTGCGGCTCGGGTTCGATCCGGACGCCTGGCGGCCGACGCCCGCCCAGGAGGCCTCCTACGCGGCGAGCTTCGCGGAGGGATACGGCTACGGGGCGCCCGACCTCACCGCCCACCTGATCCGGGAGCTGAGCCCGGCGCGCACGGCCGAGACGGCCGCCCTGCTCGTCGCGGTGCGCGACGAGCCGGCCCCCGAGCCTCCGGACGGGCTCGCGGAGGCACTGGCGGCGGACGGGCTGCGGCTGCCCGCCGCCGACGAGTGGGAGCACGCCTGCGGGGCCGGCGCCCGGACCCTCTTCCGCTGGGGCGACGCGTGTCCGCTCGACGAGGCCCCGTACGGGGACGGCGGGATCCGCGGCGAGCCGAACGCCTTCGGGCTGCGCATCGCCTACGACAGCTACGCGGCGGAGTTGAGCCAGGACCGCGGGGCCGTCCACGGCGGGGACGGCGGCAGCGCCGTGTGCGGGGGCTACGGCAGGCTCCTCGGCTGGCTGCCGCTGGCCACGGCCCACCGCAACCGGGACATGGCCGAGTTCGCCTACGGCCCGGACGGGGAGTACGCCTGGGACAGCTTCTCCGTGCGGCCGGTGCTCACGCTCCCCTGAAACGCGGGGGCCGCCGGTCGGCCCGGGCCCCGTAACCCTCTCGGGAGTCCTCGGAGGTGAGGGTGAGGGCGGCGGTCATGGCGACCCGGTCCAGGGCGGCCGGCAGGGCAGCGTCGGCGTACGCGTCGATGCCGCGCTTGATGCCCTGGACGGCGAGCGGGGCATTGGCCGCGATCTCCGCCGTCAGCGCCAGCGCGGTCTCCTCCAGCTCCTCCGCCGGGACCACCAGCTGGACCAGGCCCCGGCGTTCCGCCGTCGCGGCGTCGATCCGGCGGCCGGTGAGGGCCATGTACTTGGCCCAGCCCGCGCCCGCTTCCCGGGCCACGCGCAGATCGCCCCCGGCGTCCACCGCGACGCCGAGCCCGGCCTCGGGGAGGGCGAAGACGGCGTCCTCGGCGGCGACCCGGACGTCGGCCATGAGGGCGAGCTCGAAGCCGAAGCCGAGGCAGTAGCCCCGGACGGCGGCGACCACCGGCTGCGGGAGCCGGGCCAGGACGGCGAAGCGCTCGTGGACCCAGCGGATGCCCTCGTAGTAGTTCCGGGTCCGCTCGGCGGGCGAGTCCCCCGTGATGGCGCCGCCGGGCGCGGTGACGTCGATGCCCGCGCAGAAGGCCCGTCCCTGCGCGCGCAGCAGCACCGCGCGCACCGCCGGGTCGAAGCGGATCCGGTCGGCCAGCAGCCCCAGCTGCCGGGTGGATTCCCAGCTCCAGGCGTTGAGCCGGTCCGGCCGGCACAGGGTGAGGAAGGCGATGCCGTCCTCGACCTCCAGCCGGACCCGCTCCTGCTCCTCGTCGATCTCCGTGGAGACGGTGTCGATCACCTTGTGCCGCACCCCCGCACTCATCTGATGGAACGTCAGATTACGGGGCGGCGGGTCAGCGGGGGAAGACCTCGAACGCCACCGCCGGGCGGCCACCGAAGCGCTCCGCGACCCGTTCGGCGTTTCCGGTCAGGAAGGTACGTACGTATTCTTCCGGGTCCTGGTCGGTCAGCACCTCGATGTACGCCTTGTGCTCCATCAGGGACTTGACGGAGCGTTCCAGGCCCGGGCCCGCGTCGGAGGCGTGGGTGGGGGTGGCGGTGCCGGCCACCGCGACCCAGCGCACACCGTCCCAGGGCTCCAGCCCCCGCTCCGAGATCAGCTCGGGGAAGATCCAGCGGTTGCCCGCGTCCCCGGCGGCGTCCAGGGTGGCTCGGCCGACGGCCTGGTGGTCGGGGGTGTTCCAGTAGCCCCCGCCACCGGGGCCGCCCCAGGTCTCGCGGTGGTTCAGGGTGATGACCAGCTCGGGACGGTGGCGCCGGATCGCCGCCGCGATGTCGCGGCGCAGCCCGAGGCCGTACTCGATGACCCCGTCGTGGTGGTCGAGGAACTCCACCGTGGACACGCCGACGACCGCGGCGCTCGCGCGCTGCTCGGCCTCGCGCACCGGGGCGCACTCGGCCGGGGCGAGGGTGTCGATGCCCGCCTCGCCCCGGGTGGCGAGGACGTAGACGACCTCGCGGCCGCCGTCCGTCCAGTCCGCGATGGCGGCGGCGCAGCCGTACTCCAGGTCGTCGGGGTGGGCCACCACCGCGAGGGCGCGCTTCCAGTCGGTGGGCATGGGCTGCAAGGGCGGCTGCTGATCGGCTCGTTCGCTCATGGTCCGCACCCTAACGAACGGGCTCCCGGCGGTGGTGGCGGCGGCGCCGGGCGGACGCCCGGGGGCCGGCCCGCGGGCGCCGCCGCGGACCGGTCCCCGCCGGAGCGGGCCGGTCGGGGCGGGCCGGTCGGGGCGGGGTCAGAACTCGACCACGGAACGGAGCACCTCACCGCGTTCCATGCGGGCGAAGGCCTCCTCGACCCCGTCGAGCGCGATGGTCTCCGAGACGAACGCGTCGAGGTCCAGGCGGCCCTGCAGGTACAGGTCGATCAGCAGCGGGAAGTCCCGCTCGGGCAGGCAGTCCCCGTACCAGGAGGACTTCAGCGCGCCGCCCCGGCCGAAGACGTCCAGCAGCGGGAGTTCGAGCTTCATCTCCGGCGTCGGTACGCCGACCAGCACCACCGTGCCCGCCAGGTCGCGGGCGTAGAACGCCTGCCGGTAGGTCTCGGGGCGGCCGACGGCCTCGATGACGACGTCCGCGCCGTTGCCGCCGGTCAGCTCCTGGACGGCCTTGACCACGTCCTCGGTGCCCCCGTTGACGGTGTGGGTGGCGCCGAGACCGCGCGCCCACTCCAGCTTCCGGTCGTCCAGGTCCACCGCGATGATCTTCGAGGCGCCCGCGAGCCGCGCGCCGGCGACCGCCGCGTTGCCCACGCCGCCGCAACCGATGACGGCCACCGAGTCCCCGCGCCCGACGTTGCCGGTGTTGATCGCGGCGCCGAGGCCGGCCATGACCCCGCAGCCGAGGAGGCCCGCGGCGGCCGGGGAGGCGGCCGGGTCCACCTTGGTGCACTGCCCGGCGGCCACCAGCGTCTTCTCCGCGAAGGCCCCGATGCCGAGCGCCGGGGAGAGCGGGGTGCCGTCCTCCAGGGTCATGGGCTGGGTCGCGTTGTGCGTGTCGAAGCAGTACCAGGGGCGGCCCCGCTTGCAGGCCCGGCAGGTCCCGCACACCGCGCGCCAGTTGAGGACCACGAAGTCCCCGGGCGCGACGGAGGTGACGTCGGGGCCGACGGACTCGACGATCCCGGCCGCCTCGTGCCCGAGGAGGAAGGGGAACTCGTCGTTGATGCCGCCCTCGCGGTAGTGCAGGTCGGTGTGACAGACCCCGCAGGCCTGGATCTTGACCAGGGCTTCGCCGGGCCCCGGGTCGGGCACGAGGATCGTGGTCGTCTCCACCGGTGCGCCCTTGCTCCGCGCGATGACCCCTCGTACGCGATGCGTCACGTCGTACCCCGTTCTGTGCTGTCCGTCCGGATCGGTCTGGATCATCGAACGTACACGGGTGCCGACCGGCACGGGAGCCGTGTCGCGCCTTCCGCGCGCGGAGCGACCGGATCAGGTGGTGCGGTGGCCCGGGGCGCGGGTGCGGGTGCGGCGCGGGTGCGGGCGCCCCCGTCCGGCGACCCTCGAACGGTTGGCCGGAATCCGACGGCTCCGGCCGCCCGGAAGGGTGCGGAATGGGCGATTCGCCGCCATCGCACCGGTCGCCCGAATCGGGAGTGTCCGGAGGCTAATTGACCGTATTGAACGCGCCCTCCGGGCCGGGCTCCACACCGTGAGTTGAGTCACGCCCGCCGGTTCAACATCAATTTCCCTGCCGCGTCGATTCCCTTTTCCCGGAAAGGGAATCGGGACTTTCCCCCGGACGCATTCAAGGTCATCAACCGGACCGTCGAAGGGAAGTCGATCTCCCCCGGGAATTCGCGTCTTGTTCCGGCCGCGCGCATTCGCCTACGGTCACCCTCATTCCCGGCGGCCGTGTGCCGAATCAGGCCCCGCCGAGGCTCTCCCGTACCCCCACGTGAGGAAATGCGCCATGTCCGCAAAGGGTAAGCACCGCCGGCCGAAGCAGCACCCCCTCGCCCGCCGCCTGGCCTTCTTCGGCACCGGCGGGGCGGCGCTCGCCCTCCCGCTGATCGGCGCGACCACGGCCGGTGCGGCCGTGGCCCAGCCGGTCGCCGCCGCCGCTCCGAGCGCCCTCGCGCGGACCGCCGCCCAGCCGGCCCTGCTGCCCGTCGTCGAAAAGGCGGCCGGGGCTCCGGCCACGTATTCCGTGATCGGCGGCGACACCCTTTCGAAGATCGCCGCCGAGCACGCGGTGAGCGGCGGCTGGCAGGCCCTCTACGCGGCCAACCGCACCGCCATCGGGGCCGACCCGTCGGTGATACGCCCCGGCCTCGAACTGAGCCTCGGCGCCGCGGCCAAGGCCGCCGCCACCGCGGCGGCGGCCACGACCGCGACGGCGGTGCCGGCCACGGTGACTTCGTACGGGAACAACCTCGACGGCTGGATCCGCCAGTCGCTCGACATCATGGCCCGGCACGGAATTCCCGGCAGCTACAACGGAATTCACCGCAACGTGATGCGCGAGTCCTCCGGCAACCCGCTCGCCATCAACAACTGGGACTCCAACGCGGCGGCCGGAATCCCCTCCAAGGGCCTCCTCCAGGTCATCGACCCCACCTTCCGCGCCTATCACGTACCGGGCACGCCGATGGACTCCTACGACCCCGTCGCCAACATCACCGCCGCCTGCAACTACGCGGCCGCGCGCTACGGCTCCATCGACAACGTCAACGGCGCCTACTGACCGGCCCACCCGTCGCTCAGAGCCAGCCCTGGCGGCGGGCCGCGCGGACGGCCTCCATGCGGTTGCGGGTACCGGTCTTGCCGATGGCGGCGGAGAGGTAGTTGCGCACGGTCGACTCCGACAGGTGCACCCGGCCCGCGATGTCGGCGACGGTCGCCCCGTCGGCGGCCGCGTTCAGGACGTCGGTCTCGCGCGGAGTCAGCGGGTTCGGCCCGGCGCCGAGGGCGGCGGCCGCCAGGGCCGGGTCGATGACGGTCTCCCCGGCCAGCGCCCGCCGCACGGCCGCGGCCAGTTCCTCCACCGGGCCGTCCTTCACCAGGAACCCGGCGGCCCCGGCCTCCATCGCCCGGCGCAGGTACCCGGGCCTGCCGAAGGTGGTCAGGATCAGCACCCGGCAGGCGGGCAGCCGCACCCGCAGGTCGGCGGCGGCGTCGAGGCCGCTGCGGCCCGGGAGTTCGATGTCGAGGAGGGCCACGTCGGGCCGGGCTTCGAGCGCGGCGGGCACGATCTCGTCCCCGGCCGCGACCTGCGCCACGACCTCGATGTCCGCTTCCAGCCCGAGCAGCAGGGCGAGCGCGCCGCGCATCATGCCCTGGTCCTCGGCCAGCAGGACCCTGATCATCGGTTCTCCCCGTCCTCGTGACCCCACGCTTCCACCGGCAGTTCGGCGGTGACCCGGAAGCCGCCGCCCGGGGCCGGACCGCTGCGCAGGGTGCCGCCCGCCGCGGCGAGCCGTTCGCCGAGACCGGTGAGCCCGCTGCCGGGCGCGGCCGAGCCTACGCCGTGTCCGTCGTCCGTGATCACCAGCCGGGCCCGCCCCCCGGCGGCGGCGGTCAGCTCGATCGCGCAGCCGGCCGCGCCGCTGTGCCGGATGACGTTGGTGGCGGCCTCACGGACCACCCAGCCCAGCAGGGCCGCCGTCTGGGCGGGCAGCGGGGGCCCCGACCGGCGGACGGAGGGCTCGATGCCGGCGGCGGTCAGCGCGCTGCGGGCCCGGTCCAGTTCGGCTTCCAGGCTCGCGTCGCGGTAGCCGGTGACGGCCTCCCGGATCTCGGTGAGGGCGTGGCGGCCCACCGACTCGATGTCGCGGACCTGTTCCAGGGCCGCGTCCATGTCGCGGGGGGCGATCCGGCGAGCGGCCTCCGACTTCACGACGATCACCGAGAGGGTGTGGCCCAGCAGGTCGTGCAGGTCCCGCGAGAAGCGCAGCCGCTCCTCGTCCACGGCCGCCCGGGCCAGCTCCTGGCGGGTCTCGCGGAGCTCCTTGACCGTCCCGGACAGGGCCAGCAGGGCGGCGGTGACCATCCCGGACAGGAAGGTTCCGTAGGCGATGCCGATCGCGCTCAGCCCCTCCTGCCGGCCCGCGATGACCCCGGCCACGGTGGTCACGAGGATCATCACCTGGCCGAGCCGGCGGCCCCGCAGGACCGCACCGGTGGCCAGTCCCAGCAGCGGGAAGAACAGCAGCCAGGTGCCGCCGTAGGCCAGGGCGAGGGCGCAGGTGACCAGCCCCAGCGCGAGCAGGCACCAGCGGGTGACGGATGCCTCGCGCGCCCGCTGGTGGAAGGCCCGGAACACCAGCGTGACGTAGAGGGAGTTGAAGACGAGCAGGCCCATGGCGCCGACCCAGGGGTTGGGGGTCTTGCCCTGGACGATGTTGGAGACGGCTCCCATGCCCAGCAGCAGCCAGGGCAGCAGGGTCAGGGCGTTGCGCGGCAGCATCGTGCCGGGCAGGTGGCCGGGGTCCTCGCCGTCCGGCCGCCCCGCCGCTCCGCAGGCCGTGCCGGTGCCGGTGTCGGTGTCGCGGTCCGTTGTGCGCCGCTCGCGTGTCATGCCTCCACGGTAGGAAGCCGGGCGGCCGGGCGGCAGATCCGGTTGTACGAAACGCGGGAGTACGAATGTCACGGGCCGGCCGGAGCCGGGCCGGCCGGGCCGCGGGTCCGGGCGCGCAGCAGGGTGCGCAGGGGTGCGGCGAGGCCGTATCCGGTGTCGCGCCGCAGGACGGCGCTGCCCGCCCGATCCACGGCGGTCAGCTGGTGCGCCATCAGCTCCGTCATGGCGGTGATCACCGGACGCAGGCCAGGACCGGCCAGGTCCGGGACGTCGTCCGCGGCGGCCAGGGCGGTACGGGCCCGCCGGCATTCGGCGGCGAGCAGGGCCCGCACGCCCGGGGTGTCCCGGGCCCCTTCCAGGTCCTCGCGGGTCACGCCGTGCTCGGCGAGGCGGGCGCGGGGGATGCACAGACGGCCTTCGGCGAGGTCCCCGCAGAGGTCGGCGAGGAAGTCGACGCGCTGGGCGGCGTCCACGAACCGGCGCCAGCCCGCGGCCTGCTCGGGGTCGGGGCCGCCCGGGTAGCGCAGTCCGGTGAAGACCACCACCCCGGGCCAGGCGTAGGCGTCGAGGTAGGCCTGGAAGTCCTCCTCGGCGGCGAAGCCGTCGAAGCCCGCCTCGGCGGTGGCCGCGCCCTCCAGGAAGCGGGTGACCCAGTGCGCGGGCAGCTCCCTGGTGCGCACGGCGTGGCCGTAGGCGCGCAGCAGGGGGTCGGGGTCGTCCCCCGATTCCAGGGCGGCCTCGGTGCGGGCCGCCAGGGCGGCGATGGCGGCGGGCCGCCCGGCCGGCGGGCCGCCCTCGGCCACGTCGTCGACCCGGTTCATGAAGGCGAGCCCGGCCGTGAGCCAGGGCACCAGGGCCGGGTCGGCGAGCAGGCGGAGAGTGAGGTAGGGGGCGGGTTCGCGGCGCAGGACCCGGCGGGCGGCGTGCGTGTAGTCGTCCCGCAGGCGGGGGACGGTGATCCCGGCCCGGGTGAGGGTGGTGCGCCAGCTGGGCATGGTGGCCGTGCTCCTCGGAAGCGTGTCGGAACGTGCGGGGGTACCCCGGGCGCGTGTGTGTGCGTGTGCGCCTCGGGCACGGGGACACGATGTCAGCCGGAGACGACCTTCTTGACCTGGCCGTCGGTCCCGGCGAGCACGTAACCGCCGCGGCCGTACTCGTCGCTGAGGTAGGCGCGCATGCAGGGGACGTGGTCCATCATCCAGGGGTCGACGATGACGTAGCGCGAGGACGGCTTCGCGACGGCGAGGTCGCGCGCGGAGCGTTCGAGCAGGGCGGGCAGCGCGTCCCAGCCGACGGCGGCCATGTCGATCACGGGGTCGCCGTCCTTGACGGTGCCGGCGGGACCGGTGCGGCGGACCGCGCCGCCGCGGTACTCCCAGTAGTCCAGGGTCTCGGCTCCGGGGGCGGTGGGGACGGCGGCGATGAGGTACTCGTCGTAGACGGTCATCTTCCCGAAGGTGGTGGTGCCCGTCTGCGCCTTGAGGGCCGCGAGGGCGGCGCGGACGCGGTCCGGGGTGAGCAGGCTCCCCTTCGGTACGGAGGCCGGGCTCGCGGCGGTGCTCGTACGGGGGCCCAGCGGCGGGGCGGCGGGGCCGGATCCGGACGGGGTCGCCGCCGGGGCGGAGACGGCGGGACCGGTGGCGCCGCCGCCGGGCTTGGCGCCGGTGGCGTCGCCGCCGTCCGGCAACCACCGCACGAGGCCGTAGACGCCGCCGGCCAGGACGGCGGCGAGCAGGAGGGCGGACAGGGCCCGCGGCGGCCGTCGCCGTCCGACGTCCGACGCCGACGCGCGGGTCACGGCGGGGTCGGCGGGGGCCGACCCGGGCGCGTAGGGCGCGTACGGGGCGGGCGGCCCGTACTGGCCGGGCGGGGGCGGAGCGGAGGCCACCGGGACGGACGGTGCGGAGGGGGCGGGCGGGGCGGCAGGCGTTCCCGCGAGAGCGGCGCTCGCGGTGCGGAGCAGCGCTTCCAGCAGCTCTCCGTCGGGCCGCGCCGCCGGGTCGCGGACCAGCAGCCGTTCCAGTACGGGGCCCAGCGGGCCGGACCGTACCGGGGCCGGGATCGGCTCGTCGAGGACGGCGACCACCGTGGCCAGGCTGGTGGCCCGGCGCAGCGGGTGCGTCCCCTCGGCGGCGACGTACAGCAGCATCCCGAGGGACCACAGGTCGGAGGCGGCCAGCCCCTCCTCCCCGCGCACCCGCTCGGGCGCGATGTACTCGGGCGAGCCGATCAGCACCCCGGTGGAGGTGAGGGCGGTCGAGCCGTGCAGGGCGGCGATGCCGAAGTCGGTCAGGACGGCCGCGCCGCCGGGCCGCAGCAGTACGTTGGCCGGTTTCACGTCCCGGTGCAGCACGCCCTCGGCGTGGGCGGCCCGCAGCGCGGACAGCACGTCGAGCCCGAGCCGCAGCACCTCGCCGACCGGCATCGGCCCCTCGGCGAGGCGGTCGTGCAGGGAGCCGCCCCTGACGAGCTCCATCACGATCCACGGGTGCCCCCCGGTCCCCGGCGCGGGCTCCACGATGTGGTGGATCGTCACCACGTTGGGGTGGGCGAGACGGGCGAGCGCGCGGGCCTCGCGCACCGCCCGCTCGCGCAGTTGCTCGGCGAGGCCGGGCTGCGCGGCGGCGGCGGCCGGGTCCGGCGGGCGCACCTCCTTGAGGGCGACCTCGCGGTGCAGGGCTATGTCCCGGGCGCGCCACACCGTTCCCATGCCGCCCGCGCCCAGGGGGCCGATCAGTTCGAAGCGGCCGTCCACCAGCCGTCTGCCGGCCTCACTCGTGTCCATGGCCCGTCATCGTAGGGGCCGCCCGCGTCAGCAGCGGCGCCGGTCCACCGTCAGGGTGCCCTGCACGGCCGTCACCGTACGGTCGTAACAGCCGCCGCCCGCCTGGCCCCCGTACAGGCGGGAGCGGGCGGTGGTGGTGGCGACGGCGTGCCGCTGCTCGCGCGGGACGTTCGCCGTGTACGAGGCGTCGCCGGTGTAGCCGTCGTCGAGCCGGGTGCGTCCGGTCTCGCGGCCGCCGCGCAGGGTGACGGTGTCGGCCCGGTCGCCGAGGGACAGGACGGTGCGCAGCCGGTCCCCGGCACCGAGGGTGGTGGCGCCGTCCATGGTGTACGTCCGGTGCGTGCGCGTGGTGGCGGGGCCGCGGGTGACGCTCTCCTCGTCGGTCCAGGTGGCGGTGAGGGCGTCGCGGTCCTCGCCCTCGGTCCAGCGGTGGACCGAGGTGGCGCGGACGTCCCGGGTGACGGTGGTGGTGACGCGGCCGTGGGAGGTGTCGAGGTATCCGGCGACGGTGAGGCGGTGGGCGCCGCCGGTGTCCAGGCGGTGTTCGCCGCCGGGTGCGGGGGCCGGGGTCCAGTGGGAGGCGCCCGTCGGGGCCGTCTCCTCGTACCGGGTCAGGGCGCCGGTGACGACCGGGCGGCCGTGGTCCTGCCAGAGCAGCAGGTTGGCGGGGGTGCTCCAGCCGCTCTGTCCGGCGGGCACGCCGGCGACGGACACCTCGACGCGGTGCGGGCGGCCGTCGCCCAGGAGGGCGGCGAAGGGGGTGAGGTCGTAGCGGACCGGCTGGACGTCGAAGGCGCGGGGGCCCGGGACGACGTACCAGAGGAAGGGGTTGGACCAGCCGCCGGTCCAGACGGTCGGGAAGGGTGCGGCGAGGCCCGCGAGCCGGCCGTCGACGCTGATGCGGACCTCGCGGTGGGGGCCGTCGGCGGCCTTGCAGGAGTAGGGGGCGGCGTCGGGGACGGTGAGGTACCAGTACTCCTCGCAGCCGCCGCCGGAGCCGGTGGCGTACACCTCGGCGAGGAGCCGTTCGGTGTTGCGCGGGGTGGTGACGGCAACCCCTCCCGCGGCGGGTGAGGTGACGGGGAGGACCAGGTCGGGGGTGTCGGGGGCCGGGTTGCGGCCGTCGGCGACGTAGAAGGTGAGGGTGACCTTGACGTCGATGACGCCGGTGTAGGTGTCGTCGACGACGTTGCCGATCAGCATCTCGACGGGCTGGGGGCGGCTGAGGGTGTCGCGGTAGGAGGTGACGTCCTTCTCCACGGACCAGGCGATGCCGTCGGGCGAGGGTTCGGGGGTGGAGGTGCGCAGGATCTCGACGCCGCCGACGGTGAGATTGCCGAGGCGGTCGTACTGACGGCCCTTGACCGTGCCGTCCAGGCGCAGCACGACCTTGGCCCAGGAGGACCGGCCGCAGCCGGCGGGCGGGGCGTAATCGCCCCGGTAGGGCGTGAAGTCCCGGAACCGGGCTTCGGCGACGGTGACCTCGCAGGAGCGGGTCGCGGGCCGCCGCGGCGGCGGGGCGACGGTGAGGGGGTCGTGCCAGTCGGTGCCGAACTCGGCGGGCGGGGTGGGCCCGGCCTCCGCTGCCCGGGAGTCAGGGGCCGGGGCCGGGGCCGGGTCGGGGGCCGCCGCGGCGGGTCCGGCCAGGGCGCCGACGGCGAGGGCGAGCGCGCCGAGCAGGCCCATGATCCTGTGTCGTCTCATGGGCCCGCAGTGAAACCGGTCGCGGACCGCCGCCGCCAGGTCCCGTGCTCCGGGGGTGGCGGAAAACGGACGGCGCCGGGCGGCCCGCGGCCGGTGTCAGTGCCCGGCGGGGAGCACGACGACGCCGTCGTCGTCGACGTGGACGGTGTCGCCCGGGCGGAAGGTGACGCCGCCGATGGTGACGGGGCCGTCGACCGTCCCGGCGCCGGTCTTGCCGCTCTTGCGCGGGCAGGTGCCCAGCGCCTGGACGCCGAGGTCGAGCGCGCCGAGCGCGACGCTGTCGCGGACGGCGCCGTTGATGATCAGCCCGGCCCAGCCGGAGGCGGCCGCGGCTCCGGCGAGGAGGTCCCCGACCAGGGCGGTGCGCAGGGAGCCGCCGCCGTCGACGACGAGGACGGCGCCTTCGCCCGGGGTGTGCACGAGCTCGCGCAGCAGGGCGTTGTCCTCGTGGCAGCGCAGGGTGCGCACGGGTCCGGCGAAGAGCCGCCGGCCGCCGATCCGGCGGAACGCGGTGGAACAGATCCCGAGGGTCTCACCGTGCTCGTCGTAGAGGTCGGCGGTGGGGACGGGGGTGACGCTCATGGGTCGGGGCTCCTCGCAGCTCGTACGTCGCGCCGTGCGGGCCCAGCGTAGACAGGGGGCGTCCGGGCCTCAGTCGCGGGAGTTGCCGAAGAGGATGCGGTAGCCGATGAGCAGCACCAGGGAGCCGGCGATGGCGGAGCCCCAGGTGGCGAGGTCGAAGAACTGGGTCTGGATGGGGCGGTCCAGGAACTTGGCGGAGAGCCAGCCGCCTATGAAGGCGCCCGCGACGCCGATGAGGGTGGTGCCGATGAGGCCGCCGGGGTCCCGGCCGGGCAGCAGGACCTTGGCGATGCCGCCGGCCAGCAGGCCCAGGATGATCCAGCCGATGATGCCCATGGTCGTTCGCTCCGCTCGTTGGTGTACGTCTCTCACCTGGGAGGACGCGCCCGACGGGGAATCGGTTCTCCGCCGGGCACGGGGCGGCCGGTCCCGGGCCGCACGGCCCCGTCCCGCGCCGGTCAGGCGGGGACGTGACCGGCGGGCAGTGGCCCGGCGTCCGGGAGCTGCACGGTGGGGGCGGTACGGGTGAGCAGCAGGACCCCGCGGGTCGCGGCGAGGGCTCCGGCGGCGGCGAGCAGGACGCCGAGCGCGCCGCCCTGGATGCGTTCGCCGAGCAGGACCATGCCGATGGCCGCCGCGGCGAGCGGGTTGGCCAGGTTCACCACGGCGAGGGGGGCGCCGAGTCCGCCCCGGTAGGCGCGCTGCGAGAGCAGCATCCCGCCGACGGCGAACACCACCACGAGCAGGGCCACCGTGACGACCCGGGCGCTGAGCAGGGCGCCGCCCCGGCCGCCCGCCACCGCGACGGTCTGCGTCAGGGCGGAGGCGGCCGCGGAGGCGAGGCCGGAGGCGGTGGCGTGGCGCAGGCCCGAGCGGGGGTCCTTGCGGGCGGTGAGCAGGACGATCACGGCGGCGGTGGCGGCGGACACCGAGAGGGCCTCGGCGAGGGTGAGGGTGTCGTCGGGGGCCGGGCCGGAGGCGGGGAGCAGCAGCAGCCCGAGTCCGGCGACGGTGGCCAGGGTGCCCCGCCACTCGGTGGCGGCGACCCGCCGCCCCGCGCCGCGCGCCCCGAGCGGGACGGCCGCCACCAGGGTCAGCGCGCCGAGGGGCTGCACCAGCGTGAGGGGGCCGTAGCGCAGGGCGGCGGCGTGGAGCAGCGCGGCGGCGGCGTTCAGCCCGGCCGACCACCACCAGGCGCCGTTGCCGAGCAGGTCGGCGGCGGTGCGGGCGACGGCCCGGCGGGCGAGCCGCTCCTGGGCCACGGCGGCGGCCGCGTAGGTCACGGCGGAGGCGAGGCAGAGGGCGACGGCGAGGGCGGTGGCGTTCACCGTCCGGCCCCCGCGGACACGGCGGCGGGCGCGGCCGGTACGGCGGACGGTCGCGGCAGGGGCCCGGTGGCGGTGCCGGGAGCCGGGCCGGGTCTCGGACCGCCCCCGGCGACCGGCCCCCGGCCGGCGGCGGGCGCCGCGGGCCGGGCCGCCGGAGCGGGAGCCACGACGGGGCTCGGGGCGGGAGCCGCGGCCCGCTTCGCGGCGGCGCGCGGGCGCGGGATGACGAGCAGGGCGGCGCCCAGCAGCAGGGTGGCGACGAGGGCGTCGAGCCAGTAGTGGTTGGCGGTGCCGACGACCACCAGCAGGGTGATCAGCGGGTGCAGCAGCCACAGGGCGCGCCACCGCGACCGGGTCGCGGCGATCATGCCGAGCGCCAGCATCAGCGCCCAGCCGAAGTGCAGCGAGGGCATCGCGGCGAACTGGTTGGCCATGGTGTCGGCGGCGGGGGCGGCCCGGTAGACGGTGGGCCCGTAGACCTTCCCGGTGTCCACCAGGTGCGCGGCGCCCAGCATCCGCGGGGGCGCGAGCGGGAACGAGAGGTGCAGGGCGAGCGCGGCGCCGGTGAGCACGGCCAGTACCCGGCGGGTCCACAGGTAGTGGCTCGGGCGGCGCAGGTAGAGCCAGATCAGGAACAGCGCGGTGGCCGGAAAGTGCACGGCCGCGTAGTACGTGTTGGCGGTGTGGACGACGGCGTCCGAGTGGAGCAGCAGCCGCTGGACCGCGCCCTCGCCGGGCAGGTGCAGGGCGCGCTCGGCGTCCCACACGCGGCCGGCGTTGCGGAAGGCCTCGTCGGTGCGGCCCGTCGAGAGCATGCGGCCCGCCTTGTAGACGGCGAACAGGCCCGCGACGAGCAGCAGCTCGCGTATGAGCCGGCGGCGCGCGTCCGGCGTTGCGGTGCGCGTCCGGTCGGGAGTGGTGTGGGAGGTCATCCCCCGGTCTCACTTCTTTCGGGTGTGGTCACGGTCTGCGGCCGGCGTGCCGTCGGTCGGGGAACCGCTTCCTATCGACACGCCAGTGTATCGATACATTCCCGTATCGATACGCCGGTGTACCGATACGCTGTCGTAGCCGTACACTCGAAGGGCGCCGCACGCACCGGACGCACCGGCCGCAGCCGCCCAGGAATCCGCGAGGAGAGCCGCCCCCCATGACGTCGACGCCGCAGGTCACCGCGCGCCGCTCCAAGATCACGCCGGAGCGTGAGCAGGAGTTCTACGACGCCGTCCTGGAGCAGTTGCGCGAGCACGGGTACGAGGCCCTGACCATGGAGGGCGTGGCCGCCCGCGCCAGCTGCGGCAAGTCCACGCTCTACCGGCAGTGGAAGACCAAGCCCCGGCTGGTGGCCGCCGCCCTGCGCGCGAGCCGCAGCGACCGGTCCCTGGCCGACGTCGACACCGGGACCCTGGTGGGCGACCTGCGCGAGGCCGCCCGGATCGCGGCCTGCACCTCGGGCCGCGACACCCGGCTCACCCAGGCGCTGGGGCACGCCGTGCTCAGCGACGAGGAACTACAGGGCGCGCTGCGCGAGGCGCTCGTGGAGCCCGAGCTGACGGCCTTCGACGCGATCGTGGCCCGGGCGGTGGCGCGGGGCGAGATCACCGCGGACCACCCGGCCGTGGAGTTCCTGCCGGCGCAGCTGATGGGGGTCCTGCGGATCCGCCCGGTCCTGGAGGGGCGGTACGCGGACGCCGACTACCTGGTCAGGTTCGTCGACGTCGCCCTGCTGCCCGCACTCGGCATCACCCCCTGATGCCCTTCGTACCGGTGGGCCGCCGTCCACGATGACCGGACGGCGACCCGCCTCGCGCTGCCTCGTGGGGACGGCGGCAGCGCGCCACCCGGACGGGGCGGCGACCACTCCCGAGCAGAGTGGCCGCCGCCCCGTCCGCCGGGCCGCCTCTTCCGGTTCCTCCCTGGCCCGCGCGGACCCCGGGCCCGTACCGGCGCGGGCTCAGCCGCGCGCGGCGCCCATGATCCGGGCGAACTCCTGCGGGTCCGCGTCGAACCCGAGCAGGGCGGCGTCGAGCGACCAGCCGCCCTCCGCGTCGCGGGTGAACCGCGCGACCGTGGCGGAGGTGGCCCGCGCCACCTCCGCGAAGTCACCCGTCGCGAGGTCGGTGTAGCCCTCGCGGATCCGCAGCCCGGTGCCCGCCACGTCGGCGAAGGTCTTGCGGTCCGCTCCGGCGGCCCCGCCGGCGTCCTGGATCACCACGCCGACCACCACGCGGCCGAGCTCGGGCGCCAGCCGGTCCAGTTCGAGCGTCATCACCTCGTCGAAGCCGAAGCCCTGCCCGGTGCGGCTGTCGCGGGCCAGGGTGATGGTGCCGTCGGGGGCGCGGCTGCCGAAGTGCACGAGGTAGACCGGTTCCCCGTACGGGTCCGCGGCGGCGTACACCGCCGCCACGATGTCCAGGTCGTTGGCGGGGGTGCCGGCCGGGCTGGGATCCCAGCGCAGGCCGACCTCCACCTTGGCCAGGCTCTTGCGTAGTGCGCTCACCGAACTCCCCCTCCGCTTGGCCGCTTTGGCCCGTGCTGCCCCGCCATGCTGTCACGCGCCGGTGATCACGGGGCGGGGCACCGTACGTTCCCGGCCAGTGCGGCCGGGAGCGCGCGCGGGGGCGGCCCGGGCCCGGCGCGGCCCGGCCATGACGGAGACCTTCAGGCCGAACCGGATCGTTATCCTCAAGTTTTACTCAGATGTAGTGACGCTGTGCCCGTCCGCTTCCTAGCTTCCTCATACACGTGCCACACCACCCAGCGGTCGCGCGTGCCCCGAACGCGCGCATCACCACCCGTGGCCGCGCGTTCCCGAGGAAAGAGTGCAGCATGAAGGTTCCCAGGGCCGGTGCGGTCGCCGCAGTGATCGCGCTCGCCGCCACCGCCTCCGGCTGTGGCGGTGAAGAGCCGAAGGAGCCCCTGTCCATCGGCATCAAGTTCGACCAGCCGGGCATCGGCATGCGCGAACCCGGTGGCACCTTCACCGGCTTCGACGTCGACGTGGCCACGTACGTCGCGAAGGACCTCGGCTACAAGCCGGACGAGATCGAGTTCAAGCAGGTGTACAGCTCCGACCGCGAGCTGCTGCTCCAGTACAACGAGGTCCAGTTCGTCGCCGCGAGCTACTCGATCAACGACAAGCGCAAGGAGAAGGTCGACTTCGCCGGTCCCTACTTCGTCGCCCACCAGGACCTGCTGGTCCGCGCCGACGACGGTTCCATCACCAAGGCGGAGGACCTCAACACCAAGAAGCTGTGCTCGGTGACCGGCTCCACATCCGCCGAGAACGTCAAGAACAGCCTCGCCCCCAAGGCGAGCGTGCTGGAGCTCGGCGGCTACTCGGAATGCCTGGTCGCCCTCCAGGACGGTCTCGTCGACGCCATGACCACCGACAACTCGATCCTGGCCGGGTACGCGGCCCGCAAGGGGAACGAGGGCAAGTTCAAGCTGGTCGGGCTGCGGCTGAGCAACGAGAACTACGGCATCGGCGTCAAGAAGGGCGACAGCGAACTCCAGCGCAAGATCAACACGGCGCTGGCGAAGATGGTCGCGGACGGCTCCTGGGAGGCGGCCGTGAAGAAGAACTTCGGCCCGGCGAACTACAAGTACGAGCCGGCCCCCACGGTCACCACGGGCTGACCGCCTCCGTCCGGCGCCGCGGCGCGCGCCGGACCGCGCGCGGGCGGGTGCCGGGGCCGGTGCGGGGCCGGCCCTGGTCGGCGCCGGCCCCGCGCCCGCCGGGCCTACGCCAGTGGGGCCTTGGCCCGCAGCACCGTCAGGAACTCGCGCATCCAGGCGGAGTGGTCGGGCCAGGCACGGGCCGAGACGAGGGTCCCGTCGACCACCGCCTCCGCGTCCTCGAACGCGGCCCCCGCCGCCCGCACGTCCGGCTCCAGCGCGGGATAGGCCGTGACCCGGCGCCCCTCCAGGACCCCGCTCGCGGCGGTGATGAGCGGTCCGTGGCAGATCTGCGCGATCGGCTTGTCGGCCCCGGCGAAGGCGGCCAGGATTCGCCGCACCTCGGGGTCGTTGCGCAGGTACTCCGGCGCGCGCCCGCCCGGGACGACCACGGCCGCGTACTCCTCGGTGACCACCTCGGCGAAGGCGAGGTCGGCCGGCCAGGTGTAGCCGGGCTTCTCGGTGTAGGTGTCGAAGCCCTCCTCGAAGTCGTGCACGACGAACCGCAGCTTCTTGCGCGAGGGGGCCGCGACGTGCACCTCGTACCCCTCCTCGCGCAGGCGCTGGTAGGGGTAGATGACCTCCAGCGACTCCGCCGCGTCGCCGGTCACGATGAGGATCTTCACTGCCATGGGCTGCTCCCGTCGGGGCCGTTGCCGTCGGCGCCGGCCCGGCCGGCGCCGACCGCTACCGTGCCCCTGCGCCGACGGCGGCAAACACCAGGGTTCCCCACTCCCGACACGTAGCCTTCACCTGTACGGCACATGACAATGTGACTCTCGCTCTGCCACCTGACACCCCGCCAATTCCCCTGGTGGGGACGGTGCGTGTGGAGAGGCACCCCCACGTCATGAGAATCTCCCGTACGGCACCCTGGGCCGGCGCCCTCGCGGCCGCCGCCCTGTTCGTGATACCCGCCACGGCCTCCGCCGGCCAGGACCGGACGGCGGCCGCCCCCACGGCCGCCCCGTCCGTGAGCGTGGCCGACTACTACGCGCCCGCCCAGGGCAAGACCGGCGCCGCGCTGAAGACCGCCCTGCACGACATCATCAAGACCCAGTCCAAGGTCACCTACGACGGCGTGTGGAACGCCCTGAAGGTCACCGACCAGGACCCGGCCAACCCCAACAACGTGATCCTGGTCTACTCCGGCCGCTCCCAGTCCAAGAGCACCAACGGCGGCGGGGCCAACGACTGGAACCGCGAGCACGTCTGGGCCAAGAGCCACGGCGACTTCGGCACCGCCACCGGTCCCGGCACCGACCTGCACCACCTGCGGCCCGAGGACGTCAGCGTCAACAGCACCCGCGGCAACAAGGACTTCGACATGGGCGGCAGCCCCGTCGCCGAGGCCCCCGGCAGCCGTACGGACGCCGATTCCTTCGAGCCCCGCGACGCGGTCAAGGGCGACGTCGCCCGGATGCTGCTCTACATGGCGGTCCGCTACGACGGCGGGGACGGCTTCGCCGACCTGGAGCCGAACGACAAGGTCGACAACGGCAGCGCCCCGGCGATCGGCCGCCTGAGCGTCCTGAAGCAGTGGAACCTCCAGGACCCGCCGGACGCCTTCGAGCAGCGCCGCAACCAGGTCATCTACGACACCTACCAGCACAACCGCAATCCCTTCATCGACCACCCGGAGTGGGTCAACTCCATCTGGTAGCCGACGGCCCCGCCGGGGTTGGTCCGCGCCGGGGCGGGTATGCGCAGGCCAAAGGCTGCGGTCCGCGCCCGGCGGTGGCGGCTGACGGAGGTGCGTCGTCATGGACGGAGCCGGACTGTCCGATCGCGAGCAGCGCGCCCTCTCCGCGATCGAGGCCGACCTCAGGAGCGACCGGTCCCTGGACCGGATCCTGCGGTCGGCGCACCGCCGCCACCGCACCCTGGCGGCCTGTGTGCTCGGCGCCCTGACGGTCGTCCTGCTCATCGCGGCGTCGGTGACCGTGGCACAGCCCCTGATCTGGGGCTTCGCCGCGGCCTGGATCCTCACCGTGTTCGCGGCCCTGCCGCCGGCCGCCGAATGGGCCCGGCGCCGCTGGCAGCTGCGCGAGCGCGGCCCGCGGGCCGGCTAGCCGAGGCGGTCGGCGAGGGTCTTGAAGGCGGTCCAGGGGGCCTGCGGGGTCCTGGCGTCCCAGACCTTCTGGGAGAGGGCCGCCAGCGGCAGGCGTATTCCGGCGGCCACCTGGTCCTGGGTCTGCGCGCCGGCCAGGTCGCACCAGACGGCGAGCCGGGCGCCGAGGATCTGCGCGTCGTGGGCGGCCGGGACGGCGGCGGTGCCGCGCAGCACGCGCGGGGTCCACTCCTCGTAGATCCGGCGGCCGGTGGGATACGTGAACTGGTTGGGCTGGCCGAGGACGTAGTACAGGTACTCGTCGTTGAGGTTGACGACCTTGCGGCCCGCGGTCAGGTACTCCAGCGGCGGCCGGGCCCCGATCTCCTTGCCGGTCCAGTACTCGGCCTGGATGTCCGGGGCGGCGGTGGCGATCCCGCCCTTGAAGAAGCCGTCGTTCCACGCCTTGAGGGCCTTGCCCGACGGGCGGACCACGGCGGCCCGGTCGTTGAGCCAGCCCGTCGCCAGGTCCTGGACGCGGGCGGTGGGCCCGTAGCGGGCGCGGGCGGCGGCCGCGAGCTTCGGGAAGGAGGCCTGCGGGTCGCGGACCACCAGCGCCTGGTACTCGTCGGCGCCCAGGTGCCAGGCCCCGGCGGGGAACAACGGCAGGTACTCGCGCAGCAGTTCGTCCACGAGGCGGGCGGACGCCGGGTTGGATATGTCGACCGCGCCCTTGACGGCCCGCCCCTGGGCGTCGCGCAGCTGGAGGTCGGGGTGGGCCCGCAGGACCGCGCCGAGGTGTCCGGGCGAATCGATCTCGGGGACGACCGTGATGTGCAGGCGGGCGGCGAGGGCCGTGATCCCGCGCACCTGGGCCTTGGTGAGGTGCGGGGTGGAGACGATCTCGGGGTGGCTGTCGGACTGGATCCGGAAGGCCTGGTCGTCGGAGAAGTGCAGTCCGAGCTGGTTGAGCTTGAGGTCGGCCATTTCGCGCAGCCGGTCCTCTATCCAGCCGGGGGTGAAGTTCTTGCGCGCGATGTCGAGGTTGAGTCCGCGCTGCGGTTTGGCCGGGGCGTCCTCGACCGTGCCCTCGGGGGCCGCACCGGCCCCGCGTATCTCCTGCTTGAGGGTGCGGGTGCCGTAGAAGACGCCCGCCTCGTCGGGGCCGGTGATCCGCACCCGGCCGTCCCGCACGGTGAGCGCGTACGACTCGGGCGGGCCGGAGCCCTTGGCGGCGAGGGCGAGCTGGACGTCGCCGGGCCCGGGCTCCGCCGCCTCGGCGTAGCCGAGCTTCAGCTCCCCGGCGAGCAGTTTCGCCTCGTCGGACAGGGCCGCGCTGTCGGCGGGGGCCACGACGACGCGTGCGGCGGGGGCCGGCTTCCAGCCGGGGCCGCGGGCGGCCCGGTGTTCGCGTACGGCGGGGACGGTGCTCGGGGCGGTGGACAGCGGGTACGCGGACGCCGGGGTCGAGGGCGGTGCGGCGGGGGTGGTACCCGGCGGAGTGACGGGGCCGGGGGTGTCGCCCGTGGCGCGGGGGGCGTCCGTGGCGGCCCGCGAGGGTTCCGCTCCGGCGGAGCAGGCCGGTACGGCGAGGGTGACCAGCGCGGCGGCCGCCGCCGTCGCCAGGGTCCTGCCCCGCCGGTTTCTCCTCGTCCGCTGCCGCATGCCGCACCCGTGTCCGCCGCCGTGTCCCCCGTACCAACCTGGCACGGGGGACACGGTGGCGCTACCCGGGGGCCGGGCGGGGCGGGTCAGGCGGCCAGGGCGTCGCGCGCGGCGGCGGCGAAGGCGTGGTCCTGTGCGGGGGCGCCGCCGCCGACGCCGATGGCGCCGACGAGGCGGCCGTCGCGGTGGACGGGGAGCCCGCCCGCGATGAAGAGGAGCGGGCGGTCCAGGGCGGTGGGCAGGGTGTGGAAGGGTCCGCCCGGCTGGACGGCGTCGACGAGGTCGGCCGTGGGGGCGTTCAGCTGGAGGGCGGTGAAGGCCTTGCGGGTGCTGGTCTCGCCGGAGATCAGGACGGCCCGGTCGTCGCGGCGGAAGGCCAGCGGGTGGCCGCCCGCGTCGAGGACGCTGACGCTGACGGTGACCCCGGCGGCTTCGGCGGCCGCCGTGGCGGTGGCGACGAGCAGTTCGGCGTCCCGGGTGGTCAGCGGGGCGACGGCGGTGCGGGGGGCGGGGGTGGCGGCGGACATGCGGTGCTCCTGTGTGCGGTGGGGGGGGTGGGGGTCAGTGGTGGGCGGGGACGGCGGCGGGGGCGCCGGCGGCGACGACCCGGCCGTCGGCCGTGCGCCGTCCCGTGCGGCGCTCCAGGGCTCCGGAGACCAGGGCGAGGACGAGGGCGGAGGCGGCCAGGGCGGCGCCGACCCAGTTCGGGGCGGTCCAGCCGAGCCCGGCGGCGATCACGAGGCCGCCGAGCCAGGCGGCGAGGGCGTTGCCGAGGTTGAAGGCGCCGATGTTGACGGCGGAGGCCAGGGTGGGGGCGCCGGCGGCCTGGTCGAGGACCCGCTTCTGCAGCGGGGGCACGGTCGCGAAGCCGAGGGCTCCGATGAGGAAGAGGGTCACGGCGGCGCCGGCCGCGCTGTGGGCGGTGAGCGTGAACAGGGCCAGTGCGACGGCGAGCGCGCCCAGGGTCGTGTACAGCATCGGCATCAGCGCACGGTCCGCGAACCGGCCCCCGACGAGGTTGCCCGCGACCATGCCGAGGCCGAGGAGGACGAGCAGCCACGTCACGGAGCTGTCGGCGAAACCGGCGACGTTGGTCATCATCGGGGTGATGTAGGTGATGGCGGCGAAGACCCCGCCGAAGCCGAGCACGGTCATCCCCATCGCGAGCAGCACCTGGACGTTGCGGAACGCGGCGATCTCGTCGCGGATCCGTACGCCGCCGGGGCGCGGGAGGTCGGGGACGAGCCGGGCGATCCCGAGGAGGCCGACGAGGCCGAGGGCGGCGACGATCAGGAAGGTGACGCGCCAGCCGAGGTGCTGCCCGACGAGGGTGCCGAGCGGGACGCCGACCACGTTGGCGACGGTCAGGCCGGTGAACATCATGGCGATCGCGCCCGCCTTCTTGTCGGGGGCGACCAGTTCGGCGGCGACGACCGCCCCGATGCCGAAGAAGGCGCCGTGGGCCAGGGAGGCGACCACGCGGCCGGCGAGCATGACGCCGAAGGCGGGTGCGAGCGCGGAGAGCACGTTGCCGACGACGAAGAGGCCCATCAGCAGCATCAGCATCCGCTTGCGGGGGACGCGGGTGCCGAGGACGGTCATCAGCGGTGCGCCGAGGACCACGCCGAGGGCGTAGCCGGTGACCAGGAAGCCGGCGGTCGGGATGGAGACGCCGTAACCGGCGGCCACCTCGGGGAGCAGGCCCATGATCACGAACTCGGTGGTGCCGATCCCGAAGGCCCCGATGGCGAGGGCGAGGAGCGCGAGAGGCATGAGGGAGGTGCCCTTCAGGGGTGTGGGGGGTGGGGTGTGCCCGGGAGGGTGGGTGCGGGAGGCATCGGGCCACAGGATCTTGCGGTCGCCGTTTGCCTTCGTCCACATTAATTGCAGACGCGGGATATTGGCAAGCGCGGGCTATTGCAGAGAGTGGCCTATCCTGGGCGGTACGCACGCGCGGCGGAACCGGCCCCCCATGAGCCGGGGCCGGCCGGCCGGACACGACGGAGGAGCCCATGACGGCCACCGACAGCGCACTGACGGGCCTCGCCCAGGGCTGGTGCGCCCTCTCGCTGCTGCACGGCCGGATCGAGGCGCACATCGAACGGGCGCTCCAGGCGGGGCACGGGCTGAGCGTGCGCGAGTACTCGCTGCTGGACGTGCTCAGCCGGCAGCACTCCGGGCCGGGCGGCCACCTGCGGATGCACCAGGTCGCGGAGTCGGTCGTACTCAGCCAGAGCGCGACGACCCGGCTGGTCAGCAGGCTGGAGGACCGCGGGCTGCTGAACCGCTACATCTGCGACACCGACCGCCGGGGCATCTACACCGACGTGAGCGGGGCGGGCCTGGCCCTCCTCGCCGAAGCCCGCCCCACCAACGACACCGCCCTGCGCGAAGCGCTCACCGAGGCCGCCCGCACCCCGGAACTGGCCCCCCTGGTCGCGGCGGTCGAGAACACCCCCGCGGGCGAGGGCACCCCCCGGGCACAGGACGGTCAGGAGCGGTCCAGGACCGCTCCGCCCGCGTAGCGGGCCGAGGCGCCCAGTTCCTCTTCGATGCGGATGAGCTGGTTGTACTTCGCCGTGCGGTCGGAGCGGGACAGCGAGCCGGTCTTGATCTGGCCGCAGCCCGTCGCCACCGCCAGGTCCGCGATGGTGGTGTCCTCCGTCTCGCCGGAGCGGTGCGACATGACGACGGTCCAGCCCGCGCGGTGCGCGGTGGCGACCGTGGCGAGGGCTTCGGTCAGGGTGCCGATCTGATTCACCTTGACCAGGACCGAGTTGCCGACGCCGGTGCGGATGCCCTCGCGCAGCAGCCCCTCGTTCGTGCAGAACACGTCGTCGCCGGTGAGCTGGCAGCGGTCGCCGACGCGGGCGGTCAGCTCCCGCCAGCCGTCCAGGTCGTCCTCGGCCATCGGGTCCTCGATGGAGACGACCGGGTACGCGTCGATCAGCTTGGCCAGGTAGTCGGCGTGTTCGGAGGGCGTACGGCGCACGCCCTCGCCCGCGTACACGTACGCGCCGTCGCGGAAGAACTCCGACGAGGCCGGGTCCATGACCAGGCCGATGTCCGTACCGGGCCGGTAGCCGGTGCGCTCGACGGCCCGCACCACGAAGTCGAGCGCCTCCTCGGCCGTGCGCAGCGCGGGCGCGAAGCCGCCCTCGTCGCCGACGCCCGTGGCGTGCCCGGCGGACAGCAGGTCGCGGCGGAGCGTGTGGAAGACCTCGGAGCCCATGCGGACGGCTTCCGCGAAGCTCTCCGCACCGATCGGAGCGATCATGAACTCCTGGAAGTCCAGCGGATTGTCGGCGTGGGCACCGCCGTTGACGATGTTCATCATCGGCAGCGGGAGGAGGCGGGCGTCGGCGCCGCCGAGGTAGCGGTAGAGCGGTTGGCGGTGGGCGGCCGCGGCCGCCTTCGCGGCGGCGAGGGAGACACCGAGGAGCGCGTTGGCGCCGAGCCGGGACTTGTCGGCGGTGCCGTCGAGGGCGATGAGCGCGGCGTCCAGACCCGCCTGATCAGCGGCGTCGCGCCCGACGACCGCCGCCGCGATGTCCCCGTTGACGTGGGCGACCGCCCGGTCGACCCCCTTGCCGTGCCAGCGCCCCGGGTCCCCGTCGCGCAGTTCCACGGCCTCCCGCGCGCCGGTGGAGGCCCCGGAGGGGACGGCGGCACGGCCGAGGGATCCGTCGGCGAGGCGGACGTCCGCCTCGACCGTGGGGTTGCCGCGGCTGTCGAGGACCCTGCGGGCGGTGACGGACCGGATGACGGTGGATTCAACTGCTGTGGAAGCCATGCGAGTTCCTTCGCGTCGAAGCGCGCCGCGGCCTTGCTGCGACAACGCTGGCGCCTGCCGCGACAGACCCTGACCCTACAGCAATGCTGTGCAGTTGTGCTGAACAGTTCCGCTGTACAGCCGGGCTGTGCATGCTCGCTGGTGAGCACCGGTTAAAGTGCCCTATGACCACCCCGGAACCCGCCGCCGTCGCCACCGAACTGCGCACCGCGATGGGCAGGCTCACGCGCCGGGTGAAGCACGAGGACCGGATCCCGCTCGGCCAGGCCTCCGTGCTCGGCACCCTCGACCGCAACGGCGCCATGACCACCAGCGATCTCGCGGCGGACCAGCGCGTACGGCCGCAGTCCATGGCCCGCGCGGTCGGCCTGCTCATGGAGCAGGGGCTCGTCGCCCGCCGGGCGCATCCGACGGACGGCCGCAAGTCCCTGGTGGACCTCTCCCCGCAGGGGCGGGCCGCCCTGGAGGCCGAACGGGGGCGCCGGGCCGGCTGGCTCGCCCAGGCCATCGAACTCGAACTCACCGACGAGGAGCGCGACGTACTGGCGCGCAGCGTCGCCCTGATGGAGCGCCTCGCCGCACGCTAGGCCGTCCTCCTCCCCCGGCGTCAGCCTCTGGACGGGGACGCGGACGCCGAGGGCCGGGAGGTGGAGGACGGCGGCTGCGACGGCATGGCGGCGCCCGCGGACGGCGGGGAGGTGCGCGCCCGGCCCGCCGGAGCGGTGGCGGGCGGCGTCGGAACCGCCGACGGGGTGGCGGAGGACGTGGCCGGCGGGGTCGGCGGGGTCGGCGGGGTCGGGGACACCGAAGGGGACGGGCTCGCGGAGGGCGCCGGCGAGGGAACGGCCGACGGGGTCGGCGGGGTGAGCTCGGGCGGCGCCGCGGGCGGCGCCGGGCGCGGCGGCGTCGCGCCCGGCCCGCCGAGCACGAGGTAGCCGGCGAGGGCGGCCGCGGCCAGTGCGCCCAGGCCCCCGACGGTCCACGCCGAGCGCCACGGCCGGCGGCGGCGCAGGTGCGGGCCCGGTGGGTCGGCCGGGCGCAGCGTCACCACGGTCACTTCCTGCGCCCGGGCCGTCAGTGCCTGGCGGAGCACCTGCTCCACGGGGCGCTCTGCGGTCATACCCGTCCCTCCAGAATCCGTTCGAGCGCGTCCAGGGCGCGGCTCGCGTTCGACTTCACCGATCCCCGGCTGATGCCGAGGGTCTCGGCGATCTCCGCCTCGCTGAGGTCCTCCCAGTAGCGCAGCACCAGCACCTGGCGCCGGCGCGGGGTCAGCCCGCGGAGCGCGGCCAGCACCTCGCGCTGCGCCTCGTCCAGGACGACGGACACCTCGGCGGAGGGGACGTCCGCCGTCACCGGCGGGATCCAGGCCCGGGCGGTGCGCCTGCGCCGCAGCACGGAGCGCGAGGTGTTCACGACGGCGGTGCGCAGGTACCCCAGGGCGTTGTCCACCTCCGCGATCTGCTCCCCGTACCGGCGGTACAGGGCGGTGAAGGCGTCCTGCACGACGTCCTCGGCGGTGGCCTGGTCGTCGACGAGGAGCACCGCCAGCCGGACCATCCGGAGCCGGTGGGCGTGGTACAGCTCACTGACGGTCGGCGGGCGCGCGGGCCCGTCCGGGGCGCCGTCCGCCCCGGACGGGCGGCCGTGACCGTAGGTGTAGTCGTAGCGGGGCGGGTACGGGGCCGGTACGGGGCCGGCCGTCGGCGCGGACCGCTCGCGGCGGGCCGCCCACCGCCACAAGCCCCGCCACGCCCGGGCGAACCCGGGCGTGAGGGGGCTGAGGGGTGGTGCGAGGTCGAGCACGGGGTCCTCAGTTGCTGGTGCGCCGCCGCACGGTGTACAGGGCTCCGGCCCCGACGGCGACGAGCCCCGCGGCTCCGGCGGCCATGGCGACGGTGGTGGCGGAAGAGCCAGTATGCGCGAGCTCGGGTCCCTCCGGTGCGGCGGAGGGCGCCGCGGTACCGGCGCCCGCCGACGGGACCGGGTCGGCGCCGGGGCGGGTCGGTGACGCGGACGGGGCCGCGCCGCCGGCGCCGGCGGAGGGGGTCGCGGAGGGGGCGCTGGAGACGGACGGGGACGGCTTGCCGCCGGGGTGGGTGGGGACCGCGCTGGGGGCGGCGGAGGGCGTGGCGGGCGGCGGGGTGGGCGACGCGCTGGCGGCGGGAGCCGACGCGCCGGAAGCCCCCTGCGCGGCGAAGGCCGGGCCGCCGAGGGCGACGACCGCCCCGGCGGCCGCGACGACGGCGGCCCGGCGGGCGGACAGGGGAACGCGCTTCAGGTTCTTCACGGGGGTTCTCCACGGTCGGGTCGAGGGCGGGAACTTCGCCCTTCACCCCTCCACGACGTGCGAGTCCCCGATCGGTTGCCGCCGGTTCCGAAGTTTTTTCCACCGGTGGCGGCGCCCGTGGCGGACGGCGCCGGGCCCGCCCCTCAGACCAGTTCGCCGAGCGCCCGCCCCAGCAGGGCCACGCCCTCCTCGATCTCGCCGGCCGGGCCCGCCGCGTACCCGAGGACCAGGCCGGGCGGGCCGGGGCGCACCCGGTGCCAGGACAGGGGGTGGACCTTGACCCCGAGGCCCAGGGCGGCAGCGGCCAGGTCGGTGTCCTCGAAGGGGGCCCCGTCGAAGGTGACCATCAGGTGCAGGCCCGCCGCCGCGCCGTGCACGCGGGCTCCGGGCAGCCGGCCGGCGACGGCGCGCAGCATGGCGTCCCGGCGGCGCCGGTGGCGGCGGCGCACGAACCGCAGGTGGCGTTCGAGTTCGCCCGAGTCCATCAGCTGGGCGAGGACGAGCTGGGCCAGCACCGGGTTGCCGAGGTCGGCGTTGCGCTTGGCGGCCGCCACCTCCTCGCGCAGCCGCGGCGGGACCAGCAGCCAGCCCAGCCGCAGGGCGGGGGCGAGCAGCTTGGAGACGCTCCCGGCGTAGCAGACGCCCTCCGGGAGCAGGGCCCGCAGGGCGGGGACGGGGGCCCGGTCGTAGCGGTGCTCGGCGTCGTAGTCGTCCTCGATGACCAGTCCCCCGGCCGCGGCCCAGTCCAGCAGGTCGCGGCGGCGTTCGCCGTCGAGGACGACCCCGGCGGGGAACTGGTGCGCCGGGGTCAGCAGCGCGGCCCGCGCCCCGCTCGCCCGCAGCGCGTCCACGTCCAACCCGGCCCCGTCCACGGGTACGGGTACGGTGTCCAGCCCGGCGGATTCCAGCTGCCCGCGGGCGCCCAGCGAGCCGGGGTCCTCCACCGCCACCCGGTGCACGCCCTGCCCGGGCAGTACCCCGGCGAGCAGCCAGAGGGCCTGGGCGACCCCGGCGACCACGATCACCTCGGCGGGGTCCGCGCGGATCCCCCGGTTGCGGGCCAGCCAGCCGGCGACGGCCGCGCGCAGGGCGGGCGCGCCCTGGGGGTCCCCGTAGCCGAAGTCGGCGGGGGTCAGGGCGGACAGCACCCGGCGCTCGGCCCGGAGCCAGGCGGTGCGCGGGAAGGCGGTGAGGTCCGGGACGCCGGGCGAGAGGTCGATCCGGCAGGGCGCGGCGCGCAGGGCGTCCACGGGACCGCCCCGGGAAACGACGGGCGGCGCGGGCGGGGCCGCGCCGGGCGGGGCGGCCACGACGACGGTGCCGGCCCGGCCCCGGCCGGCGACCTGGCCGGTTTCGGCGAGGCGCTGGTAGGCCTCGGTCACCAGGCCGCGGGAGACCCGGAGTTCGGCGGCGAGGGCCCGCCCGGCGGGCAGCCGGCTGCCGACCGGCAGGGTGCCGTCGGCGATGGCGGCGCGCAGCCGCTCGGCGAGCCATTCGGTCCGGCCGCCGGGCGGGGCCTGGCCGATGTCGAGCTGGAGGAAGTCGGAGCCGGTTGTGGGCCCCTGGGACGCGCCTTCTTTGGACCTGCTCACCGGACCATTGTGGCGCCAGGCTGGTCCGCATGAGCACTCGGCACAGCACTTCGCGCAGCACTTCGCACGGCACCTCACCCGGCACCTCGCGCACCGCCCCGCTTCCCGGACCGGTGTCCGGCGCCCCTCGGGACCTGGCCCCGGGCGTCGTCGGGATGGCACTGGTCGGCAGCAGCGTGACCGTGTCCCGGTCGCTGGTCGGGGCGCCGCTGTTCGCCGCGCAGGCGGTCCGGTACGCGGTCGCCGCGCTGGTCCTCGTCCTGCTCGCCCGGGCCGCGGGGGCGGTACTGGTGCGGCCGCGGAGCCGGGAGTGGCTGTGGCTGGCGGGGATCGCGGCGGGCGGGCTGGTGCTGTTCAACGTGGCCGTCGTACGGGGCGTCGCGCACGCCGAGCCCGCGGTGATCGCCGTCGCCGTGGCCTGCGCACCGGTCCTGCTGGGGGTGGTCGGGCCGCTGCTGGAGGGGCGCCGGCCCGCCCGGCGGGTCCTGCTGGCCGCGCCGCTTGTGGTGGCGGGCGCCGTACTGGTGGAGGGGACCGGACGCACCGACGCCGCCGGGGTGGGGTGGGCGGCGCTGGCACTGGCCTGCGAGGCGGCGTTCACGCTGCTCGCGGTGCCGGTGCTGGGGCGGCACGGCGCCTGGGGGGTGTCGGTGCACGCGGTGTGGCTCGGGGCGGTGATGCTGGCGGGGCTGTCGCTGGGGACGGAACGCCCGGGCGCCCTCGCGGAATTGACGGCGGGGCAGTGGGCGGCGGTCGGGTACCTGGCGGTGCTGGTGACGGCGGTGGCGTTCCTGCTCTGGTACCGGACGGTGGCCGCCGTGGGCTCCGGCCGGGCGGGGCTGCTGACCGGGGTCGCACCGCTCGCGGCGGCGGGGGCCGGGGCGTGCGCCGGCGGCGGCCCGCCCGGGCCGGCGGTGTGGCTGGGGCTGGGGGTGGTGCTGGCGGGCCTGGCGCTCGGCCTGCGCGGCGGCGGCGGTCCGGCCCCGCGGGGCTGACCGCGGCCGTCCGGGGTGGGCGGGCCCCTTGAGGGGGCGCCGCGGTGTGGATCACAATCCGCAGATGCCGACGCCCCCGTACAGCAGTTGGATGCGGTACTTCTCCCCCACCGCCCAGCACCGCCGTCTCGGCCTGGTCTGCCTCGGGGTGGGCGTGCAGCAGGGGGCGCTGCCGGTGGTCGGGCCGCGGGTGCTGGAGCACCACGTGGCGGTGGTGGTGACCCGGGGCCGGGGCTGGTTCGGCCACGGCGGGCGGCCGCCGCAGCCGGTGACGGCGCCCGCGCTGCTGTGGCTGGTGCCGGGGGTGGAGCACCACTACGGCCCCGACCCGGCGGGGGGCGGCTGGGACGAGTGCTTCGTGGACTTCGCGGGACCGGCCGTGACGGCGTACACCGACCTGGGCTACATCACCCCCGACCGGCCGCTGGTGCCGCTGAGCGGGACGGCCGGGGTACAGCTCGTGGTCGACGGGATCCTGCGCTCCGCCCGGCGCGGCGGGCCGCTGCTGGAGGTGGAGGCGGCGGCGGCCGTGCACGCCCTGCTGGTGGCCCTGCGCTACGCGCGCGCCGGGGTGTCCCCGCGCGGGGAGGCCGTGATGGACGCCCTGACCCGGGACGCACTGCTGCCGATCCCGGTCGCCGAGCACGCGGCGCGCCTGGGCATGGGGCTGGCGGAGCTGCGCGGGGCGGTGCGGCGCAGCACCGGCGAGGGGGTCAAGGAGTACCTCCTCGGGATCCGGCTGAGCCGCGCGAAGGAGCTGCTGGCCCGGACCGACCTGCCGGTGGCCGGGGTGGCCCGGCGGGTCGGGTACGAGGACGCGGCCTACTTCAGCCGGCTGTTCAGCCGCCGGGTGGGGATGCCGCCGGTCCGGTTCCGGGCCCAGCAGTCGGGGCGGGGGCCGGTGCGCTGACGGTGCGGGCGGGCCTGCGGGCGAAGCAGAAGAGGTGTTCCTCGGGCGGGGCGAGGGGGTCGGCGGGCCGGAAGGGCGCCGTGTGGTGGCGCAGCACCTCCAGGCCGTGCGCGGTCAGGCGGCGCAGGTGCTCCTCGGTGGAGAGGCTGCTGACGGTGACGCGGTGGCCCATCCACTCGATGTCGAGGCCCCGGATGTCGCCGGGCACGGTGGCCAGGACGAGGTGGCCGCCCGGGGCGACCCAGGAGGCCATCCGCTCCAGGGCCGCGGCGACCTCCGGCTGGTCCATGACGAGCAGCGGGAAGAAGGAGCAGACGGCGTCGTACGCGCCCGGGGCGGGCGGCGCGTAGGTGCGCACGTCGGCCTGTTCGAAGCGGGCTCCGGGAACCCGGGCGCGGGCCGTCTCGACCATGGCGGCGGAGACGTCGATGCCGGTCACCGCGCAGCCGGCCCGGACGAGCCGTTCGGCGGTGGGGCGGCCGGTGCCGCTGCCGACGTCGAGGACGCGGGCCCCGGGGGCCAGGCGCTCCGCGAGCCAGTCGAGGGCCTCGATCTGGGCGGGCACCTCCCCGAACAGTTCCTCGTAGCGCTCCCCCAGTGCGTCGAACACCTCTGCCGCTAACTCGCGTCGGTCCGTCACGGGCCTGCCCCTCCTGCCGGTCGCGGGACGCCCACGGTACTAGGAAGCCCGGTAGCCGACGGTGAGTTCGGCCAGGGAGGTCCAGGGGTTGCCGTTCACCTCCCGGGTGGCCCTGAGCCGGACGTAGCGGGCGGGCCGGGGGGTGAAGGCGGCGTCCTGGCGGGCGGTGGTGTCGGCGAAGGTGCCGGTGGCGGCCGGGGCGCCCCAGGTGACGCCGTCGGTGGAGGTGAACACCTGGTAGTCGGCGATGCGTCCGTTGCTCTGCGTCTGGCGGGGCAGGCAGTGCAGGGCGGAGACGTCGTAGGAGGCGCCGAGGTCGAGGGTGATCTCGTGGGGCATCGGGGCGGTCGCCGCGTACCACTGGGTGTGCCAGATGGTGGCGGGGTTCCCGTCGAGGACGTTCGCGGCGCTGCCGTTCTCCCCGGCGCTCTCCTGGCTGTCGGCGGCGGTGACCTTCATCCGCTCCTGCGGGACGGTGGCCTCACCGCCGCCGCCCGCGGGTCCGAGGTCGTCGACGGTCAGGTCGTCGAGGATCAGGTCGGCTTCGTCGTGGGAGTCCTCGGCGGTGGTCTTGCGCACGCCGATCCAGGCGTCCGCGCCCGCGGTGAAGGTCTGGGTGAAGGCGGTGGGGGTGCGGGCCCGGCCCAGCTCGGTGGCGCTCTCGGCGGCTCCGGAGCCGGTGACGAACCGGTAGTCCCCGGCGAAGCCGTTCTCGTAGCGCAGGCCCACCCGGTAGGCGTGTCCGGGGGTGAACCGCAGGGTCTGGGGCAGCGTGCGGTAGACGAGGCCGGGGCGTTCCTCGTGGGACTTGAGGGAGTTCTGTCCGCCGATCACGTCGTCGACGAGCTTGCCGTTCCATCCGGCCTGGGTGTAGGGCGCGTTGCGCTGCGCGAGGTGCGTACGGGGGTCGGTGGCCGGGCCGCCGGCGCCGCCGAAGACGAAGGGGCCCCAGCCGGCGTCGACGTTCTCGAAGTCCTCGGCGTAGGTGTGTCCACCGAGCGGGGTGCGGGCGCCGGGCACGACGCGGACGTCGTCCAGGACGGCGGTGCCCGGTCCGGCGGCGGCCGACAGCGTCAGCGTGGCGGTGGACCGGCCGGCGGGGACGTCGAAGAGCACCTTCATCCGCTGCATCGTGGTGCCGTTCTTCTCGCTGCCGCCCAGGCCGTCGGTGAGCGGCGAGGAGTCCGCGTACACGGAGGCGGGGGCGCCGCCGTCCGGGGTGACGCTGAGGGTGGTGGCCCGTCCGGCGGGGGTGGAGACCCAGACGGAGGCGGAGTGGGTGCCGGGGGCGAGGCCGGTCAGCCGCTGGGAGACGGCGGACGCGCGCTGCGGGCCGAAGGTCAGCTCGTTCTGGCCCTGGGCGTTGCGGGCGACGGCGGCGGCGCCGGACGGGTTCCACACGGCGAGGTCGCCCGCGGTGAAGGAGGGGTCCGCGACGGGGGTGCCCTCGCCCCAGTGGGGGTCGGGCTGCGCCGGCGCGGCGCCGTCGGTGACCACGTACGCGGTACGGGCGGCGGCGGTCAGGGTGACCTTGCCGCCCGCGGCCACGGGGAGGTCGCCGACGAGCACGCGGCCGGTGTCGGTGAGCCGGTACAGCCGGGGGGCGCTCCAGCCGGGCGGGAGGGTCCAGGTGGTGGCGCCCCCGGCCGCGTTCCAGTGGTAGAGCTTGCCGTCGCGCGGCAGGAGGTAGGCCGAGCCGTCGAGGACGGTGCGGCCACCGGTGGTGATCTTCCGGGTGCCGCCGGTGGTGGTGACGGTGGTGCCGTCGGCGAGGGTGACCGCGCCGGCGCTCCACTTCACGACCGGGGACCGCTGGAGGTACTTGGTCGGCAGGTTGACGCCGAAGGTGGTGTTCAGGAAGGCGGGGTAGTCCTTCTTGCCCTGCCAGCCCTCGTAGGCGGTGAGTTCGGCGCCGCCCAGGAGCGGGTCGCGGGCGATCCAGTCGTCCTTGGTGTGGTTGGCGATGAAGCGGGCGATGGTGGAGTTGATGCCCTTGAGGTCGCTGCCGCCGTAGTCGAGGTCCGCGGCCCAGTGGTGCCAGAGGGACTGTTCGGTGAGGGTGTTGGGGAATTCCGTGGCGAGCTGGAAGCCGAGTCCGGAGATCTCGCGCTGGAGCGCGCGGGAGACGTAGCCGTCGCCGTACCAGACGTCGACGTAGAGGAAGTCCAGGCCGGGGGCGGCCGCCTTGAGGTCGCGCAGCCGCTTCAGGCGGTCTCCGGACTGGCCGTCCTTGCGGGTGTCCACGTAGTAGGACTGGTCGAGCCAGTCCCAGCCGGTGCCGCCGCTCTGGTGGGCCGGGTCGAAGGTGGCCGAGACCGGGTACTCCTCGGTGGCGTTGATGTGGACGCCGAAGTCGGCGTTGTAGGCGTGGCCGGCGGTGATCAGGGCGCCCAGGCCTTCGGCGCCGCCCAGTTTCGCGCCGATGTTCTTGTAGTCCATGTGGGCGGAGTCGTGGCCCTCGGAGGCGTACCCCTTCAGCAGGACGAACTGGCCGAGGCCGTCGGTGGCGAGGGCGACGCGTTTGGTCTCGTCGAGGCTCCGGGCGAAGGGGTGGGTGGCCTGGGAGGCGAAGTTGAAGGGGATCCGCTGCACGACCCGGTCCGCGGTGTCCTGCCAGCCGTTGGGCGGGGTCCAGATGTCGCGGTAGGCGACGGCGGCGTCCTGCCAGTCGACGACGGAGTCCGCGTTGCGGTCGGCGGTGATCGCCACGCGGACGTACGGGAGGGGCTCGGTGTCGGTGTCGGCGGCGCCCTGGGCGCGGTAGAGCCAGGCCCCGCTCCACAGTCCGGCGCGGCGTTGCCCGCCGCGGTCGGTGACGCGCTTGCTGATCCGGCCGTTCTCGCGGGCCGTGCCGCCGGAGGGGGCGTCGTAGAGGGAGTTCGAGTCGATGGCGGCGGCCAGCCGGCCGGTGTTGACCAGTCCGTACATGACGGTGGTGGCGGCGGGGTCGACGGGGGTGGTGGCCGTGACGGGGGTGAAGGTGTCCCCGGTGCCGGTGGTGGCGGTGAACATGCGGGCCGTGGACAGCGCGGCGCCGGGCTGGCCGCTGCGGACGCTGACGAGGGTGTGGTCGGGGATCGCGAAGCTGTGGACGCGCAGGGCGGGGGTGTCCTCGATCGCGGTGACCCGGAACTCGACGACCGCTCCGGTCACCGACAGGCGGGAGCTGATGCGCACTCCGTCGAAGGACATCACGTAGTCCACGGCGGAGGCGGAGCGGGTGGAGGTCACGGACGGGGTGTAGGAGGTCCCGTTGACGAGGACGGTGCTCAGCGGGTCCTCGTTGCCGTCCAGGACGTCGCCGGTGGCCCGCCGGGTGTAGCCGATGACGCGGGGGAAGGCGGCGTCGACGCCGACGGACAGCTCGGCCGAGGTGATCGTCACGGGGGCGGCGGCCGGTGCGGCGGCCGGGGCCGCGGACACCGGTCCCGGCAGGACGAGGGTGGCCAGGAGGGCGGCGGCCGCGGCTGCGGCCGGCCAGAGGGGGGTGCGCATCGGGCCTCCGGGAATCGGCGCTTCCTTGCACGTGCTCGGAAGACCGCACGACGCGCAGCCGTGCGGTCCGCTCACTGACCAGTCAGCTTGCGGACCCCACGGCGCCGGGCCCATGGACAAAGCCTCGCCCCGTCCTGGACTTACGTGATCAGCCCGAGGCGGGCACCAGCACCACGGCCGTGCCGTAGGCGCACACCTCGGTCCCGACGTCGGCGGCGTCGGTCACGTCGAAGCGCATCATCAGCACGGCGTTCGCGCCGCGCGCCTTGGCCTGCTCGATGAGCCGCTCCATGGCCTGGTTGCGGGTCTGCACGAGGGTCTTGGTGAGGCCCTTCAACTCGCCGCCGATCATGGACTTCAGTCCGGCGCCGATCTGGCTGCCGAGGTGCCGGGAGCGCACCGTCAGCCCGAACACCTCCCCGATGACCTGCTCCACCCGGTATCCGGGGACGTCGTTGGTCGTGACGACGAGCACACCGGTCTGCTGGGCGCCGGGGCCGCCGCCGTAGTCTTCGATACCCATGCGCCCCACTGTGGCCCGCCCGTCGGCGGCCGCGGCACAGGACGCGCCGCGGGGCGCGGATTGGGCAGATCGGGCTATCGGGCGGTGCGCCGCCCGGGGCCCGCGGCGCGCCGTCGCCATAGTCGTCGGTGGCAGCCGCCAGGCTGCCGCCCCGGTCCGTGCGCCACGGCCGGGCGGACGTCTTCTCAGAGGAGCCGGCTCATGCTGAAGCCCCCCAGGACCATCCTCGCCCTCGCCGCCGGCAGCCTGCTGCTCGGCCTGTCCTGCGCCGGGGCGGCCGCCGCGGACCAGGGTCCGATGGACGACGGGCCCAGCGTCTACCCCCAGCGGTACGCGGTCGGCAAGGTCGTCTCCCGCGGTCCGCTCACGGTGCGCAGCTACCCGAGCACGCGGGCGAGGGCCATCGGCAAGGTGTACCCGCACGAGAAGCTGGCCCTCGTGTGCAAGGAGCGCGGCGAGCGGGTCGCGGGCAACGACATCTGGTTCCTGCTGGACCGCGAGGACTCCCGCGAGCCCGTCGACGGCGGTGGCGGCATCGACGACGGCCGTCAGGACGACGGCCGTGACGACAACCGCGGCGAGGACTTCCGCAAGGACCGCCGCTACGACAAGGAGGCGTGGGTCTCGGCCCGTTACGTCGACAACCTCTCGTCCGTGAAGTGGTGCCGTCTCTGACCTTCCCGGTCAGTGCGCCGGGCGTACGCTACGGGGCCCCGCGCACTCGGCGCCGTACGCCCGCACCCGCGCCCGCAGTTCCCGGTCGGCCGTGACCACCACGCAGGGACGGCCGGCCGCGCGGGCCGCGACCAGCTCGACGATCCGGTCGTCGCCGCTGCCGGGCGCCCCGTCCGCCCGTACGCCGGGCACGGACGGGACGCCCCGGGCGGCGCCCTCGACCACGAGGACGACCTCCTCCCCCGCGTCGCGCAGCGCGAGCCGGTCGCGCAGCCGTTCGGCGGCTCCGCGCCGGTCCCGCCACCAGCCGTCCGGTACGGAGCCGACGACGTTGGCCGCGTCCACGATGAGCAGGGGCGCCGTCACGGTCAGAAGTCCCCGTAGTTGACCTGCCAGGTGGGCAGGCCCATCCGGCGCCAGACCGCCACGACCCGGTCCCGGTCGTCGAGCGAGACCCGGACGGCGTAGCGGTGGCGCACGTGCGCGTCGAACAGTTCGGCCTTGACCACGTCGTCGCGGCGCTGGTCCCCGGACGCGCGCATCCACAGCTCGTCGTAGGGCACTTCGTGCCGCGCGAGCCACTCCTGCGTCTGCGCCCGGTGGTCCTCGCTGCGCCCCGAGAGCAGCACGACGGTGTCGCCGTCGGCCCGCTTGAAGGCGTCCAGCGCGTACCGCACCGGCTCGTTGAGCAGGTCGAGGCCACATTGGGCGAAGTCGTAGACGTGGCGGTCGCCGGTCAGCGCGAGGGTGCCGTCGATGTCGCACATCACCGCGGCGGGCAGCGCCGGATCGGGCACGTACGGTGCGACGGGCGGCTGGTCGTTGAGCCACTCGGCGGTGAGCCGCCAGCCGCCCTTGCGGGAGCGCTGGTGCTTGTCGGCGAGTATCCGGATGATCTCCTCGCCGACGGGCCGCTCCCGGGCGGCGTCCCGGGCCAGGCACTCCTCCAGCGGGACGCCGGTGAAGTCGTGCACGACGAAGGTCGCGAGCCCGCCGACCGCCGCCTTGAGCCGCTTGGGGATGTGGGGCGTCAGGTGCGTGTTGTCGACGACCACGTCGAAGCCGTCCTCGACCGCCGCGCGGACCGCCGCGTCCTGGACGGCGAGCACGGTCTGCTCGTGCTTGTACGAGCGGCCGCGCTCGGGGTCGGGCAGGTCGAGCATGGCCCGCAGGTCGTCCAGGTTGACGCGGCGCACCCGCCCCGCGGCTCCGGCCTGCAGCTCCCGGGCGGCGGTGGTCTTCCCCGAGGCGGGCAGCCCGGTCATGACGTGGACCACGGGGCGTACGGGTACGGGCTCTTCGGACACGGGTCAGTTCTCCTCGTCGGTGGTGTACGGGTCCGAGGTCTCGGGCCGCACGGCCCGCCAGGAGGCGAGCTCGGTCGGGCGGCCGTCGAGCCGCTGGAACAGGGCGGGGCGCAGCCCGGCGTCGGGGACCTCGCGCACGGCGCGGGCGAAGGCGCCGCGGTCGCCGGCCAGGTGGGCCAGCGCGGCGTAGGCCTCGTCGACGGCGCGTTCGCGGCGGCCGGCCGCCTCCTCCAGGCCCGCGATGACCGACCGGACCCAGGCGTCGAACTCGTCCGGGACCTGCTGGAGCAGCTCGTCGAGCGGCTTGCCGCCGGTGGCCTCGATGTCCGCGACCGTGCAGTTCAGGCCCTGGGCGAGCTGCTTGGCGGGCAGTCCGGGGAAGCGCTGGATGCCGTGGCCGCGCCAGATGTCGCGCTCGGTGACGCGGGTCAGCACCCGGTGCAGGCGTACGTACTCGGACAGCTTGGCCTTGGCGCGCACGCCGGAGGCGAAGCGCAGGACGAAGCCCTCGGCGTCGGTTCCGGTCGCGCTGTCCCCGCCGGGCAGGGTGTTGGACGCGGTGAGCGCGAGGAGTTCGGCCAGCGGCATGGCGGGCCAGACGGTGACGACCGAGCCGATGTCCCGCCAGTGTCCGGCGGCCTCGGCGAGGGGCACCTCGGCGCCGTCCGGGCCGAAGGCGGCGAGCAGGACGAGGTCGCGGCGGTCGCCGTAGTCGACGACGATCCGGTTCTGCGGGTAGAGGATCTCGGCGAGGTAGGTCACGCCGGGCACGAGGGCCGCGGTGTCGCGGGCGTCGAGGCGGCGCTGGGCCCAGCCGGCCTGGGCGCTGGTGAAGGAGCCCCTGGAGGCGGCCCGCCAGTGGTCCGCGTAGTGGAAGACCATGGCGAGGCTGCCGTCGACCTTGTCGTACACCTCGAACGGTTCGTCGGGCAGGGCGGGGGCGTAGGGCCGGCCCGCCCCGTGCTCGCCGACGTTGAAGAACTTCGGCAGCGGCAGTGCGACGACCGCGCCGGTGGTGTCGTCGGCGACGAGTCCCCGGCAGCGGGTGGTGACGGCGTTCCACACCTGCTCGTACTGCGCGGTGCGCGTGTACGTGTAGAGGGAGAGCGGCAGGTCGGGATGGGCCTTGCGGGTCACGTGCCCGGCGTCGATGGCCGCCGCGAGTTCCTGCGCGGGCATCAGGTCGTGGAGAGTCAGGTGGGCCTGGCTCATGGGGTTCCTCCCGGTTCGAGATGGTTCATTCTCATCCGCGGGAGGGGATGGCCGGTAATCAATTATGACTGGTCACGACCGTTCGCCGCCGGGGCGGTTGACGGGCGGTCGACGGGCGCACCCCACGGCCCCGTCAGTGGGAGACGCAGAGTTCGTTGCCCTCGGGGTCGGCGAGCGTGGTCCAGCGGAAGGGGCCCTGGGTGGCTTCGTGGAGGCGGGTGGCGCCCTTGGCGAGGAGGCGTTCGACGGCCTCGTGGGGGTCTTCCGCGCCGGTGCGGACGTCCAGGTGGACGCGGTTCTTGGCGGTCTTGGGCTCCGGTACGTACTGGAAGAGCACCCGGGGCGCGCGTTCCAGGCCCTCGGGGTGGCGGATGCCGGCCCCGGCCTTCCAGACCAGGGTGCCGCGGTGGGTGGTGGTGTCCTCCTCCGTGGCGTGTCCGGCCGCGACCATGCCGCGGATGAGCTGTTCGTCGCTGGGTTCCACCTCCCATCCGAGGGCTTCGGCCCACCAGTCGGCGAGGGCGTGGGGCGTGGCGGAGTCGATGGTCACCTGGAACGTGTAGGCCATGGCGGGACCCTACTGAGCCGAGGGGGCCGCCGCCAGCCGAAAGGCCTCCGCTGCGGGCCGGGGCGGACGGGGGCGGGTCAGCGCGGTGCGCGGGAGCGGGCGGGTGCCCGGCGCGGTGGACGGCGGGAGCGCAGCCAGCCCGCGAGGGTGAGCAGCCAGGCGGCCACCGCGATCCACAGCAGGACCTCGCCCAGCGGCCACAGCCACCGCACCCCGGTCGGAGCGGCGGCGGACAGGCAGGCGGTGGCGGTCATGCCGAGCGGGAAGACGGTGGACCAGCGGCGGACGTCGTAGTGCGTACGGGGACTGCGCACCTCGGCGGCGAGCAGGACGGCATACCAGAGCAGGGAGACCGCCAGGGCCGCCAGGGTGGCGATGCGCAGCGCGGTGTGCGCGGGGCCGGTCCACACGGCGGATCCGGTGAGCCCGGCTCCGGCCAGGGCGGTGATGGACAGGGCGCCGCCCGCCACCCAGTGGTCGCCGGCTCCCCCGAGCACCTCGCGGAAGTCGAAGTGGCGCAGGGCCAGGAGGTAGAGCGCCGCTCCGAGGCAGAAGCAGACCAGGGCGGCGCGGGCGAGCCCGTCGTGGCCCTGGGCGGTGGCGAGGGCGCAGGCCGACACGGCGAGGGCCTGGGTGGCGACGCAGACGAGGAAGGCGGCACCGGGCATGCGGCGGTGCCAGTGCAGGACGACGGAGCAGAGCAGGCCGGGCCAGAGCAGGGCGGCGAGGACGAGCAGGGCGGTGGCCGCGCCGGTCCGGCCCAGCTGGCACAGGCGGGTGCCGAGCAGGGCGGTGGCGGCGACCGCGGTCAGGGCGGCCGGGGTGTCGGCCTGGGCGCGGAAGCGGCCCCGGTCGCCGACGAGCCGGAGGACGAACCCGGCGGCGAGCAGCAGCCACAGGGCCCCGGCCACCACCAGCGCGGCCGCAGCCGCGACCGGGTGGCGGGTCAGTCCGAGGCCCACGGAGAGGATCCCCGCGGCCATGACCGCGCCACCGGCGGCGGGTTCGGGTCCGGCCCGGCGGCGGGGTGGGGTCCGGCCGCGCACGGCAGCTCACATCACGCCGCGGGTGCGGAACTGGACGCTGATGCGGGGTCCGACGGCCCGTACGGACTTGGGGACGGCGTGCTCCATGGTGCGCTGGCAGGAGCCGCCCATCACGACGAGGTCGCCGTGGCCCAGCGGCAGCCGGAGCAGGGTGGCGCCGCCGTCGCGGGGCCGCAGGACGAGGTCGCGCGGGTCGCCGACGGAGAGGATGGCGACCATGGTGTCCTCGGTGGCGGAGCGGCCGGTGCGGTCGCCGTGCCAGGCGACGCTGTCGCGGCCGTCGCGGTAGAGGCACAGGCCGGCGGTGGCGAAGGGTTCGCCGAGTTCGGCGGCGTAGTGGCGGCCGAGGGCGTCGCGGGCCTCGGCGAGCACGGGGTGCGGCAGCGGGTCGCCCTCCCGGTAGGAGGCCAGCAGCCGGGGCACCTCCACCTGGCGTTCGTACATCTGCCGGCGCTCCGCGCGCCAGGGCACGTCGGCGGCGAGCCGTTCGAAGAGGACGTCGGCCCCCGTGAGCCATCCGGGGAGGTGGTCCACCCACGCCCCGGCCCCGAGCGGGGTCCGCCGTACCGGCGCGAGCGGACCGAGCCGGATCTCTTCGGTCTGGTCGAACAGGGAGGCCTGGAGTGCGTGCATGGCTCCAGCCTAAACCCATACCCGAACACCTGCTCGATTACGACAGCGGGCCCGCCCGCCCGGAACCCGCGTCCGCCCCCTGGTCCGGCGGCCCGCCGGAAGGGATCATGGTCCGCGCGCGGGACGTCCCCCGCGCACCGAGTGCAGGAGGTCCGCGTGTCGCAAGCGTCGAGTCGTGCGTCCGGGAGTTCCGGGGTCCCGCTGCTGCGCGAGACCATCGGGGCCAACCTCGACCGGACCGTACGGAGGTTCCCCGGGCGGGACGCCCTCGTGGACGTGGCCGCCGGACGCCGGTGGACGTACGCGGAGCTGGGGGCCGAGGTGGACGCCCTCGCGCTCGGGCTGCTGGACCTCGGGATCTCCAAGGGCGACCGGGTGGGGATCTGGGCGCCCAACCGCGCCGAGTGGACGCTCGTGCAGTACGCCACGGCGAAGATCGGGGCGATCCTGGTGACCGTCAACCCGGCGTACCGCTCCCACGAGCTGGAGTACGTCCTCGGGCAGTCCGGCATCCGGCTGCTGTTCGCGGCGGAGCGCTTCCGGACGTCCGCCTACGCGGAGATGATCGAGGAGGTCCGGCCGCGCTGTCCGGGGCTGGAGTTCACGGTCCTGTTCGAGGGCCCGGTCTGGGCCTCGCTGCTGGAGCGCGGCCGGGCCGCCGGTCCGGAGCCGCTGGAGCGGGCCGGGGCCGCGCTGGCGCCGGACGACCCGATCAACATCCAGTACACCTCGGGCACCACGGGCTTCCCCAAGGGGGCCACGCTCTCGCACCACAACATCCTCAACAACGGCTTCTTCGTGGGCGAGCTGTGCGGCTACGACGAACGGGACCGGGTGTGCATCCCGGTGCCCTTCTACCACTGCTTCGGGATGGTGATGGGCAACCTCGCCTGCACCAGCCACGGTGCGGCGATGGTGATCCCCGCGCCCGCCTTCGACCCGGCGGCGACGCTGGCGGCGGTCGAGGCGGAGTCCTGCACCTCCCTGTACGGGGTGCCGACGATGTTCATCGCCGAGCTGGCCGCGCCCGGGTTCGACGGGTACGACCTGTCGAGCCTGCGCACCGGGATCATGGCGGGCTCGCCCTGCCCGGTGGAGGTCATGACCCAGGTCATCGAGCGGATGGGGATGGCCGGGGTCTCCATCTGCTACGGCATGACGGAAACCTCCCCGGTGTCCACGCAGACCCGCGCGGACGATCCGGTCGAGCGCCGGGTCTCCACGGTGGGGCGGGTCGGCCCGCACCTGGAGGTCAAGGTGGCCGACCCGCGCACCGGCTCGACCGTCCCGCGCGGCACCCCGGGCGAGCTGTGCACCCGGGGCTACTCGGTGATGCTGGGCTACTGGGGCGAGCCCGGGAAGACCGCCGAGGCCGTCGACGCGGAGGGCTGGATGCACACCGGCGACCTCGCGGTCATGGACGGGGAGGGGTACCTGAGCATCACCGGCCGGATCAAGGACATGGTGATCCGGGGCGGCGAGAACCTCTACCCGCGCGAGATCGAGGAGTTCCTGCACGCCCACCCCGACGTGCTGGACGTCCAGGTCATCGGGGTGCCCGACGTCAAGTACGGGGAGGAGCTGATGGCGTGGGTGCGGATGCGCGAGGGGGCCGCGCCGCTGACCGCGGAGTCCGTCCGGGCGTACTGCGCGGGACGGCTCGCCCATTTCAAGATCCCCCGGTACGTCCACGTCGTGGAGGAGTTCCCGATGACCGTCACCGGGAAGATCCGCAAGGTCGAGATGCGCGCGATGGCGGCCCGCCTGCTCGATCCGGAGCGGAACCCGGACCCGGCGTAGACCGGCGGACCGCCGCGGACCGCCGCGGGCCGGACGGCCGGACGGCCCGCACCGCCCGGCCCGCATTGGAGTGGCCGGCGGCGCCGCCGGTGGCGTGGCTCCCGGCCGGCCCGCGGACGCTGCCTAGGGTCGGCGGGACCGGGCCGGGCCGGCAGGGGAACGGCCGCGCTGGAACAGGTGGGTGAACCGTGCAGCACATCACGGACGGGTCGAACGGGCACGGGGCCGCCGAGCCCGCGGCCGGATCCGCACGTCGGACGGGCCGGGCGGGACGGGCTCCGGCGCCCGGCCGGGGCCGGCGGCGGCCGGCCCGGCGCCTCGCCGCCCTCACGGCCCTCCTGCTCCTGTGCGCGCTGCCCGCGCGCGCGGCCGACGCCGGGCCGCCCCACCCCGTACGCCCGCACTCCGGCGCGCCCCTGTACGTGTCCGACTACGGCGGCAACCGGGTGCTGGCCCTGCCCGAGGGCGGCGAGCAGAGCACCCTCGCCCTGGACGGCCTGCTGCGGCCGACCGGCCTCGCCTGGGACCGCACGGGCCGCCTGTACACCTCCGACACCGGCAACAACCGGGTCCTGCGCTCGGCCCCGGACGGGAGCGGTCAGACCACCCTCGCCACCGACGGCCTCTCGCGCCCCCTGGGCCTCGCCGTCGACGACGCCTCCGGCAGCCTCTACGTCGCCGACAGCTTCAACGACCGCGTCGTGAAGGTGCCGCTGGACGGCGGCGCCCAGAGCACCCTGCCCACCACCGGACTGCTGCACCCCTGGGGCCTGGCCCTGGCGCCCGGCGGCGACCTCTACATCAGCGACTTCGTCAACGACCGCGTCGTCAAGCTCCCCGCCGACGGCAGCGGGCAGGTCACCGTCCCCACCACCGGCCTCTCCCAGCCCACCGGGCTCGCCTTCGGCACCGCCGGAGACCTCTACGTCTCGGACAGCGGCAACGACCGGGTGGTGCGGATCGCCCCGGGCACCGGCCGGCAGAGCACCGTGCCCGTCACCGGGCTGAGCGGCCCGCTGGGCCTCGCCCTCGACCGGGGCGGCGCGCTGTACGTGGCCGACGCCTTCCACGACCGCGTCGTCCGCTTCCGCCCCGCCGACGGAACGCAGACCACCCTGGGCTTCACCGGCCTCCACACCCCCACGGGCCTCGCCTTCCCTCCGAGCGCCGCCCGTCCGGTCCGGTAGCGGCGGACGCCGCCCCGCCCGGCCGCCCTCAGGGGCGTTGCAGCATCCGGTGCCGCAGGCTGTCGTAGATCGGCTCGCTCTCGCACCGGTCCGCCGTCACGTGCGCGGCGAAGCAGGCGATCAGCAGCGGAAGCACGAGCGCCGCGGCGTCCGTCATCTCCACCACCAGGACGATCCCGGTCAGCGGCGCCCGTACCACCGCGGTGAACAGGGCCGCCATGCCCACCACCGCGAACGGGACCGGGCCCCCGGCACCGGCCGGCAGGAGCGGGGCGGCCAGCGCGTGGGCGAGCGCTCCCCACAGGGCTCCGAGGGCCAGCAGCGGGGCGAACAGCCCGCCGGGCGTCGCGGCCGCGTAGCTCAGGGGGCCCGCCACGAACCGGACGGCGAGGTACGCCGCCAGCGCCGCCACCGTCATGCCGCCGCCCGCGAGCACCCGCTCGCTCAGCGGGTCGCCGCCGCCCGCCAGCAGTGGATCGAGCGCCATCAGGGCGCCGACCACGGCCCCGATGGCGGCGGCCCGGACCGGGAGCGGAACCCGTACCAGCCGGTCGCCCGCGTTCAGCATGCCGACGACGAGGGCGCTGTACGCCGCGCCCAGCGCCCCCGCCGTCACCCCGAACAGCAGGAAGAGCGGCAGCGTCCACAGGGGCGGGGCGGCCAGGTCCGCCACCGGGAACAGGGGATCGCCGCCCACGACGAGCCGTACGCAGACCACGGCGCTGACGGTGCCGACGAGCGTCACCAGCACCAGCCGCGGCCTGATCGTGCGGGTCACCTCCTCGCAGACGAACAGCAGCCCGCCCAGCGGAGCGGCGAACGCCGCCGCGAGCCCCGCCCCGCCGAGCGCGGTGTACAGCAGGCGGGCGTCCTCGGCGCCGAGCCGGGCGCGGCGCCCGGCCACGGAGCCGATCGCGGCTCCCATGTGGACGATGGGGCCCTCGCGTCCCAGCACCAGCCCCGAACCGATCGCGATCAGCCCGCCGAAGAACTTCGCCGGCAGCAGCCGGACCGGGTGCGGCTCGGACTCCCGCCGCCACACGGCCTCCACGTGCTGGATGCCGCTGCCCGCCGCCTGGGGGACCGACCGGGCGACGAGGCACGCCAGTGCCGCCCCCAGCGCGGTGAGGGCGACCGGCACGAGCCAGCGCGCCGGGCCCGGGCCGGCGACGGCCTCCAGCACCTCGCCGCGCAGCGCGTCGGCGTGCAGCAGGCACCAGCGGAAGGCGCCGCCGACCAGCCCGACCAGCGAGCCTGCCAGCGCCGCGACGACGAACACGCGGCCGTCGGAGCGAACACCGGGCACGATCTGCCTCCACCAGGCCGGACGGGAACGTCCGCCGAGCCTGCACCCCCGGCCCCCCGGTCCCGGCGCACCTCGCCGTAACGGTCCCCCGCCCACCCGGCCGGAGGACCCGACCGGACCCGGGCCCGGCGGCAGGGTGAGGCCTCCCCGGCCTCAGGCCGGGCCGGGCGGCGGGGTCGCGGCGTGGATCCGGGCGAGGACCAGGACGGTGTCGTCGGTCGGGGAGTCGGGCAGCAGGGCCGTCAGGACCTGATCCGCCATCTCTTCCAACGAACCCTGTGCGCGGCCCAGTTCGGCGCGCAGGGCGGCCAGTCCGGTGTCGATGTCGCGGCCGCGCGCCTCGATCAGCCCGTCGGTGTAGAGGGCCAGGACGGCGCCCTCGGGCAGGTGGGTGCTGATCGAGCGGAACGGGATGCCGCCGACGCCGAGCGGGATGCCGAGGCCCTCGCCGACGGTCTCGACGGTGCCGTCCGGATGGCGCACCAGCAGCGGGGGGTGCCCGGCCCCGGCGATCCGGGCGCAGCCGGTGTGCGGGTCGTGGACCACGTAGAGGCAGGTGGCCAGTTCGATGCCGGACTCGCGGGCGCAGAGGTCGAGTTCGGCGAGCAGGTCCTGCGGCTGCGGGCCGTGCCGGGCCAGGGCCTTGGCCGTGATGCGCAGCCGCCCCATCGAGGCGGCGGCCGGCACCCCGTGGCCCATGACGTCCCCGACGACGAGGGCGACCCGGTCGCCGGGCAGGTCGATGACGTCGTACCAGTCGCCGCCGACCTCGCTGGCCCGGCTGCCCGGGAGGTAGCGGTGGGCGACGGTGAGGTGGGGGCTGACCGCGAGGGCGCTCGGCAGCAGGGCCCGCTGGAGGGTGAGGGCGATGTCCTGGACCCGGCCGTACAGGCGCGCGTTGTCCAGGCAGAGGGCCGCGCGGGAGGCGAGTTCGCCGGCCAGGCTGAGGTCCTGTCCGGTGAAGGCGGGACGGGCGGACGACCGGCCGAACATGGCGATGCCCTGGACGGTGCCGCGGGCCACGAGCGGGGCGAGGATGATGTCGGCCAGGCCGCTGTCGAGGAGCAGCCGGGCGCGGTCGCGGTGGACGACGGTACGGCTGGTGAAGTCCTCGTTGACGTGGACGCAGAGCGGGCGGCCCGTGCTGAGGACGTGGTGGATGCTGGAGCCCGGCGGGTACTCGACCCGGTCGAGGCCGCCGACGAGCTCGTCGGCGGGCGGCGGGAGCGTGGTCGCGGCGGCGATCCGGCGGGTGAACAGGGGCAGGCGCGGATCGTAGGGGCGGTCGGGGTCCATCCACTCCACCAGCTCCACGACGGAGGCGTCGCCGAACTCCGGCACGGCGACGGCGACCAGCTCCCGGGCGGTGGTGTCCAGGTCGAGGGTGGTGCCGATGCGGGCGGCGGCCCGGTCGAGCAGTTCGAGGCGCTGCCGGGCGGCGGTCGCCTCCAGCAGGGCCCGCTCGCGGTCGGTGACGTCCACCAGCAGCCCGCCGACACCGGGGTCGGTGCCGACGGCACGGGTGAGGGGGAAGAAGCTCACGGAACGGACCTGGTCGCGGTCGGGGCGGCCCGGGGTGCGCAGGCCCACGAGGGCGCCGACCAGGGGGGTGCCCTCGTCGGCGACGGCGCGGAGCATGCCCTCGAACTCGCCGCCGTCCGAGGTGATCATGACCTCGGCGGTGCGGCGGCCGAGGTGGTCGCGGACGCTCATGCCGTCCATGTCGGCCAGCACCTGGTTGAGGTGGACGTAGCGCAGGTCCTCGTCCAGCATGACGAGGCCGATGGGGCAGGTCTCGAAGAGGGCGTCGAGGAAGGCGAGGTTCGTCTTGACCCGGTCGAGTTCCTCGCCCTTGCTGACCAGGCCCATGACGACGGACCCGCCCGAGGTGCCGGTCACCGGGAAGACGCGGAACCCGCAGTCGAAGACGCTCCCGTCCCGGTGCAGGACCGGCAGCCGCACCCGCCAGTACCCGAGCGTCCGGGCCCGTTCGGCCAGCTGTTCGGCGGGGCCCGGGGCGGCGGCGGCGGGGAAGAGGCGGGCCGCGGGGCGGGCGAGGACGTCCGGCGCCGCGTGGCCGAAGAGGCCCTGGGCGCCCGGTCCCCAGTAACGGACCAGGCCCTCCTCGTCGATGCCGAAGACAGCCACGGCCACGTGTTCCAGCAGCGAGCCCGGCTCGGACCGGATCGGACCGCGAGCCTGCGCCTCACCCGGCTGATCCGACGGCAGCACCTGCGGCCTCCTCTGCCATCCGCCCGCGCCGGGGCGGAGCACGTTCCCTTCATTCTGCCCGCCGGGAGCGGCACGGGCAGGACGGACGGGCCGGACGGGTGGGCGGCCGCCCGGGGGCGGCCGCCGGAGGTCGGTGGTGACGGGCGGGCCGGTGTCAGGGGGTCCGGGAGGCGGTCAGGGGGGTGTTGCCGGTGACCGTGCCGTCCGCGCCGGAGACGATGACCGCGTGGCGGACCCCGTCCGGGCCGAGGACGACCGCGCGCCAGGCGCCGCCGCCGCCCTCCTGGGCCACCGCCCGCAGGGACTCGACCTTGCCGCCGGGCACCGCGCCCGCCGCCTTCTCCGCCGCCTGGCCGACGGCGAGCGACGGCAGCGGAGCGGGCGCCGCGCCCTTCTTCGGCGCGCCGCCGAGCCCGGCGGCTCCGTCGCGGACCTCCGGGGCGGCCCGTCCCGGCCCCCTGCGCTCCCCCGCGCCCCGGTGGGCGGCGCGCTCGTGCCCGGCGCGCTCGGGGCCTGCGGCGCGGGCCTCCTTGCGGCCGTGCCCGTCGTGGTGTCCGGCCACGGCGACGGCCGCCGCCCCGCCGCCGACGATCACCGCGGCCGCCACGCCCGCGGCCGCCCACCGGGCGCCCCGGCCCCGGGGCAGCAGCCGGCCCGGGCGCCCCCGCCCGGTGGCGCCGCCCTCGGGCCGCGGGGAAGGATCGGACTGCGGGAAGGGCTCAGACATACCGGGACTCCTCAGGGGCAGCCGGGCACCGCACCCGGCTCGCCCCGAGCATGCCGAGCGCTTGCTGAAGCCCACCTGAAGCCACCTGAAGACCTCTTCAGCCTGCCGCCGGCCGGGCCTGAGACCCTGGTCCCCATGCGCGTACTGGTGGTGGAGGACGAACGACGGCTGGCCCTGGCCCTGCAGCGGGGACTCCAGTCCGAGGGGTTCTCCGTGGACGTGGCCCACGACGGGCTCCAGGGGCTGTGGCTGGCCTCCGAGCACGACTACGACCTCGTCGTGCTCGACATCATGCTGCCCGGGCTGAACGGCTACCGGGTCTGCGCACGGCTGCGCGCGGCCGGGAACGAGGCCGGGATCCTCATGCTCACCGCGAAGGACGGCGAGTACGACGAGGCGGAGGCCCTGGACACCGGCGCCGACGACTTCCTCTCCAAGCCCTTCTCCTACCTCGTCCTCGTCGCCCGGCTGCGCGCCCTGGGCCGCCGTACGGGCCGGCGCGCGCCGCGCTCCATGACCTTCGGCGACCTGACCCTGGACCCGGCCCGCCACCTGTGCTCGCGGGCCGGCACCGAGATCCGGCTGACCGCGCGGGAGTTCGCGGTGCTGGAGTACCTCGCCCGGCGGCCGGGCGAGGTGGTGCCCAAGCGGGAGATCCTGGAACAGGTGTGGGACAGCGCCTTCGACGGCGATCCCAACGTGGTCGAGGTGCACGTCAGCGCGGTGCGCCGGAAGATCGACGCGCCGTTCGGCCGGGCCGCCCTGGAGACGGTGCGCGGCGCGGGCTACCGGCTGGCGGCCGACGGTGGCTGAGCCCGCGCCCCGGCCGCGGCGCACGCTCGTGGGTGCGCTGCGGGGCCTGCCCCGGGTAGCGCTGCGGGGGGTGCGCGCGCTCGGGGCGCGGCTGCCGGGGCTGCGGCGGCTGCTGCCCACCACCGTCCGGGCCCGGGCGACCGCGGCCGCCGTCGTCGTGGTGGCGGTGGCCCTGGCCGTGGCCTCCTTCGCCCTGCTGGGGCTGCTGGAGGGGAACCTGCTGCGCAACGCCGAACGGGACGCCGCCGAGCAGGCCCGGACGGTGGCCCGGCTGGCGGCGGCCGGGGACCTCGACCTGATGCGGCCGGCCGGCCGCGGGGCGGACTTCGTCCAGGTGGTCAACGCCCGCGGCCGGGTGCTGCGGGCCACCCCGAACCTGGCGGGCCTGCCCGCGCTGGGCCCCGCCGCGCCACTGCGCCCGGGCACCTCCTTCCACACCTGGCGGATCCGCCCGGTCGGCGGCGAGCACCGCCAGCGGGTGGTGCAGGTGACGACGCAGACCCCGCAGGGCCTGGTATCGGTCTTCGTGGGGACCTCGCTGCGCGACGTGGACGCAGCCGACGACACCACGACGGCCGCCCTCCTGGCCGGCGGGCCGCTGCTGCTGGCCACCGTCGGCCTCGTCACCTGGCGGGTGACCGGACGCGCCCTGCGGCCCGTCGAGGCGATCCGGGCGGAGGTCGCCGCGATATCCGACCGCGGCCTGCACCGCCGGGTGCCGGTGCCGCCCACCCGCGACGAAGTGGCCCGCCTGGCCGAGACGGTGAACGCCACCCTGGACCGGCTGGAATCCTCCGGGATCCGTCAGCGCCGGTTCATCGCCGACGCCTCGCACGAACTGCGCAGCCCGATCACGGTGCTGCGCACCCAGCTGGAGGTGGCCCTGGCGGTCCGGGACCCGCAGCTGTGGCCGGAGCTGATCGGCGGGGCCCTGGAGGACGTGGAGCGGCTCCAGCAGCTCGCGTCCGACCTGCTGCTGCTGGCCAGGATCGACGCCGCGCAGCCGGTGGCGGCGGTCCGGCTGGACCTGGGTGACGTGGTGGGCGACGCCGTGGCCGCGCGCCTGGGCGACCGGGTCCCCGTACGGAGCTCCCTGGCGGCGGGCGTGGCGGTGGAGGGCAGCGGACTGTGGCTGACCCGGGTGGTCACCAACCTCCTCGACAACGCGCAGCGGTTCGCCGACGGCGGCGTGGAGGTGACCCTGGGCGTCACCGGCGGGGCGGACGCGCGGACGGCCGTACTGGAGGTCCGCGACGACGGCCCCGGCATCGCCCCGGCGGACCGGGAGCGGGTGTTCGAACGCTTCGCCCGCCTCGACGACGCCCGCAGCCGTGACCACGGGGGCGCCGGGCTGGGCCTGGCCATCGCCCGCGACCTGACCGCGCACCACGGCGGCACCCTGACGGCCGAGGACTCCCCGCGCGGGGCCCGGCTGGTGGTCCGGCTGCCCGTCGCGCCCCCGCGCACCGCCGCCACCGGCTGACGGACGGCCGGGAGGGACGGTCCGCCACACGCCCTCCAGGGCCCCGTCTGCGAGCTTCTCGGCCATTCGGACAAGCATGTGCGAGGTGATGTACGAAACCGCCCTCGCGGATGCAGGATGCAGGGGAAGGATGCGTTTCGGTCGGCCGGGGTCCGGAGGATCCCGTACGGCTCTTCGTGTCCTGGCTGTTCGAGGCGGTGACGGACGGGGTGCGCGATCCGCACGCGATGACCCTGTCCACGGTGGACGCCGCCGGGAACCCGGACGCGCGCGTCCTGATCCTCAAGGGCGTCGACGCCACCGGCTGGCAGTTCGCCTGCCACGACTTCAGCCCCCAAGGGCGCCCAGCTCGCCCGGCACCCGAGGGCCGCCCTGACCTTCTACTGGCCCGAGCACGGCCGCCAGGTGCGCCTGCGCGGACGGGTGACCCCGGGGTCGGCCGAGGACAGCGCCGCCGACTTCCTGGGCCGCTCGGTGACGGCCCGCGCCGAGTCCCTGCTGGCCCGTCAGAGCCAGTACCTGACGGACGCCGCCGCGCGCGACCGGGAGCTGGCGGGGGCGCTGGCCCTGATCGCGAAGGAGCCCTCGCTCGTCGACTCCGCGTGGACGCTGCACACCCTCGCGCCGGACGCCGTCGAGTTCTGGCAGGCCGCCGAGAGCCGCGTCCACACCCGGCTGCGCTACGAGCGGGCCGGCGACGGCTGGGACCGCTTCCCGCTCTGGTCCTAGCGTCCGGACCGTCCGGGCCGTCCGGGCCGCCCGGGCCCCTGACGGGACCTTGACGGCCCGGGCCCCGGTTCCTACGGATCGTTGACGGACGGCCCGTCGCGGCCGCCGTTGAATGGAGGCGGACGGCCGGCGCTCGGGCGGCGGCCCGGATCGACGGGGAGGGCCGGCGGTGCGACGACGCGTGGTGGTGGGCGTGAGCGGCGGTACCGGGAGCCCGACGGCCCTGCACCGGGCGGCGGCGGAGGCCCGCGCACGGCGGGCGCAGCTGTGGGTGGTGCTGGCCTGGCGGGCGCCGGGCGGCGCCCCGGGTTCCCGTACGGCCTGGGCCGACGCCCTGTACCCCGGGTACCGGGCGGCCGCGGTCGAGCGGCTGCGGCAGGCCCTCGACCGCGCCGTCGGGGCGGCCGGACCGGGGGTCGACCTCCGCGGCCAGGCGGTCCGGGGCACCCCCGGGGCCGTGTTGGTCGACGCGGTCCGGGACGGCGACGACCTGCTCGTGGTCGGCGCGGGCACCCGCCGCGGACCACTGGGCCCGCTGCGGCCGTCGGTGGCCCGCTACTGCCTGGCGCACGCGCCCTGCCCCGTCCTGACCGTCCCGCCGGGCCCGCTCCGGGCCCCGCTGGACGCCGTGCGGCGGCGCGGGACGTGGCACCTCCCGCCGGACGCGCGCGAACTGACGGAGTGACACGAGGGGCGCACAAAGGGCGCGCGGGGGGCGTACGAAGAGCGCGAAGGGGGCGCGCGACGGTCCCGGCGGACGGGCTCACTCCTCCTGCGCTTCCTCCCGCCGCACCTGCACGCAGGCCCGCTTGGTGACGACCGCGGCGGCGGCCGCGGCGCTGCCCGCGAAGGCCAGCGCCACCATCCACGGCCGGTCGAAGAGGTGGCCGGTGGCGTGGTCGACGGAGTACCGGCCCGCCCCCGCGAGGCCGACGGCCGCCGCGGTGAACCCGAGGAAAGCCGGGTACTCGAAGCCGCCGCCCTGGGCGAAGAACCCGGCCGGGGCGTGCACGGCGACCGCCCCCGCCATCGCCCCGGCCGCAGCGGCGCCCGCGGCCGGGGTGGCCAGGCCCAGCACGAGCAGCGCCCCGCCGCCCGCCTCGCCCAGACCCGCGGCGAGCGCGCTCTCCCGGCCGGGCACGAACCCCATGCGCTCCATCCCGGCCGCCGTTCCGGCCAGCCCGGCCCCGCCGAACCAGCCGAACAGCTTCTGCGCCCCGTGGGCGACGAGCACCGCACCCGTCCCGGTACGGAGGGCCAGCAGGGCGAGGTCGCGACGGTTGATGCAGGTCATGGAGGGTCTCCCGGGGAAGCTGGGCGAACGGGCGCGCGATGGTCTCCGTATGGGTATCCACCCGCGGCGGCGCCGCCCCGGCACCGGGGCACAGATCCGCCGTACGGGCGCCGGGGGCTGCTCCGCCCGCCGAGGTTCACCCGGTCGGGGTCCCGTCACCCGCTCTCCGGCGGGCTACGATCGGCGCGTGGTCACCGCCCGCGCGCAGCATCCGCCGCCGCCGGCCCGTCTCGCGGCGGGTCTGCTGGAGCTGCTCGGCCTGGCCCTGCTGCTCCTGGGCCTGATCTGTACGCACGGCGCCCACGCGACGGGCGCCGTGGCGGCGCCCGTACCGGTGGCCACGGTCGTCTCCGTTCCGGCGGCGGCCGCCGTGAGCGGCCACGGCGCCGGCGGGCCCGCGGACGAGTGCGCGCCCGTGCCGCCCCGTCAGGGCTCCGTCGTGGACGCCCCGCCCGCCCCGCCGTCCGGATCCGTCACCCGGCGCGCCGCCGAGGGGGACTTCCAGCCGTCCGGGCCCGACCGGCCCGGCGCGTGCCGCCCGGCTCCGGGCCGCCCGGCGGCTCCGGCGGTCCTGCGGATCTAGGCCGTCCCTTCCGGATCCCGCCCGACCCGCGCCACCCGGCACCGCGCCGGGCTGCCGGGCACACCGGGCTCCCGCGCCCCGCACGGCCCCCCTCCCCGCCTCCCTCAAGTCCGCCCGTCCGCCCTTCCGCCCGCCACGGCGGGGGCGGCACGGAGCCGTCCGGACCGGGTCGCGGGGCGCTGGAGCCGCGCCGCAGTCCCGGCCGACGGAGCCTGAAGGGCCACCGCATCCGGGGCCGGGGCCGGGGCTCTTCGCGCGCCGCCGCCCGGCCCCGGCCCGCGGCGACCCGCCGCGGGCCGTACGGGGCACGAGGGGGCGTTCCGGACCCGTCGCGGGGGCGGCACGGGGGCCCGGGCGGGCCGTTCCGGGCGCCGCGCCCCGACCAGTGCGCGTCCATGGCGGCTCTAGTCCGCTCCCGTAGTTCCCTTCGCAACGGCCCACGCGCGTCCACCGGACGGCCCCCCTCCCGCCCGGGCCCGGCATCCGCACCATCAACCACCCGACGCACCACCGAACGAGAGCGCAACGATGCATCCTCCCGCCACCGACGTGACCCACTCCTCCCGCACCACCCTGTCCGGGCTGGTCGGCAACACCCCCGTGCTGCGCGTGTCGCAGCCCCTCGCCCCGGCGGGGCGCGGGTTCTGGGCGAAGCTGGAGGGCTTCAACCCGGGCGGCATCAAGGACCGTCCGGGCCTGCACATGGTCGAACGCGCCCGGGCCCGGGGGGACCTGCGGCCGGGGGGCCGGATCATCGAGTCCACCAGCGGCACCCTGGGCCTCGGACTGGCCCTCGCCGGCATGGTCTACGGGCACCCCGTCACCCTCGTCACCGACCCCGGGCTGGAGCCGTCGATGACCCGGCTGCTGACGGCGTACGGGGCCCGGGTCGACCTCGTCACCGAACCCCACCCCACCGGCGGCTGGCAGCAGGCCCGCCGGGACCGCGTCGGCGAGCTGATGGAGCGCCATCCCGGCTCGTGGTGCCCGGACCAGTACAACAACCCCGACAACACCACCGCGTACACCCCGCTGGCCCTCGAACTGGCCACCGAGCTGGGACACATCGACGTCCTGGTGTGCAGCGTGGGCACCGGCGGGCACTCCGCGGGCATCTCGCGCGTCCTGCGCCCGCTGTACCCGGACCTGAAGCTGGTGGGGGTCGACACCGTGGGCTCCACCATCTTCGGGCAGCCCGCCCGGACCCGGCTGATGCGCGGCCTGGGCTCCAGCATCTACCCGCGCAACGTCGCCTACGAGCAGTTCTCCGAGGTGCACTGGGTCGCGCCCGGCGAGTCCGTGTGGGCCTGCCGCCAGCTGGCCGCCTCGCACTACGCCGCCGGTGGCTGGAGCGTGGGCGCGGTCGCCCTGGTGGCCGGCTGGCTGGCCCGCACGCTGCCCGCGGACACCCGGATCGCGGCGGTCTTCCCGGACGGTCCGCAGCGCTACCTCGGCACCGTCTACGACGACGACTACTGCGCGGCGCACGGGCTGCTGGACGCCCCGCCCGCCGACGAACCGGACGAGATCGGCCGGCTGGACGAGCGGGAGGTCACCCGCTGGACCCGGTGCGCGGCCGTGGTGGATCCGCTGGACCGGCTCGGGGCGCGGGGGCGGGCCTGATGAGGGGCACGATCGCGCAGGTCCGTACGTACGAGCGCAGCGTCCAGCTGCTGATGGTGAACCAGTTCACCATCAATCTCGGCTTCTACATGCTCATGCCCTACCTGGCCACGCACCTGGCCGGCCCGCTGGGGCTGGCCGGATGGACGGTCGGGCTGATCCTCGGGGTGCGCAACTTCAGCCAGCAGGGCATGTTCCTGATCGGCGGTACGCTCGCCGACCGGCTCGGTTACAAGCCGATGATCATCGCCGGGCTGGTGCTGCGCGTCGCCGGGTTCGCGACGCTGGGGCTGGTCGACTCGGTGCCCGCGCTGCTGGCCGCGTCCGCCGCGACGGGCCTGGCCGGGGCCCTGTTCAACCCGGCCACCCGGGCGTACCTGGCGGCCGACGCGGGCGAGCGCCGCGTGGAGGCCTTCGCCCTGTTCAACGTCTTCTACCAGGCGGGCATCCTGCTGGGGCCGCTGGTGGGCATGGTGCTCACGGGGGTGGACTTCCGCGTCACGTGCCTGGTGGCGGCGGGGACCTTCGCCGTCCTGAGCGCGGTGCAGGTCCGCGTCCTGCCCGCGCGGCGGGGCAACGACGCCGGCCAGGCCCAGGCGGGCCCGCGCGAGGGCGTGTTCGCGCAGTGGCGGCGGATCCTGGCCAACCGGCCGTTCCTGCTGTTCTCGCTCGCCATGATCGGCTCGTACGTGCTGACCTTCCAGGTGTACCTGGCGCTGCCGCTGGAGGTCCGGCGGCTGGGCGGGGAGGGCGCCTTCGGCACGGCCTCGGTGGCGGTGCTCTTCGCCGTCTCGGGGCTCAGCACGATCCTGTTCCAGACGCGGGTCACCGCCTGGTGCAAGGCCCGGATGGCGCCGGGCCGGGCGCTGACCTGGGGGCTGCTGGCCATGGGCGTGGCGTTCGTGCCGCTGCTGGCCGCCACCGCACTGCCGGCGGCGGACCCGGGACCGGTGGCGCGGCTGCTGGCCGTCGGGCCCCCGGCGCTGTCCGCGCTGCTGCTCGCGGTGGGGACGATGGTCGCGTACCCCTTCGAGATGGACACCATCGTCCGGCTGTGCGGGGACCGGCTCGTCGCCACCCACTACGGGCTCTACAACACGGTGTGCGGGGTGGGGATCGCGCTCGGCAACCTGCTGACGGGGGCCGCGCTGGACGCGGCCCGGTCGGCCGGGATGTCAGCGCTCCCCTGGCTGGCGCTCGTCGCCCTCGGCCTCGGCTGCTCGGCCGCGCTGTACGGACTCCACCGCACGGGCCGCCTCGCCCCGCCGCCCGCCCGGCCCGCACCCCGGACCGGGGCCCTGACCGGCTGACCTCGAGCGGCCGTCCGGGGCCCCGCCCGCCGGGGGGCGGGCGGGGCCCCGGGCGGGACCGGCCGGCGGGTCAGGCCTTGCGCAGGCGCCCGATGATGCCGTCGATGTCACGGATGAACATGTAGTCGCGGATGATGTGTCCCCCGGACTCCTCGTACGACTCGTGCGGGATGCCCGCACGGTCGAGGAGTCCGCGGAACTCCCGCTGTCCGGCCAGCACTTGGGTCTCGTTGAAGGTGTCGAACGCGTTGGTGCGGTCCGGGCTGGTGCCCGCGACCAGGAAAATCCGCTTGTTGCGGTAGCTTTCGAGCCGCTCGACCGGGTTGTCCGCCGTCACCCGGGCCTGGTCCCAGGGCGCACCGTAGACCGTCCCGCCCGACAGGTCCTTGACCGCGGACGAGAGGTTGGCCCAGTGGACCACCGCACCGCCGTCGCGGCGCACGCTGGCCGGGCCCGAGTGGGAGCTGACGGAGGCGAAGTGGCCCCAGTACTTGGCCGCGTACTTCAGCGCGCCGAAGCCGCCCATCGAGAAGCCGGAGACGGCGCGGCCGTCGTACTCGGCGAACGTCCGGAAGTTCGCCTCCACCCACGGGATCAGCTGGTTGATGTGGAAGCTCTCCCAGTTGCGCGGGCCCACGTTGGAGCTGACGGGGTTGGAGTACCAGCCCGCCTGTCCGCCGTCGGGCATCACCACGATGATCGGCTTGCCCGCGGTCCAGGCGCGGACCCCGGCGACGTCGAAGGTGATGAAGTCCTGGAGCCCGCCGTGCAGGAGGTAGAGGACGGGGTAGGTGCGCCCGCTGTAGTGGTAGTCGTCGGGCAGCAGGACGTTGACGGCGGGCTGCCAGCCGATCTCGTTGGTGGCGAAGCGGTAGTACCACATGCGGGGGTCGCCCTCGCCGCGGTCGACGATGTGCAGCCCGGCGGCGTCGCCGACCGCGGCGGCGGAAGCGGCGGAGGCGAGGACGCCTCCGGCCCCGAGGGCCAGCGCGGCGGAGAGCCCGCCGACGGACCTGAGGACGCTCCTGCGGGTGGGGTGGTGCTCGCTCACGAATTCCTCCATCGGTCGGTCATCTGCCGGCCATCAGCCGGTGGTGATCCAGGTGCCCCGGGAGGGGTTCCAGTGGATCGTCGCGTTCTGGAACTTCTGGACCTTGCCGTCGCCGCCCTCGTCCGCCTCGTCCGTCACCGGATAACCGAGCGAACGCTCATTGCCGTTGGAGCGGAACGCGTCCTGGATCGCCCCGTGCACCACATGCGCACCCGTCTGCTGCGACCACAGGAACAACCCCCGCTCGAACAACTGGTACCGCCCCCGGCTGCCACCCGGCGACAGACCCGCCTCCGCCTCGTCCATCGTCGGGAACCCCCACCGCCGCTCCGCGTCCGTCGCCCAGAACCGCGCCAGGATCTCCCCGTACACCGCGAACGCCGCATCCGGACGCCAGATCACGATCCCGTTGCGGAACGCCTGGAACCGCCCGCCCATCATCGAATCGCGTTCGCCGGACACGGGCGGCCCCAGGGGGCCGCCGACGCCGCCGAGGGAGTCGTACTTCGCGCCGATCGAGCCGTAGGGCATCAGGTCGTCCAGCTGGTCGTAGCGGCGGGGGGTGAACCCCCGCAGTCCGTCGTTCCAGACCCGTTCCTCGGGGACGTGTCCGAAGTCGTACGTCTCGCGCACCACCGGCCGCGTGTGCGCCTCGTCGGCCCAGCGGACGAAGAGCGCGACGTGGTCCGTACCTCCCGAGTCGCGCAACAGGGCGTCGCCCGGCTGGAGTTCGCCGACGGGTATGTCGGAGGTGACGTTCCACAGGGTCCAGGTGGTCAGGGACGAGTCGAGGTTCCAGGCCATCGAGACGTATCCGGAGCAGTCCGGCCGGTAGCAGCCGAACCGGTTCTCGTGACAGCCGCTCTGGCCGTACGGCACCTGTTCCGCGATCCACGACCAGGCCCGGTCCATCACCTCGCCCCGGCCGATCATCGCACCGGACGCGATGGCCGCACCGGACGCGATGGCCGCACCGGATCCGGCGGGCACGGCGGCGCTCGCCGTCTGCGGTGCGGAGAGGGACATCGCCAGGGCGGCCAGGGCCAGTGCCGCCGCCCCGATCACGCGCTGGAGGTTCGGCGCTCTCATGGCTGCCTCCCGGTCAGTTGGTGGTGATCCAGGTGCCCCGGGAGGGGTTCCAGTGGATCGTCGCGTTCTGGAACTTCTGGACCTTGCCGTCGCCGCCCTCGTCCGCCTCGTCCGTCACCGGATAACCGAGCGCACGCTCATTGCCGTTGGAGCGGAACGCGTCCTGGATCGCCCCGTGCACCACATGCGCACCCGTCTGCTGCGACCACAGGAACAACCCCCGCTCGAACAACTGGTACCGCCCCCGGCTGCCACCCGGCGACAGACCCGCCTCCGCCTCGTCCATCGTCGGGAACCCCCACCGCCGCTCCGCGTCCGTCGCCCAGAACCGCGCCAGGATCTCCCCGTACACCGCGAACGCCGCATCCGGACGCCAGATCACGATCCCGTTGCGGAACGCCTGGAACCGCCCGCCGAGCATGGCGTCCTCCTCGGCGCGGACCGGCGGGCCCAGGGGGCCGTCGGGGCCGCCCAGGGCGCCGTACTTGGCTCCGATCGAGCCGTACGGCCAGAAGGCCTCGTCCCGCATCTGCCGGGCGACGCCCTCCGCCTGGGGGTAGCGCTCCGGGTAGGCGGAGCGCTGGACGGCCTGCGCGAGTTCGCCGGCGCTGGCGCCCTCCATGCCGGGCTCCATCTGCTGGGCCACTTCGAAGAACTTGTTCGCCGCGTAGTCGACGTCCATGATCTGCTCCGGCGATCCCCAGCCCTGCGAGGGGCGCTGCTGGAACACGCCCAGCGAGTCGCGGTCACCGCAGTTCAGGTTGTTCATGCGGGATTCGACCCAGCCGGTCTCGAATCCGGCGAGCATCACCTTCTCGGAGACTCCGCGCCGCTGGCCGACCTCGTACACCGTGCGGGTGACGGCGATGTCCCGTTCGGCGGGTATCGCGCAGAACATCTCGGCGGTCGCGGGATGCCCGAGCGGACCCGGCACGACCGGCGCCTCCCGGGCCCAGGCCGGCCGGGCCAGGGCGGTCACGGCGGCCAGGGCCAGGAGCACCGCGATCCGCCCTCTCGTACGTCGTCCCGCTCCTGGCCGTGGGGGTGTTGCGGCTGCGCCACGCACCTGTCTGCTCCTTCGTCGCGGGGGGGGGTGTCAGAACCAGCTCTGGAACGGGGTGTCGTTGCACGCCCAGGTCCGGAAGCCCAGGGAGCTGTCGTCGATGCAGCGTCCGGTGGCCTGGTTCTGGAGGCGGACGCTGCCGTCGCCCCAGACCTTCACCCACCAGCTCTGTTCGGGGCTGGAGTTGCAGGTCCCGACGGTGCGGAAGCCGTTGTCGGTGTCCTCGACGCAGCGGCCCGTGTTGACGCTGCGCAGCTGCCGGGTGCCGTCGCCCCAGACGTGCACGTTCCACTGCTGCGGACCGCTGCCGTTGCAGCTCCAGGTGCGGAACCCGTTGGAGGTGTCGTCGATGCAGCGGTCGGTCGCCTGGTTGCGGAAGCTCTGGACGGCGTCGGCCGGGCGGGCCGGGGCCGCCGTCGCGGAGGTGCCCGCCGCCAGCAGGGCGAGGGAGGCCAGGGGCGCGAGGGAGGCGAGGGCAAGAGCCCTGCCGGGCGGGGTCGTTCGCGTGGTACGCATCTGCCGGGGTCTCTTCCTGCCGTGGGGGAGGACGGGCAGACCGCAAGCTAGCGGCGGCGTACGGGGCGCGGGCATCCGGAACGCTCCGGAGTGCGGTGCCGGGCGCCGCCGGGCAGACTCGGGGAACTCCCGCCGGGCCGCCCGCGGGCCGTCGGCCCGTCAGTGTCCGGTGGCGGTGGGGCGCGGGCACTCGGGTACGGCCGGGCGGTCCTTCGTACGGACGGCCGGCAGCCAGGCCGTGGCGCGGGCGGCGCCCTCGGGCAGCCGGACGCGGTACCACTCCAGCGAGACGGCGTCCGATTCGTCGACGATGGGCATCCCCCGGGGCAGCAGGCAGTCGACGGCGAGGACCTCTCCGTGCCAGACCCGGGTGGGGACGACGTTGTCGGGGGCGTACGCCTTGAGGGGGTCGACCGCGAGGCCGAGACTGCACTGCGCCTCGCGGGCGCCGGGCTCGCGGCAGCTCTTCTCGGCGTTGAACACCCTGATCCGGCCCGGGGCCCGGGCGCCCGCTCCGGGCTCCCCGCCCGCGGCCCCGCCCGCCGCACCGCCCGGGACGGCGTACGACCACAGGCCCGCCGCCGCCCCGCACGCGGCAACCGCCGCGAGGGCGGCGCGGGCCGTGCGGCGCCGGGCCGTCACCGGCCGCCCCGCCGGACCCGGCGGCGCCGCACCCACCCCCTCCGCCGCCGCCCGGTCCGGCCGGGCCGCGATGCGGGCGAGGAGGCTCTCGGCGGTGTGCGGGGCGCGCGCGGCGTGGGTCGGAGCCAGGCAGTCGGCTGCCAGCTCCCGCCAGAACGGCGGGACGGCGTGGTCCATGCGCAGCGGGACGCGGCCGTCGGCGTACTCCTGGACGGCGGCTTGGCGCGAGAGCGCGGTGGCACCCGGGAAGGGCGCGGCGCCGCCCGCGAACACCTCGTGGACCAGGACGCCGAGCGCCCAGACGTCGGCGCTGGGCCGGACCCGTACGCCGAGCTCGCCGAGCGGGGCCCGCCAGCGCTCGGGCGGGAGGTAGTCCGGGGTGCCCATCGGGGGCGCGTACCCGTGGGTGCCGTGCGTGCCGGTCAGTTCGGCGGCCAGCCCGAAGTCGGCCAGCCTGACCGAACCGTCCGCCATGATCAGGACGTTGTCCGGTGTGAGGTCCCCGTGCACCCAGCCGCTGCGGTGCAGGTGGGCCAGGCCCTCGCAGATCTCCTCGATCAGCCGGGCGCCCTCGGCTGCGGGGAGGGCGGATCCGAGCAGGTCGCGCAGGCTGTGCTCGGCCCGTTCCATGACCAGCACGATCGCGCCGTCGAGGTGCGGGTGGTCCGGTTCGCTCAGGACGAAGGAGTCCAGCAGCCGGATCAGCCTCGGGTGCGGGGCCCGGCGCCCGAGTTCGGCCTCGCGGCGGGCGGACTCCGCCACCCGGCGGGCCTGGAGCGGGCCGAGTCCGCCAGTGGGCAGCAGTTTGAGGGCGACGTCCCGGGGACCGGCCCCCGCGTCCCCGTCGGCGGGGCGGGCCGCGTGGACGGTGCCCCAGCCGCCGGCCCCGATCGGTCCGGTGACCTCCCAGCGGCCGACGTGGTGGCCCGGCGGGAGACCGGCGAGGCGGTCACCTCCCGAGGCGTCGGCCGGGCGCTGCACCCTCTGCTCCTCGGGCCCGGGGCGGCAGCAGCGCGAGGTGCTCCTCGCGCACGAGGCCGAAGCGCAGCGAGAGGCCGACGAGCGACTCGCGCTTGCCGTTGCGCCGGGGGCCGCGGCCGGTTCCGGTGTCGGCGGGGACGCTGATCCGCATCTTCTCGTCGGCGAGGTAGTCGATGTGGGAGCTGACCGCGCGGGCCGTCAGCTGCGCGCAGCCGGGGACGGCGCCGAGCCGTTCGACGATCTCGGGGGTGGTCGGCACGGCGACGGGCGACTCGTCGCGCAGCCGCGGTTCGCAGAGGGCGACCAGCACCAGGAAGTAGATGGCGGTCTCGTCGAGGGAGTACGCGGTCAGGGTGCGGCTCCCCCAGGGGCCGCCGGCGCCCTCCGGGTCCAGGTAGACGTGGTCCGGCGCGAACACCTGGAAGGAGACGGTCGTGTCGCCGCGGGTGGGCAGCACGACGCGGGAGAACTCGAAGGGGATGGGCGCCCCGGCCCGTCTCGGCGGCACCCTCAGGTACTCGCCCGCGCCCTCCGGGTTCTCCACCAGGTAGGTCTGGGTCGCGCTGTGGTTGCTGAGCTGCCAGTGGTCGTCGGTCACCCTGATCTCCCCCGCCAGCCGGGAGATCGCCGCGTCGACGAGGAGCAGTTCGACCGGCGTCGTTTCCGAGCCCCGCCCGAAGCGCGCCGTTTCCCCCGGCCCGAGCCGCAGGGTCACCGCGTCGCCGCTCCCCCGCGGCAGGTGGATCACTACCCCGCTCACGTCCCGCCCCTCGCCCCATCCCCGCCCCGTGTGACAGACCGTCACGCGGCGAAGGGTACACAGGCCTCCCGGGCACCGCCCGGGGCGCTTTGGCTGTTTCCGTAGCCCTCGTGGGCCCGCTCCGCGGGAGCGGACGGCCGGGCCCGCGGTCTCCGTGCCGGCGGCCGGAGGCCGCCGGGGGCCGCCGGGGCGGGGGCGGGGAGGGGGCGGCGCGGGGGCGGGGAGGCCGTCGGCGGACCGGAGTCCGCGTCCGTACGGGTTGGCCGGATTGGGCGGCATCACACCCGTGCCCCGCCGCGGGCCGGACCGGACGGGTGCGCCGGTTAATCCGTGGCGGGAGCCGCTCGCCGCCCCTATGATCACCGCGATGACCACTCACCGCATTCACAGATCGGGGGTCCCGTCCGCGCAAGGTGAGCGCTGATGCTCCCTCACCCCGCGAACGGCGATTCCCGCCTTTCCCTCTGGCTGCGCGTCCGCGAGTTCGCCGTGCCGCCCTCCATGATCGAGACCGCCACCGCCCGCCGCCACGGCGGGGACTGGTCGGCGGCCTGCGCCGCCTCCGGTGTCGACGTCGGCTTCGACCTGCGTACGGTGGCGCGCACCCACGGCCGCGAACTCGCCTCGCGGGTCCGCTCAGACCTGCGTCACCTGGCTCCCGACCTGCTGCGCTGGCACCTGCCGAGGGTGGCCCCCGACGGGCTGCTGCGGCCGGGGCTGACCCTCGCCCTGGCCCGGTACGAGGGAGCCGGGTACGACGGCTCGGGCCCGGTCCACCTCGTGGTCCGCACCCCGCCGGCGTGGGCGGACTCCGGGCAGCGGTTCGAACTCGCGCTGTGGGACCGCTCCCGCCCCGGGCCCGCCGACCTCCGCCACCCGCATCCGCGTCCGGACCGGCGCCACCGCTTCGACCTGCATCGCCACCTGTGGGACGCGCGCCGCAGCGACGAGCTGCGCGAGCGCTCCGGGGCCGGCGGGCCGCCCGGCGCCGGTGCCCGCGCCCTCGTGGACGGCCTCCCGGCGGGGGCCGGGCCGCCCGGGGGCGGCTGGGCCGTGGACCGCTGGGCGGCGGAGGCGGAGCTCCTGCTCCGCGCCGACGCGGGGCGGCCCGAGGGCCGGGTCGCCGTGCGGTACGGGACCGGGCACCGGCTGGTCCTGGAGGTGGGGGCGGACGGGCCCGGGCGTCCGGCGCGGACCGCCGTCGTGGCGGACGGGGCGGTGGCGGACGGGGCCGTGGCGGGCCTGCCCGTGCTGCCCGATGCGGCGACCCGGGTGCCGCCCGACCTCGAACTGCTGCGCGGCGGCCTGATCACGGCCGGCCGGCTGCACCCGCTGGTCGCCCGCGCCCTGGCTCCGGACCATCCGGCCGCGGCCGCGCCGCCCCCGGACCCGCCGGGCGGGCCGCGGCTCGTGGAGTGCCGGGGGGCCGTGCACCGGATCGGCCTGGTGGACGGGGTGCTGGTCCCGCTGGACCACGACCCGGGCGAGCTCCGGCGCGAGGACCTATTGGTCGCGCTGGGCGGCCCTCCCCTGCCCTGTCTGCGGGCCATCGACGAGGCGCACCGGCGTCCCGACTGCCTCTCCGGGGTCCGCGAACGCCTCGTCCACGGGGACACCGCCGGTGCGCTGGCCGTCGTCGAGGGCCTCCTCGGGCCAGCCGCGGTGCTCCGCGAGGGCGCCCTGCGCGACGAGCTGGCAGCGGCCGCGGCGCGGCGCGTCACGTACGGGATGTTCCGGGCGGGGCTGATCGGGCGCGGGCCGGGCCGGCGGCTCGGTCCGGTGCCCGCCCGCCCCCGGCGCCCCCGTCCCGCGCGGCCCGCGGCCACCCGCTGACCTGCCCGGCTCCCCCTCCGCCCTGACCTCCCCCGCGCCCGGCCCGCGCCGGACCGGATCCCCCCTGCCTTTCGCCCCCTCGAACCCCAAGGTGATCACCCATGTCTTCCGTGCCCTCCGTGCCCTCCGCGCCCTCTTCGCCCGTCCCCGCCCCCGGCGGCGCGCGCGCAGCCGCCCCGCCCTCCCGGCTCGACGTCGCCACGGACCTGCTGGCCCTGCTGCGCGAGAGCACCACCGAACCGCGTCCCGACGCACAGCTGGAAGCCCTGACCCTGGCCGTGGCCGCCGACCTGCCGGTGCTCCTGTGGGGCGAACCGGGGATCGGGAAGAGCGCCGCGCTGACCCAGCTCGCCACCGCGCTGGACCTTCCCCTGACCACGGTCATCGCCAGCGTCCACGAGCCGTCCGACTTCTCCGGACTGCCCGTCATCGGGGACGATCCCGCCGAGCAGGGCGTGCCGATGGCCCCGCCGGACTGGGCCGTGCGCCTGGTGCGGGCGGGCCGGGGGCTGCTGTTCCTGGACGAGCTGTCCACCGCCCCGCCCGCCGTGCAGGCCGCCCTGCTCCGCCTCGTGCTGGAGCGGCGGATCGGCTCGCTGCGGCTGCCGTCCGGGGTGCGGATCGTGGCCGCCGCCAACCCCCGCTCCTCGGCGGCCGACGGCTGGGAGCTGAGCCCTCCCCTGGCCAACCGGTTCGTCCACCTCCAGTGGACGCACGACCACGAGGTCGTCGTACGCGGCCTCGGCGGGACCTGGCCCCGCGCCACCCTGCCCGAACTGGACCCCGGACGGCTGCCGGAGGCCGTCGCGTTCGGGCGGCGCGCGGTGTGCGGGCTGCTCGCCGCCCGGCCGACGCTCGTCCACCTGCTGCCCGGCGGCGAAGCCCGCCGGGGCGGTCCGTGGCCGTCGCCGCGCAGCTGGGAGATGGCCCTGTGCCTCACCGCCTTCGCGACCGCCGCCGGCTCCTCCCGGGAGGTGCTCTCGCTGCTGGTGCGGGGCACCGTCGGGGACGGCCCGGGGCTCGAACTGCTGGCCTGGCTGGACCGGATGGACCTGCCGGACCCCGAGACGCTGCTGGCGGATCCGGCCGGCGGCGAACTGCCGCAGCGGGGTGACCTGCGCCAGGCCGCGCTGGACGGGGTCGTGGCCGCGGTACGGGCCCGCCCGGAGAAGTCCCGCTGGGACGCGGCGTGGGCGCTGCTGGTCCGGGCGCTGGAGACGGGCGCCCCGGACCTGGTGGTGGTCCCCGCCACCACCCTGGCCTCGCTGCGCCGGGAGGACTGGGAGGTGCCGGAGGCGATCGAGCGGCTGGCGGGGGCGGTGAGCGTGTCGCGGCGCGCGGACCGGGCGGCGGACCGGGTCGCGGCCCGGGCCGGCGCGGGGGCGTCCGCATGAGCGGGAGTGCCGCCGCGGAGCTGGACACCGGCAAGCTCTTCGCCGCCCGGCTGCACGCGGCCCGGGCCCGGCCGTACCTGGCCACGGCCCTGTTCGCGCTGCACGCCGTCGCGTCGCGGCGGGTGCCCACGATGGCCGTCGACCGCCACTGGCGCTGCTACGTCTCGCCCGGGTTCGTGGACCGCACGCCGGTGGAGGAACTGGCCGGGGTGTGGGTCCACGAGGTGTCGCACCTGTTGCGCGACCACCACGGGCGCGGGGAGCGGCTGGCCCGGCAGCAGGGGCTGACCTCCGCGGGGGACCGGCTGCGGATGAACATCGCCGCGGACTTCGAGATCAACGACGACGCCTTCGGCGACGGTCTGACCCGGCCCGAGGGGGCCCTCCTGCCCGGCGACCTCGGACTGCCGCCCGGCCTGCTGATGGAGGAGTACCTGCCCCGCTTCACGCTGGGGGCGGCCACCACCCATCTGGGCTGGCTGGACTGCGGCAGCGGCTCCGACGGGCTGGAACGGGAATGGGACCTGGGGCCGGACGGCGCGGACGGCCTCACGGAGCAGGAGAAGGACGCGGTCCGCTTCCGGGTCGCCCAGGGCATCGCCGGCCGCCCCGGCGACGCGCCCCGGGCGTGGCAGCGGTGGGCGCGCGAGGCGTTCCATCCGCCGCAGCCCTGGCGGGCGCTGCTGGGGGCCGCGGTCCGGTCGGCGGCCGCCGGTTCCGGGGCGGGCGAGGACTACAGCTACGGCCGCCCGTCGCGGCGTTCGGCGGGGGTGCCCGGCGCCGTCCTGCCCAGCCTGCGGCGCAGGCCGCCCCGGGTGTGCGTGGTCATCGACACCTCGGCGTCGGTGAGCGACGCGGAACTGGGCAGCGCCCTGCTGGAGGTCGCCGCGATCTCGCGTGCCGTGGGCGGCCGCCGGGACCTGGTCTCGGTGGTGTCGTGCGACGCGGCGGCCCGGGTGGCGCACCCGCTGTGCGCCGCCGAGGGGATCACCCTGCTCGGTGGCGGGGGTACGGACCTGCGCGAGGGCTTCGCACGGGCGCTGCGCACGGGGGCCCGGCCGGACGTGATCGTGGTGCTGACGGACGGCCAGACCCCGTGGCCCGCGACGCGGCCGGCGTGCCGGACGGTGGTGGGGCTGTTCCCCCGGGCGCCCGCCTACCGGGAGGACGATCCCGACTACGTGCCGGACGCACCGCCCGCGTGGGCGCGGGTGGTGGAGATCGGGTAGCGGAGTTCGGGCAGGGCCCGGGCGGGCATCCGCCCCGGTCCGGCCGGGGCCTCGCGCGGCGCTGGAGGGCCGCTCAGGCCCCGGCGCAGGCGGGGCAGAGTCCGCGGTAGGTGACCTGGACCCCGGATACGGTGAAGCCGAAGCGTTCGTCGACGGGGAGGTGGGCCAGCGGGTCGCCCGTCATGTGGACGTCGCGGATCAGGCCGCAGCCGGAGCAGACCAGGTGCTCGTGCGCGTGGTGCGCGTTGGGGTCGTACCGCTTGGCGCGGCCGTCGGTGGAGACCTCCACGACCTCGCCGAGGGAGACCAGCTCGCCGAGGGCGTTGTAGACGGTGGCCCGGGAGATCTCGGGCAGCCGCTCCGCCGCCCTGGCGTGGACCTCGTCCGCCGTGAGGTGGACGTGGTCGCCGTCGAGGACCTCGGCGACGACGCGCCGCTGGGACGTCATGCGCCAGCCGCGTCCTCGCAGTCGCTCCAGCAGGTCACTCATGTCGGCTCACCCATTCAGTTCGGCGGGATGCACGGAGCTTACCGGCCCGCGTCCAGAATCCGAGGGGACAGGAACTTGGTCTCCATCTTGACTTGGATTCTGTCCATCGTAGGATCGGTTTCCTGGATAGCCAAGAGACAGGAAGCCTCCGGAGCGGCAGGAGACGGAGTCGAGACGACCCGCCACCGTTCCGGAGAGCCCCGCTGCCCGACCCCTCCCTTTACACCCGCACGCAGTTCCTGAGCGTTGTGTGATCCACCAGGTCCGGAAGGATTCCCATGTCTGAGAACCATGATGCAATCGTCGTAGACGCCAAATCGGAGGGTGGGGGCGGCTGCCCGGTCGCACACGAGCGCGCCCCGCACCCGACCCAGGGCGGCGGCAACCGTCAGTGGTGGCCCGAGCGGCTGAACCTGAAGATCCTTGCGAAGAACCCCGCCGTGGCCAACCCGCTCGGCGAGGCGTTCGACTACGCGGCGGCCTTCCAGAGCCTGGACCTGCCCGCCGTGAAGCAGGACATCGCCGAGGTGCTGACCACCTCGCAGGACTGGTGGCCCGCCGACTTCGGCCACTACGGCCCGTTCATGGTCCGCATGGCGTGGCACAGCGCCGGCACCTACCGCATCAGCGACGGCCGCGGCGGCGCCGGGGCCGGGCAGCAGCGCTTCGCGCCCCTCAACAGCTGGCCGGACAACGGCAACCTGGACAAGGCCCGCCGCCTGCTGTGGCCCGTCAAGAAGAAGTACGGCCAGAGCCTGTCCTGGGCCGACCTGATGATCCTCACCGGCAACGTCGCCCTGGAGCAGATGGGCTTCGAGACCTTCGGCTTCGCCGGCGGCCGCGCCGACGTGTGGGAGCCCGACGAGGACGTCTACTGGGGTCCCGAGACCACCTGGCTCGACGACGAGCGCTACAGCGGCGACCGCGAGCTGGAGAACCCGCTCGGCGCGGTCCAGATGGGCCTCATCTACGTCAACCCGGAAGGCCCCAACGGCAACCCGGACCCGATCGCGGCGGCCCGCGACATCCGTGAGACCTTCCGCCGGATGGCGATGAACGACGAGGAGACCGTCGCCCTGATCGCGGGCGGCCACACCTTCGGCAAGACCCACGGCGCGGGCCCGGCGGACAGCGTCGGCAACGACCCCGAGGCCGCCTCGATCGAGCAGCAGGGCCTGGGCTGGAAGAACTCCTTCGGCACCGGCAAGGGCGCTGACGCGATCACCAGTGGTCTGGAGGGGATCTGGACGGACACCCCGATCACCTGGGACAACAGCTTCTTCGACATCCTCTTCGGCTACGAGTGGGAGCTCTTCCAGAGCCCGGCCGGCGCCAACCAGTGGCGGCCGAAGGACGGCGCCGGCGCCGGCACCGTGCCCGACGCCCACGACCCGGCGAAGAAGCACGCGCCGACCATGCTGACGACGGACCTCTCGCTGCGCTTCGACCCGGCGTACGAGCAGATCTCGCGGCGCTTCCACGAGAACCCGGCGGACTTCGCCGACGCCTTCGCGCGCGCCTGGTTCAAGCTGACCCACCGCGACATGGGACCGGCCGTGCGCTACCTCGGCTCCGAGGTGCCCGCCGAGACCCTGCTGTGGCAGGACCCGCTGCCGGAGCTGACGCACGAGCCGGTCGACGCCGCCGACGTCGCCGCCCTCAAGGAGCAGGTGCTGGCCTCCGACCTGTCGGTGTCCCAGCTGGTCTCCGCCGCCTGGGCCTCCGCGGCCTCCTTCCGCGGCAGCGACAAGCGCGGCGGCGCCAACGGCGCGCGCGTGCGCCTGCAGCCGCAGAGCGGCTGGGAGGTCAACGAGCCCGACCAGCTCGCGCAGGTGCTGCGGACCCTGGGCGGCATCCAGGAGTCCTTCAACTCCGCCCAGAGCGGCGAGAAGCGGATCTCGCTCGCCGACCTGATCGTGCTGGCCGGCGGCGCCGCCGTGGAGCAGGCCGCGAAGGACGCGGGCTCCCCCGTCACGGTCCCGTTCGCCCCGGGCCGCGTGGACGCCGCGCAGGAGCAGACCGACGTGGAGTCCTTCGCCGCGCTGGAGCCCGCCGCCGACGGCTTCCGCAACTACCTCGGCAAGGGCAGCCGGCTGCCCGCCGAGTACCTGCTCGTCGACCGGGCCAACCTGCTGAACCTGAGCGCGCCCGAGCTGACCGTCCTCGTCGGCGGCCTGCGCGTGCTGGGCGCCAACCACCAGCAGTCCCGGCACGGCGTGCTGACCACGGCGCCCGGCACCCTGACGAACGACTTCTTCGTCAACCTGCTCGACCTGGGCACCACGTGGTCGGCCGCCGCCGGGGACCAGAACACCTTCGAGGGCCGCGACGCCGCCACCGGCGAGGTCAAGTGGACCGGCACCCGTGCCGACCTCGTCTTCGGCTCGAACTCCGAGCTGCGCGCGCTCGCCGAGGTCTACGCCTCCGACGACGCGAAGGAGAAGTTCGTCAAGGACTTCGTCGCCGCGTGGGACAAGGTCATGAACCTGGACCGGTTCGACCTCGTCTGACCGTGACGCCCCCTGACCGCCGTGGTCACACGGCGGTCAGGGGCGCCGCGCCGAAGGAGACGTCGAAGCGGTCGCACCAGATCGTGACGCTGCGGTACCCGGCGGGGTCCACGCCCGCCGGCAGGGCGTAGTTCTGGTCGCCCTTGTTCCCCTTGAGCTTGCCGAGGCTGAGGTGCTCGCCGTCGTCGAAGACGCGCCAGCCCGCCACGCCCTCCTTCACCGGCGCGTCCGTGAGCCAGACCCGCAGGTCCGGGCCGCTGCTGGTGTCCAGGCCCTCCAGGCGCAGGGTGTGGCTGCCGTCGGGGAGCCGGATCACCTTGGCCGTGCCCGTCGTGGTGTGCTCGTGGCTGATCAGCGCGCCCTCGGCGACGGTACGGGGACCGGCGGCCGCGGACGGCGGGCCCGCCGGGGAGACCGGGGCGGCCGCGGCGGAGGGCAGGGCCTCGCGGACGGTGTCGTCCGCCCACAGCTTCCACGGCTGGAACCAGTACAGTCCGGCGCCCAGCGCCGCCGTCGCCGCGACGGCCGCCCCCGCCGCCACCGGTCCCCTGCCGCGCTTCTTCGTACCCACTGCCGCCGCCCTTCCCCGTCGTCCGTATGCCCCGCCATTCAACGGGGCCGCGTCCCCCGTGACCAGGCACGCCGCGATGACGGAAGTCTTACGGAGCCGGGCGGACCGGCGTCAGGCGGGGCCGTCGAGGTGGCCGGTGTCGCCGAGGCGGACGACCTGGCGGTTGTGGAAGAAATCGTCCTCGCGCAGCGTGGTGATGCTGCCCGAGGGCGCGCGGAAGTTGACGTAGCCCAGCGACTCGGCGGGCATGCCGATCCAGGCGGCCACGACGAAGGTCAGCGCGTAGCCGTGGGTCACCACGATCTGGTGTTCGCGGGGGCGGTCCAGGAGTTCGTCCATGACCGCGTAGACCCGGCGGGCGAAGTCGGCCTTGGTCTCGGCTCCCTCGATCCCCTCCCGGTGCTCCATCCGGTCGCCCACGGCGGGCGGCGGCAGGAAGCGTTCGTCCAGCCAGGCCTGCTGCCTGCCCTCGGCCTCGCCGTAGGACTTCTCGCGCAGCCGCTCGTCCAGGACGGGCTTCACGTCGAACAGGGCGCCCACCTCCTCGGCGGTGCGCCGGGTCCGCAGCAGGTCCGAGGAGATCAGCTCCACCTGCGCCCCCTCGGGGACGGCGGCGCGCAGCGCCCGGGCGATGGCGGCGGCCTCGCGCAGGCCCGTGGGGGTGAGGTCGGAGTCGTGCCACCCCCCGACCAGCCCCTCGACATGGTGGGTGGCTTCCGGGTGGGTGACGACGTGGAGGGTGCGCACGGGGGACGCCTTTCCGGTGGGACGGGTCAGGGGAGGGAGAGTTCCAGGACCATCAGACCCCACAGCAGGCGGGCGTGGTCGCGGCCGCGCCCGTGCTCGGTGAGGACGGCCCGCACGGCCGCCGCGTCCAGGAACCCGGCGGCGCACAGGCGGGGCCGGGCCAGGGTGGCGGCGGCGAAGTCCCACAGTGCGGTGCCGGGTGCCATGAAGGCCCGTACGGGGAAGGTGAACGGCTGCTTGTCTCGGGTGCGGACGGCCTCGGGCACCAGGGGCGCTCCGGCGTCCCACAGGATCCGCTTGCGGCGCGGGCCGTCGACCTTCCAGGCGTCCCGGGTGCGCCGCGCGAAGCGGGTGACGGCGGGCTGGCAGTAGGGCACCCGGCCCTCGACGGCGTGCGCCATGGCGAGGTGGTCGAGCTTGCGCAGGTTGAGCCCGGGCAGCTTGTGCAGCCGGTCGAAGGCGAGGACCTGTTCCAGCCGCGAGGGGGCAGGCCGCTCCAGCAGTTCCAGGGACCGCTGCCGGCTGCTCCCCCGCGCGTCGAGCAGGGCCCGGTACTCGGGGGTGTACAGGCCCCGGTACTCGGCTTCGGGGACCAGCGAGAGCCGGTCGAGGTAGCGCCGGCGCCAGGCGCCGTCGGTGGCGGCGAGAGCGGTGGTGTAGCGGCGGTAGCCGCCGAACTGCTCGTCGGCGCCGTCGCCGGTGAAGCAGACCCGCAGGCCGCGGCCGGCGATCCGCCGGAACAGGACGTAGGCGCTGAGGGCGTGCGGGGTGGCGTTGGGCGCGCCGAGCGCGCGCACCATCTCGGGTACCAGGGTGGGGAGTTCGGCCTCCCGGATCTCGACCACGTCGAGCGGGATGCCGGCGTGGGCGGCGGCGCGGCGGGCGTAGTGCTCCTCGTCGGAGTCGTGGCGTCCCTCGTGGGTGACGTGGAAGCCGGTGACGTCGGGGCGCAGCCGGCCCAGGAGGGTGGCGAGGACGGCGGAGTCGAGCCCGCCCGAGACCTGTACGGCGACGGGGGCTTCCTGGAGGGTCATCCGGGCGACCTCGCCGGCCAGCAGGGCGGTCAGCCGGGCCGGGCCGTGTTCCGCGTCCGCGGCTCCCGGGTCCACGGCGTACGCGTCCGCCTCGCGCGGGTCCGGGTCGCCGGGCAGCGCGCGCCGGGCGGCGCGGCCGTCGTGGACCAGGTGTTCGCCGGGGCGCAGTGAGGACACTCCGGCGTACCAGGAGGAACCGTCGGGCAGGCACTGCCAGTTCATGTAGTGGTCGACGGCGAGTTCGTCGACGGCCGGGGGGCGGCGCAGCAGCGGGGCGAGCCCGGAGAGTTCCGAGGAGAAGGCGACGCCGCGGTCGGTGGCGGCGTAGTAGAGGCTCTTGACGGCGAGCGGGTCGCACCAGAGCCCCAGCCGGGGCGGTCCGGTGCGCCGGTCGACGAGGGCGATGGCGTACATGCCTTCGAGGCGGTCCACGAAGCGGTCGCCGTGGAGTTCGTAGTAGGGGACGAGGACGGAGCCGTCGCTGTCCCCCTCGACGTGGACGCCGTGCCGGGCGAGTTCCTCCCTGATGGCGCGGAAGTTGTAGATCTCCCCGTTGAAGACGGCGTGGACGGTGGCGTCGGCGTTGGTGAACGGCTGGCGGCCGTGGTCCGGGTCCTGGATGGAGAGCCGGTTGCAGCCGAGGCCCCAGTGCTCGCCCCGGACGTGGCGCTGCTGGTCGGGGCCGCCCGGGAGCTGGGCGTCCCGGGCGGCGTCGAGGGCGTCCACGCCGAGGTCGAGCCCGAAGTAGCCGTAGATGCGGCACACGTGGGACTCCTCAGTGCGATGGGGTGTTCTCGCCGGCGGGCGCCGTGCGGGCGGCGGCCCACTGGCGCAGCGGAAGTCCGTGCGCGGCTTCGGCCCGCTTCTCCAGGGCGGTGAGCAGCTCGCGCAGCGTGGGTACGTCGTCGGTGGCCTCGCGGGCACGGAAGGCGTACTCGTTGGAGATCTCCGCGTTCCAGCTCATCGTCCGGTGGAGTTCGCCGCCGAGCACTCCGAGGAACTCCTCGCGCCCCACGAAGGCCTCGGCGCCGTCGCGGGCGGCGCGGATCGCGGCGAAGGCGAGGTCGATGAGGTCGAGCCATTCCAGCACGGTGGCGCCGACGGCGTCGGGCGAGGCCGGTCCCAGGGTGCTCAGCCGCCGGTAGCGGTCGGCGAGCGCGGTGAGCGGTTCGGGGAGCCGGGAGAGGAACCTCGGCAGGTACTTGGGGTTGCGGTTGGTGTTGCCGTGGACGTGCGTGAGCCCCCGGAAGGTGTCGGCGCCGAGTTTGCGGGCGGCGCCCAGCGCGCACGCGTGGTCGCCCTGGGCCCACATGCCCGCCAGGTCGCGGAAGTCGGGGTAGCTGCCGACGGCGGTGCGGAAGGCGGTGTAGCAGACCTCGCCCGGGCGCAGGCCGGCGGTGATCTCCTCGTACGCGGCCGGGTTGGTCAGCGGGACGCCGTACGTCAGCCGGGACAGCAGCCGGAAGTCGACGGCGGAGGCGGCGAAGGCGGAGGACTTGCGGGCGCGTCCGCGCAGGTGGGCGTAGAGGCGGCCGTGCGCGGCGAGCATGTCGGTGATCTCGGGCGCGGTCCAGTACTCGACGTCGACGCCGAGCAAACTGTGCGGGAGGTAGTCGAAGCTCGCCCGCACCCGGTCGCCGCTGGTGTAGTACCGCATGTGCTGATCGCGGGGGAAGGTGTCCCGGTGGAACCGCTCGTCCCGCGCGGGGGCGATGACGGAGAAGTCGAAGTCGGACGACGGGGTGCCCGAGCCGTCGACGAGCGAGCCCGACAGCATCAGGACGTCCGCGTCGGTCAGGTGGATCTTCTCCAGCACCTCGGCCTCGTCGAAGCCGTCCATGCCGTGGACGGCGGAGATGTGCGTACGGAAGGAAGGCAGGACCACGGGTCCCCTCTCGATGGGCGGGTCGGGGTGGGGTGGTGGGCGCGGCTCACCGTAGAAGAGGGGTGATCGGGGGATCAAGGCCGCGATTCCGGCCGCTGCGCGGGCGCGTGGTGTCCGGATATGACTCCTGTATCGCCATCCGTGGGTACCGTGGCCCGATGACCGAGGTGAACCTCCGGCATGCGGTGCGCGCGCTCGTCCTGGACCCGGCCGACCGCCTGCTGCTCTGCCGTTTCGTGCTCCCGGGCCCCGCCGGGCCGTTCGTGGTGTGGGCCGCCCCCGGGGGCGGTGTCGAGCCGGGTGAGACCCTCCTGGGCGCCCTGGCACGGGAGTTGGACGAGGAGGTGGGCCTGGCCGTCACCGGCGCGCCGCCGCACGTCTGGCACCAGGAGATCCTCGATCCCGGGATCAGCCGCGGGCACGACGGGGTCGTCAACGACTACTTCCTGGTCCGGACCGGGCCGTTCGCCCCGCGCGGACGGCTGGACGACGCGGCCCTGGCCGCCGAGAACATGCACGGTCTGCGCTGGTGGCCGCTGCGGGAGGTGGTGGAGTACGAAGGCCCGGACCTCTTCTCGCCGCGCGACCTGGCGACCCCGCTGACGGCGCTGCTCCGCGACGGGGTTCCGCGGCGGCCCGTGCGCCTCGGCCTCTGAGCGGGACCGGGGCGGAGGCCGGGGCCGGGTCCCGGCCCGGGCCGGGACGTCACGGCGTCGCGATGCGGGCGTGGAGGTGGCGGGCGAGCCGGTCGACCTGGCGGCGGACGTCCCGGAACTCGTAGCGGAAGCGGAAGGTCGGCAGTGCGGTCAGGGCGTGCCGGGTGCGGTCCAGCCGGTCGGGGTCGGGCTCGTGGCCGAAGATGTTGAGGTGCTTGTTGGGCAGCGCGAGGACGTGCCGGTCGAGCAGCGCGGCCCGGTCGGCGGCCGCCACGGGGGCGAGGTCTGCCTCCGACGGGTCGTCCGCCAGGCTCAGGTGGACGATCACGTCGACGCGGGCCGAACTGCCGATCCCGCTTCCCAGCAGGTCCGCGTACTCCCAGGGGTAGATCAGGGCGGTCCCGTGCCGCTCCACACCCGCGTCGCGCAGGCTGAGCAGGGTCTCGTTGGCCGGATGGGTCAGCGAGTCCCGCACGGCCCGGGCGCGCCGCGCGCCGAACAGCAGGTCGAGCGTGTCGAGGCGGACGGAGACGGACCGGGGCCAGCCCGCGCCGGTCACCGTGCCGTCCCGGTCCGCGGTCAGGCTGACGTCGTCGTTGCAGACCATGACGCCCGCGCCGCCGAGGACGGCGGCCATGACGAACGAGGTCTTCCCGGCCCGGCTCCCGCCGACCACGGCGACGCCCAGGCCGCCGAGCCGGACCAGGCCGGCGTGCAGGAACAGGACCCCCTGACGGCTCGCCGCGCAGCGGTGGATGGCGCGCGTGGCGCGCAGCAGCGACTGGGTGACCCACGCCTCCCCGCGGGGGGCGAGGTGGTACAGCTCCTTGCGCGGATGGTCGACGGCGTAGTCCACGGCGCTCTCGCCCTGGGCGGCGACCGATTCCGCGACGGCTTCCCCCGGGGGCGCCCCGTCCGCGATGGTCCGCCACACGCCGGGCTCCCGGGGGCCGGGGGCGAGGGTCAGGTAGGGGGCGGCGAGGCGGTCGATGTGCTCGGCGACGGGGCGCGGGCAGCTGAGGCCGGTACGGGCGAAGGGGGAACGGACGACGTAGTGGTGCGTGGCGGCGGGAGCGGTCATCTCGGTGCATCACCCCGGGGTGTGGGTCCGCGCGCGGACGGGCGGCGTCGGCGTGGTGGCTCGGCGTGGTGGCTCGGCGTGGTGGCGGCGAACCGCGTGGGGGTGGTTCCCCCCGGTACCGTCCGGTCCGGCCAGGTGATATGTCCGCCGCGAGCCTAGGTCGGCGGGTCGGTCGGTGACAAGGGCGCCTCGGGCGGCGCGGGCCCGTCCCCGACCCAGGGTCCGCGGGTGTCCCAGCCCAGTTCCCGCAGGCCCCGGAAGAAGCGGCCGTTGGAGTCCCCGGCGGGCGCGCCGAGCAGCCGGACCAGGTCGGCGGCGGCCGGGGCGGGTTCGTGCGGGGCGGCCGACGTGCCCATGCCCGTACGGATCCAGCCGGGGCAGTAGGAGAAGGCCGACAGGTCCCCCGGTCCCGCCGCGAAGTGCCGGGCCACGGCGAGGACCAGGGAGTTGGCCGCCAGCTTCGAGGAGCGGTAGGCGAAGGAGGCCCCGTCGGCGTCCTGGAGCCGTCCCATGCCGGAGGACACGCAGACGATCCGCCCGGCGCCCCGCGCCCGCATCTGCGGCGCGTACCGCAGGACCAGCCGGGCCGCGCCGAAGAGGTTGACCTCGAAGGTGTCGCGCAGGTCGTCGTGGGAGAGCGCGAAGAGGTCGCCGTAGCCCCGGCGCGGGTCGTCCAGGTACACGCCGGCGTTGTTGACGAGGACGTCGACGTCCTCGGCGGCGAACAGGTCCCGCGGGAGCGGCTCGCGCAGGTCCACCGGCCGGTAGTCGTCGAGCGCGTCGTGTCCGCCGGCCGCGGCCAGGCCCACGCCCAGCACGCGGTACCCGCCGGCCTTGAGCGCGCGGCACAGGTGGGCGCCCAGGCCGCGGGAGACACCGGTCACGAGCGCGGTCGGCATGCGGGCGACAGTATCCGCGCCGGCGGGATCTGTCTGCGGTCGCAATCCGGCCGTCCGCCCCGGCGGGCGCGCTGCGGCCCCTAGGATCGGAGGCGGACGGGCCCCCCGGCCGGGTCGGCGGCGGGGCGCGGCGGCCGGGCGCGCACGGGTGCGCCCGGGCACGACGAGGGGAGACCGTACATGCGCCGGCGCCGCCTGCTGGTCACCGGGCCGAGCGGTACGGGGACCACCACCCTGGGCCGTGCGCTGGCCTCCCGCTGGGCCGTCCCGCACGCGGACGTGGACGATTACCTGTGGCTGCCGACCTCCCCGCCCTACACCCACAAGCGCCCCGCCGGGGAACGGCTGGCGCTGATGGAGGCCCTGTTCGTGCCGCGTGACGCGTGGGTCCTGTCGGGCTCGCTGCGGGGCTGGGGCGACGGGGTCATCGCGCGCGTCGACGCGGTCGTGTACCTGTCCCTGGAAGGGGACCGCCGCATGGACCGGCTGATGCGCCGCGAGGTGGTCCGGTACGGGGACACGATCGCGCGGGGCGGCCTGCTGGAGGGCGCGCACCGGGAGTTCCTGGACTGGGCGCGGGGCTGGGACGAGAGCGCGGTCACCGGCCGGAGCCGGGACGTGGACGACCGCTGGCTGGCCGAGCGGCCGTGCCCGGTGCTGCGGCTGGACAGCTCCGAGCCGGTGTCCCGGATGGCGGCCGCGGTCGACGCGTGGTGCGACGCCGGGTACCGGGACGCGGCCGGGAGCGGGGACGGCGGCGCGGCGTGAGCGCGCCGGGCGGCGGCCCGGGATCCGGCGCGGCGACCGGGGGGCCGGGCGTCGCACGGGTGATGGAGCTCATCGCGGACGGGCGCGCCGGGGCCCTGGAGGGGCGGGGCGTCAACGCCTCGTACCGGCTCGCCGACGGGGACCGGGAGCTGTCGGTGAAGGTGCACTGCCCGGAGCGCTCCCGGGCCGTGGAACTGCGCCGCGTCAGCGCCGTGGACGCGGCGCTGCGCGGCTGCTCCTGGTACCCGCCGGTGCTGGACCTCGGGCTGCACCCGGGCGGCCGGCCGCGGCTGGTGGTGGTCCGGCCGTTCGTGCCCGGGGCGGCCTCCGAAGACGCGCGGGAGCACGCCGCCGCGCTGGCCGGGGTCCTCGCCGAGCTGGCGGGGCGGGCGGCCGGGCGCGCCGTCGCGGAGGACACCGTGGGGGACTACGCGTCGGCGTGGCTGGCCGACGGGGAACGGGAACGGGCCCTCGCCGCCCCCTTCCTGACCGGACGGTGGGCGCCCCTGGCCCGGACCGCGGAGCTCCGGCTGGGCGAACTGCTGGCGGGGGCCGCCCGGTTGACGCGTACGGACGCGGTGGTGGTCCACCACGGCGATCTGCACGGCCGCAACCTGATCCGCGGCGCCGGCACGCGCGGCCCGCTGACCGTCATCGACTGGGACGAGGCGGGCTTCTCCCGCCGCCCGGCCGACGCGGCCAAGGCGCTGTGGCTCACCTGCCGCGCCGGGCGGGGCGACTTCGTGCTCGATCCGGCCGCCGTGCGGGCCTTCCTGGAGCAGCTGCGCACCGGGCCGGGCCTGCCGTGCTCCGGCGCGGCGGACCTGGCCCGGCTGGGCGCCCTGTGGTTCCTCCCGCGCGAGGAGCACCTGCGGCTGCTGGGCGAGCGCGGCCCGGACCTGGTGCCGTGGTACCTCGACTGGGTGGCGCGGTTCTGGGCGCGCTTCCCCGGCAACCTGGAACGGGTGGCCCGGGTGGCGGCGGCCCTGCCGTCCGGCCGCCGCCCCCGCCCCGCGCGCTGAGCGGCGTCACCTCCGCGCGGCGGCCCGCAATCCCCGCGCCAGCCGCGCCACGTCGGCCGCGCCGCCCAGGGTGCAGCGCAGGACGGGCAGCTTCGCGAGGTGTGCCAGGAAGTCGTCCAGCGACGGGGGCGGGCCGGGGTGCCGGACGGGTACCTCCAGCCAGTCCTCGCCGTAGAGGTTGTCGTCGAGCGAGAAGCAGTTGCGGCCGATCACCTCGGCCGTGTGGCCGGGGTCCGCCGGTTCCAGGGAGAAGCCCGCCGTGAGGTCGACGCGCGGCAGGACGACACCGGCGAGCGGGGCCGCGGGCACCACGTCCACGCCGAGGTGGCGGTGCACCTCGCGGGAGCTCAGCTTCAGCTTCTCCTCGCCCTGGAAGCGGTCCCAGTCCGAGTCCGGCGGCGGGAACCCGGCCCGTACGGACCAGTCCTCGAAGCCGGTGACGCCCATGACGTCGAGGGAGCCCTTGTTGATGGCGAGCGGCAGCGGGCAGGCCGTCACCTGGTACGCGCCCTCGCGCCGGTCCAGGTGCATGCGGTCGTTGCCCATCCAGCCGGCCGAGGGGAGCAGGCGGGCGAGCGCGACGGCGGTGGTGGACTTGCCCGCTCCGGAGTCGCCGACGACCAGGTGGGCGCCGCCCTCGTGGACGAACGCCGAGGAGTGCAGGACGAGGGAGCCCTCGGCCTTGGCGATGCGGGTGGCCACGTCGCGGATGATGCGGGTGAGCCACCGGTCGCCCAGGTTCGAGGGGGGCCGCACGATGGTGACGCGGCCCTCGGTGCGCACCAGTGCCGCCGTCTCGTCGGCGTTCACGTCGCGCAGGGTGAAGACGGTGTGGGTGGCGGCGGTGTACCGGGGCAGCCGGTAGCCGCGGGTGAGTTCGTACTCCCCCCGGACGGCGGCCGTGGCGCTCTCGCCCAGCAGTGCGTCGATCTCGGCGGGCTCGCGCGCGAGGTCGACGACGGTGAGGTCCGGGCCGGGTTCGTACGGGGAGTCGAGGACGCCCAGCATGCCCTGGGGGGAGAAGGTCTCCGAGACCAGGCCGTCGGCGCCGGGCGAATCGGTGACGATCTTCAGGGGGTGGCCGCGGACTCGCAGGAAGCGGGTGGTCGCGGCGACGGGGTCGTGGGCGGCGAGGGCGAGGGCCTGCATGCGGGCTCCAGGGAACGGTCGGGGGTGCGCGGTCGGGGGTGCGGGCGGAGGGCGGCGGGTCGGTCACGCCAGGGGCAGGGTGCGCGGGATCCCCCGGCGGAACACCGTCCAGGTGCGGAAGCCGATGGCGCGCAGCACCTCGACGGCCTCCTCGTACTGGTCGGCGACGCGTTCGGGGACGTGCGCGTCGGAGCCGAAGGTGATCGGCACCCCGAAGTGGTGTGCCCGTTCCAGCACTTCCGGCTCGGGGTACCAGCCGCCGCACTTCTTGGTGACGCCGGAGGTGTTGAGCTCCATCACGACCCCGTGGTCCCGGATCGCGCGGAGCATCTCGTCGGTGGCGGCGGGCGCGGGTACGGCGCCCAGGACGGGGTGGTTGCCCTTGAGGGCGTCCACGTGACCCATGACGTGGAAGATCCCGGACCGCGCCGAGGCGGCCACCTGGCGGAAGAACCGCGCCTTGACGAGCGGCAGTTCGGCCTCCTCGACGCCCTCCCAGCGGGTGGTGTCGAAGATGTCCCGGCCCTCGAACATGTGGACCGAACCGATGACGTAGTCCAGCGGCAGGCCGCTCAGCGCCCGGCGGTAGGGCTCCGTCGCGCCGGGGAGGTAGTCGGCCTCGGCGGAGACGAGGATCTCGATGCGGCCCTCGAACTCCGCCTTGAGGGCGAGGGCTTCGGCGAGGTAGGCCGGGAACTCCGATTTGGGCATGGCCACCCGGGGCAGCGCCTGGTCCTCCTCCGAGGCGAACATGGGGGCGTGGTCGGACAGGCCCAGGACGTGGACGCCCCGGTCGAGGGCCGCCGTGACGTAGTCCCGCAGGGATCCGGTGGCGTGGCCGCACCGGTCGTGCTGGGTGTGGAGATCGATCACCGTGTCACACCGCCAGATATCCGCCGTCGACCGCGAGGTCGGTGCCCGTGATGAAGCTCGCCTCAGCGGAGAGCAGGAACACGATGGGTGCCGCGACCTCCGCCGGATCGGCGAAGCGCCGCAGCAGGAACTTCCCGCCGTGTTCGGGGGCGGCCTCGGCCGCCGTCCGGTCGAGGCCGAGGGCCTCGCGGTGGTACCGCTCGTTGTTGGCGTTCCACACGGTCCCCGGACTCACCGAGTTGACCCGGATGCCGCGCGGAGCCAGGTCCTGGGCGGCGCAGCGGGTGAAGCCGAGGACGGCCGCCTTGCCGGTGTTGTAGGTGAGGTAGCCGCTCTGCGCGATGTGGGCCGAGATCGACGCCATGTTCACGATGGCGGCGTCGGCGCCGTCCTCGGGCAGTGCGGCGACGAACTCCGCCGTGACCAGGGAGAGTCCGACGATGGTGGGGTCGAGGGCGGCGTGCCACTGCGCGGGCGTCGCCTCCAGCCCCTTGAAGACGAAGCCCGCGGCGAGGTTCACCAGCAGCGTCGCGGGGGGCCAGCCCCCGGGAAGTCCGGCGAAGGCCTGCCGGACGGCGGCCGGGTCGCTGACGTCGCCGACGGCCAGGTGGACCTCGTGGCCCTCTTCGCGCCGGGCCGCGGCGGCGTCGAGGCCGTGGCCCTCGCTCTTGTCGAACACCACGACGCGGCAGCCCTCGGCGCACAGCCGTTCGGTGACCGCCGCGCCGATGCCCTGGGCGCCGCCGGTGACCACCGCGGTGCGTCCGGCGAGCCCGCGTACGGATCCGCTCACGGCCGTTCTCCCTTCCCGGTGAGGGTCCCGGCCCACTGCCGGACCCGGTCGAGGACCTCGTCGCGGCGCAGGCCCTCGGTGGCTCCGTGCGGGGCCAGTGTCCCGCCGCGGTCCCCGGCGAGGTCGGGGTCGGCGGCCAGGTGCCGGACGGCCGCGAGGGGTACCCCGGCGCGGGCCAGGGCCCGGCCCAGCGGCGTGCTGTCGATGCCGTGGCCGTCGGGGGCGGCGAAGTGGCGCCAGGCCTGGAACATGCCCTCCAGGTGGCCGGCCGACAGGTGGACGCCGTTGCGGCCTTCGGAGAGCAGGATGCCGTGCCGCCGGCCTATGCGGTCGGCGAGGGTCCCGCGCAGGGTGGCGGGGTCCGCGGCGTCCGGGTGGAGGGCGCCCAGGAGGTGTTCGCGCAGGTCGGCGATCTCCCGGGAGCTGTGGCATTCGACGAGGGCGGCCAGGGCCCCGGGCTCCGCGTAGCCGCCGGCCAGGGCGGGCAGGAAGCCGTTCAGTACGGCGACGGGGCGCCCGTGCAGCTCCGTCACCGAGGCGTAGGAGCCGGAGCCGAGCTTGTGGATGCCGGCCTTCCGGCAGCGTTCCTCCAGTTCGGGCGGGGTGAGCTCCGGGTCCCTGCTCATGGCGTCCAGGGCGCCGAGCGCCTCTTCGGCCCCGGTGGCGTCCGTGAGCGCGGCCAGTTCCCGCCGGGCCCCCGAGGTCAGGGCGGGGGCCCCGTCGGCGGCGACCCGGTGCAGGCGCGGGTAGTGCAGGTGCAGGTGGCCCCGTACGGCGAAGTCCGCGGCCGGGGTCAGGACGAGGCGCAGGACCCGGACCCCGCCCGCGTCGAGCACCCGCAGGGTCTGCGCGAGGGCGTCGGCCGCGGCGCCGGGGGTGAGCACCTCGGGCTTGACCAGCACGGTGAAGTGGCTGCCGCCGTCGGGTGCGGGACGGGGCGCCGCTCCGGTGTCCTGCCGGCGTCCGGTGGCGTGGGCGGCGGCCACCAGGGTCCGTGCGCCGGGGGCGTTCACCACGGGGTCGTTCACCACAGGGTGATGCCCGTCTCGACGAATTCGGCGGTCAGGTCCCCGGTGGCGGCCACGGCCTTGTCCACCAGCGCGGCGAGGGCGTCCTCGTCGGCGCGCGGGCTGGTCACGACGACCTCGTCGGGACGCTCCAGCGGGGCTTCCTTCGAGGTGAAGACGTGGACCTGGGCGGGGCCCCCGAACTCCTCGTGCACCTGCCGGGCGAGCCGGGCGGCGAGCACGTTGTAGATCTTGCCGGTGTGGTCGAGCGGGTTCTTGCCCGCCGGCGCCTCGATGCTCATGGGCCGCATGGGCGTGATGAGTCCGTTGACCCGGTTGCCGCGGCCCACGACGCCGACGTCCCCGGTGTCGGCGACGGAGCCCAGGGCCGTCAGGTAGGGGCGCCCGTTGCGGTCGGTGGCGTTCATCAGCATCCGGAGGTCGCCGATGCCGAGCCGGCCGACGGCCTCCTCCAGTTCCGCCTGGATGACGGCCTTGCGGGCGAGGTAGTGGTCCATGGAGGTGATGTGGGCCGCCAGGAACGGCATGTTGACGACGAGGCTGAACGCTTCCCCGCGGCGGCTGCCGAACACCTTGACGTCCCAGCCGCTGTCGGGGTGCCGTTCCTTGAACGCGGCCCCGTTGACCAGGCGTTCCAGGCCCAGCACTGCGTTCTCCAGCCGGGACAGCGGGGCGTGGCCGTGCAGCAGGTTGGTGTCGTTGGAGACCAGCCCGGGGGCGCGCAGCGGGACCAGGTCGGCGGTGGTGGCGGGCTGGTAGCGGGAGGCGCCGCGGCCCGAGCCCCGGTGGTCGACGACCCCGGATTCGACGACCAGGTGGCGGCCGGGGTCGAATCCGGTGGTCACCTCGGCGAGCACGTCGGCGGCGGCGCGGAACATCAGCTCCTCCACCGGGATCTCGGCGGAGCCGACCCGGAAGGCCGCCTTGCCGAAGTAGGCGACCCGGTAGGGGGAGGTCAGCTCGCCCCGCCCGTAGTCGATGTCGGCCCCGCCGCCGTACAGGGTCACCTTGTCGAACCAGTGGTGGGCTATCGCCCCGAACTCCCCCAGGCAGTGCAGGGAGTAGTAGCGGGACATGCGCTCCGCGATGGCGTCGCACATGGTGTCGGGGTGTCCCACGCCCTTGCGTTCGACGAGTTCGTACGGGAGGTCTTCGACCGAGAGGGCGTCGCGTTGGATCGACAGCATGGACCGTCCTTCTGCTGGGGTGCGGCGGGGGTCAGGAGGCGAAGCCGAGGAAGGCGGCCCTGGCCTCGGATTCGGGCAGGCCGTGCGGCGGGCTCTTGAAGAGCAGGGCGGTGACGTCGTCGAGGACGCCGCTCAGGCCGCGGTCGGCGGCGGTCTTGCCGACACGGACCGCGTTGGCGATCACGCCCGCGGCGTTGGGGCTGTCCTCCACGGTGAGTTTCAGGTCGATCTCGATGCCGGAGCCGAGGACGGAGGTGGCCTTGATGCTGGCGAAGCACACCTTGGTGTCGGCGAGGTGGCCGATGTGGCCGGTGGGTCCGGCGACCCCGTCGACGTGCGTCATTCCGGCGGCGCGCAGGGCATTGGCCTTGGAGGCGAACTTCCCGGCCGAGCGGCGGGCGTCGGCGAGGTTCAGGAAGTCGGTGTTTCCGCCGATGTTGAGCTGGTAGGTGTCGCCGAGCACCACTCCGCGGCTCAGGAGCAGTTCGATGAGCGCGGTGTGCAGGGTGGTGGCGCCGAAGTGACTGCGCAGGTCGTCGCCGAGGAGGACGACGCCCGCGTCGGCGAACCGGCGGCGCAGTGCGCCGTCCCGGGCGAGTTCCTCGGGGGTGCAGTTGACGACGGCCACCCCGGCGGCGAGGGCGGCGTGGGCGAACATCCGGATGGCGCGGGAGGAGCCGGTGGGCAGGGCGATGACCAGGACGTCGACGTCGTGCTCGACGAGGGCCTTCGCGACGTGTTCCGGGGTGGCGTCGCGGGCCGCGTCGGCGGGCCGTACGACGGCGCCGAGCGGGCCTTCCAGCCCGTCGAGCAGGGGCGCCGCGAGGACCGGGGCGTCCCGGTCGGCGCCGAGGGCGGTGAAGGCGGTCGCGGAGATCGCGGGTGCGGTGAACGCCTCGGCCAGCGGGAGCCCGACCTTCGCCGCGTCCACGTCGAAGGCGGCGACGATGGTGACGTCGGCGAGCCGGTAGCCGCCCACCGTGTGGGACATGAGCCCGGGCAGCCGGGCCTCGGGGTTCGCCTGGGCCAGGGCCGTGAACTGGCTGAAGCTCCAAGCGCAGTTCCCGGCGCCGGCGAGCGCGACACGGATCGGTTCCATGGACAGGGGTTCCTTCCTCTGCGACTGCCAACTCCGACGCGGCGGCCCGGCGTACGCGTGCCGGTGTCCCCCCGGGCGGGGCAGGACGTACGGGTGGTGCGGGTGGTGCGCTGGGGCCCGCGCGGTGCGCGGGCCGCCTCAGGTGCCCCAGGGGCGGGGGACGCGGCGGGCCGAGGCCTCGTGGGTTTCGGCCCACCGGCGGATCGAGCGGTGCAGGACCAGCGCGGTGTCCGGGACCCGGTCGGTGACCTCGAAGGGTTCGGTGACGGAGAGGTAGCCCTGGTAGGCGCGCAGGGCGGTGATCCGGGTCAGCTGGCCGCGGTCCAGGTGTTCCTCGGCGAACGGCAGGTAGAAGCGGTTCCACTGCTCGGGCGCCACGTACGGGAGCCGGTCCAGCGCGGGCACGCCGTGCTCGGCGCGCCAGGAGTTGAGGGCGTTCCTGACGGTGTCGAAGGTTTCGTCGACGCGCCGGGCCCGGTCTCCGCGGCCCAGGACGGTGAGCCGGCGGCCGGCCGGCGGGCCGTCCGCGAGGAGGCGTACGACGTGTGCGGCGACGTCGTCGGTGCTGACCATGTCCATCACCCCCTTCTCCTCGGCGACCAGGGCGGGCACGGCGCCGCTGCACAGCGCGGACGGCAGCCAGAAGAAGCCGCTGTAGCGGTCCAGGAAGCCGTCGGCGCGGGCCCCCATCACGATGGGGAAGCGGACGATGTCGGCGCTGTCGCGCAGGGCGTGCACCAGGCGTTCGGCCGCGGCCTTGGACCATTCGTAGGAGTTGCGGTAGTCGTCGGGCACCTCGGAGACGGTGTCGCCGCGCAGGCCCGTGACGTACGAGGACGACAGGTGGACGAAGTGGGTCGCGGCGCCGGTGGCCGTCAGCAGGGCCTTCAGGGGGCCGACGTTGGCCGCTTCGGCCCGCTCGGCGGGCAGGTTCCAGCGGGTGTCCCCAGCGCAGTGCACCACGGCGTGCCAGGGGCCGCGCAGGGTGGCGGGCGGCTCCTGCGCTCCGATGCTCCAGGCGTGCCGGCGCGGTCCGGCGCCGCCGCGGCGGCTCACTCCGTGCGTCTCGTGGCCCGCCGCGTCCAGGGCCCGGACGACGGCGCTGCCCACGGCGCCGGTGGCGCCGGTGACCAGGATGCGCGCGGGCGGTGTCACGCGACCGTGATCCGGCGCTCGATGGCGCGGAGCATGTGCTCGGAGTTCTCCCGCAGCGCCTTGGTGGCGACGGGGTTGAGCATGTCGGCGAGCAGGGGTATGCCGATCTCGAAGTCGACGGAGAAGGTGACGACCGAGGTGCCGTCCCCGGCGTCCTCCACGCGCCAGAACCCGGTGAACTCGTCCAGGTCTCCGGAGACCTGATGGAACGACATGATCCGCTGTTCCTCGTCGAGCTCGTCCTCCTCGGTCCATTCCAGGACGGAGCCCTTGAGCAGGACCGACCAGGCGCTGGTGCGTGTGCCGTCCGCGCCCTGTCCGAGCACGGTCACCGATTCGACGTTCTCCATGAATCCGGCGTAGTCCTCGAGCCGGGTGACGGCCCGCCAGGCGGCGGCCGCGGGCGCTTCGATCGGCAGGTTCACTTCGACGTGCGGCATGACGGGGTCTCCTTGAGCGGGACGGGAGGGGGCGCCGCCCGGGCTGTCCGGCGGGCGCGCGGGCCGGGCGGCGGGCGCTCAGCCGGCCGGGTCGAAGCTCATGTCCCGGCCCGTGCAGTAGGCGCCGACGGCCTCGTCGCAGGTCAGCAGGGACGGCGGATGGTGGTGCACGGCGAGGGAGTCGACGAGGAGAGCGGCGGCCGGCTGGCCCCGTCCGTAGAGGCGGCTGCCGATGACCGGGGTGAGCGCCGTGAGCACCCGGTCGCGGGTGTCGCTGAGGGAGGCGCGCAGTCCCACCGCGGCGGCGAGCGCCGCCCGGCCGCCGATCGCGCCCGTGTCGAAGTCCGCGCCGAGCTGGCGGCAGGCGCCGCCGAGCAGCAGCAGTTCACGGGTGGCGCGGCCGAGCAGGGCCGTGCGCGCCCCGAAGGCGCGGGAGCGCAGGACCCCTTCGTAGGCGGTGTCCAGCAGCCCGCCCAGGACCCCGTGGTAGGTGGCGGTCAGCAGGACGGCGAACCACACCATGCCGGAGATCACGTTCTCGTCGATGACGTCGGCGGGTCCGCGGTGGAAGACGAGCCGGTCGTCGAGTTCGACGTCTTCGAGGACCAGCCGGGCGGTGTCGGACCGCGTCATCCCGAGCGAGGGCCACTCCCCGTCGGCCGTCAGGCCCGGGGAGGAGCGCGGACACAGGGCGAGGATGATCTCGTCGGTTCCGGTGACGCGGGCCGTCAGGCACACCAGGGTCGCCGTCGTGGCGAGCGAGCAGGGGTACTTCACCCCCGAGACGCGGTAGCCCTTGCCGTGCGGGACGGCCCGGGAGCAGCTGCTCATGAAGTTGGGGCTGCCGCCGGGTTCGGCGAACGCCGACGCGACCAGGGCGCCGGACCGGGCGATCCCCTCCAGCAGCATCCAGCTCGTGTCCCGGTGCCTGCGCCAGTAGTCGGCCATGAGCCCCACCGTGAAGGCGTGCATGTTCAGGGCCACCGCGGCCGACGGGTCGGCCGCGCCCAACGCCCGCTGGGCGGAGGCGACTTCCACGAGGCCCGCGCCCGCACCGCCGAACTCGGCCGGGACGGGCAGCGCCGCGTAGCCGCCCGCGGCGAGGTCCCGTATGCGCTCGGCGCCGGTGGTGCCCGCACGAGCGGGCGCGGGCCGCCACGCCGTGCTCCAGCCGGCCTCCAGCAGGGTCCGGTGCGCGGGCTCCTCCCCGGCGCCGTCGGCCGGGCTCACGCGTGCGCCTTCCGGCGCCGCGCGGGATCCTCGACGGGCCCCGGTATGCGACGGGCCGGCATGGGTGACTGCACGGAGCGACTCCTTCCGCACGCACGGCGGCGGTGGGGGGACGGGGAGGCAACGCGGGGAGAGCGGGCGGAACCGGGGTAATCGACGTGATCGATCACCTGTCGGGCGGCCCTGGACAACTGTAGGCAGACCGGTCGGCGCAATGCGGTGCGCGTTCCTCTGTGCGGAACACCGGATCGGACCGCGCGAGCGGCCGGGCCCGGCCGCGCCCTCGCTCCCCTCACCGGCCGAACAGGTCTATGAGGCTGCCGAGTCGGGGGCGGGCGGGGTCCACCCGTACGGTGTCCCAGCCGAGCGCGGCGGCCGGTTCGAGGTCGGTCCGCGGGCTGTCGCCGACCATCACCCGGCGGTCGAAGGCTCCCTCCGCGATCAGGTGGAAGGCCCGCGCGTCGGGCTTCTTCGGGCCGCCGTCGGCCGTGAACAGGGCCCGGTCCCACACCTCGGGCACCTTCAGCCGCTGCAGGAGCCGGCGCATCAGCGGGCCCGGCAGGAAGCAGTTGGAGAGCAGCCGTACGGTGTGCCCGGCCGCGGCGATCCGGCCCATGGCCCGCGCCACGGGCTCGCAGAGCGCGTACCGGTCCTCGTCCACGGCTCCGAGGGCGTGCCACAGCGCCCGTTCCAGCTCGGCCCGGCCCCGCGGAGCGCCGTGTGCGCGCAGGGCCGTGTCCAGGAGGGCGAGGGTCGGCGGCTGGAGGGCGCCCGGGTCCTCCATCGCCGCCAGGACGGCGCCGAGCACCGTACGGACGGTCCCGGCGGCGGCACGTTCGTCCAGGGCCAGTGCTCCGGCCAGCCGGGCGGTGATCTCCTCGGGGCCCGGGAAGGGGCGCCGGGAGGTGACGAGGGTGTCGAAGCAGTCGAAGACGACGACGGCCGGCACGGTTCTCCTCTCTGCGGTACGGCGGTGGCGCCGGGGGCGGATCCGGGGCGCGGCGGCCCCGTCAGGACCAGGACACCTTGCGGTGGTCGCTGCGGAAGAACAGCAGGGTCACGGCGGTCAGCCCGGCCGCGAAGGCACACAGGACGCCGGCGGGCAGGAGCACTGCGCCCGCGCCGCCGCCGTCGACGATGACGGTGGTGAAACCGCGCATCGCCCAGTAGCTGGGCACCCCGGGAGCGAGCGGGCGCGCCCAGCCGGGCAGGGCGGACAGCGGGGTCAGGGCCCCGCCCAGCCCGGCCAGGACCAGCGCGACGAGGTTGGCGAAGACCGACAGCTGCGAGATGGTCCGGCACAGCGCGACCAGCGCCATGCCCACCATCACCACGCACAGCGCGAGGGGCGCGCCCACGACGACCAGCCCCAGGGCGGAGCCGCGCACGCGCAGCCCGAACAGCAGCCCCCCCGCCGCGAAGACCACGGCCAGCTGGACGAGGGCGACGGCGAGCGGCACCACGATCCGGCCCGCGACGAGCTCGGACGGCCGCGCCGGGCCCGCCCGGAGCCGGTCCCAGGTGTGCCAGCCGTGCTCCCGGAACACCCCGAACCCGACGACGGTGACCAGGAAGAACAGGAACATGACCGCCATCCCGGGCACGGCCTGCTCGGCGCCGGTCGCTTCCGGGAGGTCGCCGGCCCGCAGCGCCGCACGGAACAGCGGCTGCATGAAGCCCATCAGGAGCAGCGGCATGACGGTGCGCACGATCAGCGGGGCCGGATCGCGCGCCAGCAGCCGGGCGTCGTGGCGGACGAGGGCGGCGATCCGGCCGAACGCCCCGTCACCCATCGCGCCCCGTCCGGGGAGCCGTCGTCGCGCCGGCCCGCCCGGGCGCGCCCCGGTCCGGACGGCCGGTCAGGCGCAGGAAGGCGCTCTCCAGCCCCGGCCGCACCACCCGCAGGTTGACCAGGCCGGACACGGCCGCGCCCAGGGCCGCGAGCACCTCGGGGACGGCCAGGTGCGGCTGCTCCACGCGCACGCGCAGCACCCCGGCCTCCCAGGTCGTGGGCCAGGGCAGCGGCGCGGGCGGCGGCCCCTCGCCGAAGGTCAGCTCCACGGCGCTCTCCCCGTGGCGGTCGACGAGTTCCGCGAGGGTGCCCCGGGCGAGCAGCCGCCCGTGGTCCAGGACGGCCACGCTCGCGTCGAGGGCCTCGACCTCGGCGAGGTAGTGCGTGGAGTAGCAGACGGCCGTGCCGTCGGCGGCCAGCTGCCGGACGAAGTCGACGAGCCGGGCCCGGGTCTCCACGTCCACGCCCGCGGTGGGTTCGTCGAGCAGCAGCAGCCGCGGCCGGTGCAGCAGGGCCATCGCGGTGTGCACGCGCCGCTGCTCCCCCCCGGAGAGGTGGGCGACGCGGCGCTCCAGCAGGCCGGTCAGCGCGAGCGGTTCGGCGACCTCCTCGGTGCGCCGGCGCAGGGCGGCGCCGCGCAGCCCGGCCAGTTCGGCGAAGAACCGGAGGTTCTGCCGGACGGTCAGCGGCGGGTAGACGCCCAGTTCCTGGGGAGCCAGGCCGAGCAGTCGGCGCGCCCGGCGCGGGTCGCGCTCCAGCGGGACGCCGAGGACCTCGATGCCGCCCCCGTCGGGCCGCAGGAGCCCGGCGACCAGGGACATCAGGGTGGTCTTCCCGGCGCCGTTGTGGCCGAGGAGTCCGGTGACCTCGCCCTCGGCCACGTCGAACCCGACCCCGTCGAGGGCCGTGGTGTCGCCGTACCGCTTGGTGACCGCGCGCAGCCGCAGCGCGGGGGCGGAGCCGGCGGCCCGCCCGTCCCGGTCAGTCGGCACGGCGCGTCCAGGCGCTCGGCAGCAGGCCGGGCAGGCCCACCCGGTCCAGGTGCGGCTGCCAGGTGCGGGCGAGCCGGAAGCCCTTCATCAGGCCGCTCGCGGAGCGGACGTCCGGCAACGGCTCGGTGTAACCCAGGAGTTGCTCGGTGTCCCGCAGGTGCGCGCGCAGCCGCTCCAGCCAGTCCTCCGCGCCCGGGCCGGTGGCCCCGGCGCCCTCCTCGGCGAGGAGGAGGGCGGCCTCGGCCTCTTCGGCGGGGACCCCGGCGAAGGGGTCGAAGGCCACCTCGTCGCGCCCGTAGCTCAGTTCGCCCTCGGTGCGCAGGCCCCGTACGGACAGGGAGAACTGCACCAGCTCGTAGGCCATGAGGACGGCGACCTCGGGCTGGTCCGCGGCGACGGCTCCCTCGATGTCCTCCAGACGGGCCCGGCAGCCCAGGAGCAGCCGGGCCGCCCCGTGGGCGCGGAAGGCGAGCAGCCGCCGCAGGTCGGGCGGGGGCGTGCCGGGCGTCGTCGCGGCGACCGGGGCCGGGGCGGCGGCCGCGTGCGGGTCGGGCTGCGTCATGCGGGCCCCTCCGGGTCGGGGTGCGCCACGCCGAGCCACACCATGTCGTGGACGAACAGGGGCAGGAGGTCGGCCGGGGGCGGCGCGCCGAGCGGACCGGACCAGACGACGGTGTCGGCGCCCGCGGGCGGCAGGTCCCTGCGAGCGCTCTCAACGGCGCGCAGCTGCCAGCGGTCCACGACCGTACGGTCCTCCAGCTCGGTGGTGCCCACCCCGGTGGACCAGCGCAGCACCGCGTGCAGACCGGCGGGGTCCCCGGCCAGCCGCTCGGCGTCGGCGAGCCGCTGCGGGACCTGTTCGCGGGGTTCGACCGGGGCGCGGAGCGCCGCGCGGAGGACGGCCAGGCCCTCGGCGTCGCCCAGGGCCTTGAGCTTCTCCCCCACCCACTTCGCCGGGAAGTACGTCTGTCCGCCCGCCGCGGCCCGTGCGTTGAGCGCGGCGACGACGGCCTCGCGGGCGCGGACGGCCGCCGTCATGGGACGGGCGTCGAGCAGCCAGCGCGCCGCCTGCGCGAGACGGTGCGCCTCCACCGCCCACCACTGCCCGACCGCCTCGGCGTGCCAGGCGCCGCGCAGAGCGGCTTGCCAGGCGTCCCAGGGCGCAGAGGCCAGCAGGGGCAGGCCCAGGGCGAGCCGGTTCACGGTGTTCAGGGCCCGGCGGCGGTGGTTCCAGGCGTCCTCGGTGACGGTGTCGAAGCGCGGCCAGGGCTCGGCGGCCAGGGCGGCGGTGGTCTCGCGCACGGAGCCGGCCCGGCGGATGTTGACGTCGATCAGGGTGCCGTGCTCGTGCGACTGGACGGGGAAGCGGGTGAGCCGGTCGCTCTCCACGAGCACCATGAGGTCGAGGTCGCTGCGGTGGTTGCCGAACCCCGCGAGCACGGAACCGGACGCGACGGCGAGAACCGGCCGGCCCACGCCCTGGTCCGCTTCCGCGCGCACCGCGTCCCGGTGGAGTCCTCGCTGCTTCAGGAAGGCGTCCAGCCGCTGCTCCAGGACGGCGGTCCCGGGATGCGCGGCGGTACTGGCGGCGGTACTGGCGGTACTGGCTGACGTGGTCTCCATGGCGGTCGGTGCACCTCCGGAAGGGGTCGGCGACGGCGCGGCGGGATCGCGGCCGTGCTCCGCCCCGGCAGAGCCTCGCAAGGAGCGCCGCCGCGGATCAACGGCCGTTCCGTCAGCCGGAACACGGCTTCTCCGCGGCGCGCACGGCCCGGTAGAACCGTTGACCGAACGGTGGTGCCCCCTGTCGCCGAGCGGCGGACGCGGAGAGGACGGTCCCGATGAGCGCGACCACCCGGCAGGACCCGGCCCGGGACACCCTCGACGCGCTGCGCAGACGCTTCTCCCCGCCGCTGGCCCTCGTCTACGGCATGAACGGCTCCGGCGCCATCGAGATGACCGGCGAGGGGGCCCGGGTGCGGCTCTCCGACGGCCGCACCGCCCTGGACTTCGGCAGCTACGCCGTGACCCTGCTCGGGCAGCGCCATCCCGGCGTGGTGGCGGCGGTCCGGCGCGAGCTGGACGCGCTGCCGGTGTCCACCCGCGTGCTGGGCAACGGCACGACGGCGGCGCTCGGCGAGGCCCTGGCGGCGTACGCCGACCCGGAGCGGCTGACGCGGGTGTGGCTGGGGCTGAACGGCTGCGACGCCGTCGAGGCCGCGCTGAAGCTGGCCCGCCTCGCGACGGGCCGTACCCGGGTGCTGGCCGTGGAGGGCGGCTACCACGGCAAGTCCCTCGGCGCCCTCGCGGCGACCTGGAGCACGCGCTACCGGGGCTCGCTCGGCCCGCTGCTGGGGGGCGTGGACCACCTGGCGCCGGACGTCGCCGCGGTGCCCGGGGCGTTCGCGGGCGAGGAGGTGGCCGCCGTCATCGTCGAACCCGTCCAGGGCGAGGGCGGCGTACGGCCGTTGGAGCCCGCTTTCCTGCGGGCGCTGGCGCGGGCGGCGCGGGAGCACGGCGCCTTCCTGATCGCCGACGAGATCCAGACGGGCCTGCGCCGCTGCGGGCCCCGGCTGGTCAGTACGGACGCCGGACTGCGGCCCGACGCGGTGCTGCTCGGCAAGGCGCTCGGCGGGGGCGTGCAGCCGCTGTCGGCCGTCCTGGCCACGGAGGAGCTGTACGCGCCGCTCACCGCCGACCCGTTCGTGCACACGACGACCTTCTCCGGGCATCCCTTGGGGGCCGCCGCCGGGGTCGCCGCCCTCGCGGCGGTGGAGGAGCTGGCCGCGCGGGGCGAGCGGCTGTCCGCACTGCTGTTCTCCGGGCTGGCCAGGCTGGCCCGGCGGCATTCCGGGCTGATCGCGGGCGTGCGCGGGCGGGGGCTCATGTGGGGGGTGGAGTTCTCCGGCGCGGCCGCGGCGGGCGACGTCCTGCTGGAGCTGGGGCGGCGCGGCCTGGTGGTCTCCCCCTGCCTGGGGCGGCCGGAGGTGCTGCGGCTGCTGCCGCCGCTGGTCGCCACCGACGAGGAGGCCGAGGAGGCGCTGGCCGTCCTGGACGGGGCCTGCGCGGCGGTGCCCGAGGAGTTCCGGCGCGCGCCCGCCGCGCCCGCCGCGCCCGCCGCGCCCACGGCGCCCGCCCCGCCCGCCGTGTCCTGAGCGGGCTCCCGGGCCGTCGCCCGGCCCCGGCCGCACCGATCGAGGAGCACCGACGTGCCGCACACCGACCCGCGTCCGAGGCCGTGGTGAGCCCGGTGCCGCCCGGCCCCTGTGGCCAGCGCGGCCTCCAGTACCGCTACCACCGCGAGCTGTTCCCCGCCCTCCACGACTGGGAACGCACCGAGCGCTCCATCGTGGCGTTCACCGGCGGGGACGGCCCCGAGGGGCTGCTCGGCCTCGACCAGATGGGCCACTTCGGGCCCCACGGCTGCGATCTCGTCGCCGACGCGGTCGCCGCGGCCGTCGCCGGTGGGCCGGACGGTCCCCTCGCCCGGGGCACCGTCTGGCCGGGCGCCGTCCGCGGGGGCCCGCTCGTCCTGTGCGAGCTGGGCAGCGGCTTCGGCGGCGCGCTGCGGTACACGCTCGACCGGCTGGCCGCGCGCGGCATCGGCGTACGGGGCGCGTACGGCATCGACCTCGTCGCCGAGCACTGTGCGGTGAGCCGGCGCATCAGCCGGGCGCAGGAGCGGACCGCCGTGGCGGAGATCTGCGCGTCCGCCGCCGCCGTGCCGCTGCGCGCCGCGTCCCTGGACCTGGTGGTGGTGACGGGGTCGATGCCGCACTTCCCCGAGCCGGCCGCGGTGGTCCGGGAGGCCGCGCGGCTGCTGCGGCCGGGCGGCCTGTTCGTCCTGACGGAGGAGGTGAGCCTGACGCCCGGCGGGGAGGGCCCCTCGGCGGCCTTCCGCTCGGTCCACCCGCCCGGCGTCTTCTTCACCACGCCGCTCCGCGAGCGCCTGGGCCAGCTGGACCGCGCGGGGTTCACCGGCGTGCGGCGCCGGGATCTGACGGAGTGGGCCGCCGCGCTGCTCGCCGAGCGGCTGAAGGTGCTGCGGATCTTCCGGGGCAGTGTCGCCGGGATCTACGGCGACGCCGCGGCGGAACTGATCCGGAGCACCCTCACGACGGCCCGCGAGGAATACCTGGCGGGCCGTCTGCTGCCCACGTTGTTCACGGCACGGCGGGCCTGACGTGGCAGCCCGCGAGTTCCGGGGTCCGCCGCAGGGACCGGGCGACGGCGGCGCACGCCGCCTGGAGGTACCAGGCGGCCTTGACCGGCTGCACCCGGCCGTCGGGTCCCGCGACGGCCAGCGCCCCGACGGCCGTGCTCGACGCGTTCAGCACCGGGGCGGCGATGCTGACGGCGCCGGTCCTGCTGCGGACGACGACGAACCCCTGCGCCTGTACCCGGGCCGGGTCCTCGGCGGGTGCGCGCCGGGCCGGCGGGAGGGCCGCCCGGGCGCCGTAGGCGTGGAAGAGCCGGGTCGCGGCGAGGGCGGAGGCCCGTACCTCGTCCTCGGCGCCGTGCGCGTCCGCCCCGCCGTGCCCGCGGCGCACCGCGTCCACCAGGGCCGCTTCGGAGCCGCCCGCGTCCGTGATGAAGACGAACGCGCTCCCCCGGGTGAGGTGGCGCAGCTGTTCCGCGTACGGCAGGGCGAGGTCGCGCAGTTCGAGCTGGCGCGGCACCCGCGCGCCGAGAACGAATAGGGCGACGCCGAGCCGCAGGCCGTTCTCGCCGCGCTCCAGCATGCCTTCTTTCACGAGTTCCACGACGATGCGGTGGGCGGTGGCTTTGGGCATGTCGGCCCGGCGGGCCAATTCGGACAGCTGAAGCTCCTGGTCTCCCGGACGAAAACATCGCAGAATACTGAGGCCACGGGAGAGCATGGAACGAGAGGAGCTTTTCGACACGGACAACGGCACCTCCGTCGAGCGAGTTCGGGGAGACGGGAGCGGGGCGGCCCGTCAGCGCAGTCAAGCCCCTGACGTGCCGAAACGTTATGGTGATGCGCGCGGACGGGAACCCGTTGGAGCGATCACCGGCATACGGAGCGCGAAGCTCTGCGGAGCAGCACGGAGCTGTTCGGACGCACGCCTCACCACTCTCGCTGAACCCCCGCCGACCACCGGCCCCGCCGGTACCGGCGAACGGAAGAAAACTCTATCAGCGTGCGCGATTGCCGATTCCCGCACTCCGCAGACATCAAGCCATTGCGGACGCGACGACAAACCGGGGTTTGAAACTCCGGAAACCGATTCCGATGCCTGAATGCGGGAGATTCACATTCCCCTATCGGGGGGAATTGGGGGCCGATGGGACCGGATCACGGCGAATCGGCCATCTTCGGGCGACTTGACCGCGGGGCGACGCGCGGGTGTCGAGGGGGTTGCGGGCCGCGGGATACGATGGGCGGCCCACCGCGGCGAAGGGTGAGGTTCATGACGGCGGAGCCGCAAGATCCCCTCGTCGTCCGCCATGTGACGGATCGGCTGATGCGGGCGCACCCCGCCCTCGACGAGGTGCTGGTCCGTCAGGCCACGCAGACCGCGTACGAGGAGCTCAAGTACGCCCGGGTGCGGGCCTATCTGCCGGTCCTGATGGAGCGCCGGGCCCGCGACCTGCTCGCGCTCCACGAGGGCGACTGAGGGCGGGGCAGGCCCTGCGCCGTCAGTCGTGCGGGCCCTTCCAGCGGCTCGGCGGGGCGCCCGGAGCGGGCGACCGCACCGGGCGGTCCAGGCGGCTGGCCTCATCGGTGTCGGCGGCCCTCGTGGTCGCCGGGGCCTCGGCTCCGCGCTCCGCGCCCCGCGCCGCGCCCTTCTCCCCGTCCCGCGCGCGGCGCTCCCGCCGGCGCGTCGCGCCGTCGTCACGCGCGCGGCCGCGTTCGTGACCGTGTTCGTTGCCGTGCTCGTTGCCGTGTCCGTGCAGGGGTACGCCGCCCGCGCCACCTTGGTCGTCCATGGCGTGTCCCTTTCCTTCCCGGTCGCCCGTTTTCCGTTCGCCTGGCGCGTGCCCGGCCGGGCAACCGGGAAACCTCGGGGCCCGGCCGCCGGACCCGCCGGCCGTTCACCTCATCCGGCGGTCAGGGAGGTCGCCTCGGCCGTGTAGAGCAGGGCCGGGTCCAGGCCCATGCCGGTGAAGTGGCCCGCCAGCTCCAGGGAGAGCGCGCCGTGCAGCCGGGTCCAGAAGGAGAGGGCCAGTCCGAGCGCCTCCGGGGAGGCGTCCGGGTGGCCGGCCGCCCAGTCGCGGTGGTCCGTCAGGTGCTCCTCGAACGCCCGCGCCCGCCCGTCGTGCGCCGCCGGACGGGGCGTGGCGGCGACGCAGGCGTCGAGCAGGGTGGACATGATCTCCGAGGTGATCGCGGTGGTGTCCTGCGGAGCCTCGTAGCCGGGCACCGGGGTGCCGTAGACGAGGAAGTAGCGGTGCGGGTCCGCCAGCGCCCAGGCGCGCAGCACCCGCGCCAGCCCGAGGAGCCGCGCGGGGCCGGGGCCCGGGTCCGCCGCGCCCGCGAAGGCGTCCGCGAGGCTGCGGTAGGCGTCCCTGATGAGCTCGGTGATCAGCTCGTCCCGGTTGGCGAAGTAGCGGTAGAGGGCGGGCCCGCTCAGGCCCATCTGCTTGGCGATCGCGTTGAGCGACAGGGCGGAGGCGCCGGATCCGGCGATCTGCTGCCAGGCCTTCTCCTTGACCTCCGCGCGGACCTGCTGCCGGTACCGCTCGCGGGGGGTCGTCGTACTGTCCGTCGTAGGCATGGTGAGAGGTTATCACCATCGGCAAGGGCACTCACAGAGAATGCACAGCCCCTTGACACGCGCACCGTCGGCGCGCACTCTGGTTACACCTTCTAACGAACACAAGACCTAGAAACTATCGGAGGTCCTCATGGACACCGTCGAGCGCGTCGAGATCGTCCTGCCCGGTAAGGTCGAGCCGGAGGGCCTGGAGCTGCACCGCGGGCCCGTACCGGTGGCGGCTGCCGGACAGGTCGTCGTGGAGATGGAGGCGACCGGGGTGTCCTTCGCCGAACAGCAGATGCGGCGCGGCCGGTACTACGACCAGCCCGCGTTCCCCTTCGTCCCCGGCTACGACCTGGTCGGCACCGTGCGGGACACCGGTGCGGGCGTCCGCCCCGGCCTGCTCGGCAAGCGGGTGGCGGCCATGACCAAGACGGGCGGCTGGGCGAGCCACGTGCTCCTCGACGCCGCCGACGTCGTCGAGGTCCCCGACGGCGTGGGCGCGGTGGCCGCGGAGACCGCGGTCGTCAACGGGATCACCGCCTGGCAGATGCTCCACCGCAAGGCCCGGGTGCGCGCCGGACAGACCGTCCTGGTCCACGGCGCCAACGGCGGGGTCGGATCGGTCCTGGTCCAGCTGGCGCTCGCCGCCGGGGCCCGCGTCATCGGCACCTCCTCCCCCCGCCACCACGACGCGCTGCGCGCCCTCGGAGTGAGCCCGGTCGACTACCGCGACGACGTGACCGCCCGGGTACGGGAGATCGCGCCCGGCGGCGTCGACGCCGTCTTCGACCACGTCGGCGGGGAGGGGATCACCGGCTCCTGGCGGCTGCTGGCCCGCGGCGGCACCCTCGTCTCGTACGGCAGCGCCGCCACCCGCGACGACGAGGGCTCGGGCACGTGGCCGGTGCTGCGGCTGCTGGGCCGGGTGTGGCTGTGGAACGCGCTGCCCAACGGCCGGAGCGCGTACTTCTTCAACGTCTGGGCGGGGCGCGCCTACGCCAAGGACCGCTTCCGGGCCCGCCTGCGCGCCGACCTCACCGAGGTGTTCACCGCCCTGGAGCGCGGCGAGATCAACGCCCGGGTCGCGGCCGAGATCCCGCTGGCGCGCGCCGCCGAGGCGATGCGGCTGGCCGAGTCGGGCACGGTCGCGGGCAAGGTCGTCCTGGTCCCCTGACCGGGTGTCACGGGCGGTGCGGGCGCGTCACGACGGGCCCTGGCGGGAGGTGTCGAACACCTCGTCCCGGGTGGCGGCCAGGGCGCTTTCCAGGGCCCCGCGCAGGACCGGGTGCTCGTGGACCTCACCGAGCACCAGCGGGGGCCGGCAGGCGGAGAGCTCCGCCAGTTCGGCTTCGACCAGGCGGCGGAGGGCCTCGCCGCCCGCGGTGAAGACGCCGCCCGCCAGGACCACGATCTCGGGGTCGAGGACGGCGGCCACCGCGGCCAGGCCGGTGGCCACGCCGGTCGCGAACACCTCCAGCAGCCTGCGGTAGGGGCCGTCGGCGTGCTGCGCGGCGCGGCGCAGCAGGGCCAGGGCCGTCGCGAGGTCCGGATCGGCTCCGGGGACCTCCCCCGCCTCCTCCGCCCCGCCGATGCCCAGACGGCGGGCGAGCGCGGGCACGGCCTGGAAGCCCGCCAGGTCCTGGTACCCGCCGGTCTGCGCCGCCTCGGGGTCGCGCACCAGCGGTGTGCCGGGGACGGGCATGAGGCCGACCTCCCCCGATCCGCCGGTCCGCCCCCGGTGCAGGCGTCCGCCGAACATCAGGGCGGCCCCGACGCCCTCCTCGTTCCACAGCAGGAAGAAGTCCTCGTACCCGCGGGCCGCTCCGAGCCGCCGCTCGGCGATGGCCACGAGGTTGACGTCGTTCTCGCAGGCGACGGCCATCGGCAGCCGCGCCGCCAGCCGCCGGAGCAGGTCGGGGGAGCGCCAGCCCCGCAGGTGGCTGGGGTAGCGGAGCCGGTCCTGGGCGTGGTCGAAGGCCAGCGGGGCGCCGATGACGACCCGGTGGAGGGCGTCCGGAGCGAGGCCGGCCGCGCGCGCGGCCCCGTCGACGGCCGCGGCGACCTGGTCGGTCTCGTCGCCGTACCGCTCCGGCTCCGTCAGGTCGTACGTGCCGGTCGTGCGGCCGGTGAGGTCCGCCACCGCGGCCCGGATCAGGCCGGGCGTCACGTCGAGGCCCGCGACGTGCGCCGCCGCCGGGTTGACGGCGTACAGCAGCCCGGCCGGGCCCGGGCCCGGGGCGGTGGTGCCCGCGGCCACCACGAGGCCGTCGGCCTCCAGGCGGGAGAGCATGAGGGAGGCCGTCGGCTTGGACACGCCGGTCAGCCGGCCGATCTGCGCCCGGGAGAGCGGACCCCGCTCCAGCAGGACCTCCAAAGCCGCCCGGTCGTTGATCGTCCGCAGCACCCGGGGCACGCCGGGTCCCGGTCCGTTCCTCATGCTCACCCGAGTACCCCGCGCCCTCGTCCCGCGTCAGTGACCTTCTCCCCGCCATGCTACCGAGCGTGACCGACACGCCACCCCTGCCCGGCACTTCGGGATCCCGGGGAGAGAGGCGGGGGCCGCGGGCCGACGGGCCGGTGCGCGGCGCCGGGCGGGTGGCGTTGGCGCTCACAGCTGGAGGGGGGCTGGTGTGCGGTGCGGTTTACACGGGGTGTCCGCGGGGCGTGACGGCCCGGTAATGCGGGCTTCCTACCGTCTCGGGCGTGGGGCACCCCCACTCCCGCCGCGCTCCGCCCGGGGCGCGCGGGGCGAAGCCTGTGGCCCGCGGAGGGAGTCTCGGTGACGACGCCGGATGCGGAGAGCGTGCGTACGGTCTGCTCCTACTGCGGCGTCGGCTGCGGCGTGGTGCTCGACATCGGCCGGGACGCCGTCACCGGCCGCAGGACCGCCACCCGGGTCTCCGGCGACAAGCGGCATCCGGCGAACTCCGGGCGGCTCTGCACCAAGGGGTCCACGAGCGCGGACATGATGGCCGCCCCCGGGCGCGCCGCCACCGCCCTGATCCGCTCCGAACGCGGCGGCGAGCCGGCCGCGACGGACGTGGACTCGGCGGTCGAGGCCGTCGCCGGGCGGCTGCGCGCGGTCCTGGACGAGCACGGCCCCGACGCCCTCGCCTTCTACGTCTCCGGACAGATGTCCCTGGAGGCGCAGTACCTGGCGAACAAGCTCGCCAAGGGCTTCGTCCGCACCTCCCGGATCGAGTCCAACTCCCGGCTGTGCATGGCCAGCGCGGGCTCCGGCTACAAGCTCTCGCTGGGCGCGGACGGGCCGCCCGGTTCCTATCGGGACTTCGACCGGGCCGACGCCTTCCTCGTGATCGGCGCGAACATGGCCGACTGCCATCCGATCCTGTTCCTGCGGATGATGGACCGGGTCAGGTCCGCGGGAGCCAAGCTCGTCGTCGTCGATCCGCGGCGCACCGCGACCGCCGACAAGGCCGACCTGTTCCTCCAGATCGAGCCGGGCACGGACCTCGCCCTGCTGAACGGCCTGCTGCACCTCCTGGTGGAGAACGGGCACGCCGACGAGGCGTTCGTCGCCGAGTTCACCGAGGGCTGGGAGGAGATGCCCGCCCTCCTCGCGGACTACCCGCCGGCGCGGGTGGCCGAGATCACCGGCGTCCCCGAGGCGGACATCCGGCGGGCCGCCCGGTGGATCGGCGAGGCGGGCGAGTGGATGAGCTGCTGGACCATGGGGCTCAACCAGTCGGTCCACGGCACCTGGAACACCAACGCCCTGGTCAACCTGCACCTGGCCACGGGAGCGATCTGCCGTCCCGGCTCCGGCCCCTTCTCCCTGACCGGCCAGCCCAACGCGATGGGCGGCCGGGAGATGGGCTACATGGGCCCGGGACTGCCCGGACAGCGCTCGCTCCTCGTCGCGGAGGACCGCGCGTTCATCGAGGACCTGTGGGGCATAGGGGCGGGGAGCCTGCGCACCGAGTCCGGACGCGGGACGGTGGAGATGTTCGAGGCGATGGCCGCCGGGGACATCAAGGCGTGCTGGATCATCTGCACCAACCCGGTCGCCTCCGTCGCCAACCGCAAGACCGTGATCGCGGGCCTGGAGGCGGCCGAGCTGGTGGTCACCCAGGACGTGTTCGCCGAGACGGAGACGAACGCCTACGCCGACGTCGTGCTGCCCGCCACCCTGTGGGCCGAATCGGACGGCGTCATGATCAACTCCGAGCGGAACCTGACCCTGGTACGGGGCGTCGTCGATCCGCCCGGCCAGGCCCTGCCCGACTGGCAGCTCATCGCCCGCGTCGCGGGGGCGATGGGCTTCGCCGACGCCTTCGCCTACGCGAGCGCCGAGGAGGTCTTCGAGGAGCTCAAGCGGGCGTGGAACCCGCAGACCGGCTGGGACCTGCGGGGCATCACCTACGAGCGGTTGCGCGAGACCCCGGTGCAGTGGCCGGCCCCGGCCGGGGCCCGGGCCCCCGGCACCGGTGACCGCAGCCCGATCCGGTACCTCAACGACGGCATCAGCCAGACCCTGCTGGAGCGGGCGGACGGCACCCGGCCCCGGCTGGCGTTCCCCACCCCCTCCGGCCGGGCCCGCTTCTTCGCCCGCCCGCACCTGCCCGCCGCCGAACTCCCCGACGACGACTACCCGTTCGTCCTGAACACAGGACGCCTCCAGCACCAGTGGCACACCCTCACCAAGACGGGCAAGGTCGCCAGGCTGACGAAGCTGAACCCGGGGCCGTTCGTCGAGCTCCATCCGGACGACGCCGCCGCCCTGGGCGCCGAGGACGGGGATCCCGTCGAAATCGCCTCCCGGCGCGGGCGCGCCGTGCTGCCCGCCGTCGTCACCGACCGGGTGCGGCCCGGGAACTGCTTCGCTCCGTTCCACTGGAACGACCTGTTCGGGGAGTACCTCAGCATCAACGCCGTCACCCACGACGGCGTCGACCCGCTCTCGTTCCAGCCCGGGTTCAAAGCGTGCGCCGTGGCGCTGCGCGTGGTCAAGGAGGCCGTTCCGGTGCCCGCTCCCACCCCCGTCCCCACCACCACGGCCCCCGCCCACGCCCCCGCCCCGGCCGACGCGCGGGGTGGCGGGGTGGCCGGGGCCGTCTCCGTGCTCGCCGGGCTCTTCGGTCTGAGCGACCTCGCGGCCCCGGCGCTGGCGGAGCCGGAGCGCCGCTACCTGTCCGGGTACCTGTCCGGGGTCGCGCAGGCACCGCCCGGGGGCGTTCCCGTGCTCCCCGCCGACGCGCCCTTCGCCCCCGCGACGGCGCAGTGGGTGGACGGGGTGCTGGCCGGGATGTTCTCCCGTACCGCTCCGGGCAGCCCCGCGCCGGCCGGTCCCGCGCCGGCCGCCCCCGCGTCGGCCGCCCCCGCCCGGCAGCTGATCGTGCTGTGGGCCTCGCAGACCGGCAACGCGGAGGAGTTCGCCGCCGCCGCGGCCGCCCGGCTCGCCGAGGACGGCCGTGCCCCGGCCCTGCTCGCCATGGCCGACACCAGCCCCGCCCGGCTCACCGCCGCCACCGACCTGCTGATCGTCACCAGTACCTTCGGCGACGGCGACAGCCCCGACAACGGCGCCGGCTTCTGGCAGGGCCTCAGCGCCCCCGGCGCCGCCCGGCTGGACGGACTGCGCTACTGCGTGCTGGCCTTCGGCGACTCCGCCTACGAGGACTTCTGCGGGCACGGGCGCCGCCTGGACGAACGCCTCGCCGAACTCGGCGCCACCCGCCTGCACCCCCGTACCGACTGCGAGCCCGACTACGCCGAGGCCGCCGCGCGGTGGCTCGACCGGGTCGCCGCCGCCCTCGCCGGACCGGCTCCCGGACCGGCTCCCGGGCAGGACGCGGCCGTGGTTGCGGCTCCGGCGGCGGCCCCCGCCACGACAGCGGCGCGGCCGGCCGCGCCCGGCGGCCACTCCAAGGCCGCGCCGTTCGCGACCCTGCTCGTCGGGAACCGCCTGCTGAGCCTGCCCGGATCGCAGAAGGAGATACGCCGGTTCGCCTTCGACACCCGCGGGGGCGAGCTCGCGTACGAGGCCGGGGACGCCCTCGGCGTGTGGCCGGCCAACGGCACGGCCCTCGTGGCGGAATGGCTCGCCCTCACCGGCCTCGACCCCGACGAGCCGCTCGCCCTGCCCGACGGCGCCGCCATCGCCCTCGGCGAGGCCCTGCGGACCCGCTTCGACCTGGCCCGCATCACCCCGGACCTCCTCAAGTTCGTCGTCGCCCGCACCGGCGACCGCGGCCTCCAGCGGCTGCTGCGACCCGACAACAAGGGCGAGCTGGCCAAGTGGAGCTGGGGGCGGCAGGCCGCCGACGTCATCGGGGCCTTCCCCGTCCGGGCCGCCGCCGCCGAGTGGGCCACCGTCCTCAAACGGCTCCAGCCCCGCCTGTACTCCATCTCCTCCAGCCCCCTCGCGCACCCCGGCGAGGTCCGCCTGACGGTGTCCGTCGTCCGCTACACCAACCACCTGGGCCGCGGCCGCAAGGGCGTCTGTTCCACGTACCTGGCGGACTGCGCCGACGACGGCCCGGTCCAGGTGTTCGTCCAGCGCTCGCCGCACTTCCGTCCGCCCGCGGACTCCGCCACCCCGGCGGTCATGATCGGCCCGGGCACCGGTGTCGCGCCGTTCATCGGGTTCCTGGAGGACCGGCGCGCCAGGGGGCACACCGGGGCCAACTGGCTGTTCTTCGGGGAGCAGCGCGCGGCCACCGACTTCTACTACCGCGAGGAGCTGGAGGCCTTCCTCGCCTCCGGCCACCTGGACCGCCTCGACGTCGCCTTCTCGCGCGACCAGCGCAACAAGGTGTACGTCCAGGACCGGATGCGCGAGCACGGCCCCCGCCTGTGGCGGTGGCTCCAGGACGGCGCCCACCTCTACGTGTGCGGCGACGCCGGACGGATGGCGAAGGACGTCGACCGGGCGCTGCACGAGATCGTCGCCGCGCACGGCGCCATGACCGCCGAAGCGGCCGCCTCGTACGTGCGCCGGCTGGCCTCCGACAAGCGCTACGTCCGCGACGTCTACTGACCGGCCCCCTGAGCGGCCCCCGCCGCGCACCGCGCTGCGCGACCAAGGTGGGCAAACCCCTGTCTGACGGCGGCCGCGAGTGGCAGTCTCTAGTCCTCGGATACGTCGTCCTGGGGGGGATCACACGTGATGGAGCCGGGAACGGGCATGGGCCTTCGGGGCCGCAGCGGCATCCTGTCGCTGGTCGGCACCTGCCTGAAGGAGGACCCGGCGGCCGAACGGCCCCTGACCATGCTCCTCGGGCCGGCCGGCAGCGGGGCCAGCGAGGCGCACAGCGCGCTCATGGAGCGCTTCGGGCCCGACTACCCCTTCGCCTTCGTCAACTTCGGCGGGGCCCAGTCCCTGCTGCCGCGCTACGCGCTCGGGCTGCTGGCCCGCCAGCTCGAACGCAAACTGCCCCGCTACGGGCGCTCCCACTTCCCCCTGCTCAGCCTCGGCCTGCTCGCCTCCGACCAGGAACTGCGCATGCACAGCCTCGCCGAGGGGCGGCGCGCGGTGCAGCGCCAGCTCGACCGCTTCCAGGAGGAGAACGAGGCCCGGCACGGGGACTACCTGGCCGCCTTCTTCGAAGTGGGCATGGGCGCGGTCGGCATGCCCGAAGGGGCCTCGACCGCCGCGCTCGCCCTCTTCCAGGACGCCCTGCGGCGGGGCCGGCGCACCGTGCCCGGCCTGTTCGGCGGAAGGCTCGGCAACCGGCTGACCGCCGGGGCCCACTGGTACGGGCGCCATCCCGTGACCCGCAGCGCGGACCCCTGGGAAGCCCTGGTGGAGCTCAACCTCTGGCGCCACGAGGGGGACGAGAACGCGCAGGAGCGGCTCGACCTCCTCCTGTTCTCGGCCTTCCTGGAGGACCTCAGACGCAACACCGCCCGCAACTTCATGCCCCGCTCCTACCTGCTGCTCCTCGACAACTCCCACACCGAGTACGGGCGCCGCTTCCTGGACCTGCTGTTGCGCTCCCGGCACGACGAGACGGTCGTGGCCGGGCACGCCAGCGACCCGCTGACCGTCGTCGCCAGCTCCAACCGCTGGCTGCCCCGCTGGGGCCCGGCCACCGGCGACGCCTGGCCCTGGCAGCTGCGCGGCCCCGACCGGGCCTCCCTGGCCGACTGGGACACCCACCGGCCGACGCGGGACAGCGAGGACACCTGGTGGTACCCGCTGCGGCTGCGCGACCTCAACCTGGACGAGGTGCGGATCCGGATAGAGCTCCAGCTCGGCGGGAACAGCGACCTGGCCCCGCTGACCCGGCTCACCCCCTTCGTGCACCGGCTCACCGGCGGACTGCCGCGCGCCGTGCACCAGGTGCTCGACGTGCTGCGCCAGGCCGGGCCGCCCCCGGACTCCGGCCCCCAGCAGGACCGCTGGCTGCGCACCCTGCCCGACCGTCCGCTGCGCAGCGGGGAGGAGTCCGCCGGCCTCGCCGACACCGCGCTGGGCCACCTGCTGCGCGACTTCGACGGGGCCCAGCGCGCCGTCCTCACCGAATGCGCCGCCACCCGGGACTTCTCCGTCGCCACCCGCCTGCTCAGCCCGGACGACTCCCTGTTCGGCGAGATCCGCTCGCGCTGGCTGCTGACGGGGCCCGTCGCCGTGGTCCCCGTACTCCACCCGTGGCTGCGGCGGCTGCTCCTGTGGCGGCTGGCGGCCCGCCCGGAGCGGTGGGACGCCGTCCACGAACTCCTCGCGGAGTACTACCGCGCCGAGGGCAGGCCGGCGGCGCAGATGTACCACCAGCTCGCCCGCGGGCGGACCGAGGAGGTCACCGCCCACCTGACGCGGCGCTTCACCGCCGTTCCGGCCGCGCAGTGGATCTCCGAGTTCGACGCGGTCACCGCCGCGCCGAACCGGCTCCCGTCCGACTGCGGGCCGCTGGAGCTCCTCGGCGGGCTCGTGCCGCGCCGGCCCGGGGGCGTGCGGGACACCGAGTCCGTGATCCACACGCTGGTGACCACCCGGTGGGTGTGGAGCGATCCGCTCGCCGATCCCGCCATGCGTCTGGGCGGCATCATCGCCGACGGCTACACCCAGCTGTCCCAACTGCGGAGGAACGACATCGTGGCCCTGTTCAACGAGGCGGAACGCTACCGCCGCTGGCGCGACCCCCAGACCGCCGGCTGGGAGGGCTGACCCCGTGCCGAGACTCGAATGGCCGCTGCACGTCGTGCGCCGCGTGGTCCTCGCCACCGCGGCCGCCGTCGTCCTGGCCGCCGCGCTCTGGTTCGGTGTCGGCTGGCTGCAGGACCGCAACGCCAGGTGTGCGGACGGGGTCGTGGAGACGGGTCCGGACGACGAGTGCGTGGGCGTGACCGACGGCGCCTACGTCTTCGCACCGCACCTGGACGCCGTGACCCGCAAGATCGAGGAGGAGAACCGCCGGGTCCTCGCCGACGCGGACAAGGATCCGTACGTCAGCGTCGCCTACTTCACCTCCTTCACCGGGACCGCCGACGACAGCAACTCCGCCGAGGGCGTCCGGCACGAACTCCAGGGCGCTTACCTGGCCCAATACCGGCACAACCGGGGCGACCTGGCCGCCACTCCCAAGATCCGGCTGCTCATCGCGAACCCGGGCAGCAAGTCCACGCAGTGGAAGCACACCGTCGACGAGCTGATCACCCGCAAGGACGCGCCGGACCGGCTCGTCGCGGTGGCCGGGCTCGGCCCCAGCAACAACGAGAACCTCGCGGCCATACGGCGCCTGTCCGACCACGGCATCGCCATGGTCGGGGCCACCGTGACCGCCACCGACATCCAGGGCATCGGCAATTTCGTGCGGATCGCGCCGACGAACGAGGACGAGGCCTACGCGGGCGCCGCCTACCTCAAGCGGCGGGGCGTCTCCACCGCGGTCGTCATCCAGGACGTGGCCCAGGGGGACCTCTACGCCGCCACCCTCGGCACCGCCTTCACCAAGGCCTTCCAGGACGGGGACAAGCACCGGCTCGTCGCCGAGCGGATGACCTACGACTCGTCCGTCAGCAGCGCCTGGCAGAACGAACTGCGCTACATGCCTGGGCAGTTGTGTCAGCAGCATCCGCAGCTCGTCTACTTCGCGGGCCGCGGCCAGCACCTCACGCACTTCCTCGACGCGCTCTCCAACCGCAGTTGCACCGACCAGCAGTTCACCGTGTTCACCGGGGACGACACCACCAACCTGACCCCGGAGCAGCTCGCCCACGCCGCCGAGACGGGCATCGAGGTGCTCTACACCGGCCTGGCGCACCCCGACATGTACCGCACGGCGCCGCAGGCGGTGTCCGTGCCGTCGGCGAAGAACTTCCAGCCGGGCGGGCTGCTGGACCAGTGGTTCCCGCACGACCCCCGCGAGGACGGCGGGGCCCTGATGGGCCACGACGCGGTCCTGGCCGCGGCCCACGGCATCCAGATGGCCGCCCGCTGGCAGGGCCAGGTCGTCGGCGACGCGGTGGCCCGGATGTTCCACCAGATGGACGGCACCCAGCAGGTGGCCGGGGCCAGCGGCTTCATCTCGTTCCAGAACAACGGGAACCCGCGCAACAAGGCCGTCCCGGTCCTGCGCCTCAACGGGAAGGGCCAGGTCGAATTCGTCGAGGTCTCCGCGGCCGAGGGCAAACCGCCCACGGAGCAGTGACGCGCCCCTTCAGGAGCCCGGTGCGGGCTCCGCGAAGGGGTCCTCGGGGTTCATCCGGGTGGTGAGGGCGGTGAACCGGCCGTCCTGGCCGTAGGAGTACTGCGGCCCCCCGTTGCCGGAGGCCACCGCGAAGTCCTTCTTGTCGTTCCGCTTCACCTCGGTCGTACCGGGCACTCCGTCGGCCGACCACTCGATGGAGAGGGTGAAGCGGTGCAGGCCGGCGGAGGTGAACGCGACGATCTCGAAGTTCTCGGGGTCGCTCTCGGACACCTTGACGGGGAAGCCGCGGACCCGCATCGTCCCCGTGTCGCTCTGCCCCTCCTTGAATTCGAGCGTGGGCGTCCGCTTGTCCAGGTTCACCGAGAAGCGGCTCACGTTGCCGTCACCGCAGCCGGCTTCGTAGCGCAGCCGCAGGCTCTCCTTCGGCAGTGGCTGGGTCCCCTGCGGCTTGACGGTGATGTTCTTCAGCGTGACGGCCCGCCCCGTCTTGCCCTGCACGTTCAGGCGCAGGGTCGTGACGTCGGCGGGGGCCGCCTCGTGGGTGGTGCCGAAGGCCTCCAGACGCTTCTGGAACGCGGTGTTCTCCTCCGCGTTGGTGACCGACTTGTTCCGGCCGAGTTCGGCGGCTGCCTCGTCGAGGGCGGGCGGTTTCATGAACACCACCCCACGGCCGCCGTCGCACGAGTCCCAGGGGTTGACCTCCTCCACGGTGTACGTCAGGGGTGTCTCGCCGGAGGGCCCGGGCGCGGGCGCGCCCGTCGTCGCCGTCCGGCCGACCGCGTTGCTGTTGCCGCACACCGAACCGGCGGAGCACTCGTTCGTGGAGCAGCCCGCCAGCAGGAGTCCCGCGCCCAGCGCCAGCGTGGTGGCGGCTCCGGTCCACTTCACCGGCCCGCCCCCGCCGGCGGCGTCGACGGGGCCGTTCCGCCGAAGTCGGTCCGGTTGTCGTGGCCGCACACCGACTGGTTGCGGCACTCGTTGCGGTCACCGCCGATGGTGTCCGTCGCCCACAGCGTCGCGAGGACCCCGGCGAGGGTCGCCAGGGTCGCCAGCGCGGCGAGCCAGACGCGTCGCCGGTCGGCCGAGTTCATCGCCATCGCATCCCACATCCCGAGGAGGAGCCCCCCATCGTAGGCAGTCCCGCGCCGCTGGACGACCCGTACGCGAGAACCGGCGCCGGGGAGGGCCGGGTCCGGGCCGTAGGTCCCCCGGGAAGGGGGCGGAGGGCCCGGGGCCGGGGCCCGGCGGGCGGGCAGGAACAGGGTTCCGGCCCGTTCAGACGACAGAAGGGAACCGCCGTGCCCGTGCGCTCCACAGCGGCCGACGCCACCACCGGCTCCGCCATCCGGAACGAGCCGCCGGGGACCGCGGCCCCGAGCGCCTTTCCGGACGGGTATCCCGGGCTGCCCGTGGTGCGGCGGCCCGGGCGGCTCCCGGCGCACCACGCCAAGGAGCTCTCCCGGGTCTTCTTCGCCCGGCTGGCGGGCCTCGCCGAGGGGACGCCGGAGCACCAGTACGTCCGCAACACGCTCATCGAGATGAACACGACGCTGGTGCACTTCGCCGCCCGCGGCTTCCGCGGCCGGGCCGGGAGCCCGGCGGGCGCCGGCACGGAGATGGAGGACGTGATCCAGGCCGGAACCATCGGGCTGATCAAGGCGATCGACCGCTTCGAACCCGACCGCGGCGTCGAGTTCTCCTCCCTGGCCCTCCCCTACATCACCGGGGAGATCAAGCGGCACTTCAGGGACACCACCTGGGCGGTGCGCGTCCCGCGCCGGCTCCAGGAACTGCGCGTCGAACTCGCGAAGGCCCGCGACGCCATCACCGCGGCGCAGGGACGCGCGCCCACCGTCAGGGAGCTGGCCGACCGGCTGGGCCTGGACGAGGAGGAGGTCATCGAGGGGCTCGTCGCGGCCAACGGCTACGCGACGGAGAGCCTCGATCCGCCGGCCCCGGCCGGGGAGGAGCACTCCCCCGCCCGCGGCCTCCAGCGGCAGCCGGTCGCGGAGGACACCCCCCGGGCCATCGAACTGTTCGAGAACCTGCACGCCCTCGGCCCGCTGCTGGAGCGGCTCTCCCCACGGGACCGGGAGCTCCTGCACCTGCGGTTCGGCCGGGAGATGTCCCAGTCGGAGATCGGCGCCGAACTCGGGGTCAGCCAGATGCAGGTCTCCCGCCTCCTGACGCGCGTCCTCACCGGCCTGCGCAGCGCCCTGCTCGACTCCTGATCGCCCCGTGCGTCCGCCCGTGCCGTACGGTCAGGAGCCTTCGCCGGGCCGCCAGTGGAACTTGCCGCCGCCGACCCAGTGGACCTCGTCCGGGTCGTCCAGGTCGTGCACGGTGATCCCGGCGGCGGTCGCGATCAGCAGCACGTCCGTCATGGACCGGGCGGTTCCCACGAACTCGCCGTCGACCTCCACGATCCGAAACGGCGGGTCGCCGTGCTGCACGCCCAGGACGATGATGCGGGCCGCTGCCAGATAGGGACTTGCGCTCTCGGTCATGCGCAGCTCGCCTCCGCTTCCGGTTCTCCTCGGGCGGGCTTCCCCCGCGCGGGCTTCCCCCGGCCGACCACGGGGCGGTCCGCCCCGTGCCGTACACGCTCCCAGATCCGCCGCCGCCCGGCACGGCGGCAGCGCCGTCCGGACCTCCGGCCGGGCCGTCAGCCGGCCGGGCCGGGGCCGAGGTGGCGCTCCAGCCAGTCCGCGGCCGTGCGCCGGTAGAGCCTGCGGTTGTCCGCCCGCAGGAACTCGTGCCCCTCGTCGCGCAGCGTCAGCTGCCGCGCGGGCACCCCCCGCTCGCGCGCCGCGCGGACGAACTGCTCCGACTCCGTGGGCGGCACGTTGGTGTCGTGTTCGCCGTGGACGGCCAGGACGGGCGCCCGCAGCCGGTCGACGCGGCTCATCGGGGACAGCGCGCGCAGCAGTTCCCGGTCGTGTTCCGGGTGGCCGTACTTGGCGGCCGCGGACCGCGCGATCCACGGCTCGGTCCCCGCGAAGAACGTGCCGAGGTCCGACATCCCGCAGACGGCGACCCCGGCGCGGAAGAGGTGCGGGTGCCACACCAGGGAGGCCATGGTGAGGTAGCCGCCGTAGGAGCGGCCCATCACGCCCAGGCGCAGCGGGTCCGCGTAGCCGAGTTCCACGACGTGCGCGGCGCAGTCGGCGACGTCGTCGATGGCGGCGAAGCGGCCCGCGCCGAGGTCGGCGTCCACGAAGGAGCGTCCCCAGCCGGACGAACCGCGGACGTCGGGGGCGAACACGTCCAGGCCACGGCCCAGCAGCTCGTGGTAGAGCGGATCGAACACCGGCCGCTCCTGTTCCTCGGGGCCGCCGTGGAGGTGGATCACGCAGGGGGCCGGCCGGCCCGGGCCGGGGCCGGGCGCCCGGTAGTACCAGCCGCCGAGCACCAGCCCGTCGCGGGCCCGGCAGCGCAGGGGCACCGGCCGTACGGGGGGCCGCCCGGGCGGGACCGCGTCGGCGTCGCGGGCCGTCCAGCCGGTGCGCGCCGGGACGAGCCCGCGGTCCAGTTCCCAGATGCCGGGCCGGCGCCGCGAACCGGACAGGGCGGCGTACAGGCCGCCCTGCTCCAGCGGGGCGATGCGGGTCACGACCTCGTGGGGCAGGACGGAGCGGTGGCGCGGCCCGGCCCCCTCCCCGGCGGCGGCCGGCAGGCCCACGCTCTCCAGCCGGGTGGTGCCCTGCTCGTTCCAGGCGAGGAAGGCCCAGCGCCCGTGGGCGGGGACGGACAGCAGGTCGAGGCCCGCGTCCTCGCGTCCGGCGGCGACGGACAGGTGCCGGCCCGCCCCGTCCGCGTCGAGCCGGACCCGCAGGAGCGCCGCGAACTCGCGCTCCGCGTCGCTGCGCAGCCACAGCGTGCGCGCGTCGGCGGAGAAGCGGCCGATCCAGGGGTCTCCGTCGGCGACGTGCAGCGCGAAGGTGGTGCGGCCCGAGGCGATGTCGAGGACGAGTGCCTCGCGGTGGCCGCGGGGGCCGCGGCGCACCAGCGCGAGGCGGCCTTCGGCGCTGACGTCGCACACCCGCAGGGAGGCGGCCCCGGCCTCGGCGAGGAGCAGGACGGGCGCGTGCGTGCCGTCGGGGTCGATCAGGTAGGCGGCCAGCGCGCCGCCGCCACCGCCGTCCGGGCCGGGTTCCGGCTCCGGCGCGGCCTCGGGGGCGGCGGGTGCGCCGGGGTCCGCGAGCAGGGTCGCGGGCCCGTCGCGGCCGGGCGGGGCGGCGCCGGGGGCGGCCCCGGGCTCCCCCGGCCGTGCGCCCGCGTCGGCCGCCAGGTGCCCGGGGCCGGCGTGACCGGCACCGGTGACGGAGGGCTGGGCGACGGTGACGGCGAGGGCGGTGCCGTCCCGGGTCCAGCACCCCAGGTGGGCCGAGCTGCCCGGTTCCGATCCGGCGAGGACCCGGCGTCCGGTGCCGTCCGGGCGCACGGCCAGGACCCGGGTGTGCTCGCCGCCCCCCGGCGCGGTGGTGTAGGCGATCCAGCGGCCGTCGGGCGACCAGGCCACCTCGGTGACCGGGTCCGGGCCCGCGTCGAGGGCGTGGGCCTGCGCGCCCCGCGCGGGCCCGCTCCACAGCTGCGGGACCCCGGCGCGGTCGCAGACGTACGCCACGTTTTCGCCCGTGGGGTCGGCGCTGGGGTACCAGCACCCGTGGGCGGTGAGGAGGGTCGGCGGATCGCCGCCGCCGTGGTCGGCCAGCCGGACCGGTCCGGGGGCCGGCCGCGCGGATTCCGGGGACATGGGCTCCTTCCGGGGGCTGCCGGTTGCGGGGAGGGCGGGGCGGGGGTGGCGGGGGTGGCGGGGGCTCAGTCGATGCCGTGGGTCTGGAGCCAGATTTCCAGGGTCGCCACCTGCCACAGGGCATTGGCCCCGCGTTTCGTCCGGTGCCGGTCGGGCGCCGACAGCAGCTCCGCCACCCGGCGGGGGTCGAATGTGCCGCGCCGCCGGGCTTCGGGGGCCGTCAGGGCCTCCCGTACGCGGGCCAGGACGGGGGGCGCCATGTGCCGGACCGCCGGGACCGGGAAGTAGCCCTTCGGCCGGTCGACGATCTCCCTCGGCAACACCGTCCGGCCGACGTCCTTGAGCACGGCCTTGCCGCCCTGCGCGAGCTTGAGCTCCGGGGGGCAGGCGGCCGCGAGCTCGACGAGCTCGTGGTCCAGGAACGGCACCCGGGCCTCCAGGCCCCAGGCCATCGTCATGTTGTCGACGCGTTTGACCGGGTCGTCCGGCATGAGGGCGTGGACGTCCATGCGCAGGGCGGCGTCGAGGGCCGTCCGCGCCCCCGGCGCGGCCATGTGGGCGCGCACGAACTCCGTCGAGGCATCGTGGGCGGGGGCGGCCCCGGGGCCGAGGAGGGCGGTGATCTCGTGGTGCGTCCGGTCGAAGTAGGCGTCCGCGTAGGCTGCGGCCGCGCCCGCGCGGCCGGCCGCCGCGATCTGCGGGTACCAGTGGTAGCCGGCGAACACCTCGTCCGCGCCCTGGCCGCACAGCACCACCTTGACCTCCTTGGCGACCTGCTCCGCCAGCAGGTGGAAGGCCACCGCGTCGTGGCTGACCATCGGCTCGCTCATGGCGCCGATCGCGTCCTCCAGCGCGGCGGGCAGCCGGTCGGAGGGGATCAGGAACTGGTGGTGGTCGGTGCCGTACCGGCGGGCGACCAGGTCGGAGTAGTGGAACTCGTCGCCCTCCTCGCCGTTCTCCGCCTCGAAGCCCATGGCGAAGGTCGCCAGGTCCTCACGGCCGTCCTCGGCGAGCAGGGCCACGATCAGGCTGGAGTCCAGCCCGCCCGACAGCAGCACGCCCACGGGCACGTCCGCGACGGTGCGCCGCCGCACCGCGGTGCGCACGGCGTCGTGCACCGCCTCCCGCCACGCCGCCGGGTCCTCGCCGAGGTCGCGGCGGCGGGTGTAGGAGGGTTGCCAGTAGAGGTGGTCGTGCTGGGTGCCGTCCGGCTCGACGACGCGCACGGTGGCCGGCGGGATCTTGCGCACGCCGTTCAGCACGGTGCGGGGCGCGGGCACCGTGCCGTGCCAGCTCAGGTACTGGTGGAGGGCCACCGGGTCGAGGGAGGTGTCGACGCCGCCGCCCGCCAGCAGGGCGGGCAGGGTGGAGGCGAACCGGAGCCGGTCGTCGTCCTGGGTGACGTACAGCGGTTTGATGCCCAGCCGGTCGCGCACCAGGACGACGCGTCCCGTGTGGTGCTCGACCACGGCGAAGGCGAACATGCCGGTCAGGAACTCCACGCAGGCCCGGCCCCACTGGGCGTACGCCTTGACGACGACCTCGGTGTCGGAGTCGGAGAAGAACTGGTGCCCGAGCCCCTCCAGGCGGGCGCGCAGCTCGCGGTGGTTGTAGACGCAGCCGTTGAAGACGGCCGTGAGACCGAGCCGGGCGTCGGTCATGGGCTGGGCTCCGCGCTCCGAGAGGTCGATGACCTTCAGGCGGCGGTGGCCGAGGGCCACCGCTCCCTGGGACCACGCGCCCCTGCCGTCGGGCCCCCGCGGCTCCATCGCGTCCGTCATGCGTTCGACTGCGGCCAGGTCGGGACGCCGCCCGTCCCGGCGCACTTCCCCGCTCAGACCGCACACGGCGCACCCGTCCGGGGTCGTACGGCGCCCTCGCGCGGCCGTCGTCGTACGGCCCCGCTCGGCATGCTCGTCGGGGAGGTCTCGGCCACGTGCGTCATGTTCTTCCACTCCTACGCCCGGCCGGGCCCGCACCGCGCGGGCCGGACCACCGGGCGGCGGTCGACATGCGGGGCGCCTGCCCGCCGGGCGGCTGGCTAACCGGCCGGCCCCTCCAGCGGACCCCGATCCGCGGGCGCCCGCAAACGGGGGCGCCCCCGCGCGGGGCCGGGGCGGCGCTCAGGCGTCGAGGGCCGCGAGGCCCTCGCGCCAGCGGGTGCGCCGCTCGGCCGTGCTCTGCTCCCACCAGGGGACGCCGCGCTCCCCGAGCGCCACCTTGGCCGTCTGCACCCGGTCCCGGGCGGCGCGCTCGGCCCGCGGGTCGTCGGCCCGGCGGGCGGCGGCGACCGCCCTGCGGGCCGCCATCAGGTGGACGCGCAGCCGGGCCCCGGCATCGGCCGGGAGGGCGGGGTCGGTGGCCCGCCAGCGGCGGCCGCCGATGACGACGTGGTGCCCGTCGGGGGTGAGCGGCGGCCCGGATTTCGTGCTCACCGCCTGCGGCTGCCCGCGCCGGGCCCGTTCAACCCCCGCACCGCGCGCCGGAGGCCTCAGCCGGCCGTCACGGCGCCGGTGATCAGGTCGAGCAGGGCGGGCAGGCCGCCGTCCGCCATGGCGCGGCGCTGCCGCCCGGCGGGGGTTCCCTCCCGCCGCAGCCGGTGCGTCAGTGCGCCCACCTCGCGGAGGTCGCCGGCCTCTTCCAGGGCCGGCGTGAGGTGGCGCAGCAACGAGCTCAGGACGTCGTGGCCGCCGCGGGCCCGCCCCCGCGGATCGAGCAGGGCGCTGTCGAGCCCGTACCGGGCCGCGTGCCAGTTCCGGGCCGCCGCCGCCTCGGGCGGGGCCGGCGGGACCGGGGGCAGGCCCGCCTTCTCCTCGGCGATCGCCGTGGCGACCAGCGCGCGGACGACGCCGGCGAACATCACGGCGTCCTCGGCCCGCAGTTGTACGTCCAGGCAGCGCAGCTCGACGGTCGGGTAGCGGTCGGACAGTCTGGCCTGCCAGTAGACCTGGGCCCGGTCCGCGATCACTCCGGAGTCCACCAGGGCCGTCAGCCTGCGTTCGTAGTCGCCGGGGCCGTCGAAGTGGGGCGGCGGACCGCTGACGGGCCACCGCCCGAAGACGATGGTGCGCCAGCTCTCGAACCCGGTGTCCCGGCCGTCCCACAGCGGCGAGTTGCCCGACATGGCCAGCAGGGCCGGCAGCCAGGGGCGCATCCGGTTCAGCACCGCGACGCCCGTCTCCGCGTCGGGGACCCCCACGTGTACGTGCATCCCGCAGATCAGCTGCTCGTCGACCAGTTGCCGGGCCGCCCCCGCCATCCGCAGGTACCGGGGCGTACGGGTCACCGGGACGGACAGGGGGACGCGCAGGGGCGCGGCGCCGGTCGCCGCGAGGCGGCAGCCGTTGGCCTCGGCCGCCGAGGCCAGGGCGTGACGCAGCCGGAGCAGGTGGCCGCCGACCTCGTCGAGCGTCCAGCACACCGGGGTGGCCACCTCGATCTGCGCCTGGAGCAGCTCGTCCTGCACCTCGTCCTGCCCGGCCACGGACCCGAGGCCGGCCGTGCGCCGCACGTCCTCCACGAGCGGTCGCGGCAGGCCGGAGACCGGGTCGACCAGCAGATATTCCTCTTCCACTCCCAGGGTGATCACTGATGGCGACTACCCGGCCGCACCATGATCACCCCTGCGGCCGGGCGGCCGGGCTCCCGTCAGCCGGGGGCGAGGACGGAATCGTCCAGGGTGCCCGCCCCCGGCAGCTGGTGCCGGGCGGCGATCAGGGCGGCGTGCACGTCCGTCGTTCCGGTGGCCACGCACAGGGCCCGTTCCACGTCCTCGATCTCCTTGCGCACGGGCGAGCCCTCGCCCGTGGCATCGAGTACGGACAGCGCCCAGTAGCGGTCGACGAGACCGGGGAGCACGGCCGGGTGCGCCATCAGCATGGGTGGGTGCCTTTCTCCAGCGGAACGATCAGCCCGTCGGGTACCCCGCCGATCACCGTTGAATCCCGTCGGAAGTCGCGGGGCGGTCCGCTGGATGCGCGTACGAGGGCGGCCCCCGGAAAGCGGTCCGCCTTCGTGGAATCGACCGACGAACGCTTGACCGGCGAACCCGCGGCACGTAGTTTCGACCGGACCGGCTCGGGAGCAACTGGAAGGGGGCGAAGTCGGATGTCGACCATCTCCGGAATACTTCGCCTCGCGCACCAGATCGCCTGGACTCCCGGTCGTGTCGCACACGGCTGCTGAGCAGCCCTCTTCTCACCGGCGTGCCCGATCGCGGCCCCGGTACCTTCCCCCCTTTTTTCATCACTCTTTTCGTCACCGTTCACGGCACGTCTGCCTGTGCCGATGTGTCGCGCCGCGGGTCATCGCGCCGCGCCACTGCAAGAGAAAGACCTGAAATGGCGACTACGACTGTCAGCTCGACCACGCGCCGGAACGAGGGCCTGCCATGGTAGCGGCGCGCATCACGGTCAACGGGAAAGAGACCCCGATCGCACCGGCCCCCGCCCACACCACCGTGCTGGACTTCCTGCGCGAGCGCGGCCTCACGGGCACCAAGGAGGGCTGCGCCGAGGGTGAGTGCGGAGCCTGCTCCGTCCTGGTGGCCCGGCCCGGGGTGCACAAGCCCACCGACTGGGTGGCCGTCAACGCCTGTCTGGTGCCCGTCGCGGCGCTCGACGGCCAGGAGGTCATCACCTCCGAGGGCCTCGCCACCGTCGGGGAACCCGGCACCCCGGCCGCCCTGCACCCGGTGCAGGAGGAGATGGCCGTACGCGGCGGCTCCCAATGCGGCTACTGCACACCGGGGTTCATCTGCAGCATGGCCTCCGAGTACTACCGGCCCGGCCGCTGCGCCCACCCCGGACCGGACGCCGCCGCACCGGACGCCGGGTCCGCAGCGGACGCCGACGGGGAGCACGGTCCCAACGGGTTCGACCTGCACGCGCTGAGCGGGAACCTGTGCCGCTGCACCGGCTACCGCCCGATCCGGGACGCCGCGTTCGCCGTCGGCAGTCCCGCCGAGGGCGACCCCCTGGCACGGCGCCGCGAGCAGTCCCCGCCCGAACCGGCCGCCACCGCCTACGCCGTGGACGACAGCACCTTCCTGCGGCCGGGCAGCCTGTCCGAGGCCCTGCGGCTGTTGCGCGACCGGCCCGACGCAGTGGTGGTCGCGGGCAGCACCGACTGGGGCGTGGAGGTCAACATCCGCTCCCGCCGCGCCGGTTGCGTGGTCGCCGTCGACCGTCTTCCCGAACTGCGGGAGCTGCGCGAGACGTCCGGCCACATCGAGATCGGGGCGGCACAGACGCTCACGGAGATCGAACGCCGGCTCGACGGCCGCGTCCCGCTGCTGGCCGAGCTGTTCCCGCAGTTCGCGTCCCGGCTCATCCGCAACAGCGCGACCCTCGGCGGGAACCTGGGCACCGGCTCCCCCATCGGCGACAGCCCGCCGGTGCTGCTCGCACTGGAGGCGTCCCTCGTCCTCGCGGGCGCCGACGGTGAGCGCGAGGTCCCCCTGTCCGACTACTTCACCGGCTACCGGCAGAGCGTGCGCCGCCCCGGCGAGCTGATCCGGGCCGTGCGCGTCCCGCTGCCGCTCTCCCCCGTCACGGCCTTCCACAAGATCGCCAAACGGCGCTTCGACGACATCTCCAGCGTCGCGGTCGCCTTCGCGCTCGACATCGAGGACGGGATCGTGCGCAAGGCCCGCATCGGTCTGGGCGGCGTTGCCGCCACCCCGATCCGGGCGCTCGCCACCGAGGCGGCCCTGGAGGGCGCGCCGTGGACGGCGGGGACCGTGGAAGCCGCGGCCCGGGTGCTGTGCGCCCAGGGCACCCCGATGGACGACCACCGCGCCAGCGCCGGCTACCGCTCCGCGATGCTCGGCCAGAGCCTGCTCAAGCTGTACGCGCGAACCACCGAGGCGGTGTCGTCATGAGTCATCTGTCCCAGCGTCCCGAGAACCCCGTCGTCGGCCGGTCGATGCCGCACGAGAGCGCCGGACTGCACGTCACCGGCGCCGCGCTCTACACCGACGACCTGATCCACCGCACCAGGGACGTCCTGCACGCCTACCCGGTGCAGGTCATGAAGGCCCACGGCACGATCACCGCGCTGCGCACCGCACCCGCGCTCGCGGTGCCCGGTGTGGTCCGCGTCCTGACCGGCGCCGACGTGCCCGGCGTCAACGACGCGGGGATGAAGCACGACGAACCCCTGTTCCCCGACGCGGTCATGTTCCACGGCCACGCGGTCGCCTGGGTGCTCGGCGAGACCCTGGAGGCGGCCAGGCTCGGCGCCGCGGCCGTCGAGGTGGAACTCGACGAACTCCCCTCGGTGATCACGCTGCGGGAGGCGATGGCGGCCGGGAGCTTCCACGGCGCCCGCCCCCTGATGCTGACCGGTGACGTCGACGCCGGGTTCGAGGACTCCGCCCACGTGTTCAGCGGGGAGTTCCAGTTCTCCGACCAGGAACACTTCTACCTGGAGACGCACGCGGCGCTGGCCCACGTCGACGAGAACGGGCAGATGTTCGTCCAGAGCAGCACCCAGCACCCCTCGGAGACCCAGGAGATCGTCGCGCACGTCCTCGGCCTGCACAGCCACGAGGTGACCGTGCAGTGCCTGCGGATGGGCGGCGGCTTCGGCGGCAAGGAGATGCAGCCGCACGGCTTCGCGGCCATCGCCGCGCTCGGCGCCCTGCTGACCGGCCGTCCGGTGCGGGTGCGGCTCAACCGGACCCAGGACCTGACCATGTCCGGCAAGCGCCACGGCTTCCACGCCGGCTGGAAGATCGGCTTCGACGCCGAGGGCCGCATCCAGGCCCTGGACGCCACCTTGACCGCGGACGGCGGCTGGAGCCTGGACCTGTCCGAGCCCGTGGTGGCCCGCGCCCTGTGCCACATCGACAACACGTACTGGATTCCCCACGCCCGCATCGCCGGCCGCATCGCCAAGACCAACAAGGTCTCCAACACCGCCTTCCGCGGCTTCGGCGGACCGCAGGGCATGCTGGTGATCGAGGACATCATGGGGCGGTGCGCGCCGCTGCTGGGCCTGGATCCGATGGAACTGCGCGAGCGCAACTTCTACCGGCAGGGCCAGTCGACGCCCTACGGGCAGCCGGTCCCGCACCCCGAGCGCATCTCGGTCGTCTGGCGGCAGGTCAAGGAGGACGCCGCCGTCGCCGAGCGCCTGCGCGGCATCGAGGCCTTCAACGCCGCACACCCGCACACCAAGCGCGGACTCGCCCTCACCGGGATCAAGTTCGGGATCTCCTTCAACCTCACCGCCTTCAACCAGGCGGGCGCGCTGGTGCTCGTCTACAAGGACGGCTCGGTCCTGATCAACCACGGCGGCACCGAGATGGGTCAGGGTCTCCACACGAAGATGCTCCAGGTGGCCGCGACCACCCTGGGCATCCCGCTGCACAAGGTGCGGCTGGCCCCGACGCGCACGGACAAGGTGCCCAACACCTCCGCCACCGCCGCCAGCGCAGGGGCGGACCTCAACGGCGCGGCGGTCAAGAACGCCTGCGAGCAGATCCGCGAGCGGCTGCTGACGGTGGCCGGCTCCCAGCTCGGCGCGAACGCCTCGGACGTGCGGATCGTCGACGGCGTGGCGCGGGTGCTCGGCAGCGACCGGGAACTGCCCTGGGACGACCTGGTGCGCACCGCGTACTTCCAGCGGGTGCAGCTGTCGGCGGCGGGTTTCTACCGGACCGAAGGACTGCACTGGGACGCGAAGGCCTTCCAGGGCTCCCCGTTCAAGTACTTCTCCTACGGCGCGGCCGCGGCCGAGGTGGAGGTGGACGGGTTCACCGGCGCGTACCGGATCCGGCGGGTGGACATCGTGCACGACGTCGGCGACAGCCTCTCCCCGATGATCGACATCGGTCAGGTCGAGGGCGGTTTCGTCCAGGGCGCGGGCTGGCTGACGCTGGAGGACCTGCGGTGGGACGCGGGTGACGGACCCGGCCGCGGCAGACTGCTGACGCAGGCGGCGAGCACGTACAAGCTGCCGAGCTTCTCGGAGATGCCCGAGGAGTTCAACGTCAGGCTGCTGGAGAACGCCACCGAGGAGGGGGCGGTCTACGGGTCCAAGGCGGTCGGCGAGCCGCCGCTGATGCTGGCCTTCTCGGTGCGGGAGGCGCTGCGGCAGGCGGCCGCCGCGTTCGGGCCCGCCGGGGCCTGCGTCGAACTCGCCTCGCCCGCGACGCCCGAGGCGGTGTACTGGGCGGTCGAGTCGGCCCGCGCCGGCGGTGCGCGGGAGGGCGCTCACCCGTCCGGAGGCAGTGATGTCCCGGCCGACGCAAGCGCTTTGAGTCATGCCTGACATGAGCTGGGTGGCCGCGGTCGCGCGGTTGCGGGCGCGCCGGGAGCCCGGCGTGCTCGTGACCGTCGCGACCGTGCGCGGCCACGCGCCCCGGCGGGCCGGCGCCAAGCTCGTCGTGGGCCGGAGCGACACCTGGGGGTCCATCGGCGGCGGCAACATCGAGGCCGTCGCCATCGACCGGGCGCGCGAGCTGAACGCCACGGCCGATCCCGAGCCGGAGATGATGGAGTTCGCCCTCAACGACAAGGTCAACGGCCCGCACGGCGTGCAGTGCTGCGGCGGGGCGGTCACCGTACTGCTCGAACCGCTGCCGGTGGTCGAGGCGGTGGCGGTCTTCGGCGTCGGGCACGTCGGGCTGGAACTGGCGCGCATCCTGGCCCGCCACAACCTCGACCTGCACCTGATCGACACGCGCCCCGACATGCTCACCGCCGAACGGCTCGGCGTGCTGGCGGACCCGGTGGCGCAGGTCCACACCCACCACACTCCGCTGCTCCCCGAGGAGGTGCTCGCGGAACTGCCGCCCGGCACCCACGTCCTGATCATGACCCATGACCACGCCGAGGACGCCGCGCTGTGCGACGCCGCCCTGCGCACGGCCGGTCTCGGCTCGATCGGGCTGATCGGCTCGTCCGCGAAGTGGTCGCGGTTCCGGAGCCGCCTGGCGCTCGAGGGCGGGCACGACGCCGCCGCCATCGACCGGATCAAGACCCCGATCGGCATGACGGGGATCACCGGCAAGGAGCCCGCCACGATCGCGGTGAGCGTCGCGGCGGACCTGCTCCGGACCTTCGAGCGGGACCGCCTGTGGGGCGCGGCGCCGGACGCGGTCGCGGTCGCCGCCGTGCCGGACGCGGACGCGGTCGCCCCCGTGCCGCTGGCGTCAGCGTTCGCCGCCCGGTCCGCCGTCGGCGCGGGTACGGGGACCGGTACGGGTACGGGTACGGGCGTCGAGGACCCCGGCGGTGAACTCCGCCAGCTGCTCGCGTAGTTCCTCGCGGGATACGGCCTCGTCGCCCGCCAGGTGGGCGACGAGGTCGGCCCGGGTGGCGGCGAGCAGGGCGTGGGCGGTGAAGCCGGCGTCCGCCGTGCCGGGCACCTCGGCCAGCAGGTCCCGGAGCAGGGTGTGCCACCGCTCGTAGTGCGCCGCCCGGTAGGGGCTGTCCGCACCGGTCCCCTCCAGCGCGAGGGCGAGGTGGCGGTTGTCCAGCTTGAAGCACAGGAGGGCGTCCAGCAGGGCGGGCACGCGCCGGAGCGGCGGGGTGCCGGGCCCCAGCGGCGGCGGGCCGGCCAGGGCGGCGTTCGCCAGCGGTTCGAGGCGTGCCGCGTACAGGGCGCCGATCAGCCCGGTGCGGTCCCCGAACGCCCGGAAGAGCGTCCCCTTGCCCACGCCCGCCGCGGCCGCGATGTCGGCCATCGTCACGTCCTCGGGACTGCGGCAGTGGGCGAAGAGGTCGTCGGCGGCGGCGAACACGGCGGCCCGGTTGCGGGTCGCGTCCTTGCGCGGGCTGCGTTCGGTCATCGGGGAACCTCCGGTTGCGATGCGGACCGGCGGTCCGTATCGTTCACACGGAAGAAGCGGACCGCTGGTCCGCATCCTACGGGACGGAGTTCCTCATGCCCTCGATCCCCCCTGTCCCCGCACCCGCGCCGCCCGAGAGCCCGGCCGCGGGTCCGGCCGCACAGGTGTTCCGCCACGGGCTGCGCCTGCTCCTGGCCAAGGACGTTCCCGGCTGGGTCGGCCTGTGGGCCGACGACGGCGTCATGGAGTTCCCCTTCGCTCCCCCGGGGTGGCCCGGACGCCTGGACGGCCGGGCGGCCGTCGCCGCCTACATGCGGAACTACCCGGACCACATCGACCTGCACGACTTCCCCGAGGTACGGATCCACGAGAGCACCGACCCCGGGACCATCGTGGTCGAGATGCGCGGCGTGGGCCGGCTCGTCGCCACCGGCGGCCCGTTCGACATGACCTACATCGCCGTGGTGACCGTCCGGGACGGGCGCTTCACCTCCTACCGCGACTACTGGAACCCCCTCGCCGCCACGGCCGCCGGGGCGGACTTCGCGGGGAGCTCCGCCCGATGAACCCCACCGCCACCACCCTGGTCATCGGGGCCACCGGCACCACCGGCAGCCGCACGTCCGCGCAGCTCGTCGCCGCGGGCCACCGCGTCAGGGCCGCGAGCCGCCGGGCCACCCCGCTCGCGGGCGCGGAGCCGGTCCGCTTCGACTGGTACGACCCCGCCACCTTCGGCGGCGCGCTCGACGGAGCCGACCGCGTCTACCTCGTCCCGCCGGTCGGCGACCCGGACCCGGCCGCCGTCATGCTGCCCTTCCTCCGGCAGGCCCGGACCGGCGGAGTCCGCCGCGCCGTCCTGCTCGGTTCCTCGGCCATCCCCGAGGGCGGCCCGGCGGTCGGGGCGGTGCACCGGGAGCTGCCCGGCCTGTTCGACGAGTGGGCGGTGCTGCGGCCCTCCTGGTTCATGCAGAACTTCACCGGTGCGCACGCCCACGCCGACAGCATCCGCACGGAAGGGGTCATCCGGACGGCGGCCGGCTCCGGCCGGGTGGGGTTCGTCGACGCCGACGACATCGCGGCCGTCGCCGTACGCGCCCTGACGGACGACCGGGCGCCCGACGGCGACCTGGTCCTGACCGGGCCGGAGGCACTCGGCCACGACGAGGTCGCGGCCGTCCTCGCCCGCGTCACCGGCCGCCCCGTGGTCCACCAGCGGCTCACCTACGAGGAGCTCCGCGACCGGCTGGCCGTGCTGATCCCGGCAGAGTTCGCCGCCCTGCTGGCCGGCATGGACCGCGCCATCGCCGAGGGGGCCGAGGACCGCACCACCGACACCGTCGAGCGCCTCACCGGCCGCCCGCCGGCCCCGTTCCGGGTGGTCGCGGAACGCGAACTGCGGTCGTCGCCGGACGCGTGACCGCGCCCGGCTCCGCCCGGCGCCGAGCCGGACCGGACGGACCGGAACGCCGCCGGGGCGGGGTCACTGCGCACTCGCGGCGGGCCGGACCACGATCTCGTTGACGTCGACCCCGGCCGGCTGGGCGACGGCGTACGCGATGGCCCCGGCGACGGCGGACGCCGGCAGTGCCACCGCGCGATAGGCCTTCATGGCCTCCCGCGCGGCGGGATCGGAGATCCCGTCGGCGAGTTCGGACTCGGTCACGCCGGGAGAGACCAGGGTGACCCGGACGGAGCCGTCCGACTCCTGGCGCAGCCCCTCGGACAGGGCGCGGACGGCGAACTTGGTGGCGCAGTAGACGGCCGCGGTGGGCGACACCTCGTACGCGCCGACGGAGGCGACGTTCACGAAGTGCCCGCCGCCCTGCGCGCGCATCACGGGCAGCGCGGCGGCGATCCCGTGCAACACGCCCCGCACGTTCACGTCGATCATCCGGTCCCACTCGTCGACCTTCAGGGCGTCCAGCGGCGACAGTGGCATCACCCCGGCGTTGTTGACCAGTACGTCCAGCCGGCCGTACCGTTCCCGCGCGGCGGCCACGAAGTCCCGTACCCCGGCGGCGTCGGTGACGTCCACGTGCCGGAAGGCGGCCGTGCCGCCCGCCGCTCCGATCTCCCGGGCGAGCGCTTCGAGCCGCTCGGTGCGCCGTGCGCCCAGGAACAGCCGGTGGCCGTCGGCGGCGAGCCGCCGGGCCGTCGCCTCCCCGATCCCGCTGCTGGCTCCGGTGACGGCCACGACCTTGGCTTCGTTCCTCATACCTGTCCCGCTCCTCGTTCGATGCGGACGACTCCGCCCGGCCGAGTCTGCGCGCGCCGCACCGCGCCGGCCAGGACGTGTCACACCCTGGCAACGCACCGCCCCGCCCGCTCCCCCCGCCCCGCTCCCCCGGCGCCCGGCGCCCATCCGGACCTCGACCTGGTCCGAAGAGCGGGTGAGGGGACGCGCCCGGCGTTCCACCGGCAGAGGCGGTCGCGATGCTCACCCTGGTTCTGATCGGATTGCTCGGGGGGCTGATCACAGCGGTCTCGCCCTGCATCCTGCCCGTCCTGCCGGTGGTCTTCCTGGCGGGAGGCCCGGGCAACGGGCCCGCCGGGCCCCCCGGCCCACCCCCCGCGGGCGGCACGCGTACGGCCGCCGGACCGGCAGCGGGCGGCGGGGTGCTCCTCGAAGCCCCGCCCCGGACAGCGCGCGAGCGGCCGCGCAACGGCCGCCCGTACGCCGTGGTCGCCGGGCTGGTCCTCAGCTTCAGCTTCTTCACGCTGCTCGGGGTCACGATCATCTCGGCGCTCGGGCTGCCGCAGGACGTCCTGCGCTACATCGGCCTCGCGCTCCTCGTCCTCATCGGCCTCGGCCTGATCTTCCCGGCCGTCGAGCGGCTGCTGGAGAAGCCCTTCGCCCGCATCCCGCAGCGCCAGGTCAACAAGGAGGGCAGCGCCTTCGTGCTCGGCCTCGGGCTGGGTCTGCTCTACGTCCCCTGCGCCGGACCGGTACTCGCCGCCATCACCGTCGCGGGCGCCCGGGGCGAGATCAACGCCGACATCGTGGCCCTCACGCTGTCCTTCGCCGTCGGCACCGCGATCCCCCTGCTGGTCTTCGCCCTCGCCGGCCGCCGCGTCGCCGAGCGCGTCGCCGCCTTCCGCACCCGCGCCCGTACCCTGCGCGTCATGGCGGGCCTCCTGATGATCGTGCTGGCCTTCGCCCTCGCCTTCGACGTCACCACCGCCCTGCAGCGGGCCCTGCCCGACTACACGGCGGCCGCCCAGAAGCGGGTCGAGGACAACGACACGGCCCGGCAGAAGCTCTCCGGCCTCTACGACGACTCGAACAAGGACCTCGCCCGCTGCGAGGACGGCGTGGACGAGCTCCGGTCCTGCGGCCCCGCGCCGCAGCTCGCCGGCATCGCCAAGTGGCTGAACACCCCCGGCGGCGCCCCGGTCGACCTCGCCTCGCTGCGCGGGCGGGTGGTCCTGATCGACTTCTGGACCTACTCCTGCATCAACTGCCAGCGCAGCCTCCCGCACGTCCAGGCCTGGGACCGCGCCTACCGCGACAAGGGCCTGACCGTCATCGGCGTCCACTCCCCCGAGTTCGCCTTCGAGAAGGACGCCGGGAACGTCGCCGACCAGGCCCGCAAGCTCGGCGTCCGCTACCCCGTCGCCCTCGACAACGACCTCGACACCTGGAACAACTACCGCAACCGCTTCTGGCCCGCCAAGTACCTCATCGACGCCCAGGGCACCGTCCGCTACTTCACCTTCGGCGAGGGCCGCTACGCCCAGACCGAGGACCTCATCCGCGACCTCCTGCGCCAGGCCGACCCCGGCGTCCGGCTCCCGCCCGTCACCGGCCAGGCCAACGACGACCTCACCGCCGACCGCACCCCCGAGACGTATCTGAGCACCTCCCGCCTGCGCGGCTACACCGGCACCCCGGCACTCGCCAAGGACAAGGCCACCGCTTACGCCTTCCCGCCCGCGGGCGTCCCGCTCGGCGGGCTCGCCCTGGCCGGCACCTGGACCGCCGGCTACGAACAGTTCACCGCCGGCCAGGGCGCCCGCCTCGCCCTCACCTACCGCGCCAAGAACGCCAACCTGGTCCTGGCGGGCGAGGGCACCGTCACCGTCCTGATCGACGGCAAGGAGACCAAGACCGTCCCGGTCCACGGCGCCCCGACCCTCTACCGCCTGGCTGACGAGAAGACCGCCCGCGAGGCACACCTCGAACTGCGCCTCACCCCCGGCCTCCAGGCCTTCGCGTTCACCTTCGGCTGACGGACACGACGGACCGCGCGGGTCCGCAGGGGCCTGCGCGGGTCCGCAATCCGCCGAACCGGCTGGATATGGACGGTCCTTGACAGAATCATGAAACCGTGAGGAACTGACTCGGCTCGGTGATCCCGGGTGCCGACTTCCGTGACGTGGACACCACGGCAGGACGGCATCCCGGGCGATCGGCGTTACCACCCCGGGACACCATCCCCGCCCCGGACGCCGACCCGCATCACCGCCGCTCGCGTCGGACTCCCCGCTGCACCAGGCCCCGCCGGGGCCTCCGGCCAGGGAGACCTGCCGGCACCCCCCGCGCGTCGCGCGGCCACCGGCCCGACCCGCCCCACCCGGACCATCCCACCGGCACGCCCGGCCGCCCCGACGCGCCCTCGTCCGTGCCCCGCCATCCGACCGCGCACCGCGCGGCCGGCTCCTCGCGCACGCCCCGGCCGCGTGCGGGGCGCCGGCCGTGCCGTCAGCCCTGCCCAGAACAGTCCAGGAGTGACCCCACCATGAGCGAAACCGCCGAGACCGCCGAGACCGCCGTACACGCCGAGAGCGCCGTACACCCCGTCGACCGGACCCTGCCGCCGGTCAAGCTGTTCGGAGCCGGGCTGCAACACGTGGCCGCGATGTACGCGGGCGTCGTCGCCCCGCCCCTCGTCGTCGGGATAGGCGTCGGCCTGTCCACCGCCGACATCGCCTTCCTGATGAGCGCGAGCCTGTTCGCCTCCGGAATCGCGACGCTGCTGCAGACCCTCGGCTTCTGGAAGGTCGGCTCCCGGCTGCCGTTCGTCAACGGGGTCTCCTTCGCGGGCGTCGCACCGATGCTGGCCATCGCCAAGGCGCAGAGCCCCGAGGACGCCCTTCCCGTCATCTACGGCGCCGTCCTCGTCGCCGGGGTCTTCGGCTTCCTCCTGGCACCCTGGTTCTGCAAGCTGGTCCGCTTCTTCCCGCCGATCGTCACCGGGACGGTCATCACCCTCATCGGGGTCTCCCTCCTGCCCGTCGCCTTCAACTGGGCCCAGGGCGGCAACCGCAAGGCCGCCGACTACGGCAGCCTCACCCACATCGGCCTGGCCGTCGCGAGCCTGCTGATCACCGTCGTGCTCCGCCGCGTCCTGCGCGGCTTCCTCAAGCAGCTCTCGATCCTGTTCGGGCTGATCGCCGGGACCCTGATCTCCCTGCCGCTCGGCGTCGCCGACTTCAGCGGCGTCACCGACGCCGACGTCATCGGCTTCCCCACCCCCTTCCACTTCGGGGCCCCGCAGTTCGCGGCCGCCTCGATCATCTCCATGTGCATCGTGATGCTCGTGATCATGACCGAGACCACGGCGGACGTCCTCGCGCTCGGCGAGATCGTCGACCGGCCGGCCGACGAGAAGACGCTGGCCGCCGCCCTGCGCGCGGACGGCCTCGGCACCGCCCTCAGCCCCGTCTTCAACGGGTTCGCCGCCAGCGCCTTCGCCCAGAACGTCGGCCTCGTCGCCATCACCAGGATCCGCAGCCGCTTCGTCGTCGCCGCGGCGGGCGGCATACTCATCCTGCTCGGGCTCTGCCCCATGCTGGCGTCGTTCGTCGCCCTCATCCCCCAGCCCGTCCTGGGCGGCGTCGGCATCACCCTGTTCGGCACCATCGCGGCCAGCGGCGTCCAGACCCTCACCAAGGCCTCACTGGAACACGGCGACAATCTCCTCATCGTCGCCATCTCCCTGGGCGCGGGCATCATCCCCATGGCCGCCCCGGACTTCTACCACGCGTTCCCCGAGAGCCTGCGCATCATCCTCGACTCCGGGATCAGCACGGGCTGCGTGACCGCCGTCCTCCTCAACCTCGCCTTCAACCACCTGGGCCGCACCCCGGCCCCCGCCCCGGCCGACCCCGCCCCCCAGCCCGCCCACTGACCCGCCCGGGTCCCCGCCGCGCCGCGCCGTGCCCGCGGCGGGCACCTATGCGGGCCGGGCCGGGAACACCACCACCGAGCCGTCCTCGGCGCGGGCGATCTCGATGGCCACGTCCGTCGTGCGGCTGTTGACCGTGACACCGTCGCCCAACCTGTGGATGCGGTGGGCCGCGCTCATGAGGCGGTCGACCTCACCGGTCGTGAAGACGCGCAGCAGACCGCTGGGGCGCACCAGTTCCAGTGCCGACAGGCGTACGAGGACACCGGCGATGCCCGACTCCAGATCGTCGAGGCGCTGCTGATCTCGCTTGAGCGCGCGCGTGAAGGTGCCGAACGGATTGCCAAAGTCGCCCTGGGCGTGCTCAACGGCCTGGAGCACCACCACGCGCCGCTTCAGCGCGACGGCCAGTGAGGCGAGTGCGAGGTGGGCGCGGAACGTGCCGCCGCTGTCGCCGATGCCGGGGAACGCCTTGGTCAGCGTGCCGAGTTCGACGGCTTCGCCCTCGGGCAGTCCATCGAGCGCGCTCTGCCATCGGGCGAGACGGCGGTCGGCCCTGCCCAGGGCCGTGTTGACGGCGTGGACCGCCGAGTCGAGGCCCAGCGACAGGCCGGGCGTGCCCTGGTCGAGCAGGACGGCGGTGGCTTTGTCGATGGCGTCCCGGCAGCCGTCGAGTTCGCTGTGCTCGTCCTCCAGCTTCTCCTCCCGGAGTTCCTCCAGCACTGTGGTGATGTGCTCGATGGCCTGCCGGCGCCTCTGGTCGGCATGCGCGCTCACCCCCACCGCCACGGCCATGAGCACGAGCGGAGCGGCAACGGTGAGCGCCGTGCCGCCGGCGGCCGCGACACCGGCGGTCGCCCCGGCCCCGCCGGCCGTCCCCGCCGCTGCCGCTCCTCCGACCGGCACGAACCTCGCCTTGGCGGCGATCCTGCCCGTCGAGTTCACGAGGTCGCCGTAGACGCCGGCCCCCGCCCCCTTGGCCGCCATCGGGCGCACGATGCCCCGGCCGAGCTGGTCGGCGACCTTGGCCGGGACCACCATGCGGTACAGCCCCTCGCCGGAGGCGGTCGCCCTGGCCACGGTGAGGGAACTCCGCGACGACTGCGTGATGAACCGCGACAGGTGCTGCGCCAGGGGGCTCACGGCGTCGAGCGGGAGGCCACGGGACCGGTCGATCCCGGCGGGGAGCGGATGTGCCTCGAGCGTGACGACCGGCTCGTCGGCCAGCACGGCCAGCACGCCGCGCAGTTCGGCCAGACGCTCGGCCGTCATCGACTCGCCCGCGGTCAATCCCGGCACTCGGACATCGGCGGTCGCCAGCGTCCACACGGGCACGGTCGTCTTGCGGTCGTCGGTCATCGTCTCCCCCTCGTTCTCCGGCAGCAGCCTACGTCCGGCACCACACCCGGGACGGCGTGGGGCGGTCCGGCAGCGGGGACGGTGCGGGAGACCGGGCCGGGGCGTTCCGCGTCGGGCGCCGTGGAAGGGGCAGGGCGTGACGAGTGGTGTCGTCGCGCCCCGCCCCGCGCTGCGGCGTCTCCCCTACCGGGGGCGGCTGTTCGTCACCGGGCCGGCAGCTGCGGCGTGCGCGGCGGGAGCGTGCGGCGGTTGCCGGTCTTCTCGAAGGCCGCGGCGAGGACCAGCAGGGCGTTGTCGTCGTAGGCGCGGCCCGCGAAGGTCAGCCCGACCGGCATGCCGGTGTCCGCCATCGTGCCCATCGGGACGGTCACCGTCGGGATGCCGAGGTGGCGGGGAACCAGGTTGCCGTTCGCGACCCAGACGCCGTTGCGCCAGCCGAGGTCGGCGGACGCCTCACGGACGTCCATGTCCGCGGGACCCACGTCCGCGACCGCGGGGAAGACCACCGCGTCCAGCCCCAGCCCGTCCATCCACTGCTCCAGGTCGACGCGGCGCGTCTCCTCCAGGCCCCGCAGCCCCTCCTCGACGTACGGCATGTCGGTGAGGGCCGCGTACGGGCGCTCGCGCACGAGGCGCGGGTAGTCGCCGATCGTGTCGTCGAAGCCGTCGTAGCGGTCGGGCAGTTCGCCTTCCCGCTTGGGCCAGATGCGGGTGCCGTCGACCTCGGCCAGGGTGGGGAGCGCCGGGTCGCCGTTGGCGCGCAGGAAGTCGTCCCAGGCCCAGGCGGACAGGTCTTCGATCTCGAAGGTGAGGTAGGCGCGGCTGACGAGTCCGCGGGTGAACAGCGAGGGCGTACCGGGGCGGTCGGACTCGTAGTTCGACACGACGGGGAAGTCGACCTCGACGACTTCGGCGCCCGCGGCCTCCAGGTCGCGGCGGGCGGCTTCCCACAGGGCGATGACCGAGGGGCGCGTGTCGACGCGCTGACCGGTCTGGCCGCCGATGCCTCCGTCGGGGTTCGTTCCGGCGTCGGGGTCGGCGTTGATGTACATCCGGGGTACCCCGACGCGCTTGCCCGCGAGGGCGTCGCGCGCGGCCGGGACGTCGGCGGGTGCCAGGGCCGGGTACGAGGCGGGGCGCACCTGCGACGCCGACGGCAGTTCCAGCCACGGCTGTGCGCGCCAGAGGTCACCGCGCGTGTGCTGGTCGTCCGCCACGACGACGTCGAGCAGTTCGAGCAGGTCCGCCATGGAGCGGGTGTGCGGGACCACGACGTCCATGGTCGGTACGAGCGGCCAGTTGCCGCGGACCGAGATCACGCCGCGGCTGGGCGTGTAGGCGCACAGCGCGTTGTTCGACGCGGGTGCCCGGCCCGAGGACCAGGTCTCCTCGCCGAGGCCGAACGCGCCGAACGACGCCGCCGTCGCCGTGCCGGAGCCGTTGGAGGAGCCGGAGCCGTAGGCGCTGGTGAGCCAGTCGGCGCTGTACGGGCTCTCCGCACGGCCGTACACGCCGCGCTGCATGCCGCCGTTCGCCATGGGCGGCATGTTGGTCAGCCCGATGAGGACGGCGCCACCCGCGCGGAGCCGCTCGATGGCGAAGGCATCGCGCTGGGCGACGAGGTGCTCGAACGCCGGGGAGCCGGAAGCGGCCGTCAGCCCCTTCGCGAGGTAGCTGTCCTTCGCGGTGTACGGGATGCCGTCCAGCGGACCGAGGGTCTCGCCGCGCGCGCGGCGCGCGTCGGAGGCCTCCGCGTCCGCGCGCGCGTCCGGGTTCATCACGACCATCGCGTTGAGCGCGGTGGGGGTACCGGGCCGGTCGTACGCGTCGATCCGCGCGAGGTAGGCGTCGAGCAGCCCCACCGCCGTGACCTCACCCTTCTCCAGCGCGGCCCGCAGGTCGGCGATACAGGTCTCCACAACATCGAATCCGCGCGTCATGCGGGTGTCTCCTGGTGGTCGGGGCGGTACGGGCGACCGCTGGACGCCGGGGCGGGGCACGGGTGCCTCACCCTTCGCGATACTGACTTGATTTTCAGTCTAGACTAGCGTTCTAACCGAGCGAACCAAGGGTGATCCATGACACGGGAGACCGGGCCCGACGGGCCGACGAGCGCGGAGCCGGGCGCCTCGGCGCATCCTGCGGTCCGGTCGTCGGGCACCCGCAGGCGCCAGCCCAGCGGGGACGGGGCGCGGGGGCGGGCGATGCGGGCCGCCATCAGCGTCATCGCCGAGAAGGGGACCGCAGCCGTCCGGATGTCGGACATCGCCGCGCGGGCCGGCATGAGCACCGGGCACATCCTGTACCACTTCGGCAAGAAGGACCGGCTCCTGCTCGAGGTCCTCGCCTGGAGCGAAGCGGACCTCGGCACCCGGTTCCAGCAGGCCGCGCGGGAGGCCGCCTCGCCCGCCGAGAAGCTCGCGCTGTACGTCCGCTTCTACCTGCCCGGCCACCCCGGCGACGAACGCTACGCGCTGTGGACGCAGGTACTGGCGCAGCGCCACGACGCCGAAGGCCGGCGCGTCCTCACGGCCCTGCTGGACGCCTGGGAGGAGCGGCTGGAGGCCATCCTCCGGGAGGGCGCGGCCCTGGAGCAGTTCGCCGAGGTGGACCTTCCCGACTTCGTCATCCGGTCGGTGGCCATGCTGAGCGGCATCTCCGAGGAGGTGATGTTCGGACGGTCGCGCTGGGAGCGCACCTCCGCACACGCCTTCGCCCTGTCCGCCCTCACCCGCGAACTGCGCCCGCCCGGTCAGCCGTGACGGCGCGGGCGGCGGGGCGGGCGACGGGGTGCAGGGCCGCGCGTTCCAGCGGCGCCGACGGGTCGATCGACACGTCCAGCCGGGCCGGCGGCGAACCCGCCCGCACCAGGAGGTCGCCGACGGCCGCGATCATCGCCCCGTTGTCGGTGCACAGGGTCATGGCCGGCACCCGCAGCTCGACCCCGGCGGCGGCGCAGCGTTCCTCGGCCAGGGCACGCACCCGCGAGTTCGCGGCCACGCCCCCGACCACGACGAGGGTCCGCACCCCGTACTCCTCGCAGGCGGCGAGCGCCTTGCGCGTGAGCACGTCGGCGACGGCCTCCTGGAGGGAGGCGGCGCCGTCGGCGAGGGGGATCTCCTCGCCGCGGATGCGGTGCTGTTCGGCCCAGCGGGCGGCGGCGGTCTTCAGCCCGGAGAAGGAGAAGGCGTACGGGGCGTCACCCGGGCGGGTGAGGGGGCGCGGGAACGCCACCGCGCGGCCGTCGCCGCCGCGGGCCGCCCGGTCGATGGCGGGTCCGCCCGGGTAGGGCAGTCCGAAGACCCGGGCCACCTTGTCGAAGCACTCCCCGGCGGCGTCGTCGACGGTGTCCCCGAGGTGCAGGATCGGATCGCGCACGAGGTCCCGCACGAACAGCAGCGAGGTGTGCCCGCCCGACACGATCAGCACCATGCACGGGTTGGGGAGCGGCCCGTGCTCCAGGGTGTCGGCGGCGACGTGCCCGGCCAGGTGGTGCACCCCGTACAGCGGCACGCCGGCCGCGTAGGCCAGGGTCTTCGCGCCGGCCAGCCCGACCTGCAGCGCGCCCGACAGCCCGGGCCCGGTGGTCACGGCGACCGCGTCGATGTCCTTGACCCGCAGTCCGGCCTGGTCCAGGGCCTCGCGGACGACCGGGTTGAAGGACTGGAGGTGGGCGCGGGCGGCGATCTCCGGCACCACCCCGCCGAACCGTGCGTGCTCGTCCATGCTCGATGCCACCACGTGTGCCAGCAGCCGGCCGCCGGACACGATGCCGGCCCCGGTCTCATCGCACGACGATTCGATGCCGAGCACCACGGGAGAGCCCACGACGGCCCCTTTCGCACTGGTCCAGTAGTTGCAAACTCTTCGCAATAAGGTACGCCGTCCGGAGGCGGGCCCGCGCCGCCGCGGGACAGGGCAGCCCCTCGACGCTGTCCGCCCAGCAGGCCCTGGCCGGCCCCCTGCCCGGGCGTCTCATTCCACCGTCCGCATACTGGACTCCAGTCGTCGCTGCGCGATCCGGGCCCCTAGGGTGGCCGGTGCAGCTGGTTCGCCCCGTCCGCCAGGCGGGATGCGTCGCAAGAGGGAACCCGGTGGAAATCCGGGACTGCCCCGCAGCGGTGAGCGGGAACGACCGCCGTCATACGCACTGGGACCGGACAACGGTCCTGGGAAGCGACGGCCAGTAGGAGCCCGCCGGGAGCGATGCCCGGCAGGCGTGCCCGCGAGTCCGAAGACCTGCCCGTTGCCCGCACGCGGACGTATTCCGCATGCGGACAATCCCGGTGACCTCGTGGGCGGGTCGGCGTACACAGCGAGCGGCCGGTGCGGTGTTCCCTCCCGCGGCGTGAACCGCACGTTCTGTCGTCCCTTCGCGTCCGCGTCCCGTCGTCCGGGATGTTCTGGACACATCTCGCGAAGGAGAGTTCCGTGACAGCGAAGCCCGCAGCCGCGGCAGTACGAGCCACCGTGTACGGCTACCCCCGCCAGGGTCAGAACCGCGAACTGAAGAAGGCGATCGAGGGCTACTGGAAGGGCCGCGTCACCGCCGACGCCCTCCGCCGGACCGCCGCCGACCTGCGCCGTTCGAACTGGCAGCAGCTGGCCGACGCCGGCATCCACGAGGTGCCGACCGGCGACTTCTCGTACTACGACCACGTCCTGGACACCAGTGTGATGGTCGGCGCCGTGCCCGAGCGGCACCGGGAGGCCATCGCCGCGGATGCCCTCGACGGCTACTTCGCGATGGCGCGGGGCACGCAGGACGTGGCTCCCCTGGAGATGACCAAGTGGTTCGACACCAACTACCACTACCTGGTCCCCGAGCTCGGCCCCGACACCGTCTTCACCGCCGATTCCACGAAGCAGGTCGCCGAGCTGACGGAGGCCCTCGCGCTCGGGCACCCGGCCCGGCCCGTCCTCGTCGGCCCCGTCACCTACCTGCTCCTGGCCAAGCCCGCCCCCGGCGTCGCCGCCGACTTCCAGCCGATCACCCTGCTCGACCGGCTGCTGCCCGTCTACGCCCAGGTCCTGGCCGACCTGCGCGCCGCCGGCGCCGAGTGGGTACAGCTGGACGAGCCCGCCCTGGTCCAGGACCGCACCCCGGCCGACCTGAACGCCGCCGCCCGCGCCTACCGCGAGCTGGGCGGTGCCACCGACCGGCCCAAGCTGCTCGTGGCCTCCTACTTCGGCCGGCTCGGCGACGCCCTCCAGGTCCTCGCCGCCGCCCCCGTCGAGGGTCTTGCCCTCGATTTCACCGACTCCGCCGCCCCGAACCTCGACGCCCTCGCCGCGGTCGGCGGGCTGCCGGGCAAGCGCCTGGTCGCGGGCGTCGTCAACGGTCGCAACATCTGGATCAACGACTACCAGAAGTCCCTGGCCACCCTCGGTACGCTCCTGGGCCTCGCCGAACGGGTCGATGTCGCCGCGTCCTGCTCCCTGCTGCACGTCCCGCTCGACGCCAACGCCGAACGGGACATCGACCCGCAGGTCCGGCGCTGGCTCGCCTTCGCCCGGCAGAAGACCACCGAGATCAGCACCCTCGCCCGCGGCCTCGCCCAGGGCACCGACGTGATCGCCGCGGAGCTGGCCGCCAACCGGGCCGACCTGGCCTCGCGCGCCCGTTCCGCCCTCACCCACGACCCTGCCGTGCGCTCCCGCACCGCCGCCGTCACCGACGAGGACGGCTGCCGCTCCCAGCCCTACGCGCGGCGCACGGCCGCGCAGCGCGCCCACCTGGGGCTGCCCGTACTGCCCACCACCACCATCGGCTCGTTCCCGCAGACCGACGAACTGCGCGTGGCCCGCGCCGACCTGCGCGCCGGCCGCATCGACGCGGCCGGGTACGAGGAGCGGATCGGGAACGAGATCCGCGAGGTGATCTCGTTCCAGGAGAAGACCGGCGTCGACGTGCTGGTGCACGGCGAGCCCGAACGCAACGACATGGTGCAGTACTTCGCGGAGCAGCTGACCGGCTACGTCGCCACCCGGCACGGCTGGGTGCAGTCCTACGGCACCCGCTACGTCCGGCCGCCCGTACTGGCCGGTGACATCTCCCGGCCGGAGCCGATGACCGTCCGCTGGACCACCTTCGCGCAGGCGCAGACGCCGAAGCCGGTCAAGGGCATGCTCACCGGTCCCGTCACCATGCTCGCCTGGTCCTTCGTACGCGACGACCAGCCGCTCGGGGACACCGCCCGCCAGGTGGCGCTCGCCCTGCGCGACGAGGTGAACGACCTGGAGGCGGCGGGTACTTCGGTCATCCAGGTCGACGAGCCGGCGCTGCGCGAGACCCTGCCCCTGCGGGCCGCGGATCATGCCGAGTACCTGGCCTGGGCGACCGAGTCGTTCCGGCTCAGCACCAGCGGTGTGCGGCCGGACACCCAGATCCACACGCACATGTGCTACGCCGAGTTCGGCGACATCGTCCGGGCCATCGACGAACTCGACGCCGACGTCATCAGCCTGGAGGCCGCCCGCTCCCACATGCAGGTCGCGGACGAGCTCGCCGAGCACGGATACCCCCGTGAGGCCGGCCCGGGCGTCTGGGACATCCACTCCCCGCGCATCCCGAGCACCGACGAGGCCGCGGGACTCCTGCGCAAGGGGCTGGCCGCCATCCCCGCCGAGCGACTGTGGGTGAATCCCGACTGCGGTCTGAAGACGCGTGGCTGGCCCGAGACCCGTGCCTCACTGGAGAACCTCGTCGCCGCCGCCCACGAGGTCAGGGCGGAGCTGGCGGCCGGCGACGCCTGACGCCGCACGGTCCGGGCATGAGGAACGGTGGGGGTGGGGCGACACCACTCGCCACACCCCCACCGTTCCCGCGTACCTCCGGTGCACCCTCAGCTCCGGAGTCGTGCCGGGACCTCAGTCCCGGCCGTACGTGTGGAACCCGCAGCCGCTCTTGCGGCCGAGCAGCCCCGCCTGCACCATCCGCCGGAGCAGCGGGGGCGGGGCGTAGAGCGGTTCCTTGAACTCCTCGTACAGCGACTCCGCGATGGCCGCGACGGTGTCCAGGCCGATCAGGTCGGCGAGTCTGAGCGGGCCCATCGGAGTGGCACAGCCCAGCTCCATGCCGGCGTCCACGTCGGCGGCGCTCGCGAACCCTGATTCGGCCATGCGGACGGCGGCGAGCAGGTACGGGATCAGCAGCGCGTTGACCACGAAACCTGCCCGGTCCCGGGAGCGCACCGTGGTCTTCCCGAGAGCCTCGCGGGCGAACGTCTCGACCGTGACGAGGGTGTCCGCCGAGGTGTGGAGGGAGGAGACCACCTCGACCAGGGGGAGGACGGGTGCGGGGTTGAAGAAGTGGAGTCCCACGACCCGGTCGGCGCGGCCGGTGGCCATGCCCAGCCGCATGATCGGGATGGCCGAGGTGTTCGTGGCGAGGATCGCCGCCGGATCCGCGACGATCTTGTCGAGGGCCGTGAAGATCTCCGTCTTGGCTCCGGGGTTCTCGGTCACGGCCTCGATGACGAGCTGCCGGTCGCCGAGGTCTTCCAGGTCCCCGGTGAAAACGAGCCGGGCCAGGGCGTCCTCGGCGGAGAGGCGGTCGAGCTTGCCGCGCTGCACCGCTCGCTCCAGGGAGACGGCCACGCGCTGCCCGGCCGCTCGGGCGGCGGCGGCGTCCGCTTCGGCGACGACGGTGTCGAGTCCGGCGCGGGCGCACACCTCGGCGATGCCCGAGCCCATCTGGCCGCCGCCGACGACACCGACTCGCCGGATGCCGGCGGGCTGCGGGCGGGCGTTCACGCGTTCACCTGCGCGGGGGCGCGGCGGACCAGGTGACGGGTGTAAGCGTCGGGCGTGAAGAACGGCGGGAGCCGCACCGGGAGTGCGCAGTCCACGAAGATCTCCCGGGCTTCGAGGGCGAGCGCCTGCGGGTCCTCGGCCTCCAGTACCGCGCGTTCGGCGTCGAGGAGGTCGATGACCGTACTCCGGTCCACCTTGTCGTGGCGCAGCCACTGCCAGATCTGGACGCGGGCGATCTCGGCGGTGGCGGCGTCCTCCATCAGGCCGTTCAGCGCGACGGCGCCGCTGCCGCGCAGCCAGGCGTCGAAGTAGCGCAGGGCCACGGCCACATTGGAGCGGATGCCCTCGGAAGTCGGCGGGGCGGCGATCCTGCGGACGGACAGCAGGTCGGCGGGCGTGACCTCGACGTCCTCGCGCGTGCGCTCCAGCTGGTTCGGGCGGTCCCCGAGGACGCCGTCGAAGACCTCGTGGCAGAGGGGGACGAGGCCGGGGTGGGCGACCCAGGATCCGTCGAATCCGTCCTCGGCCTCGCGTTCCTTGTCGAGCCGGACCTTCGCGAACGCGGCGGCGTTCACGTCCGGATCCTTGCCGGGGACGTGGGCGGCCATGCCGCCGATGGCGTGGGCGCCGCGCTTGTGGCAGGTGCGGACGAGGAGTTCGGTGTACGCGCGCATGAACGGGGCGGTCATGGTGACCGAGGCCCGGTCGGGCAGTTGGAAGTCGGTGCGGTGGCCGAAGGTCTTGATGAGGCTGAAGAGGTAGTCCCAGCGGCCGGCGTTGAGGCCGGCGCTGTGCTCGCGCAGTTCGTAGAGGATCTCCTCCATCTCGAACGCGGCGGTGATCGTCTCGATCAGGACCGTGGCGCGGACCGTGCCGCGGGGGATGCCGAGGAGGTCCTGGGCGAAGACGAAGACGTCGTTCCACAGGCGGGCCTCGGTACGGTTCTCCAGCTTCGGGAGGTAGAAGTACGGGCCGTACCCGGCGTCGATCTGCCGCTGCGCGCAGTGGAAGAAGTACAGGCCGAAGTCCACGAGCGAGGCGGACACGGGGCGGCCGTCGATCTCCAGGTGCTCCTCGGTGAGGTGCCAGCCGCGCGGGCGGACCATGATGGTCGCGAGGTCCGCGCCGAGGCGGTACGCCTTGCCCCCGGTGGTGGTGAAGTCGATGCGTCGCTCTATGGCGTCGAGCAGGTTGAGCTGACCGCCGATGACGTTGTTCCAGGTGGGTGCGGTGGCGTCCTCGAAGTCGGCCATCCAGACCTTCGCGCCGGAGTTCAGTGCGTTGATGGTCATACGGCGCTCCGGCGGGCCGGTGATCTCCACTCGGCGGTCGGTCAGCCCGGGGGCGGGCGGGGCCGCGCGCCAGTCGGGGCGGGCGCGGACGGCGGAGGTGGCGCGGGAGAAGTCCAGCGGCGTTCCGGACGCCAAGTGGGCGGAGCGGCGGCGGCGTTCCTTGAGGATTTCCAGACGGCGGTCGGCGAAGGCTGCGTCGAGCCGGCCGATGAACTCCAGAGCCTCGGGAGTCAGTATCTCCTCGTGGCGCTCAGCCGGCGCGCCGAGCACCCGGACGCTGCTGATCAGGGGCATGGGTGACATGAGGTTCTTCTCCTCAGCGTGGGGCGGCGGGCGCCCGAGGGGCGAAACCCTCGGGCGCCGTCGGACGACGAGCGGTGGAGCGCCGGGCCGGACCCGAACGGCCCCGGAGCCGAGACTCCTAGTGGAACTGCTCTTCCTCGGTGGAGCCGGAGAGGGCGGTGGTGGAGGAGGCCGGGTTGACGGCGGTGGAGACCAGGTCGAAGTAGCCGGTGCCGACCTCGCGCTGGTGCTTGACGGCGGTGAAGCCCTGCGCCTGGGCTGCGAATTCGCGCTCCTGGAGGTCGACGTACGCCGTCATGCCGTGCTCGGCGTAGCCGCGGGCCAGGTCGAACATCCCGTGGTTGAGGGAGTGGAAACCGGCGAGGGTGATGAACTGGAAGCGGTAGCCCATGGCGCCCAGCTCCCGCTGGAACTTGGCGATCTGGTCGTCGTCCAGCGCGGCCTTCCAGTTGAAGGACGGCGAGCAGTTGTAGGCCAGCATCTGGTCGGGGTACTGCGCGTGGATCGCCTCGGCGAACTCGCGGGCCTGCTCCAGGTCCGGGGTGCCCGTCTCGACCCAGATGAGGTCGGCGTACGGGGCGTACGCCAGGCCGCGGGCGATGACCGGGGCCATGCCGTTCCGTACGTGGTAGAAGCCTTCGGCGGTGCGCTCGCCCGTGCAGAACTCCGCGTCGCGCTCGTCGACGTCGCTGGTCAGCAGCGTGGCGGCGAGGGCGTCGGTGCGGGCGATGATCAGGGTCGGGGTGTCCGCGATGTCGGCGGCCAGGCGGGCCGCGTTCAGGGTGCGGATGTGCTGGGAGGTGGGGACGAGGACCTTGCCGCCGAGGTGGCCGCACTTCTTCTCGGAGGCCAGCTGGTCCTCGTAGTGGATGCCGGCCGCGCCCGCCGCGATCATCGCCTTGGTCAGCTCGAAGGCGTTGAGGGGGCCGCCGAAGCCGGCCTCGGCGTCGGCGACGATCGGTGCGAGCCAGTCGGTCGTGTCGGTGCCGCCCTCGGCGGTGGCGATCTGGTCGGCGCGCAGCAGCGCGTTGTTGATCCGACGGACCACCTGGGGAACGGAGTTGACCGGGTAGAGGCTCTGGTCGGGGTAGGTGTGGCCGGCCTGGTTGGCGTCGGCGGCGACCTGCCAGCCGGAGAGATAGATGGCCTGGAGGCCGGCCCGGACCTGCTGGACGGCCTGGCCGCCGGTGAGGGCGCCGAGGGCGTGGATGTAGTCCTGCTCGTGGAGCTGTCGCCACAGGCGTTCGGCGCCGCGCCGGGCCAGGGTGTGCTCCTCGCGGACGCTGCCCGACAGGCGGACCACGTCCTCGGCGGAGTACGTCCGCTCGATCCCCGCCCAGCGCGGGTCCTTGGCCCAGCGCTGCCCCAGCTGTTCGGCCGCCGCCGTCGTGTTCGCCTCTGCCATGACCGTCACCGTTTCCGTCGTCGCTTGTCTTGCCAATGCCCCAGACAGGGAGCCGTGCATTGGCACTCTGTGCCCAATGAAGAAGGTGCGGCCACCGAACCCGCCCGCGGGCCGGAGCTGAGCAATGCTGCCGATCTGCCAGGAGCGGACGGCCAGACCACCGAGATCAGGGCATGAATCGACGTTCTGGGGTCCTTCCCGGCCACCGGTTCCGGCTGGCCGCAGGACTGACTCTGGCACTGGCACTGGGTGCCATCAAGGAGGTACGTCTGCCAAGGTTTGCGAATCTTCGAGGCTGAAATTGCCAAGGTTGCGAAGGTTACCGACGAGTCAGTCCGCCGTATGCTGACGAGGCCCGTCCGACGGTGGAGGAGTCCGGTGAGCAAGACCTACGCGGGAGCACGGCTGCGGCGGCTGCGTGAGGAGCGGCGCATGACGCAGGCCGACCTGGCCAGGGTGCTGGGCATCTCGCCCAGCTACCTGAACCAGATGGAGCACGACTCCCGCCCGCTCACCGTCCCGGTGCTGCTGCGCCTCACCGAGGCGTTCGGGGTGGACCCCGGGTTCTTCTCGGAGCGCGACACCAGCCGCATGGTCGCCGACCTCCGCGAGGCGCTGGCCAACGAAGTCGCCGAGGCCCGTGTCTCCTCGTCCGACCTGGCCGAGCTGGCCACCCGGATGCCTGCCGTCGCCGCGGTCCTGCTGGACCTCGGGCGACGAGGCCAGCTCCTGGCGGAGCGGCTCGCCGACGCGGCCGAAGGGCGCGGCGGCCCGCCGGCGGCCCCGCGCTCTCCCCACGAGGAGATCCGCGAGTTCTTCTACCGGCGGCAGAACTACCTCCACGACACCGACCTCGCCGCCGAGGACCTGGCCCGCGAGATCGGCATCCGCCCCGGGGACGTCATCCGCGCCCTGACGCACCGCCTCGCCGACCGGCACGGGGTGAGGATCAGCGCGGACTCCGACAGGCTGCACCACTACGACGCCGACGGCCGCGCCCTGCACCTGTCGAGCAGGCTCCGCCCCGGCCAGCAGGCCTTCCGGATGGCCACCCAGCTCGCCCTCCTCGAGTACGGAGACGAGATCGACCGGCTGGCCGCCGAGGACTTCCCGGCCGGGACCGAGGCACGCCCCCTGGCGCGGATCGGCATAGCCAACTACTTCGCCGCCGCGCTGATCCTGCCGTACACGGCCTTCCACACGGCCGCGGAGGAATTCCGCTACGACATCGAGCGGCTCACCGACCACTTCGGCCTCGGCTACGAGACCGTCTGCCACCGCCTCAGCACCCTCCAACGCCCCAGGCTGCGCGGCGTACCGTTCTCCTTCGTACGCGTGGACCGGGCCGGCAACATGTCCAAGCGGCAGTCCGCCAGCGGATTCCACTTCTCCCGCGCGGGCGGCACCTGCCCGCTCTGGAACGTCTACGAGGCCTTCGCCGTGCCCGGCCGCATCCACGTCCAGGTCGCCGCCATGCCCGACGGACAGCGGTACCTGTGGACCGCCCGCGCCGTCACCCGCCACCGCGGCGGCTGGGGGGAACCCGGCAAGACCTTCGCCATCGGCCTCGGCTGCGAGATCCGGCACGCCTCCCGCCTCGTGTACGCCGACGGGCTCGACCTCGACAACACGGCGGCCGCCACCCCGATCGGCATGGGCTGTCGCCTCTGCGAGCGCCTCGACTGCCCGCAGCGGGCGGTCCCCCCGCTCGGGCGTGCCCTCGCCGTGGACGAGAACAGCAGTACGTTCGTCCCGTACCCCGTCACGGGCGCGTCCTCGTCGCCTCGCAGCTGATTCACCTGGGGTCGGCCAGGCAGCGCGGACCCGCCCCGCAGCCCCTACCAGCCGTGGTGGTCATGGAACCCTCGACATATCCCGAACCCCCTCCGCCCGATGAGTTCCCCGACGACCTGGCGGAACGGACCGGCAGCGGCAGCTGCTGCGCACGGTCCATGACCGCGCCGCCGGGCACGCTCACGCCTTGCTCGCTCCTCCTGCGGATGCTCGCGCTCCGTAACCTGAACTGGCCCGGGTCGGCGAAGGTGATGTGCCTGATGTCCGGTGTGTGCAAGGCGGCCTCGACCCTCGGCGCATTGGGACGAGGGAGGTCCGGCGGCTGACCTGGGACCAGGAGGGTGCGCTCGCAGAGTACGCGCAGGCACTGGGCGGGGAGTGAAACCGTCCGGGGCGCCGGATCGCCCGCTCTTGAACACCGGGTGGGGAACGTACGTCGAGCCCGATCGGGGTGGCGGCCGACTGCTCCACCACCGCGAGACCCTCGGCGTAGCCGAGCCGGGACGCGTGGCGGCGCTCGCAGCCCAACGCGACGGCGAACTCGGCCCGGCGGGCACGACGGCCGTAGCCCCCGCGGGTCACGGTGCGGGCGATCCGGAATGATCGGCCGCAAGGGCATCCACCCGAACCTGGACCACCCGGCCGCCCTCGCCTACCACCTGATGGGCTTCGACGTACCCATGTTCACTCCGCTGTTCGTCATGAGCAGGGTCACCGGGTGGACCGCCCACATCACCGAACACCGGAGCCCTGTCCCCCGCGTGTGCGGGAGGACAGGGCTCCGGGGCTGGCTGCGGGTTCCTCGATCAGCTGGGAACCGACGACGGCCGGGCAACCGCCGCCTCCGTGCCCGCCGGATCGGTGCGGTGGGCCAGGAGTCGCTGGGCCAGAACTCCGAAGACGACGGCGAACACCGTCCACAGCACGATCTGCACGGAGATGGACGCGACCCGGAAGTCCCACAGCAGCGCGGCGGGGAACTCGGGCTTGACCGCGTCGGCGTTGTCCGGAAGGACGAGGAAGGCCAGCGCGGTGGCGACGACAAAGCCCGCCCCCGCGGTCAGGGTGGCGTTCCAGTTGCCCAGGCGCGGTGCCAGCCGGCGCCCGAGGATGATCGCGCCCACGCCGAGCAGCACGCTCAGCAGGATCATCAGGAAGAACAGCGTGGTGCGCTGCCCGATCGTGTCCGGGTTGCCGACCGCCGGCGGCGTGGCCGGGTACTTCAGGAACGGCACCAGGTAGACCAGGGCGAACGCTCCGGCGGCCGTGAGGGCCGCCGTCGCCCGAGGGCCGAACCGGCCGGCCCGGCCGAGCGCGAACGAGAAGGCGAGGGAGGCAATGCCGCCCAGCGCGACCCCGTAGACCAGGACACCGGTGGCAAGACCGACGGTGGACTGGACCGGGCGGCTGACGAGCTCTTCCTCCTCGGCGGCGGCGGGAGCGGCGTCGCCGCCGTGACCGGCGTGACCGGCGGCGGGGGCGGCTTCCTTGGCGGCCGCGGCCTCCTCGACGGCGATGGAACCCCGTACCGGCGGCTCACCCACCACGTAGGCGACGGCGAAGGCGAACAGTCCGGCGATCAGGCCCGCGAGCATGCCGCGGACCAGCAGACCTCTGACAGTGGAGGCATACATGATGTGCGCAGCCTCTCAGTGGCAGGGGAAGCCGAGCAGGTGACGACCGTCGTGCACCCACTCGTGCACACCTTCGCCCGCGAACACGGCGGTGGCGCCCTGCTCGGCTCCGACGAAGTACAGGGCCACGAGCATCAGCAGGCCGACGAACAGCGCCCAGGGCAGGACGGCCTTCACGGGCAGCGGTGCCGACGGGGAGACGGCGGGGGTGGGTATGGCAGCGGAAGCGACGGCCTCGGCCATGATGGAACCTCCTCGGGGAACAACGCGTCCCATACGGTGGTGCGGGACGACGGTCCTCGGGTCTGACTCGCCACGACGCCCCCCGGGGGGGATTCACCGCAGCACACAGTGGCGCGACCATGCCGGATTCACACCGGACTTCCGTCTCGCCGTCGTCGCTATTTCTTTATGTCGCGCTGACGCTACCGCGTGGCGGCCACGCGGCCAAGACCGTGAGTCCCTGATCACAGCGGGTGCGCGAGGCGCGCAGGTCGGCCGCCGCACACCCGACCGAAACCCGGCCGCCCTCGACGCGCGCCCGCCGTAAGGTGATCGTCGTGACCGATTCCCCATCGCAGCAGGAGGCCGGGGAGTCTCGCCATGCCTGCGAACTGGAAGAGATCCGACAGCGGCTCACCGGCGAGGCGTTCTCCGTCGACCACGAGCAAGCGGGCGTATGCGGTTCGGTCACCGCCTGCGAGGACCCGGCGCTGCGAGCCTTCCTCCTGGGCCTGCGACGAGGAGAGGTCAAGGCGGGCCGTGTGCGCGGCGTGCGCACGTTCGGCGTGTTCGTGGACCTCGACGGCGAGCCGGAGGGTGTGTCCACGGGGTTCATCCGGGTGCCCGAGCTGACCTGGTCCTGGGACCGCCGGCCGGAGGACGTGGTCACGGTCGGCCAGCGTGTCGTGGCGGAGGTGCTCGACGTCGACACGTGGCGGGGGCAGGTCCAGTTGTCCCTCAAGGCGCTCCAGCCGCAGCCTCTCGCGACCTTCGTCGACAGAGTCGGCCAGACCGTGCTGGCGCGGGTCACCGGGCTGGTGCCGTTCGGGGCCCTCGTCAGCCTGGCCGGTGACGTGCAAGGTCTGGTACACAACACGGAGTTGACGGACGAGCCCGTGGACGATCCGGGGCTCGTCGTCAGTGAGGGCGATGAGATCGCCGTACGGATCGTCGACGTCGACCTGGAGCGCAATCGGATCTCCCTGTCGGCCCGGGACCCGCACCACACCTGAGGACTCCGGAGCCGGGGAAAGGCGGGATCTGGCCTGCCCCCGGCCCGGATCCGGTCAGCCGTGGGTGAAGTGCGGCGGGCGCTTGTCCACGAATGCGGACATGCCTTCCTTCTGGTCGGCGGTGGCGAACACGGCGTGGAAGAGGCGGCGTTCGAAGCGGACGCCTTCGGCGAGGGTGGTTTCGAAGGCCCGGTTCACGGCCTCCTTGGCCATCATGGCGACCGGCTTGGACATCTCGGCGACCGTCGTGGCCACGGCGAGGGCCTCGGCGAGCAGTTCGTCGGCCGGGACGATGCGGGAGACCAGTCCGGCGCGCTCGGCCTCGGTGGCGTCCATGGTGCGGCCGGTGAGGCAGAGCTCCATGGCCTTGGCCTTGCCGACGGCCCGGGCCAGGCGCTGGGAGCCGCCGATGCCGGGGATGACGCCCAGCTTGATCTCGGGCTGGCCGAACTTCGCGGTGTCGGCGGCGAGGAGGATGTCGCAGAGCATGGCCAGTTCACAGCCGCCGCCGAGCGCGTAGCCGGAGACCGCGGCGAGGGTGGGGGTGCGGACTTCGCCGAGCCGGTCCCAGGCCGTGAACCAGTCGGAGAGGTACATGTCCATGTAGCTCCGCGGGCGCATCTCCTTGATGTCCGCGCCCGCCGCGAAGGCCTTGGCGGAGCCGGTCAGGACGATGCAGCCGACGTCCGGGTCCCGGTCCAGTTCCTCCGTGGCGGCCACGACCTCCGTCATCACCCGGAGGTTGAGCGCGTTGAGCGCCTCGGGCCGGTTGAGGGTGAGGACGGCGACGCGGCCCTTGCGCTCCAGCAGGATGGTCTCGAAGGCGGTCATGCGGGGTTTCCGTTCTGCGGTCGGAGGGTGCGGACGATCGCGGAGAAGTCGAGGTCCGCGCCCTCGGCGGCGGCGAAGGCGGCGTACATGTCCGCTGCCTTGAGTCCGAGCGGGGCGTCCACGCCGCCGGTGCGCAGGGCGTTGGCGGCGAGGCCGAGGTCCTTGGCCATGAGCGGGGCGGCGAAGCCCGGCCGGTAGTCGCGGTTGGCGGGGCTGGCCGGAACCGGTCCGGGTACGGGGCAGTTGACGGTGAGGGCCCAGCACTGGCCGGAGGCGGTGGAGGCGACGTCGTAGAGCGCCTGGTGGTCCAGGCCCAGGCTCTCGGCGAGGACGAACGCCTCGCTGACGCCGATCATCGAGACGGCGAGGATCATGTTGTTGCAGATCTTCGCGGCCTGCCCGGCGCCCGGCCCGCCGCAGTGCACGGCCTTCTTGCCCATGGCGCCGAGGAGCGGCTCCGCGGCGGCGAATTCGGCCTCTCCGCCGCCCGCCATGAAGGTGAGCGTGGCGGCCTCGGCCCCCACCACCCCGCCGGAGACCGGCGCGTCCAGCGCCCGGTGGCCGGCCGCGACGACTGCCTCGTGCGCGGTACGGGCGTCGGCCACGTCGATGGTGGAGCAGTCGATGAACAGGGTCCCGGGACGGGCTGCGGCCAGCAGGCCCTGCTCGCCGTAGAGGGCCAGGACGTGGCGGCCCGCGGGCAGCATGGTGACGACCACGTCGGCTTCCGCGGCCGCCTCGGCCGCGGAGGCCGCCGCCTCGGCCCCGGCGCGGACCGAGGCCGCGAGCAGGTCGGGGACGAGGTCGAAGCCGAGGACGCGGTGGCCGGCCCTGACGAGGCTGGCGGCCATCGGCCCGCCCATGTGGCCGAGCCCGATGAATGCGACGGTACTGCTCACCAGACGACCTCCTGTGACGATGCGGGCGCGACGAGCCGGAGCCCGTTCGCGCCCCGCGGGGCGAAGAACCGGTCCACGTCCGCGTCGGTGACGTCCTCCAGCGTGGCCGGGGACCAGTGCGGATCGCGGTCCTTGTCGATGACCTGGGCGCGGATGCCCTCGACCAGGTCGGGAGAGGACAGGGCCGCGCAGGAGACGCGGTACTCCTGTTCCAGCACCCGCTCCAGCGGTCCGAGCCGGCGGACCCGGCGCAGCGCGGCCAGGGTGACCTTGACGGCGGTCGGGGACTTGGCGAGCAGGGTGTCCGCGGCGTCCTTCGCGGTGGGTACCCCCGCCGCCAGCAGCCGCGCGACGATCTCCTCGGCGGAGTCGGCGGCGTAGCAGTGGTCGATCCACTCCCCGGCGGAAGCCAGGCTCCCGGCCGGTGGCTCTGCCACGTGCCGTTCCAGGGCGGTGCGTACGGAGTCCACGGCCAGGTCCCGGGCCAGGGCGGGCAGCGCCGACGCCGGTACGAAGTGGTCGGCGAGCCCGCACAGCAGCGCGTCGGCGGCGCCGACGGGGGCGCCGGTGAGCGCCAGGTGGGTGCCGAGTTCCCCCGGGGCCAGGGCGAGCAGGTACGTACCGCCGACGTCGGGGACGAAGCCGATGCCGGTCTCGGGCATGGCGACCTCGGAGCGTTCGGTGACGACCCGGACGCTGCCGTGGGCGGAGACGCCGACTCCGCCGCCCATGACGATGCCGTCCATGAGGGCGACGTACGGCTTGGGGTAGCGGGCGATCAGCGCGTTGAGCCGGTACTCGTCCCGCCAGAAGTCCGCCGAGGCGGTGCCGCCGGTGCGGGCGTCCTCGTGGATCGCGCGGATGTCGCCGCCCGCGCACAGGCCCCGGCCACCGGCGCCGTCGATGACGACCACGTCGACGGCGGGATCCTCGGCCCAGGCCGTCAGGGCCTGCTCGATACGGAGCACCATCGGGTGGCTGAGGGCGTTCAGCGCCCTGGGGCGGTTGAGGGTGATGTACGCGGCGTGGCCCTCGGTGCGCAGGAGGACGTGGTCTCGCTCTTCGGGGGTTTCGTTGCTCATCGCAGGGTCTCCGTGAGTCCGCGCGCGACGATCACGCGCATGACCTCGTTCGTGCCTTCCAGGATCTGGTGGACCCGCAGGTCCCGGACGATCTTCTCGATGCCGTACTCGCTCAGGTAGCCGTAGCCTCCGTGGAGCTGGAGGGCCGCGTCGGCCACCGCGTACCCGGTGTCGGTGGCGAAGCGCTTGGCCATCGCGCAGAGCTGCGGGGCCAGCGGATCGCCCGTGTCCAGGGCTTCCGCCGCCTGCCGCACCAGTGCGCGCGCGGCGGCCAGCTCGGTGGCCATGTCGGCGAGCCGGAACTGGAGGGCCTGGGCGTCCAGCAGCCGGGTGCCGAAGGCCTCGCGCGTGGCGAGGTACGACAGGCTGCGGTCGAGGGCGCTCCGCGCTCCGCCGAGCGAGCAGGCGGCGATGCCGAGCCGGCCGCCGTTGAGGCCGTTCATGGCGATGCGGAAGCCGTCGCCTTCCGCGCCGAGCCGCCGGTCGGCGGGGACGCGGACCCCGTCGAGGACCACCTGGCGGGTGGGCTGGGCGTTCCAGCCCATCTTCCGCTCGTTGGGCCCGAAGGAGACTCCCGGGTCCTCGCGCCGGACGACGAAGGCCGAGACCCCGCCCGGGCCCGGATCGCCGGTCCGGGCCATGACCACGTACACGTCCGAGGCGCCGGCACCGGAGATGAACTGCTTGACCCCGGAGAGCACGTAGTGGTCGCCCTGGCGTTCGGCGCGGGTGCGCAGCGCGGCGGCGTCCGAGCCCGCGCCCGGTTCGGTCAGGCAGTAACTGCCCAGGGTCGCCGCCGAGCAGAGGCCGGGCAGCCAGCGGGCGCGCTGGCCCTCGTCCCCGTACCGGTCGATCATCCAGGCGACCATGTTGTGGATGGAGAGGTAGCCGGCGATGGACGGGCAGCCGGTGGCGAGGGTCTCGAAGACGAGCACGCCGTCGCTGCGGGAGAGGCCGGAACCGCCGTGTTCCTCCCGGACGTACACGCCGGCGAGACCGAGTGCGGCCGCCCGGCGGATGACGTCGACGGGGAAGTGCTTGTCCTGGTCCCAGGCCAGGGCATGGGGGGCGAGCTGCTCCTGGGCGAAGTCGAGGGTGACCTCGGCGAGGGCGAGCTGGTCCGCGGTGAGGGTGGTGGTCACGGCGCTCACCCCATCGTCGGGATGGTGAAGCTCGCGCCCTCCTTGACCCCGGAGGGCCAGCGCGAGGTGACGGTCTTGGTGCGGGTGTAGAAGCGGATCGAGTCCGGGCCGTGCTGGCCCAGGTCGCCGAAGCCGGAACGCTTCCAGCCGCCGAAGGTGTGGTAGGCGACGGGCACCGGGATGGGCACGTTGACGCCGACCATGCCGGCGCCCACCCGGCGGGTGAACTCGCGGGCCGTGTCTCCGTCGCGGGTGAAGATGGCCACGCCGTTGCCGTACGGGTGCTCGGTGGGCAGGCGCAGCGCCTCCTCGAAGTCCGCGGCGCGGACCACCGACAGGACGGGGCCGAAGATCTCCTCGCGGTAGATCCGCATCTGCGGGGAGACGCGGTCGAAGAGGGTGGCGCCGGCGAAGAAGCCGTTCTCGTGGCCCTCCAGGGTGAAGCCGCGTCCGTCGACGACGAGTTCGGCTCCCTCGCTCGCGCCGATGTCGACGTAGCGGCGGACCCGGTCGAGGGCGTCCTGGCTGACCAGGGGGCCGAAGTCGGCCTCGGGGTCGTCGCAGCGGCCGATCCTCAGCGTGCCGATGCGCTCCTTGAGCGCGGCGACCAGCCGGTCGCCCGTCTCCTCGCCCACGGGTACGGCGACGGCGATGGCCATGCAGCGCTCGCCCGCCGAGCCGTAGCCAGCGCCGATGAGCGCCTCGACGGCCTGGTCGATGTCGGCGTCGGGCATCACGATCATGTGGTTCTTGGCACCGCCGAAGCACTGGGCGCGCTTGCCGTGGGCCGCGGCGGTCGCGTAGATGTGCGCGGCGATCGGCGTCGAGCCGACGAAGCCGAGCGCCTGCACGCGGGGGTCTTCGAGGAGGGTGTCGACGGACTCCTTGCCGCCGTTGACGACGTTCAGTACGCCCGGCGGCAGCCCGGCCTCCAGGAACAGTTCCGCAAGGCGCAGCGGTACGGAGGGATCGCGTTCGGACGGCTTGAGGATGAACGCGTTTCCGCAGGCCAGGGCCGGTGCGGCCTGCCAGAGCGGGATCATCGCGGGGAAGTTGAAAGGGGTGATCCCGGCGACCACGCCGAGCGGCGAGCGCAGCGAGTGGACGTCGATGCCGGTGCCGGCGTTGTCGGTGAACTCGCCCTTGAGCAGGTGCGGGATCCCGGCGGCGAACTCGACGACTTCCAGCCCGCGTTGGAGGTCGCCGTGGGCGTCGGCGACGGTCTTGCCGTGCTCGGCGGACAGCATGCGGGCCAGGTCCTCCCGCTCACCCTCGACGAGCCGGAGGAAGCGCAGCAGTACGCGGGCCCGGCGCTGCGGGTTCCACTGCCCCCAATCGGCCTGTGCCTCCTCGGCGTTGGCGATGGCGGCTTCGGTGTCGGCGCGCCCCGCAAGGGGGACCCGGGCCTGCACCGCGCCGGTGTTGGGGTCGTACACGTCGGCGAAGAGCCCGGACGTGCCGGTGGTGTGTTTTCCGCCGATGAAATGGGTGAGTTCACGGACCATGGGTGCCTGCTCTCGTCAGGTTGGATCCGGGGATGGCACGGCGAACCGGCGGACGGCACCCGGGTGGGGGTGCGCCGCTGCGGAAACCGTGAGAACTACGAGCGCGCGGAAGTGGTGTGCGCGTGCTCCGCCGGATCACCAGGGTCGTGGGTACAAACCGGTGCCATGCGTGTCTGCTCCATCCTCGTGGACAACACGGAACAATCCGCGGCCGGTATCCTGACTCCCGGATCCCCGCGCGCCGCCCGCCTTCCCGACAGCCCTCGTCGGTGGCGTGTGGATGGCAGCACACTCCCCGGTCACAGTGGCGGGACCGTGCCGGTTTCACACCGGCTTCCCTGCACCGCGGACCTTGTGCCACGAACATATAGTTGGACGTCCTAGTAAGTCCAGACCCGTCGCTCGGGCGGGCCTAGAGTCGCCGTATGCGCATCGTCTCCCTGCTCCCGGCGGCCACGGACATCGTGGCGGACCTCGGACTCGCCGCCGACCTGGTCGGACGCACTCACGAATGCGACTGGCCGCCGGCCGTCGTCGCCTCCGTACCCGTCGTCACCCGCGCCGAATTCGACGCGGACGCACTCAGCAGCCGGGAGATCTCCGCCGCGGTCGGTGGCGCGGCGCACAGCGGCTCATCGCTCTACACCCTGGACACGGAGGCACTGGCCGCGCTCGCACCTGACGTCCTGCTCACCCAGGACCTCTGCCGGGTCTGCGCCGTCTCCTACGAGAGCGTCACCCGGGCCGTGCGCGTCACGGACGCCGGACCCCGCGTCCTGAGCCTGGAACCGAAGACCCTGGACGACGTGCTGGACTGCCTCGTCACCGTGGGCGCCCTGCTGGGAGTCCGGGAAACGGCCGAGCGACGGCGCGCGGAGCTGCTCGGCCGGCTCGCCCGGGTCCGGCGCGCCGTGGCCGGCCGACCGAGGCCGCGGGTGGTGGCCGTCGAGTGGCTCGACCCGCTGTGGCCGGCCGGCCACTGGGTACCGGAGCAGATCACGCACGCAGGCGGGAACCCGCTGCTGGCCGCGCCCGGGGAGCACACCGAGCCGATGACGTGGGACGCGGTGCGCGCCGCGCGCCCGGACGTCCTCCTGGTGCTGCCGTGCGGCTTCCCGCCCGCACGGACCCTGACCGAAATCAGCCTGCTCACCGCACTCCCGGGGTGGGAGGAACTGCCCGCCGTACGGGCGGGCGAGGTGTGGGTGCTGGACGGCCCGGCCTACTTCAACCGGCCGGGCCCGCGCGTGGTCCGGGGTGCCGAAGTCCTCGCCCACGTGCTGCACGGGGCGCCGGCCGGAGACCCGGTGACCGAGGCGGAGGCGCGCCGCCTGGGCCGGACGTAGCAGTGCTTCCCGTGCCACACGGCCCGCCGGAACGCAGCGGGTGGGTCGCCCGGTCAGCTTGCGCGATCCGCTTCCGGCGCATGCCGACCAGACCGTACGATGCGTTCTGCTCCGGCCCGTACGGCGGGGCCCACAACCGAATGCGCGCACAACTGGGGGAAGCCGGTGGGAATCCGGCGCTGACCTGCAACCGTGAGCGGGGCCGAACGGCACCGTGAGTCGGAGTACCCGGTGTGCGATGCGTACTGCTTCTCACTGTCATGGTCTGCAGCGCGAAGCCTCCACGCCGGGTCTGAGTCCCCTGCCCCTTTCCTATGGAAACGAGCAGGGGACGGGGTGCGTGCGCGGAGGGACCGTCGGCTCGGACCCGTCGCTCCTCTCCGGAAGCCTCGTCCTCGCCGGCCGCGTCTACGGCCCCGGCTTCGGCTTCACCCTGGGCTGCACCTCCCTCTTCGCTTCCTCCCTCATCACGGGCGGGGTCGGGCCCTGGATGCCGTACCAGATGTTCGGCTGCGCCTTCGTCGGCATGCTCGCCGACTTCCTCCCGAAGGCCTCCGGCCGCAAGGAGGTCGCTCTCCTCGCCGTCTACGGCTCCCTCTCCGGCTACCTCTTCGGCTTCCTCCTCAGCCTCTCCTTCTGGCCCTTCTCCCTCGACCCCAACAGCTCCATCGCCTACCTCCCCGGCCTCCCCTTCACCGAGCAGTTCCACCGCTACCTCGCCTTCGACCTGGCCACCTCCCTCGGCTGGGACACCGGCCGCGCCGTCACCAACCTCATCTGCATCTGTCTGGCCGGCCCGGCCGTCCTCACTGTCCTCCGCCGCGCCGCCCGCAAAGCCCGCTTCCAGGCCCCGGTCCGCTTCGCTCCCCGTAGAGCGGCGGATCAGGCCCCAGGCACAAAGACACCGGATGGACCGGGCACGCCGCCCGGTCCCCCTTCGCGAACCGCCCCACCGAATCGGCCCCCTCGGCCGCACCTCACCGGCCCCGTCCGCCCTGCACGTTGCCCGTCCTGCTGTCCCACAGGCGCAACCACGGAAGACGAGCCGGTCCTGGCCATCGTCTGCGCGTCGGTAGAGCCAGGTGGTTCCCGCCGGCACGCGGCCCGCGAAATAGGCAGCCGGGTGCAGCGCGGGGACTCGCCGCAGTTCGAACCGGTGCTGGGAAAAGGTCCGGGTGCCCCGGCCCGGACCGGGCCGACCACGTGTCCGTCCCGACCGGGTCCGCGCGGACAAGGCACACGCCTGCCGCAGGAACCGCGCCTACCTACGCCGCCGCGGTATCCGCTGCACCAGTACCGACAAGGCCGCCCAGGCCGACAACCGCCGGAAGCGAGGCGCGCGGGGTGGCCGACCACCGAGCTTCGATCCCGTCGACCACCGTCAGCGTCACGCAGTCGAGTGCGGCATCAACCGGCTGAAGGGGAACCGCAGCGTCGCCACGCTCCGACAAGCCAGCGGTCCGCCATGAAGCAATTGTTCTCATCGCCGCTCTCGAAGAGTGGCTCTAGCTCGACGCGGTATCGATCTGTTTGGATGAGTGAGCGCAGGCGGCCCTGAGGGCCCTTCTGGCGCCCCAGGTGACAAAAGGCCTATCCCCCCTACTTGGATGCGTCGATAGGCTCTTAGGTGTCTACTCAGGGCTTCACGGGTTTCTGGTTCCGCGAGGACGAGAAAGTGAGGCCGGCGAGTCACTCGGGGGTCCGTCCGGGCCGCTGGCAGCTCCTCTGACGTCTTTGCGTCCGCCGGTCAGGGGTCTCCGTCGGCCTTCGGCGGCCTACGGCTCCAGGGCGCCGCCGAGGGCTTGCGCGAGCCCCTGGAAGGCGCCTGAGCTGGGCAAACAGCACTAGATTCGATGTCGCCCCCACCCTCTTCCACCAAGGAGTGATCCTTGCCCAGCCCTGCGCAGAAAGCGGCTGTTCCCGCCACCGACAGCGCTTCCGCGACGTCCTCAACGCGCCCGCTGATCTTCCTGGTCCTGGCCGCGCTGACCGCCCTGCCGTCACTGTCGTCCGACATCTACCTGCCTGCTCTCCCCGATGTGGCCGGCACCTTCACCACCACCGCGGTCGTCGTCCAGCTCACCCTTACCTCCTGCCTGATCGGCATGGCACTCGGCCAGCTCGTCGTCGGCCCCCTCTCCGACCGCCTCGGCCGCCGCCGCCCCCTCCTAGCCGGGATGGCCCTCTACACCGCCGCCTCAATCGCCTGCGCGCTGGCTCCCAGCGCAGGCGCGCTGGTCGGACTGCGCTTCGTTCAGGGCGTGGCCGGCGCCGCCGGCATCGTGATAGCCCGCGCAATCATCCGCGACCTCTACCAGGGCGTGAAGATCGCCCAGGTCTTCTCCACGCTCATGCTCATCTCCGGCGTCGCCCCGGTCGTCGCCCCGCTCTTCGGCGCCCAGCTCCTGCACGTCACCGACTGGCGCGGCATCTTCGCCGTTCTCGCCGTCCTCGGCCTGGTGGTCGCCGCCGCGATCGCGTTCGGCCTGCCCGAGACCCTTCCCGCAGCCGCGCGCCGCACCCGGGGCATGGGCCTGGCACAGATGAGGGGCCTGCTGGCCGACCGCGTCTTCACCGGCTGCCTGATCGCCGCCGGCGGCGCGTTCGGCGCGTTCTTCGCCTACCTCGCCGCCTCCCCCTTCGTCCTGCAGGACCTCTACGGCGCCAGCCCCCAGACCTACGCCCTGCTCTTCGGCCTGAACGCCGCCGGCATGGTCGCCACCGGCCAGCTCAACGGCCGCATCCTGGTCCGCCGCTTCCCCGTCCACACCATCGTCACCGCCGGACTCGGCCTCCTGCTGCTGGCGAGCCTTGCGATGCTCGCCCTCGCCACCGGCCTGCTCGGGCACCCTGGTCTCCCGGCCGTCTGCGCGGTGCTGTTCCTCCTCGTCTCCAGCCTCGGCCTGCTCATCGGCAACGCCAACGCCCTGGCCATGAACCGCACCGCACACGCCGCCGGCGCCGCCTCCGCCCTCCTGGGCTCCTCCAGCTTCCTCATCGGCGCCCTCGTCTCCCCCCTGGCCGGCCTCACCACCAGCGCCGCCCCCATGGCCCTCATCCAGACCCTCACAGCAGCACTCGCCCTCACCTGCTTCACCACTCTCACCCGAGGCCACCACACACCCGAGCCGAAGTAGGCCACCCCAGCGACACGACGAAAAACCGACACCCGTGGGCCCCGGCATCTGCCGGGGCCCACGCCATCGCACAACAAACGTCCGGCAGCAGCGCGCAAACGCCGATTTCGCAACACGCCCCAAGGGTTGTCCCGCACCTGATCTTCTGGCCGCCTCAGACATGGTTGGCCGCTGTGCCCGCTGCCCTATCCGGCGAGTGCGAGGTTGTGCATGCGGTCGCTGCCGAGCATGGCGTGATGGACGCCGTCGCCTTTGAGGAGGCAGTCGCGGAGGATCTTCCAGGTCTTCATGCGGGCGAAGACGTGCTCGACGCGGGCGCGGACCTGCTTGTGGGACTTGTTGTGCGCCTGCTTCCACTCGGGCAGTTCTTCGCCTTTGCAGCGTCGGTGGGGCATGACAAGTCCGGTGCCCGGATAGCCGCCGTCGGCGATCGTCATAGTTTTGCCGACGGCGGCTTTGGCGCCGGATTCCTCCCATGCCCTGCAATCGTTGCGGTTGCCGGCCAGCGGCCGGCCGACCGCAACGACCAGGCGCGTGTCGGCGTCGATGACGACCTGGTGGTTGGTGGAGTACCTGTAGTTCCTGGACTGCGCGGCAATGGTGTGGTCCCGGGTGGGAACCAGGGTGCCGTCCACGATGAGCACGGTGTCCTTCGCGAACCGCTTGCGGGGCTGGAGCGCGAGCATCGGCCCGAGGTCGTCGATGATGCGGTCCGCCGCCGACTTCGACACCCCGAACAGCGGGGCGAGCTGCCGCATGGTCAGGTTCGTGCGCCAGCAGGCCGCGACCAACAGGGCCCGGTCCTCCAGCGGAAGACTCCACGCCGGCCCCTGCGGACCGCGTCCGCCCCCTCGCGCCGCAGCACCGTCACCAGCTTCCCGAACTGCCGCGAGCTCAGCCCGGTGAACGGGGATATCCAAGACGGCTCCGACGCCGTGATCACACCAGCCACAGCAAGGTCATCCCAGTCGCCCGCCTGCCGCCCGGGTCCTGCCCTCAGCACGGAAATCAGGCGACCGGGCCTGGCGCATCATCCAGGAAGACCCCATGAGCCAAGACCTTATGACCTTCCTCCACGCACGGCTGGACGAGGAGGCAGACCTGGCCCGACACTGCGACGATGACGACTGCGGGGAGTGGACCGCTCACAGGCACACCGTCGACTTCTGCCAAGTAGAACTCTCCGGCTTCCATCCCACGATCGCCCTGCACGTCGCGCTGCACGACCCGGCTCGCATGCTGCGGAAGGTTGAAGCCAAGCGGCGCGTGCTCGCCCGCCATGCACATGCACTCAGTCCTGCCACGGGCGACCCCGAACTACCGTGGGACAACCGCGATGACTGCTCCCATTCCATGAAGCCGCGCAGCGGCTCTGCACCCACTGCCGCTGGCCGCTACCCGTTGACAGCCCCGTCCTTCCCCTGGGAGCAGCCGTGGCCACGGTCTCGACCCTCGCCCTTTGGGCCGACCTCGAAGACGATTCACAGGAAGACATCAACGAAGAGCGCGATGCCGCAGCGGCGCTCGCGACCGGTGAGTTCCTGTCGCCCGCGTCGGATGACGACGGCGTCAGCGAGGACGACCAGAACGACAAGTTCGAACGCTACGAACGTACCTGTGGGATTCGCACCCACCGATACGAGCACTGGCGTCGACTCCACACCTACCTGGTGGAGAGCAACAAGGCAGTCTCCGAGTTCCCGTTCCTCGCCCCTTGGGCTGCGGATCTGCAGCGGCGCTTTCTCCCCGCCCTCGAAGCGGAACGGCGCGCCTTCGCCGCCCTGGTCCAGCCCACCTCTCTGCTCGAAGCCTCAGCCGTACGGCTCCTACCCAAGCCAGAATTCACTGCCGAGCCCGATTACGCTGGTTTGGGCGTCGATGCACGGCGTACGTTCCAGCGTGTCTGGTTCGACTGGAGCCGCAGGGCCACGTGGTCGTGGAGCCGCCTGGAAGAACACGACTTCACCGTTTCATTCCTCGTGCGAGATGCCTTCGGCCGCCGACGCAAAGGGCTGGCCGAGGCACTGAAGTCCTTCGGCGAGCTCGCAGCAGAGTGGACCTCCCAGGCCCGCGCAGAAGTGGACCGGCGCACGAAGACACCCTGGCGACTCGTCGGCGTCAAGGTGCCGGCACTCCCTTACACGCGCTTCGGCGAGCGCGCCCAGGACCTTCTCACCGCCTGGGAATCCGCGGTCATCGCCACTTATCAGGTCGCCTTCAATCCCAGCGCTGGCTCTGCCGCCCTGCTCGTACCTCACCTCATCGCAGAACAACTGACTACGACGGCATCGTCCACGATGCCAGTCAAGCCCCTGGGCACACATGGCAATGCTGCCACCGCCGAATACCTGCTGGCATACCTGCTGGCGCAATGGCTCCCTGGCCACGTACCGGAGCAAGTCGCTAGACCTACACCGCCCAGCCACGCAAATGACCATGTCCGGACCGGCCATCGCGGCGCTAGAACCGACAACGCCCGGACACCACTGCCCGGGCGAGCGGGGCGGCGAATCCCGATGACCTGCATCAGGATTCGCCGCACGAGCTTCCACGTGTTCCGTCATCGGGAACAGGTTAGCCGACCCTAACTGGGGGACTTCATGACGTACGTGCCCAGGTCGTCGGTCTCGACGATCCCCGGAAACGAGCCACCCTCACGTAGAATTGCTACATAGCGAGTTGCTACGACCTCTTTCCAGTGGAGTCTCCGAACCACCTGTCCTGGCGACACCTGGAAGATCAGGACTTCTCGGTCTACACCGTCGTCGGCGATGCCTTCGGGCGTCGCCGCAGGGGAAAGCCTGAGGTCCACGCCGCGTTCCGCCGACCGGATCCGCCAGGCACACGAAGAGGCCGGCCGCCCCGCCAGCTGGCGGCAGTCAAAGCGGCTCAAGCTGTAGCGCGGCATTTGACGAGGCCCCCACCCTGGTGACAGCGGCTGCGCCTGCGAGTTGCTCGTGGCACCATGCCCAGTCTGGCTCCGGAGCATCACTTCGGACAGGCCCACTGCGGATGCGTGTTCTCGGCAACTGGTCTCGCGCATAGACGTCGAAGCTGTCCTCCTGTGGAGAGACCTGAGCTCCGTTCGCTCGTCATGGGCCGGACTTTCGGCTGGCGGCACGCTGCCAGGCGTGGTAGCCGGCGATGGCTGTCGGCAGGGTCGGGTAGATGCGGCCCGCGCCGACCGCTGCCGTAAGGCCGTAGGCGTCGAGGGGTTCGCGGAGCTCCTGTTTGACGCGGGCGAAGGCGAACACGACGTCCCGCTGGACGAGTTCGGCGCGTAGCGCCTCGACGGCGTCAAGGGCCGTGATGTCGACCTCGACGTTGGCCTCGGTGTTCAGGACGAACCAGTGGACCGGTCCGTGCTGCTCATCGACGGCCGCCATGGCGCGTCGGCGGAAGTCTTCGGCGTTCGCGAAGAACAGAGGCGAGTCGTAGCGGTAGATGAGCAGGCCGGGAATGGTGCGGGCGGTCGGATAGTCGTCGATGTCATGCATGCCGGCCAGGCCCGGAACGATCCCCAGGACGGCATCGTGCGGGCGGGCCACTCTTGCGAGCAGGTCGATGACGGACAGGGCCACCGCTATCAGGACGCCGTACAGGATGCCCAGGACGAGCACGCCGAAGGTGCAGCCGATGGCCAGGAGCAATTCGCGCCTGCGGAAGGCCGCAAGCCTGCGGAACTCGCCCACCTCGATCAGGCGTACGGCGGCGTAGACGACGATGGCGCCGAGGGCGGCGGACGGGGTGTGGGCCAGCAGTGGGCCGAGGAAGAGCAGTACGGCGGCCACGCAGACGGCGCCGACGAGGGAGTACGCCTGGGTGCGGGCGCCGGCGGAGTCGGCGAGAGCGGTGCGGCTGGCGCTGCTGCTGACAGGGAAGCCGTGCAGGACGCCGGCGCCCACGTTGGACACGCCGAGCGCCAGCAGTTCTCGGTTGGCGGCCAAGGGGTGCGGATCGTCGTGCCGGGCGAAGGCGCGCGCGGTCAGGACGACGTCCGAATATCCGACGAGGAGCACTCCGACTGCCGGTAGGACCAAGTCGGCGTAGTCGGACGGATCGGGCAGGGCGAAGCCCGGGAGGCCGGTCGGGACTGCTCCGATGACGTTGATTCCGTGGTTTTCGTCGAGGGCGAAGCCCGCCACCGCTGCCGTGGCGAGCGCCAGCACGACGAGGGGTCCGGGCAGCGGTCGGCACAACAGGGGCAGAACGAACAGAAGGGCGAGGCATCCGCCGGCGAGCAGGGCCGTGGGCCAGTGCACGTCACCGAGATGGTGGAGGAACGAGAACAGGTGGGGAAAGAAGTCCGATCCGCTACCGGTGGTTCCGGTCAGGCGGGGAAGCTGGTCCACGATCATGATCAGGGCGACGCCGGCCAGGTAGCCGACGAGCACCGGGCGGGAGAGGAGATCCGCGAGGAAGCCCAGCCTCACGGCCCAGGCGACGAGACTGAGCAGGCCGACCACGACGGCCAGGGCCGCCGAGAGCAGCGCGTAGCGCGCGGGGTCGCCGGCCGCCAGCGGGCCCACGGCCACGGCGGTCATGAGGGCGGTGGTCGATTCCGGCCCCACGGACAGCAAGCGGGAGGACCCGCTGAGGGCGTAGAGGACCATGGCGGGGAGGGCGGCCCAGAGCCCGATGACCGGCGGGAGGCCGGCAACGCCGGCGTAGGCCATCACCTGTGGCACGAGATACGCGGCGACCGTGATGCCTGCCAGCACGTCACCCCGGAGCCAGGACGAACGGTAGCCGCGGAAAGCAGGCGGGACCGCCACGGTCCATCCGCGCTTCGGCATGACACCTCCGGAATTCCTGCGGGCGTGTGCCGCACCATCGTGACGTGCGGAGGGCGGTGTGGAGGCGAAGCGCGCGTGCGGGCGACGTTACGGACTGCCCTCGCGCAAGCGGAAGCCCGTGATCAGGTCGGGGCGGATCCGGATCGCGCGCGATGCGCCGGCCACGGCCCAGGGCTCCAGGAGGCGCACGTAACGTTCGATCTCGTCCGGGTCGGTGACAGCGGTGGCGTAGCCGGTGGCGACCACGCTCCAGCCCAGATGTTCACCCGGGTCGATGTCGTCGGCCTCGTAGGCAACGACCACGCCCGCATCCTGCTGGGTCGCGAGCAGCGCCGCCAGCGTCGATCCGTCCTGGACGCGGACGATGATGTCGCCGGCGTCGAGGACGTGGTTCACCGGGCGTACCGCCGGCAGTGCGTGACGGGTGAAGACGATCCTGCCCATTTCGGCTGTGCCGAGCAGCTGCAGCGCCTCGTCAGTCCCGAGCTCTTCCATCTGTCGTCCCGGCACGCTGTCGGCAGGCGAAGCGGTGGTCGCACCGGCCGGGTGGCTCTTCATCGTGGGCGCCCTTCGTCGAACGAGCAGGCGGGATCCGAATCGACGGCATGGTGGGGGAGACACCCCGGCTGGCCGTGCCGTGCCCGTTCCCGCATGTCGCGCGCCTGCCAGTCGAACAGGGGTGAAGGCGTGAACGGACCGTCTGCTGCAAGGTTCTCCGCGCACGCCGGTCTCGGACAGGGGCCGATCGGCCCCTGGACGGGACCACAGGGCCCATGCTCGGGACCGGCGGGAAGACCAAGACTGAAGACGGACTCATACAGGAGGCCGTCCATGAGCGCCCCTTCACCCACCCGTATCTCCGAGGCACTCCCCGCAGACTGCCGCTCCCGCCTGATGGAGCTGGCCCGAGAGGTCAACTTCGCAGAAGGGGCCCACCTCTTCCGCGAGGGCGGCCACGCCGACCGGTTCTGGATCGTCCGCTCCGGCACCGTGACCTTGGACGTCCGTGTACCCGGGCGGCGCGCCGCGGTCATCGAGAGCCTCGGCGCCGGCCAGCTGGTCGGCTGCTCGTGGCTCTTCAAGCCCTACTCCTGGCGCCTGGGCGCCGAAGCGATGACGCCCGTCCGCGCGTACGAGTTCGACGCGGAGCGCGTGCGGGCGCTGATGGACGCCGACCCTGCCTTCGGTTCTGCCTTGGGCCACTGGGTCGGGCAGGTCCTCGCCAACCGGCTGCAGGCCTCCCGGGTGCGCCTTCTCGATCTGTACGCGCCCTACGGCAGCGGCAGCTTCCTCTGATCGTCCGTACGCCGAAGGAGCCGGTCATGCCCGCATCCCGCTACACCGTCAGTGACGTCATGACGCACACCGCCGTCGCCATCGGCCGCGAGGCGTCCTACAAGGAGATCGTCGAGCTGATGCACCAGTGGAAGGTCAGCGCGGTCCCCGTCCTGGAAGGCGAGGGGCGGGTCGTCGGAGTCGTCTCTGAAGCGGATCTGCTGCCGAAGGAGGAGTTCCGGCGTACGGACCCCACCCTTCCTGATCAGCTGGAGGAGGCGTCGAAGGCCGGCGGGGTGCTGGCCGAGGAGCTGATGTCGAGCCCGGCGATCACCGTGCACCCCGACGCGCCCGTCGCCGAAGCTGCCAGGATCATGGCGCGCAAGCACGTCAAGCGCCTCCCCGTGGTGAACGCGCTCGGCATGCTGGAGGGCGTGGTCAGCCGCAGTGACCTCCTGAAGGTGTTTCTGCGGCCCGACGAGGAGCTCGCGGAGGAGATCCGCCAGGGCGTGCTCAGCCAGCTGGCACCCGGCGTGAACGCGGACTTCGGCGTCCGGGACGGCGTCGTCACCCTGCGCGGCCCGCTGCGGGACCGGGCCCTGGTGCCCCTGCTCGCACGGGCGATCCGCGCGGTCGAAGGTGTCGTGGACGTCCGGATGGAGCTGGACGGCGCCGTGGCCGCATAGTGCCGCCTCACGATTACGGGGTGTTTTGTGCGCCTTCCTGAGACAATTCGATGGGAAATGCGTCATTGGCACTGCACCAGGGGCGATCATGTCCGACGATCCGAATGCCTCCGCCGGAGCTCCGATCAAGGTGTTCCTCCTCGACGACCACGAGGTGGTCCGGCGCGGGCTGCGGGACCTCCTGGACGCCGAGCCGGACATCACCGTCGTGGGCGAGGCCGGCACGGCCGAGCAGGCACTGGCTCGCGGGCCTGCGCTGCGCCCGGACGTGGCCGTGCTCGACGTGCGGCTGCCCGACAGCGACGGCATCACCGTCTGCCGCGAGCTGCGCTCGCGCATGCCAGGCCTGGCCTGCCTGATGCTGACGTCCTTCGATGACGAGGACGCGCTGCTGGACGCGATCATGGCGGGCGCCGCCGGGTACGTGCTGAAGCAGATCAAGGGCTCCGACCTGGTCTCCGCCGTACGGACGGTGGCGACCGGGCAGTCCATGCTCGACCCGGCCACCACCGCGCGTCTGATGCACTCCCTGCGGGATCCTGCGGCGGCGAAGGAGCCGGAGGACGCCCGGCTGGCGGCTCTTTCCGAACGCGAGCGGGCCGTCCTGGAACTCATCGGAGACGGCCTCACCAACCGGCAGATCGCCAAACAGCTCTACCTGTCCGAGAAGACGGTCAAGAACCACATCTCGCGGCTGCTGGGGAAGCTCGGCGTGGAGCGGAGGGTCCAGGCGGCCGTGATCGCCGCCCAGGTGCACGAGCACGATACCGGGACGGCGAAGCAGTAGTGACGCCGGAGTCAGTCACTGCCGTGGTGGAACCAGGGGCACCTGCCACTCCAGGCGCGTGCCTCCCATTCCGTCGTCCCGCGCTGCGGCCTTCATCCGGCCGTTCAGCCTCTCGGCGCGTTCTGCGAGGTTTCGCAGTCCGCTGCGCCGACCGCTCTCGGGCAGGCCGACACCGTCGTCGGCCACGGTGACGGTCAGGTTTCCGGCCGATGCGACGATCGAGACCTCCGCCCGCGTGGCCTCGGCGTGTCGGGCGACGTTGGCGAGTGCCTCCCCCACCGCTGCGAGGGCCTCGTCCGCGACCGCCGACGGTACGTCGGTGTCGATCAGGCCCTCCATTCGCAGGGCCGGGGGGAATCCGAGAGCCGCTGATGCCTCGTCCATGGCTTGGACCAGGCGGGATCGCAGCTTGGACGTCTGCCCGGGGGTCTCGTGCTCACGGAGTCCGAAGATGGTGGACCGGATGATCTTGATGGTGGCGTCCAGGTCGTCCACGGCGCGCGCCAGGCGTTCGGACGCCTGGGGGTGGTCGACGAAGCGCTGGGCGCTCTGGAGGGTCATGCCAGTGGCGAAGAGCCGCTGGATGGCGAGGTCGTGCAGGTCGCGGGCGATGCGGTCGTGGTCTTCCAGCAGGCTCATCTGCTCGGCGTCGCGGCGCCGGTCGGCCAGCTCCAGTGCGAGGGCGGCCTGGCCGGCGAACCCCGGCAGCGCGGCGATCTCCGAGCCGGCGAAGCCGGGGCGGCCGTGCCGGCGGGCGAGCATCAGGACGCCGCTGAGCTTCTCCTTCGTGCCGACGGTGACCGCCACGGCCGGGCCGAAGCCGGTCCACCGCTCGGGCTGGACGGTGACGCGCTCATCGGCCGCCACGTCGGGGACCGCGATGAGTCCGTCGCGGGCCAGCGCGGCTTCTGCGAGAGTGCCCCGGGTGCTGGGCAGGACGATCCCGCGGTGCGCTTCCGCTCCCTCCCCCAGGGCAAGGGAGCCCCGCAGTTCCCCAGCGGAGCCGAGCAGGTAGAAGACACCCATGTCCGCGCCGGTGATGTCCTTGGCCCGGTCCAGCATGCCCTCGAGGACCTCGTCCTCCGGCGCTCCGGAGAGCAGGGCGCTGGTGATGTCCGAGCTGGCCTCCAGCCAGCGCTCGCGCAGCCGGACCTCCGCGAACAGACGGGCGTTCTCGATGGCGATGCCGGCCGCGACGGCGAGGGTGGACAGGACCGCTTCGTCCTCGGCGTCGAATTCTGCTCCGCCGCGCTTCTCGGTCAGATAGAGGTTGCCGAAGACCTCCTCGCGGACCCGGATCGGGACACCGAGGAAGGAGTGCATCGGCGGGTGGTGCTCCGGGAACCCGTACGAGGCGGGATGCTCGGACAGCTCCGACAGCCGCAGTGGTTCGGGGTGGCGAATCAGCTCACCGAGGATGCCGTGGCCCGACGGCAGGTCCCCGATCTGCGCCCGGAGGCCGTCGCTGATGCCGACGGGCAGGAACTCGTCCAGCTTCTTGCCGTCCCCGATGACCCCTAGGGCTCCGTATTGGGCGTCCACGAGTACGACCGCCGCCTCGACGATGCCGCGCAGGACCTGCGGCAGGTCGAGTTCCCGACCCACCGACATGACGGCCTCCAGGAGGCCGTTCAGCCTGTCCCGGGTACCTCTGACCTCGTCGATGCGTACCTGGAGCTCGTCGAGCAGCTCGTCGAGCCGCAGCCGCGGGACACCGCTTCGGGCGGGCACGTCACCAGCGCTCACGCCCCACCTCCGTACGGCAGCAATGATGAGAGGGCCAGCGCTTCCACGGTATCTCCGGCCGGAGGGCGTTCCCAGTCAGCAAGAGGCCGTTGCGCCGTTCGGCCTCTCCTCGTGCCGCGGCGGGCCGGTTTCGTCGTGCAGGTGCCGGACGTGGGCGTCGGGGCCGGGGAAGAACACGCTGGTGCGGCCGGTATCGGACCAGCGCACGTCATAGGGCGGGGTGCCGTCGTCGTGGTGCAGGGCGACGACTTCGCCGTCACGGCCGGGCTTTCCGAGGGTGGGGCCGCCGACGACGATCTGATCGCCCACTGCGGCATGGATGCCGTGCGCGTCCGCGGGTGAATACGTGTTCATGGTCATGCCTTTCTGTGGAATGCGCTGCGCAGGAGCCGGGCGGTGACGAATGCTGCGAGGGCTGCCGCAGTGGCGAGTGCCGCGCCGGGCCAGCCCACCGGCCGGGTGTCCAGCAGCGACTGGAGGGCGGGAACGTACAGAGCAGCCATCGCGAGGAGGGCGGAGGCCGCCACGGCGGCGGGGAGGAAGGGGTTCTGGGTGGTGAGCAAACGGGACCTCAGCCCCAGGGACACGCCCAGCTGGGCTCCGAGCAGGGACAGGAAGAGCACGCTCTGCCAGGGCAGGCCCATGCCACGCGCGCCGATGGCGGCGGTCAGGCTGAACGCCGTCACGGCAGCGGCGAGGACGAGGAGGCGTTGCCACACTCCTGCGGCCAGAATGTGCTGTCCCGGCGGCCGGGGCGGCCGCCGCATCGCCGTGGGTGCTGCCGGCTCGGCGCCCATCGCCACGCCGGTGAGGCCGTGGGTGAGAAGGTTGATCCACAGGATCTGTCCCGCCCTGAGCGGGAGGGCCAGGCCGAGCAGGGGACCTGCCAGCATCACGAGGATCTCGGCCGCTCCACCGGCCATGGCGTAGACGAGGAAGCGCCGGATGTCGTCGTAGACGCGGCGGCCTTCCTCGACGGCCGTGACCACGGTGGAGAGCTCGTCGTCCGTGAGGACGAGGTCGGCGGCCTGGCGGGCCACCTCCGTGCCGCGGGCCCCCATGGCGACGCCGATGTCGGCCTGGCGGAGGGCGGGGCCGTCGTTGACGCCGTCCCCGGTCATGGCCGTGACCGCGCCGCGGGCCCGCCAGGCGTGGACGATGTCCAGCTTCTGCTGTGGATCGGTCCGGGCGAAGACCCGGACCGCGGTCAGGTCGGTGTCCGGCGCTGCGGCCAGCTCTGGTCCGGTGACGACCGCGTCGGCCCGGCCGTCCTCGATGAGTCCGATGCGTACGGCGATGGCGCGGGCTGTCGCCGGGTGGTCGCCGGTGATCATGACCGGGGTGATGCCGGCGGCGCGGCAGGCTGCCAAGGTGGCCGCTGCCGCCGCTTTCGGGGGATCGCTGATGGCGATCAGGCCGAGAAGGCTCAGTCCGTGTTCCGCCTCGGCGGCGGGTCGGCTCCACTGGAGCCGTTCGGTGCCTGCCACTGCCAGGACCCTGAATCCGTGCGCGGCCAGCTCGGCTGCCCGTTGGCGGGCCTGGCCCAGGACCTCGGGCGGCTCGGCGAGCACCGTGGGAGCCAGGACGGCCTCGGGCGCCCCTTTGAGGCAGACCAGGACGTTGCCGTCGGGCAGATGGTGGAGGGTCGTCATCCGTTTGCGGAGGCTGTCGAACGGCGCCTCGCCGATCCGGGGACAGGCTCTGTGCAGCTCGGCCGGGTCGGGACAGCCCGCCTTGGCAGCGGCTGCCAGCAGGGCGGCCTCCATGGGGTCGCCCACGGCCGTCCACACGCCGGATCCGCCCTGGGGCGGTTTCAGGCTCGCGTCGTTGCACAGTGCGGCCGTGGTGAGCAGCTCTTGCAGGGGGCGGAGCTGCTCGGGTGCCAGGGGGTGCGCGGCGCGCGTCAGGGTTCCGTCGGGTTCGTATCCGCTGCCGGACACGTCGGCGACTCCGGACGGCGTCCACACGTGCTGGACGACCATGCGGCCCTCGGTGAGGGTGCCGGTCTTGTCCGTGGCCAGCACGCTCACCGAGCCGAGTGTCTCGACGGCCGGAAGGCGTCGGATCAGGGCTCCCCGGGCCGCCATGCGGCGGGCCCCGAGGGCGAGGGCGAGGGTGACGACGGCGGGCAGGGACTCGGGTACCGCGGCGACGGCGAGGCTGATGGCGGTGACGGCCATCGTGCTCACGTCGAGACCGCGAACGAGGCCGAGGGCGAAGAACAGCACGCACAGGGCGACGGTGGACGCGGCCAGGACGCGGCCGAGGGAGGCGAGGCGGCGCTGGAGCGGGGTCGGCTCGTGTTCCCCGTCGAGGAGCGCCGCGATCCGGCCGAGGGCACTGGAGGAACCGGTGGCCGTGGCGGTCGCGACACCCCTCCCGCGCACCACGACGGTGCCGGCGCCGACCGTGTCACCGGCGGCCTTCGCTACGGGTTCCGATTCGCCCGTGAGCATCGACTCGTCCATCAGGAGAGCGGACGCCTCGGTGAGATCTGCGTCCGCGGCGACGATGTCTCCCTCGCCCAGGAGCAGGCTGTCACCCGGCACCACGAGCGCTGCCGCCACCTCGTGCGCTTCGCCGTCGCGCCGTACTCGGGCGTGTGGGGCCGAGAGAGCGGAGAGCGCGGCGACCGCGCGGTCCGCCCGCACCTCCTGGCTGACACCCACGGTCGTGTTGAAGACGACCACCAGAGCGATGACGACGGCGTCCGGGTGGTCGCCGATCGCGATGGTCAGCAGTGCGGCACCGAGCAGCACCATGATCAGTGGATCACGCAGCTGTGCCAGAACCCGCCGGTGCAGGGACCTGGGCTGCGCAGGAGCCACCTCGTTGCGTCCGTAGCGGGCCAGTCTGTGTTCGGCCTCGGCCTGGGTCAGCCCCGCCGGGGCTGGGGATCCGACAGGCTGGTCGATCGCGCGGCTGGTCATGGCGGGCTCATCCGGTGGGGACGGTGATCACCGGGCAGTGGGCGCGGTGCAGGAGGCCGTGGACGACGGACCCGATCCGCATGCCGGTGTATCCGCCGCGGCCGCGTCGGCCGACGACGACGGACAGGGCGTGCTCGGCAGCCCGGGCGAGTTCCTCGACGGGGTGGCCGGTGAGGACCTCGTGCGTCACGTGCACGTCGGGGTACTTGTCGGACAGGCCGGCGGTGGCCTCGGAGAGCAGGGCTCGCTGTGCCCGCAGCGCCACCTCTTCGTCGTCCAGCATGATCAACGGGGGCTGCCACACGCAGACGACCCGCAGCGCCGCACCCCGGAGGTCGGCCTCGTCGAAGGCGAAGGCCAGCGCGGCGGTGGCGGACGCGCTTCCGTCGATGCCCGCGACGAGGTACGGCGGCTGCTGGCTGATGTGCTCGGCGTCGCCCACGACGACGACCGGGCAACGGGCCTGGGCGGTGACCGGGACCACGAGAGAGCCCGCGCTGAAGAACTCGGCGGTGCGGCTCAGGTGCCGGGACCCGAGGACGACCATGCGGGCTTCCCTCGCCGCGCCACCCAGCACGTGGGCCGGGAATCCGCCGCGCAGATCACCGGTCACCGCCACCTCCGGTTGGCGGTCACGCACCCAGTCGCGCGCTTGTTCGAGTCTGTCGGATCCGGCTTGCCGCAGGGCCAGCTGGCCGGGGGTGCCGTCCACGTGATGGGTGTCGTGCTGGGGCGGTACGGCGAGCACCAGACGCAGCGGGAGACGGCGCCGTTGCGCCTCGTCGGCGGCCCAGGCCAGGGCGAGGTGCCAGTCCCTGTCCGGATCGACGCCCACGACGAGGTCATGGCTTCCTGTCCGGTGACTGGTCATGACCGGCTCCCGAAGTCGGTGCCGGTACGGGGGATGAGGAGGACGGGGCAGTGGGCGTGGTGCAGCAGGCTGTGCGTGGCCTTGCCCAGGTTGGGGGCGAGCCCGAGGGGGCCTGGGGCCCGGCGGCCGCCCATGACGAGCAGGTCGGCGTGACGGGACGCCTCGACCAGGACGCCGGCGACGGAGATGCTCTTCTCCGCATCGGCCTTCACCTCCAGGTCGGGGAACTCGCCGCGGACCACGTCCGTGACGGCCCGCAGGGTCTCTGCGTGCCCGTCGGCGATCTCGTCGACCCCGTCGAGCATGCTGACCACTTCGCCGACGGACTGGAGCACGTTCCAGACGTGCAGCAGCCGCAGGGAGGCCTTGTGCAGCTCGGCTTCCTTGGCGGCGTACCGGGCGATCAGGAGGTCGTGTTCATCACGGATGGCCGCGAGGACGGTGCCGGCCTCCTCGGCCCCCTCGACGCCGCGGACGACGATGACGGGCGTCATGGCGACGGCTGCGGTTCCCAGCCCGACCGAGCCGAGCATGAGGGAGTTGAACCCGCCCAGGCCGCGGTTGCCCACCACGACCGTGCCGTGGAGCCCGCCGGCCCGGTGCAGGCTGTCGACGGCGCCCGCGCGGCTGAACTCGGTGGTCACGTTCAGCCCCGGGTGCTCGGCCGACACGGTCTTCGCCGTCTGGTCCAGGAGCGCCCGACCGTTGGCGCGGACCCGTTCGATGGTCTCCGCGGACAGGTACAAGGCCCTGCCGTCGGTGTCGGCCCCGTACACGATGTGCAGGGGACGGTCCTGGCGTACGGCCTCCTTGGCCGCCCACAGGGCAGCGACCCGTGCCGACTCCGAGCCGTCCACGCCGACGATGACCGAGCTGGTATCCGGGGTGCGGAATGTGGTTTCCACGGTTCCTCCCAACCGAGAGCCGATGAGGGACACCCCTCACGCTGGCACCTTCGGCGCTTCGGCAAGAGGGCCGCCCGGGACCGGCGACGGGACCAAAGGTCCCGTCGTGGTCGACCAGTCACGTCGGGCCCTGACGGGCCCCCGGTCGGGACCGTTCGGCCCTCGATCGCCGGCGATCGTCGATGGATGGTGGGGGGCACACCCCACACCGGACACCAGCCTCGTGGGGCACGGCGGAGCAGGAGGGCCTCATGAAGCACATCAAGGTGGCGGACCTGATGACCGACGAGGTCGTGTCCGTGGCCCCGGGTACGGTCTTCAAGGATGTCGCGAAGCTCCTCGCCCAGTACGACATCTCCGGGGTCCCTGTCCTGGACGACGAGGACCGGGTGGTGGGCGTCGTCTCCCAGACGGACCTGCTTGCCCACGCGGTGCCGGGCTCCCATCTCCCTGAGATGACCACACCAGCACCTGGGCCGCCCACCGCGGGCGAGGTCATGTCCGCGCCCGCGGTCACGGTCCACGCCGAAGAGACGGTGGCTGACGCCGCACGGCTGATGACCCGCCGAGGTATCGAACGCCTCCCCGTCGTGGACGTGGAGGAGCGGCTCGTCGGCATCGTCACCCGCCGGGACCTGCTCCGCATGTTCCTGCGTCCGGACTCCGAGATACGCCGACGTGTCACCGACGAGGTGCTCACGGAGGTACTCGGTGTGCCGTCTGTGGACGTCGACGTCCACGTCGTGGACGGCTTCGTCACCCTGGACGGCCGTGTCGAGCGCCGGAGCCAGCTCTCCCCGCTCCTCGGCCTCGTCGAGCAACTCGAAGGAGTCGTCGCTGTGGCATCGCGTGTCACCGCCCGCGCCGACGACACGGCGGCCACTCAGGCGGACCGGCACGCAATGCCGTGGTGATGAACACCGCACGGTACGAAGGGAATCGCAGCCATGAAGCACCACGTGACCGTCGGAGTCGACGGCTCCCCGGAGAGCAGGGCCGCAGCCCGCTGGGCAGCGCAAGAGGCCGTCCTGCGCCAGGTGCCGCTGCGGCTGGTGCACGCCGTTGACTGGCCTCTGGACCCGGTGTTCCCCGGTCTGGGCCGCCAGGACGTGGACCGTTGGGGGGACCAGGCCCTGAGCGAAGCCGCACAGGAGCTGCACCAACGCCACCGGAACTTGGAGATCACGACCCGATGCCTGAAGGCCCGGCCGGCCGCCGCCCTCGCGGCCGAGGCCGCCGACGCCGGACTCCTTGTTCTCGGATCGCGCGGTCTGGGCGGCCTCGTCGGTTTCGTCATGGGCTCGGTGGCGATGTCCACCGTGGTGGCGACCGACACCCCCGTCGTCCTCGTCCGCCTCGCCGACGACCCGTACGGGCCGGGCACGGGCTCGGGCGCCGAGATCGTCGTAGGCGTCGACATCCATGAAGCGTGCGACCGGGTACTCGCCTTCGCCTTCGACGAGGCGGCCCGGCGTGACTGCCCGCTGCGGGCGGTGCACGGCTGGAAGATGCCGGCCGCCTACAGCTACGTCCCCTTCTTCGACCCGGACAACGAACGAGACGTCGGCAGGAGCGTCACGCACATGGTGGGCGACATGCTGCTGCCCTGGCAGCACAAGTTCCCCGACGTGAACGTCAGCCGCAACGTGTTCACGGGATCGGCGGGCGAGCACCTCGTCAAGGCCTCGCAGGGCGCGGGACTCGTCGTCGTGGGACGCCGTGTGCGCCACTCTCCCCTCGGTGCGCACCTGGGTGCCGTCGCCCACGCGGTCCTGCACCACGCAGCATCCCCCGTGGCCGTCATCGCCCACGACTGAAGGAGCCGCATCCGGTGAACGCCCTCGCACCTTCGCGAGTACCGGCCGTCCCGTCGAGGAGGAAGACCATGAAGCACCTGCGCAACGTCGAGGACGTCATGACTCTCGCCGTGATCTCCGTCGACCGAGGAGCCGCGTTCAAGGACATCGTGGAAGAGCTGCGCATGTGGAACGTCAGCGCCCTCCCCGTCCTCGCCCAGGAGGGACAGGTGGTCGGCGTCGTCTCCGAAGCCGACCTGCTGCTCAAGCCCCAGGGCGCCGACACGGCCCACGACACCACCGCCGAGCAGCTGATGACCCGCCCGGCCGTGACCGTCACGAAAGACGCCACCATCCCCACCGCGGCACGTCTGATGGCCCGCAGGCACCTCAAGCGCCTTCCCGTGGTCGACGGCGAGGGCCGCCTCGTCGGCGTGGTCAGTCGCGGTGACCTGCTCAAGGTCTTCCTGCGCCCGGACGAGGACATCGGCGCCGAGATCCGCGAGCTGATCATGTACCAGCTGCTCCCACAACTTCCCGCCGAAGCGCACGTCCACGCGCACGGCCTTGTCGAGGTGCACGTCCACGTCGCCAACGGCATCGCCTACCTCAGCGGGTCGCTGCCGGACCCCGTGTTGGAAGACGTCGTCGTACGCGCCGCCGGAACCGTACCGGGCGTCGTGGACGTCAAGGCGGACTTCGTCGCCCCTGTCTCGGCATGAGGGCACGACCGCCATGAGGCACCGCAGCGTCGCGGACCTGATGACGCCCAGCGCCGTCACCGTCCGGCGCGCGACAGCCTTCAAGGAAATCGTCAGGCTCCTTGAGGAGTTCGACATCACCGCCATGCCGGTGATCGACGAAGCCGGCCACCCGGTCGGTGTCGTCTCCGAAGCCGACCTGCTCCGCCGGCGGCCCGTCGGCGGTGCGGCAACCGCCGAGCAGCTGATGACGAGCCCGGCCGTCACGGCACGGCCCGAGTGGAGCGTGGTGCGCGCCGCCCGCGTCATGCAACGGCACCGGGTCAAGCGGCTGCCGGTCGTCGACGAGGAAGGCCGCCTGGTCGGCATCCTCAGTCGCAGCGATCTGATCCGGCTCTTCCTGCGCCGCGATCACGCGATACAGGCAGAGATCCTCGAGGACGTACTCACCCGGACACTCCACCTCGCTCCTTCGGCCGTCACCGTCGAAGTCGACGACGGCCTGGTGACACTCAGCGGCACCGTGGCGCAGCCGGGACTACTGCCCGTGGTGGTCCGCCTTTGCCAAAGCGTCGACGGGGTCGTCGACGTCGACAGCAGACTCACCTGCACTGAGGCCGAGCAAAGCGAGCGGGCAAAGGAGGGCCGAACGGTCCCCGCTTGGCCCGCTCGGACCCTCCCAGGGACACGGCAAGCGGAAGAACCTGGAAGAAGCCGACCATAGGGCCCCGGGAGGAACACCATGTCGCACCTGATCACGGTAGGTCTGGACGGATCGAGCGCCGGCAGCGCAGCAGCCGACTGGGCCGCCAACGAGGCGGAACTGCGCGGCGCGGCTCTGGAACTCGTCCACGCGGAGGACTGGGCACAGTACGGGCCCTTCGCCGCTCCACTCCCCGAACCGCGTCCTCAGTGGGCCGAGGACCTCCTTGCCCTCACGCGGGACAGGCTGCTGCGCGATCACGGCACCCTGGACATCAGCACCCGAGGCACGAGCGGGCTCACGGCCTCGAAGGTCCTCGCCTCGTCCGCGGCCGAGGCGGACCTGCTCGTCCTCGGCTCCCGTGGTCTCGGCGCCGTCGCAGGGTTCGTCGTGGGCTCGACCGCCTCGGCGACCATCCCCGAGACCGAGGCGCCCGTAGTCCTCGTGCGCTCCCTCGACGGCCAAGGACAACCGCCCGGTCCCGCGGACGGCGCCGGACCGGTGGTGCTGGGAGTGGACCTGCGCAGCAACTGCGACCGGCTCTTCGCCTTCGCCTGCGAGGAAGCGGACCGGCGGGCCTGCCCGCTCGTCGTCGTACACGGCTGGTCGCTCCCGCCGGTGTTCTCCTACGCTCCCCACCTCGATCCCGGCGTCGCGAAGGAGATGGCCCACGGACTCGAGACCACGCTCCGCGGACTGCTGAGGCCCTGGGAAGAGAAGTACCCGGGACTCGCCGTCGACGCACGCGTCGTCATCGGCCAGCCCGCCATCCAGATCCTGGACGCGGCGTCCGGCGCGGCACTCGTGGTCGTCGGCCGGCGCGTCCGCCGCCCGGCTCTCGGCACCCGCACAGGCCCCATCACGCACGCGGTGATGCACCACGCCACCTCACCGGTCGCCATCGTGGCGCACGACTGAGGCCGGACAGACAGGAACAGTCCCGTGACCGCAATACATGTCGACCCCGACACCGTCATCCGGCTCGTCGGTGACGCCGTCACCGCCCCGTCCATGCACAATGCCCAGCCGTGGAAGTTCGAATTCCATGTCGGCAGCGGTGCACTCGCCCTGTACGGCGATCCGGACCGCGCCATGCCTCGAACCGACCCGGACCACCGCGGCCTCCACCTCGGCTGCGGCGCGGCACTGTTCAACCTCCGCGTGTCCGCCGCCTCGCTCGGCCTCCCGGTCCGCGTGCTGCTGCTGCCCGACGACGCCGAACCGTGGCTGCTCGCCACGGTGACCATCGACGACACCGCGGACGCGGAACGCGAGCTGGCCTCCCTGCACGGCGCCATCCGGCGTCGGCACACCAGCCGGTACCCCTTCGGTGAGGAGCCGGTGCCGACGGCGTTGCTGGACGGTCTGTGGGCCGCCGCCCACTTGGAGGGCTGCCGCCTCACCGTCCCGGACACCTGGCACATCGACACCGTGCTCGGGCTGGTACGGGACGCCGAGCACCGCGAGGAGATCGATCCGCTCGCCCGGGCGGAGACGACCGCCTGGACCTCCCATACGCAGAGCGATGCGGGGACGCGCCGCGACGGCATTCCCGCCGTCGCATTCGGGCCCAAGGCATCCGGCCGGGCCGCCCCCGTGCGCGACTTCGGTTGGGCCAACCCGATACCGGATCGCGGCTGGGCCGTGTTCGAGAAGCGTCCGCAGCTGGCCCTGCTCAGCACGGAGGGTGATACGAGAGCCGACTGGCTGCGAGCCGGCCAGGCCATGGAGCGGGTTCTTCTGCAGGCGACCGCCGACGGCCTTGCCACGTCGATGACCTCCCATCCGCTGGAATGGCCTGAGCTGCGATGGACGGTCCGCGACCCGGTCGCGGCCATGGGACACGTGCAGATGGTCTTCCGCCTCGGCTACGGCCCCGCAGGCCCCGACACCCCACGGCGTCCGTTGAACGAGGTCCTGGAAATCCGGGAGTAGACACCACCGGATCCCACCGTGGTTCAGTCCTTCCCGAGGGTGGCCGCGTGGTCGGGTACGGCGGTCTGCAGCTCCTTGGACGGACGCTGGTAGCCCGTGGACGGCGGCCTCGGAGGCAGGGTCAGCGAGGGTACGGCCACGTCCTCGTAGGGAACCGAGGACAGCAAATGGGCCATCGTGTTGAGTCGCGCGCTGCGCTTGTCGTCACTCTCGACCACGTACCAGGGGGCGTCGGCCGTGTCCGTGTGAACGAGCATCTCGTCCTTGGCCCTCGAGTACGCCTCCCAGCGGGTGAGGGACTCCAGATCCATCGGAGAGAGCTTCCACCGGCGCAGCGGGTCCTCCGCTCTACGCCGAAACCGCTCCTCCTGCACCGCGTCGCTGACGGAGAACCAGTACTTGCGGAGCAGGATCCCGTCCTCGACCAGCATGCGCTCGAACTGCGGGCACTGGCGCAGGAAACGCTGGTGCTCGACGGGTGTGCAGAACCCCATGACGTGCTCCACTCCGGCGCGGTTGTACCAGCTGCGGTCGAAGAGGACGATCTCTCCAGCGGCGGGCAGATGCTCGACGTACCGCTGGAAGTACCACTGAGTACGCTCCCGCTCAGTCGGTTTCGGCAGGGCCGCGATGCGCGCGACACGGGGGTTCAGGTGCTCGGCCACGCGCTTGATCGTGCCGCCCTTGCCCGCGGCGTCACGGCCCTCGAAGACGACGACCAGGCGGGCGCCCTCCGCACGCGTCCACTCCTGGAGTTTGACCAGCTCCGTCTGGAGCCTCAGCAGCTCCTTCTCGTAGACCGCCTTCTTGAGGGTCATCGACTCCACCGTCCCTTTCGTCGTCCAGTGCTGCGATCAAGTCGGTCACGGCGCGCGCCGGCGCGCAAGGCTTTCTCGCGCGCCGCGCGGGTGTGTCGAAACGCCGACCCGGACCTCACGCCCAGCCTTGACCGGGCATTCGCTCCCCCGTCTGCGTACCGCGGCGGATGCCCTCCTCCGGCCCGACCGCGCCGATACGCTGGCTCCGGAACGGGGCGGGAAGCGAAGGGGAATCACGTGGGTGTCGGGGATCCGTTGACGCAGGTGCCTCGGATGCGGCTGGACGAGCTGCTCGACGAGCTCCAAGTGCGCATCGACGCCTTACGCGGCACCCGCGACCGGGTGCACAGCCTGTTGGAGGCGGTCGTCTCGGTGGGCCGCGAGCTGGATCTGGCCCAGGTGCTGCGGCGGATCGTCGAGGCGGCTGCCCTGCTCGTGGACGCCGAGTACGGGGCGCTGGGGGTCATCGGCGCCGATGGGCGCACCCTGTCCCAGTTCCTGACCGTGGGGCTCAGCGAGGAGGCCATCGCCTCAATCGGACCCTTGCCTGCCGGACACGGTCTGCTCGGCGAGGTCATCCACCACCCGGAGCCGTTGCGCCTCACCGACCTGGGCGCGCATTCCTCGTCGTACGGCTTTCCGCCGCACCACCCGCCGATGCGCACGTTCCTCGGAGTGCCGATCCGGGTGCGTGACGAGGTGTTCGGAAACCTCTACCTGACCGACAAGCGGGGCGGACTCGACTTCGACACCGAGGACGAGACGGTGATCTCCACCCTCTCGGTGGCGGCAGGTGTGGCGATCGACAACGCACGGCTGTACGAGGGGGCGCAGCGCCAGCAGCGGTGGCTCAAGGCCAACGCGGAGATCACCGAGAGCCTGCTGTCGGGCAGTTCCCGTCCCGCGGTACTCCAGCTCATCGCCCTGCGGGCACAGGAGATCACGGGGGCTCGTATCGCCGACGTCTCGATCCCGGTGACGGGGGCCGAGGGGCTGTTCGTGGAGTTCGCGGCCGGTGCGGACAGCAAGGCCCGTCAGGGACTCGTCGTCCCCTTTGCGGGCTCCCTGTCGGGGACCGCTCACCGGACGGGGCAGCCCGTCACGGTCGTGCCCGCCTCGGACGACGGCCTCCATCCGGCCGATGTCCAGACACAGGGTGGGCTGGGTCCCGCCGTCGCGGTCCCGCTGGGGACCGCCGGCGGCGAGAGCCGCGGCGTACTCCTGCTCGCGCGCGCGGCCGGCGAGCCCGTGTTCGGCGAGAACGAGTTGGAGCCGCTCGTCGCCTTCGCGGGACAGGCGGCCATCGCCTTGGAACTGGCCGAGCGGCGCCGGGACGCCGAGCAGATCGCACTGTTGGAGGAGCGGGACCGGATCGCGCGGGACCTGCACGACCTGGCCATTCAACGGCTCTTCGCCACCGGCATGACCCTCCAGAGCGCCGCGCGGCTCGTCGAGCACGAGGGGGCCGCCGAGCGTGTCGGTCGCGCCGTCGACGACCTGGACGAAACCATCAAGATCATCCGCTCGACGATCTTCGGTCTGCGCACCAGGGACCGCGAGAGCGGCCCGGGTCTGCGGGCCCGCGCTGCCCGGGCCGTGGGGGACGCGGCCACCACCCTCGGCCATCCGCCGCGCCTGAGCATGGAGGGCCTGCTCGACACGGACGTCCCGTCCGACGTGGCCGATCACGTGATGGCGGCACTCGGCGAGCTCCTGAGCAACGCCGCCCGCCACGCGGGCGCGACCCGGGTCGCCGTGACCCTCAAGGCGGAACCGGGCGAGGTCGTACTGACGGTCTCCGACAACGGCAGGGGCGTCCCGGCCCAGGGCCGCAGGAGCGGTCTGCGCAACCTCGAAGACCGGGCGCAGGGCCTGGGCGGGTCCTTCACCGTGGACGCCCCCGACGAGGGAGGCAGCCGACTCGTGTGGCGGGCGCCGCTTCCCGCCGGAAGCTGACCGGACCGACGCGGTCACCGCTGGGTGACCGGATCCGGCAGCGTCTGCGCCTCCAACCGGAACCCGGTCACGAGGTCCGGACGGATCCGCAAGGCTCGGGCCATGGACCGTCCCACCCAGGGCCGCAGCAGGGTAGCGAACCGGGCTGCGTCCTCAGCATCGGCCACCGGGCAGGCGTAGCCGGTGACGACGACGCTCCAGCCGAGGTGGGTGACAGGATCGATGGCGTCCGCTTCATAGGCGACGACCACGCCGGGGCCATCGGCCGGGACGACGAGGGAGGCGAGCGCTCCGTCGTCGTGGATCCGCACGATGACGTCCTCGGCCTCGACGAGGTGGTTGACCGGGCGGACTGCCGGCAGGGCGTGCCGTGTGAAGACGATGCGCCCCAGGGACACCGTCGCCAGCAGCCTGAGCGCCTCGGCCTTGTCGAGCTCGCGCATGCGCCGGGTGGCCGTCGAAGCCCCCTCTTGACCACTGGTGCGCCGTATGCCGCCGGCCTCGTCCATGCTGCGCACCTTCATCCGGTCTCGATCGGTCCTTGCGGCTTCCGAGTCACCAGCCTCCCTCCCGATCACCACGAGGACCAGGGACCAACGGTCCCGAGCCGAGGCCCGGTTTCGGACACCGCCCTGGTCAGGATGGCGCGAGCCACAGCACCCGGTCGGCGCCGAGCACCCGCATCGACTTGGCCACCAGCGGCGGTACGTCCACCAGCCGGAGACGGGTTCCGGCCTCGCGGCAGCGGTGGTGCACGCGCAGGAAGAGGTCGATGCCCGCGCTGTCGCAGAAGGAGATCCCGGGCAGGTCGAGGACGAGGCTGCGGTGACCGGATGCGGCGAGGGCGATGAGTCGGGGTTCCACCTGTTGCGCCGTGTGGAAGTCGAGCTCTCCGGCCAAGGTGACCCGCACCTCGCCGTCGTTCCTCACCGCGGACTTCAGGTCGATCAAGGTGGTCGTCATGGAACCTCCACGCTGTGTGCGGCTCTGCGGTCGAGCCGCGCCTTTCCCCGTGCGACACCAGCTCACCGCAGTCGGTCCGGCCCCGGAAAGGACCGCATGCCCCTTGCGCAGGGCCGAAGGTCCTCCGTTCCTCGTGCCACATCGCTCGCGACAGGGGCCGAATGAGGGCCGATCGGCCCTGGCCGTCAGGCCCCTTCGGCAGGCAGGATGCCGGGGTTCGTGCACCCAGGACGAACCAGGCGAAGGAGTCGCGTCATGACGGACAGCGGTGCCCCCTCCCCCACCAGGACGCCGATCACGGTCTTCCTCCTCGACGACCACGAGGTCGTACGCCGTGGGGTGCACGACCTGCTGGACGGGGAGCCCGACCTGAGCGTGGTCGGTGAAGCGGGGACGGCGGAGCAGGCCCTGATCCGCATTCCCGCGCTGCGCCCCCAGGTGGCGGTCCTCGACGTACGGCTCCAGGACGGCGACGGGGTGAGCGTGTGCCGTGAGCTGCGCTCGCGGATGCCCGAGCTGGCCTGCCTGATGCTCACCTCGTTCGATGACGAGGAGGCCCTGCTGGACGCAGTGATGGCGGGTGCCTCCGGATACGTGCTGAAGCAGATCACGGGTACGGACCTGGTCACCGCCGTCCGCACGGTCGCGGCGGGCCAGTCCATGCTCGATCCGGGAGCCGCGACCCGGCTGATGGCCCGCATGCGCGGTGACGTGCCCGAGGAGGAGCAGGTCCCGGGGCTGCCCGGCTTCACCGACCGGGAGAAGGAGATCCTCGTCCTGGTCAGCGAGGGCCTCACGAACCGGGAGATCGGCAAACGGTTGTACCTCGCGGAGAAGACCGTCAAGAACATCATCTCGCGCCTGTTCACCAAATTGGGTGTGGAGCGCCGCGTCCAAGCGGCCGTGATCGCCAGTCATACGCTGATCCCGCCGAGCCAGCATCCCCTCCCGACCGCGGAATAGCCGGTGGTCGGGCACGCCGTACCTCCGCGTGCCCGACCCTTCTGCCTGGCCCTGGCCGGATCAGGCGTGCGGGACCACCGCGACGGGACAGACCGCGTGGTGCAGGACGGCATGGGCCACGGACCCGATGTGCGCCCCCACCGCCGACTCGCGGACGCGGCGGCCCACGACGAGCAGCTGCGCGGCCGACGCGGCGCTGAGCAGCACCCGGCCGCCGCTGCCCTGCTCCACCTGCGCGATGACTTCGACCTCCGGGTACTTCAGCCGCCACGGCTCCAGCGCCTGCTCCAACGCGGCCTTCTCGTACGGCTCCAGGCCTCCGAACCGGTCGGCTATCCACATCGATCCGGGGCTGTACCCGTAGACCGGCGGCAGGCTCCAGGCCCGGACCGCACGGAGCGGCACCTTGCGTGCCGCGGCCGCCTCGAAAGCGACGCGCAATACCTCGGCGGACTCCTCCACGCCGCCCTGCTGTCCGACGACGACCCCGCCCTGTTCCGGTACGGCGACCGGCCTGCCGTGCGCGGAGCGTACGGAGACGACGGGGCACTCGGCGGCGGTGATCAGCTGCCGGCCGTACGAGCCGAGCAGGAATCCGACCAGGGTTCCGTGTCCGCGCGTGCCGATGACGAGCATTTCCGCGTCCTTGGCCGCTTGCAGCAGAGCCGGGACGGGCGCGTCGGAGAGAACTTCCGCGGTGAGGTCCAGTCCCGGGTACCGGTGGGTGAGCTCGCCCTCGACCTCCTTCAGCACGTCGTCGGCGCGGCGGGCCTCGGTTTCGCGGTCCTGGACGATCGGGGCGGCGAGCGGCTGCCACAGCCAGGCGTGGACGACGTGCAAGGGCAGGTCACGCCGTACTGCTTCCCGTGCGGCCCAGTCCGCCGCGGCGCGGCTCTGCGGGGATCCATCCACTCCGACCACCAGATTGCGCTTCACAAGTCTGTCCTCCAAACCGATGCACAGCATCGGGGTCGGCCGTCAGGGGAGCAGCGCCGGCCGGGAGAGAGACCGGCGCCGCAGACCCCACCCTCGCGGCCGGGCGCCATGGCGCACAGGGGCCGACAGTCCCTCCCCCAGGGCCGGTTCTCCTCTCGCGGCGGAGGTTCGTGGCGGGCACCGTGGAGGCGTCGGCTCAGCCGACGAACGTTCCCGGACCGTCGCACTCAGGAGCGGGCATGACCACGCACCCCATTCCGGAACTCGACGCGCACTGGCGCGCCGCCAACTACCTGGCTGTCGGCCAGATATACCTCATGGAGAACCCGCTGCTCACCGAGCCGCTGCGGCCGGAGCACATCAAGCCGCGGCTGCTCGGCCACTGGGGCACCTCACCCGGCCTGAACCTCGTCCACACCCACCTCAACCGTGTGATCAAGGACCGCGCGCTGGACGCCCTGTGCGTCTGGGGGCCCGGCCACGGCGGTCCGGCCGTCCTCGCCAACTCCTGGCTGGAGGGCACGTACACCGAGACCTACCCGGACATCACGCGGGACGCGGCCGGCATGGCCAAACTGTTCAGGGAGTTCTCCTTCCCCGGCGGCGTGCCGAGCCACGTAGCACCCGAAACCCCCGGCTCCATCCATGAGGGCGGCGAGCTCGGATACTCCCTCGCCCACGCCTACGGCGCCGCCTTCGACCACCCCGACCTGCTGGTCGCCTGCGTCATCGGGGACGGCGAGGCCGAGACGGGGCCGCTGGCGGCTTCCTGGCACTCGAACAAGTTCCTCGACCCGGTCCACGACGGCGCGGTCCTGCCGATCCTGCACCTCAACGGCTACAAGATCGCCAACCCGACGGTCCTGTCCCGGATCCCCGAGGACGAGCTCGACGCGCTGCTGCGCGGCTACGGGCACGACCCGCTGTACGTGACCGGCAGCGACCCCGCCCAGGTGCATCACGCCATGGCCCGTGCCATGGACCACGCCCTGGACCGCATCGCGCTCATCCAGCGGGAACCCCGGACAGCGGGCACCGGACCGCAGCACGAGCGCGCACGCTGGCCGATGATCGTTCTGCGCACCCCAAAGGGCTGGACCGGACCCGCAACCGTCGACGGCGACCCGGTCGAGGGCACGTGGCGGGCGCACCAGGTACCGCTCGCCGGGGTGCGCGAGAACCCCGCCCACCTCCGGCAGTTGGAGGCCTGGCTGCGCTCGTACCGGCCGGAGGAGCTCTTCGACGCCGACGGCCGGCCCACGGCGCAGGTTCTGGCCTGCATCCCGGACGGCGAGCGCCGCCTGGGCGCCGTACCGTACGCGAACGGAGGCCGCATGCTGCAGCCGCTGCCGCTTCCCGCGCTCGACACACACGCCGTCCCCGTCGACAAGCCCGGCCGCACCCTCCACGAACCGACCCGCATCCTGGGGCACTTCCTCACCCAGATCATGCGGGAGACGGCAGGGCGGCGCGACTTCAGGGTCGTCGGACCGGACGAGACCGCCTCCAACCGGCTGGACGACCTGTACGACGCCACCGGCAAGGCCTGGCAAGGCATGACGGAGGCCACGGACCGCAACCTGTCCCGCGACGGCCGCGTCATGGAGATCCTCTCCGAACACGTCTGCCAGGGCTGGCTGGAGGGCTACCTCCTGACCGGCCGCCACGGGCTCTTCTCCACCTACGAGGCCTTCGCCCACATCGTCGACTCCATGGTCGGCCAGCACATCAAGTGGCTGAAGACCTCGCGCGAACTGTCCTGGCGCGCCCCGATCGCCTCCCTCAACTACCTTCTCACCTCACACGTCTGGCGCCAGGACAACAACGGCTTCTCCCACCAGGACCCCGGCTTCGTCGACCACGTCCTCAACAAGAGCCCCGAGGTCGTACGGGTCTACCTGCCTCCGGACGCCAACACCCTCCTCGCCGTGGCCGATCACGCCCTGAGCAGCCGCGACCGGGTCAACGTGATCGTCGCCGGCAAGCAGCCCTGCTTCGACTGGCTGCCGATCGCCGACGCCCGCATCCACGTGACGCGGGGCGCCGGCGTCTGGGAGTGGGCGGGTACCGACCACGGCTCCCGTGAACCGGACGTCGTACTCGCCTGCGCCGGAGACGTACCCACCATGGAGGTACTGGCCGCGGCGGCCCTGCTCCGCGAGCACCTCCCCTCCTTGGCCGTCCGCGTCGTCAACGTCATCGACATCGCCCGGCTCATGCCCCACGAGGAGCACCCCCACGGCATGACGGACGTCGAGTACGACGCGCTCTTCACCACGGACAAGCCGGTGATCTTCGCCTATCACGGATACCCGTGGCTCATCCACCGGCTCGCCTACCGCCGCGCCGGCCACCCGAACCTGCACGTGCGCGGGTACAAGGAGTCCGGCACGACGACCACCCCCTTCGACATGGTCGTGCGCAACGACCTCGACCGGTACCGGCTCGTCATGGACGTCATCGACCGCGTCCCGGGGCTGGCCGGCCGAGCCGAGGGACTGCGCCAGGCCATGGCCGACCGGCGCATCCGCCACCACAGCTGGATCCGCGAGCACGGGACCGACCTGCCGGAGGTCGCTGACTGGTCCTGGCCGTACTGAGCCCAGAGACGAGATCAGGGCGCGAGGTCTCGGCGGCGGAGCAGCACGTGAGCCAGCAGGATGCCCAGCACTCCCACGCCGACGAGGATTCCGAGCTGCGGCCAGAGCACGCCGCCTTCGGCCAGCGCGTCGCCCGGGGCGTAGTAGTGGAACGGGCTCAGGAACCTGAGCGGGGCCGCCGGGGCCCAGGCCAGAGCGATGAAGTTGACGGCGAATCCCACGGCTCCGATCGCGATGGTCGCGCCGACGACCTGGGCCCGCCGTCGTCCCACCGCCGATACGGCCATTGCCGGCCCGATCAGGCACAGGGCGAAGCCCAGCCCCATGACCCCGGCGGCGAACACCCCGCCGATCGGCACCACACGGTGGATGTCCGGTGACAGCGCCACCCCCGCCGCTACCGTCAGGGTCGCCGCCAGGTTCAGGGCCAGCGCCGCGAGCACCAGTGCGGCGGTCCGCTCCGTCAGCAGTCGGGTGCGGCTGACGGGACGCACCATGACCAGTTCCACCGTCCCGGACTCCACGTCCGCCGCCACCGCTGCCGCGGCGAGCGAACCGATCGCGGTGAGCTGCATGGCGATCCAGAACGGGTGGGTGAGGCCCGCGCCCAGCAGCCCGGGGTAGCTGGCGATCGAAACGTCGCCGCTGGATCCGCTGAAGGCCCGGTAGGCCGAGGCCGGTCCCTTCCCGCCCGCCGCGAAGAGCTGACCGGGCGGGATCGCGTTGGCGACGACGACGATGAGCGCTTCGAAGACGACCATCCCGATGATCAGCGCGGTCAGCATCCGGCGCCGCCGGTACAGGGCGAGCCACAGCAGCGGCAACCGTCGTCTCACGGCTCCTCCCGCGCGGCGCCGTTGCGGTACAGGTCCATGAAGGCCTCGTCCAGCCCGGCTTCCTCTACGGTGACATCGACCACCGCCAGGCCGAGCAGTGCCCGCAGGGCACCCACCACGTCGCTCGGCGGAACGAGCAGCTCCACCCGGTCTCCTTGCCAGCGCGGCGCCCAACGCTGGGCATCGCCCAGTGGCCGTGCGCCCTGTCCGTCCGCGAAGGACAACCTGATCTGCCGGGCACGGGCCTCGCGCAGGCCGGCCACGCTCTGGACCGTGACAAGCCGCCCGTCCCGGATGATCGCCACCCGCCCGCACGTGCGCTGCACCTCCGGCAGGATGTGGCTGGAGAGCAGGACGGTGCGTCCAGCCGTGGCAGTCTCGCCCAGCAGCGCGAAGAACGTCTCCTGGACCAACGGGTCGAGCCCTTCCGTCGGTTCGTCGAGCACCACCAAGTGCGGGTCGTGCTGCATCGCCTGCACCAGACCGAGCTTCTGCTTCATGCCCCGCGAGTAGCCCCCGACTGGGCGGGCGAGGATCGCGGGCGTCAGCCCCAGCCGGTCGCACAGCTCGCCGCGGCGGGGCACGGGGGCGCCCTGGAGCGCGGACAGTAGATCCAGCGTTTCCGCTCCGGAGAGTTCCGGGTACAGGCGCAGTTCACCCGGCAGGTATCCCAGGTGCGGGGCCACGCCGCGGTGATCGGCGATGGGGTCCAGCCCGAGCACCCGAACACGCCCCTCGCTCGGCCGGAGCAACCCCGCCAGGCACCGCAGCGTGGTCGTCTTCCCCGCACCGTTCGGCCCGAGGAAGCCGAACACCTCACCTGGTCGCACCGTGAGGCTCAGGCGGTCGACGCCCAGCACCGGTCCGTACCTCTTGGTCAGTCCGGTCAGCTCGATCGCCGGCCCGTCACCCATGGGTCCAGTCTGAGCCCGCTGCCGGAGACCCGCCCGCTCACCCAAGGTCGTAGGCCGCGAGGGGGGCGCGCTGCGATGCGGCGCCCGCTGCCGCCATGTCGCCGTAGGCGGTGCGCTTGAGCTGTGCGGCCAGGTTCTCCAGTGCCCGGGCGGCCGCGAGTTCGTCGCCGATCTCGGGGACGTCCTTGTCGGTCGGGTTACAGCGCGCGGTGCCGTGGTCCGTGAGACGGGTGGTGCCGGTGTCGAGTTCGACGCGGACCTTGGTCGTGTGCTCTTCCTCGAAGAGGTAGACGCGGGCCTTCCATTCGCTCGTGTGCGACATGGTGTGCCTCCAGTCGGGTCAGGAGTGGTGGTGGTGTCGGCGTCGGGCCCAACGCCGGACCTCGTCGCTTCCCCAGACCAGCGGCGGGAAGACCGAGATGAGGAGGACTACGTCCAGCGGGAGGGCCGCGGTACCGAAGAGGTTCTGGAGCGGCGGCGCGTACACGAGCGCCGCGGTGAAGACGAGCTCGAAGGCGATGCCGGCGAGCAGCAGCGGGTTGGTGAAGAACCCTATGTCGCGCAGGGCCGCGTGGTCGGTTCTGGCAGCGATGGCCGTGCCGACCTGGCAGGTGACGATGCCGGCGAAGGTGGCGGTCGTCGCGGTGAGGTAGGCGTGGTGCAGGGCGCTTCCGGGTCCGGTGGGCTCGCCCGGGTGCCAGCCCGCGCGCCACAGGACGTAGAAGAAGGCGGTCATGACGAGGGCGGCGGAGACGGTGCCGAGCCAGCCCCAGCTGCGCACGAGCATGTCCTTGTTGATCACGCTCTGAGAGCCGGGCCGGGGCGGTCGGGACATGATCCCCGGCTCGGCGCGCTCACGGCCGAGGGCAAGCGCCGGGAGGGTCTCGGTTCCGAGGTCGATGGCGAGGATCTGCAAGACGGTGAGCGGTAGCGGTACGGCCCCTGCGGAGAGCGCGAACACGAGGAAGGGCACGACCTCGGGGGTGAGGTGGGCGAAGATGTAGACGATGAACTTCCGGACGTTGTCGTAGACGCGGCGACCGGATTCGATGGCCGTGACGATGGTGGCGAAGTTGTCGTCGGTCAGGACCATGGTCGACGCCTCGCGGGCCACGTCGGTGCCGGAGAGCCCCATGGCCACGCCGATGTGGGCACGGTGCAGGGCCGGGGCGTCGTTCACCCCGTCGCCGGTCATGGCCACGATCTGGCCGTGCGCCCGCAGGGCATCGGCCACCTTCAGCTTGGTCTCGGGCGAGGAGCGGGCGAAGACGATCTCCGTACCGTCCTGGCGGAGGAGCTGGTCGAGCTCGTGGTCGTCGATCGCCTCGGACTGGGAAACCACCTGGAGCTTGGGTATACCGATGCCGACGGCGCGTGCCACGGCCGCGGCGGTGGCCCCGTTGTCGCCGGTGACGACGTGGACGGTGAGACCCGCCTCGTGGCAGCGCCGGACCGCTGCGGCGACCTCGGGGCGCGGCGGGTCGTACAGGCCGACGAGGCCGAGCAGGTGCACGTCCCGCTCGGCATCCTGCCGCCGCGTGAGCGCTGCCTCGCTGCCGGTCGACAGCTCGCGCACCGCGACGGCCAGCACACGCATGCCGTCCGCTGCCAGAGCGTCGGCGGCATGCTGGGCCTCGCCGGCCGGCTCGCCCTCGGCCAGCAGCGCCAGCACGGCTTCGGGAGCGCCCTTGACGATCACGTGCAGGGTGCCCTGGTCTCCGCCGTGGATCACGGACATGCGGCGCAGGCGCGGATCGAAGCGGAAGCAGGCCCGTCGACGGGCGTCCCGGTCGGCCGGATCGAGGGGGGCGGCCTGTCGTGAGGCTCCCTCCACCAGCGCGATCTCGGTCGGGTCTCCGTGCAGCGCGCCGTCTCCTTCGCGGGTGACGGTGGTGCACAGGGCGGCGGCGCGGACCAGTTCGGCGGTCTCCGTACCGCTTGCATCCTCGTTCGGCGGCACCCAGGTGGAGTGGAGGCGCATCTGGTTGCGGGTGAGCGTGCCGGTCTTGTCCGTGCAGATGACGTTGGTGGAGCCCAGGGTCTCGACGGCGCTCAGCCGCTTGACCACCGCGCCCTGCCGGGCGAGGACCCGTACGCCCACGGCGAGGGCGAGGGTGATGGTGGGCAGGAGGCCTTCGGGCACGTTGGCGACGAGCAGGCCGATGGCGAACATCAGCGAGTCGGTCAGCGGCAGGCCGACCGCCACCCCGGTCACGAGGAAGACGGCGCCCATGCCGACCGCAACCGCTGCTATCAGCCAGGCGACCTTCTTGACCTGCCGCTCCAGCGGGCTCGGCTCGCGACGGGTGCGCTGGCTGAGGGCCGCTATCCGACCGAGCTCGGTGTGGTCCCCGGTGGCGAAGACGATCGCCTGTGCCTGGCCCTCGGTGGCGGTGGTGCCGCTGAAGACGAGGTTGGGCTCCTGCAGCAGCGAAAGGCCCTCCAGCCCCGGGCCGGCAACACGCTCGACCGAGGTGGACTCGCCCGTCAGCATGGAGAGGTCGGCCTCGATGCCTCCCTCGGTCAGACGGGCGTCGGCGGGTACCCGGTCGCCTTCGTCGAGGGCGATGAGGTCGCCGGGAACCAGGTCACGGGCCGGGACGCGCTGTGCCTGTCCATCGCGAATCACCTGGGCCTGTGCGGGGAGGTAGCGGGCCAGCGTCTCGACGGCCTTCTCCGCCTGCCGTTCCTGGACGAGTGCGAATCCGGCGTTGACGAGGATGACCGCGACGATCGCCCAGCCGAGCACCGCGATGGCCGCGGTGAAGGCGAGGGCCGCCGCAGCCCACAGCAGCAGGGCCAGCGGGTGTACGAGTTGCCGCAGCAGTTCCCTCAGGATGCTGGAGCGGGTGGTGGGGCGGACCTCGTTGGGGCCGTAGACGGCCAGTCGGCGTGCCGCCTCCCGGCTCGACAGGCCCAGAGGGCCGGTGTGCAGCTCGCGACGGAGTAGCGGAAGAGGCTCCAGGGGGTCCGGTTCGGTGTCCGGCGTGAGGTCCGGGCCGGCGGTGGTCTCAGTCATCGCCGGCTCCCTGTTCGGGCCGCAGACGCCCTGCCCAGAGGGGCTCGACGCCCGCCCACTCGGACTCCCAGGACCGTGCGCTGCGCGCGTCGACGATACGGAGACGCACGGCGACGAGGCAGCCACCCACGAGCACGATCCCGGACAGTGCTCCCGCTCCGACCCCCAGCGCGTCGAGAACGATGTCGGCCCGGCTGGGCGGCGCCGTGGCCGCACGGCCGTCTGCGTCGACCCACACGCGGACCGTGTCACCGTTCCGGGTGCCTGCCGGAACCGGGACGGTTTCCGTGTGCAGGCGCTGGGAGGGGTAGCGCCAGCTGGCGGTCGCCACGGGGACCGGCCGACTGCTCGGCTGGTCCCCGGTTCGGTAGGTCGTCTCGCTGACCGTGGTGGCCGTCACGGTGTGCCGGTGGCGTGCGATGTTCTCGGCGGTGCGGTCACCGTCCGTCCAGGCCGCCCGGCCGAGGACGAAGCCGACGACGACCGCCAGCAGGCAGGTCAGCGCGAAGACGGCACGCATACGCGTCCGGGTGCGGTCGGCATCCCGCCGAAGAGGGTTGCCCCCCGTCCGGTAGTGCATGGCTCGCCTCCCCTGGTGCGTGCCGAGCCGGACCGTTCCGTCAGGCGGCGAGCTCGGCGCTGATGTGATGGGCCCAGTTCTGGATCCGTTCGGGGTTGCGGAAGTCCCCGCCCTTGCCCTGCCGGGTCAGTGCCTTGGCGAGGAATCCCGGCGTGTGGGCCGTGATGCTGCCGCCGAAGGTCATGTGCTCGCGCGCTCCGACCAGCTGCATCTCCCGGGCGACGGCGGAGACCGGGGGGGATGTCGTGTTCCTCGGCGGAGCGGTCGAGCGGGCCGCTGCTGAACATCCACACCGGGCGGTGCCGGAGGGATTCGGCGTTGCGTTCGGCGCAGTGCTTGGCCTGGCTGCTCCAGTGGCCGGCGTAGAGGGAGCCGCCGAGGACGACGGCGTCGTAGGCGCGGACGTCGTGGACGTCATCGGCGGGCAGCACGACGGCGTCGAGACCGTCCTCGCGGAGGGTCTTGCCGATCCGTTCGGCGATGCCTGCGGTGGCGCCGTGCTTGGTGCCGTAGGCGACCAGGACTCGCTTGGTGCTCATGGCGGGTGCTCCTTGGTTCCGTGGTTCGGGGCTGGTGCCACTGTCACGCGGCCGAGGGCCGGTCCGCTTGGGCCGGACGGATCCCGACAGGGGCCGTACGGTCCTCTCCGTAGCGGCTCTCCTCGGCGGCGGCGACGTGCTGCTTGACGGCGGCGAAGCTGTCCGGGGCGACGGAGATCGAGTCGATGCCGGCCCGGACGAGGAAGGCGGCGTACGCCGGGTCGTCGCTGGGCCGCTGGCCGCACAGCCCCACCGGACGTCCCAGGGTCTGGACCCGTGGGAGGAGGATCCGGATGAGATCGGTGACGGCCGGGTCGTTCTCGTCGAAGACGTGGGCCAGGGATTCCGAGTCACGGTCGACTCCGAGAGTGAGCTGGGTGAGGTCGTTGCTGCCGATGGAGAAGCCGTCGAAGCGCTCGGCGAAGTCCTGGGCGAGGAGGATGTTGGCCGGGATCTCGGCCATCACGTAGACCTTGAGACCGTTCTCGCCGCGCCGCAGTCCCTCGGCCGCCATCACCTCAAGGACCTTGTCGGCCTCCAGCAGCGTGCGGCAGAAGGGGATCATGACGATGACGTTGGTCAGGCCCATCTCCTCGCGCACCCGGCGCAGGGCCTGGCATTCGAGGGCGAAGCCTTCCCGGTAGCCGTCGCTGTAGTAGCGGCTGGCACCCCGCCATCCGATCATCGGGTTGGCTTCCACCGGTTCGAACGGCCGGCCGCCCAGGAGCTTGGCGTACTCGTTGGTCTTGAAGTCGCTGGTACGGACGATGACGGGGTCGGGCCAGCGGGAGGCGGCGATCCTGGCGATGCCGTACGCGAGGCGGTCGGTGAAGTACCGGCCGCGGTCGAGGTGGCCCTCGGTGAGCTGGTCGATGGCGCAGCGGTCGGCGGCACCCAGGCGTTCCGGGTGCAGGAGGGCCATGGGGTGGACCTTGACCTGGTGCGCGACGATGAACTCCAGGCGGGCCAGACCGACCCCGTCGGCGGGCAGCCGCCACCAGCGGAAGGCAGCGGACGGATCGGCGAGGTTGAGCATCACGCGGGTACGGGTGGCGGGCAGGGCCGACAGGTCCGTTTCGGTCTCCTCGTACGTGAGGCGGCCCTCGTAGACCTTGCCCCGGCTGCCCTCGGTGCAGGAGACGGTGACATCGGCGCCGTCGTACAGCACTTCGGTGGCGGTCTCCGTGCCGACGACCGCCGGTACGCCGAGTTCCCGGCTGACGATCGCGGCGTGGGAGGTGCGGCCGCCGTGGTCGGTGACGATGGCCGCGGCACGCTTCATGACCGGTTCCCAGTCCGGGTCGGTGATCGAGGTGACGAGCACGGCTCCCGCCGGGAAGCGTTCCAGGTCCACCGGGGTGTCCATGCGGCAGACGGCACCCGCTCCGATGGCTTCGCCCACCGCGATGCCTTCGACCAGTGCATCGCCCGGGGCGGCGGTCAGACGGCAGCGCCGCAGCGTCGTGGCGGGTCGGCGGGACTGCACGGTCTCGGGCCGGGCCTGTACGACCGCCAGGTCGCCGGTGATGCCGTGCTTCGCCCACTCCAGGTCCATCGGGCAGCCGTAGTGATCCTCGACCGCCACGGCCCATAGGGCGAGCTGCCGCACCTCCGCGTCGGTCAGAACCCGGCGTGCCTGTTCCTCGGGGGTGGTGTCGACGGTGTCGGTCAGTCCGCGCTCCGCGTAGACGGCCTTGCGACGCTTGGCACCGATCCGCACGTCGATGACGGGGTTCAGGGCCGGGTCCTTGAGGCCGGGCTTGAAGACGGTGTACTCGTCGGGGTCGGTCTGCCCGCTGACCACGGTCTCGCCCAGACCCCAGGCCGCGCTCACCACGACGACGTTCGGGAAGCCGCTCTCCGGGTCGAGGGTGAAGATCACGCCGGCCCCGGCGAGGTCGGAGCGGACCATCACCTGGACGCCGACGGACAGGGCGACCTGGAGGTGGTCGAAGCCCATCCGCTCCCGGTAGTCGATCGCACGGTCGGTGTAGAGGGAGGCGAAGCAGCGGTGCACCGAGTCCAACAGCCGTACGGCGCCGCTCACGTTGAGGTAGGTCTCCTGCTGGCCGGCGAAGCTGGCCTCCGGGAGGTCCTCGGCGGTGGCGCTGCTGCGTACGGCGACCTCCGGGCCGGATCGGCCCAGCTCGCGGCCGAGGTCCTCGTACGCGGTGAGGATCTCGGTGGTGAGGGGTGCGGGCAGCGGCTCCCCCATGATCATGGACCGGATGCCCGCTCCGACTTCTTCGAGCGCGACGCCATCGTGGAGCCGGTCGAGCTGTTCCTGGATGCGGATGCGCAGGCCGTGTCCGTCGAGCAGCTCCTCGTAGGCTCCGGCGGTCGTGGCGAAGCCGGACGGCACGCGCAGGCCGGCGGCGGTCAGCCGTCCGGTCAGCTCTCCGAGGGAAGCGTTCTTGCCGCCGACCCTGCCGATGTCACCACGGCCGAGCTCGGTGAACGGTACGACGCGTCGCATGTGTCCCATGACGTCCTCCGGGGCTGCGTATCGGCCGGGATCAGTACGGCAGGGGGCGGCCGGACGGCGTGCGCAGATCCAGCGGGGCAGGCTTGTGGGGCTGCTTGGGCCGGGTCTGGATCCGAATGCGCTGCATCGTGGTCACCCTCTTCGGAAGGTGGCGCCGGGATGGCGTCCGGGTTCCACGATCACGCTGTAGGCCAGGACGACCGCAGTGCCGAGGGGGCCATTCACGCGGGGCCGAGTGGCCCGCTTCCGAGCGGGGCCACTCGGCTCAGGGTCCGGTACCGGGTGGCGGCCCGGTCCGCGGCAGGACCGTGTCCGTCCTGCTCAGGACCATGAGCGGGAACCACCGTCAACCGCGCGCCGGGGGCGCCGATGACCTCGGCGAGGAGAGGTGGAGGTGTCAGCAGGCCTCCCGGGGGCGGGCAGCCGTTGCTTTCAGGAGGTCCCGCAGCAGGTCGAAGTCGATGGTCGCCGGCCCGCGGAACCGCAGGCAGCGTATGAGATGGACGGAAACGTACGTACCAGGCGCTGGTGCACGGAGGAGGCAACGTCCTCACCGAGCACCGCGCGGACCTCCTCGACCAGACGCCGCTCGGCCTCCTCCTCGTCGAACGTGGTGTCCACCGCTGGAGCCGACCATGATGCGGCACCGGGCAGGTCCCAGGCCGCGACCGCCTCCACTCGCCCGCTCACCAGCCCTGCGTACCGCGTCGCCCAGCGCAGCGCGGCCTGGGACGAGGGCGATCCGTCGACGCCCACCACGATCCGCGGAACCTCATGCTGCCTGTCCATTCCGTTCACCATTCCCAACGGCTGATACATCCACAGTGTGCGCATCACGATCACCCCGCCACGCGAGCACGGGGTGGCTACCGGGTCAGCCCTTGGGCAGCCGGAACCACCGCTCCTGGCCTGCGGCGATGCGTTCGTGCCGGTCGCCGGGCAGGACCAGGGGCACCGGGCCCAGGAGTGACGCGGGGACGCTGATACCGAGCCGGCCAGGCCGGAACCGGATACGGATGTCCCGGTGCCCCAGGTAGGAGATCGAGAACGAGGAACCGGGCACTTCGGAGAGGGGTACCGGGTCGATGTGCAGGCCGTCGCCGTGAGGCTCGAGTCCGACGATGCCGCGCTCGACGAGGTCGAGGGTGCCGCCCATGGCGCCGAGGTGGATCCCTTCGCCGGTGGTGCCGCCTTGCACGTCGGTGATGTCACTGAGCAAGGCTTCTTGGCAGTAGCGCCAAGCGTCAGGGCCCTGTTCCCGGGCGAGGACCCACCCGTGGACGAGGCTGCTGAGCGTGGAGCCGTGGCAGGTGCGCCGCAGGTAGTAGTCCACCGTTCTGCGCCAGATGCCGTCGTCGAGACGATGCCCGAGCCGAAGGAACATTTGTTCGAGTTCTGCGGGGCGGAACAGGTAGCCGAGCATGAGGGTGTCGGCCTGCTTGGAGGCCTGGTAGCGGTTGGGCGTATCGCCTTCGGCTTCCAGGATGCGGTCCAGGCGGCGGACGTCCTGGTAGCGGGCACGGTAGCCGTCCCAGTCGAGCTCGGCCAGGTCCCCGTAGCCGTGGAACTGGCTGATCACGCCGCGATGGAACGGCACGTACAGGCGGCGGGACACGTCCTCCCAGACGGTGAGGTCGTCGGGGCCGATGCCGAGTTGCGTGAGGAGCTCCGCGCGCCGGGCCGCCGGGAGTTCCCCGTAGAGGTCGAGGGCGCGGGCGAGTACCCACGCGGCGGTGACGTTCGTGTAGGCGTTGTCGTCGATGCCGGGAGCGACGGCGTCCGGGTAGGCATCGTGATACTCGTCGGGTCCGACGACGCCGCGGATCCGGTAGCGGCCGAGGCCGGTGTCCCACGTCGCCGCATCGGCCCAGAAGTGGGCTACATGCATGAGGAGTTCGGCGCCCGAGCCATGCATGAACCCGACGTCCCCGGTGGCCTGCCCGTACCGCCACACATTCCAGGCGACGGCTGACCCGACATGGTGCTGGAGGTGCGAGTGGTCCGGCAGCCAGCGGCCGGAGCGCGGATTGAGGTGCAGCCGCTGCGTCTCCTCGCTGCCGGAACTACCGCTCTGCCAGGGAAACATGGCTCCCTTCGCTCCCGCCCTGCGCGCGGCGTCCCCGGCCGCGGGGAGCCGCCGGTGCCGGTACATCAGCAGGGCGCGAGCGGTCTCGGGGAGGTGGAGGGCGAGGTAGGGCAGGACGAACAGCTCGTCCCAGAAGACGTGGCCCCGGTAGGCCTCGCCGTGAAGGCCGCGGGCAGGGACGCCGGCATCGAGCTCGGCGGTGTGCGGCGAGAGGGTCTGCAGCACGTGGAAGGCGTGCAGCCGCAGAACCTTGCCAGTCTCTCCGGGCACCTTCAACTCTCCTTCGTTCCAAAGGCGTTGCCAGGACGTCCGGTGGGAGTTCAGCAAGGAAGGGAAGTCCGGGGCGTTTGTGGAGCAGTCGATGCTCCGCCGCAGCGGATCGGCCGGGGGACGGTCGAGCGAGGTACACAGGGCGGCTGTCTTCACAACGACGACCGGGGCCGTCCGCTTGATCGGCATAACGAACGTCTGCGTGGCGGTGGTGGCCGTGCATGCCCCGCCCACCGGTGCCAGAGGACGAGCCGATGTCCGTACCGCGAGCCCGATCCGAACCCGGGAGCTGGTGGTGGTGCAGGAGAGCCAGGCAGTGCCCTCCGTCTCCACCCCGACCCGGTGCTCGACGAGATGCCGCCCCGCCAGGGCGCGGTAGCGATCGACTCCCGCGTTCGCGACGTCGCCGTCGAGTACGGACTCGATCTCGATCCGGCCACTCCAGCCGTACGCTCTGAACACCGAGCGCTGAGCGGCCAGGTTCGGATCGCCCATGTGGACGAGGCGGGTGTGGGTGACCCCCAGGCGGCGGCCGTCGGCGTCATGGAAGAGCATGCGACGGGTGAGCGTTCCGGCACGCAGGTCCAGCGACACGTTGCCATGGCGCAGGGACGGGTGGTCGGGCGTGAGCCAGTCGCCTGGCGGGGCGCCCTCGGGCAGGCAGCGGTACCGCAGAGCGGTCCAGTCCGGCAGTCGGACCATGTCTTCGTTGGAGACCGTGCGTCCGTCAACGGTGGAGTCCAGCCGGTTGTAGCAGCCTGCGAGGTAAGTACCCGGGTAGTGGACGTCGTCTGCGACGCATTCGGGTGCTGAACCACGCGTGGCGAAGCGACCGTTGCCCAGGGTGCACAGGGACTCGACGAGCCGCTCGGCCTTGGGGTCGTAGCGCTGGTACTCCCAGAGCCAGGCCGTACTCACGGGACTCACGGGCGGTCGCCTTCGAGTACGGCGGGCAGCCCGACGAGGTCGGGTAGGACGAGCTGGGCGCCGCGTGCGCGCAGGGCGTCACTCATGTGCGGGTCGGCTTCGCGGTTGAGTCCCACCACCAGGCGGAAACGGCCTCGGTGTCCCGCTTCGACGCCGGCCAGTGCGTCCTCCACCACGACCGTATGGGCGGGGGGCGCGCCGAGACGGCGGGCAGCTTCGAGGAAGAGGGCAGGGTCGGGCTTGCCCGGAAGATCAAGTGCGGCGGCGTCCTGGCCGTCCACGAGTGCGTCGAAGTAGCCGATGAGCTGTGCGCACTCCAGGAGGGAACGAGCATGCCGCGAAGCCGACACGGCCGCACATCGCACCTCCATCTCCCGTAGTCGCCGGAGCGCGGGCCGCACGTCGTCGAAGGTACGGACGCCGTCGGCCCGCAGCATCGCGGAGAAGACTGCCTCCTTGCGGACGGCGACCGCGTGGACGGTGGCGCACCCGGGTGGATCGTCAGGCGTTCCGGGTGGGAGGTCGATGCGGCGGGCGGCGAGGAAGGCTCGTACGCCGTCGAGACGGGACCTGCCGTCTACCAGGTCCCGGTACTCGTGGACGGCGTCGAACGGGCGCGGTCGTGCACCGGCCTGCGATGGCTGCCACTCGGGGAGGCAGCCGTCGAAGGTTTCCTTCCAGGCGGCCGCGTGGCGGTCCGCCGTGGCGAGGAGCACTCCGTCGGTATCGAAGACGACCGCATGCAGGTCGTTCATGAGTCATGCACCACGCGGCGGCCGGTGATCCGTGCAGGGGTGAGCTTCATCCAGTGCCCGCGTGGCCCACCGGCCCAAGGTTGGGAGCGAGCCGTGGTGTCGAGGTGGTGGATCTCGTCCGGGTCGGTGACGGCTGCCAGTTCACCCACGGCCAGCACGCTCCAGCCAGTGGCTGTCACGTCGTCGATGTTGTCGATCTCGAAGGCGACCTCGGTTCCGGCAGCTCTGGCGGTGACGGCTTCCGCGGAGGTGCGGAAGGCGATGTCGCGGCCTGCGATCAGGTAGTTGACGGGGAGGACGGCCGGGCCTTCGGGCGTGAAGATTGCGATGCGGCCGACGCCGTGGGTGTTCAGCAGCCGTCGGCATTCGGCCTCGTCCAGCGGTACGAGCGTACTGTCGCGCCGGGCGGTGGCTCGCCCCGCGACGCGGAGGGCGCTGGCGCCTGTCAGGTCGTCGACGGTGAGACCGAGGGCGTCGGCCACCCGGACGAGGGTGCCGATGGCAGGGCTGGCGGCGTGCTCCTCCAGGTAGGCGATGTACGTGCCGTCGGCGCCACACCTCCGGCCCAGTTCGTCTCGGCTCAGGCCAAGGGCCTCGCGGCGTGCGGCCAGACGGCGGCCCAGGTCGGTGCGTCCGGCCGTCTCGCCGGACTGCTGCGGGCGGATACTCGATGTGCTCTTCACGGCACTCACTGCTCCTGGGGCGGTACGGCGACGGTGTCGTGCTGGGGTCCGCCGAGCACGACCTTGAGGGCGCCGGTTTCGCCGGCGCGCGAGAAGACGTCGTACGCCTCTTCCATCTGGTCCAGCTCGAAGCGGTGGGTGACCATCGCGGCCCCCGGCAGGCGGCCGGCGGCCATCATGCGCAGCAGCATGGGCGTGGAGTGGGTGTCGACGAGACCGGTGGTGATGGTGACGTCCTTGATCCACAGGTCCTCGAGGTGGAGGACGGCGGGCTTGCCGTGTACGCCGATGTTGGCGACCCGTCCGCCGGGGCGGACCATGCGGGTGCACATCTCGAACGACTCGGGCACGCCGACGGCCTCGATGACCACGTCCGCACCGAGTCCGTCCGTGAGGTCCTCGACCAGACGCTCGGGCTCTTCGTCCGCGCTCGCGGTGGCATCGGCGCCGAGGTCGCGCGCGGCAGCGAGCCGGGACGCGGCGAGGTCGACGGCGATGATCCGCCCGGGACTGTAGAGCTGGGCGGTGGCGATGGCGGCCAGTCCGATGGGTCCGGCACCGACCACGGCAACCGTGTCGCCAGGGCGCACGCCGCCGTTGAGCACGCCGACCTCGTACGACGTCGGGAAGATGTCGGCGAGCAGTACGGCGTCGTGGCTGGCCAGGGCGCTGGGCAGCGGGTGGACGGAAAGGTCGGCGAAGGGGACGCGTACGTATTCGGCCTGGGTGCCGTCGATCGTGTGGCCCAGGACCCAGCCGCCGCCTCCGCGGCACTGGCCGTAGTGCCCTTCACGACAGAATCGGCAGCGGCCGCAGGCGGAGATGCAGGAGATCAGGACGCGGTCACCGGGGCGGACGGTGCGCACGTCGCCGCCGGTCTCGACGACGGTGCCGACGGCCTCGTGGCCGAGGATGCGGCCGGGGGTCACTTCGGGGACGTCGCCCTTGATGATGTGCAGGTCGGTGCCGCAGATGGTGACGGCGTCGACCCGGACGATCGCGTCGGCGGCGTCCTTGATGGAGGGGTCCGGGACGTCCTGCCAGGAGGTCTGCCCGGGTCCGTGGAAGACGAGTGCCTTCATGGCGCGGCCTTCTCTCTGTGCGCTGCGCGGGAGGGGTCACCGTCAGCCTGTGCCTGTGTCCCTCTGTCCCGCTTGGGCCGGTCGGCCCCTTCCGGGGGCCGGTAGGTCCCCGGCGGACAGGGCGCTGCGGTGCGACGGTGGAGACCGGCATCCGTTCCGAAAGGAGGGCTGCTGCCATGTCCCAGTCAGCCCCGTCCCCGTCTCCTGCTTCCGCCCGCCCGGCCCTGCTGAGGTTCCTCGGCGGAGTGCGGACGGTCACCGGCAGCAAGTTCCTGGTCGAGAGCGACCACGCCCGGATCCTCGTCGACTGCGGGCTCTTCCAGGGTGTCGCGGACCTGCGCCGCCGCAACTGGGACAAGCTGCCCTGCGACGCTTCGGACATCCACGCCGTCGTCGTCACCCACGCCCACCTGGACCATTGCGGCTACCTGCCGCGCCTGGTCCGGCACGGCTTCCGCGGCCCCATCCTGACCAGCGCCCACACCGCCCGGCTCGCCGAGATCGTGCTCCGCGACAGCGCCCGCCTCCAGATGGAAGCCGCCGAGCACGCCAACCAGCACGGGTGGTCCACGCACCGCCCCGCCAAGCCGCTCTACGACGACGATGACGTCGACCAGACGATCAAGTACTTCGACCCGGTGACCGTGGGCAGCGAGATCGAGGTCATGGCCGGCACGAAGCTGGTGCTGCACCACGGAGGGCACATCCTCGGCTCCGCCTGGGCGCACCTGACGCTGGAGGACGGCCACTCCCTCGCCGTCAGCGGTGACCTCGGCCGCCCCGGCCACCCGCTCCTCCTGCCGCCGGAGCCGTTCTCCGGCGCAGACGTTCTCCTGATGGAGTCCACGTACGGCAACCGCCGCCACGACCACGAAAGCGCCCGCCGGGAATTCGCCTCGGCGATCACGCGGACCCTGTCCCGTGGCGGGACCGTGGTCATCCCGGCCTTCGCGATCGACCGCACCGAGGTCGTCCTGCACGAGCTGGCCACCCTGCGCGGCGACGGCACCCTGCCGCGCCACGTACCCGTCTATGTCGACAGCCCCATGGCCCTGGCGGCATTGGACGTCTACCGCGACGCCGTGCGGGCCCACTCGCCCGAGCTGCGTCCCGAGATCCTCGCCCAGGGCGAGGCGGCGATGAGCCCGGAGCCCTTCCTGGCCGCCCGGACCGTCCAGGAGTCGATCGACATCAACAGCACCACCGGCCCCGCGATCATCGTCTCCTCCGCCGGCATGGCCACCGGCGGCCGCGTCCTGCACCACCTCCACCGGCTCCTGCCCGACCCCCGTAACGCCGTGGTCATCGTCGGCTTCGCCGCCGCCGGCACGCGCTCCCGCGACCTCGTGGACGGCGCCCGCACTCTCAAGATGTTCGGCGAGTACGTCCCCGTACGCGCCGAGGTCGCCGACGTCCCGCACTTCTCCGCGCACGCCGACGCCGACCAGATCATCGACTGGCTGCGCGCCGCCCCGGCCCCGCACACCACCTACCTCGTCCACGGCGAGGAGACCGCCTCCGAAACCCTGCGGGACCGCATCGACCACGAGCTGGAATGGACGGCCGTCATACCCAAGTCCGGGGAGGCCGTCCTGGTCCGCTGACCGGGCCGGACGGGCCCCGCAGAGTGCACCGCGCGGCCCTCCCGGCCAGGGTGGCCCACCGAGCAGGGTGGATGCGAAGGGTTGGAGGCGCTCGATGAGCACCATGCACAGCATCCTCGAAGCGATGGCACCGGAAGCCCGCGAAGCCCTGCTCGCCCACTCCCACCAAGTGACCTTGCCGGCCGGCACCAGCATCTTCAAGGAACGCCGGCGGGCCGAGAAGTTCTGGATCATCCAGAGCGGCACGGTGGACCTCGACACCCACGTCCCCGGCCACAGGAACGTGGTCGTCGACACCCTCGGCTACGGCGAACTGCTCGGCTGGTCCTGGATGTTCCCTCCCTACCGCTGGCACCTCGGAGCCACCGCCACCCACGAGGTGCGCGCCCTCGAATTCGACGCCGCCGCCGTACGCGGACTGTGCAACGAGGACTCCGCTGTCGGTCGCTCCGTCTCCACGGCCGTGGCCGCCGTCATCGCCGACCGGCTCGACTCCGCCCGCACCAGGCTCCTCGACCTGTTCGCCCCTCACGGCAGCGGCACCCCGCTCGCCTACGCACGCTGAGGACCCGCCATGACCTCCACCCCGTACACCGTCGCCGACGTCATGACCACCAAGGTCATCGCCGTCACCCCATCGACCGGCTTCAAGGACATCGCCACCGCGATGGAGCGGTGGAAGGTGACCGCCCTCCCCGTCATCGAGGGCGAGGGCCGCGTCGTCGGCGTGGTCTCCGAGGCCGATCTCCTCCCCAAGGAGGAGTTCCACGAGCACCGCCCCGGTTTGATCGAGCAGATGCGCCGCCTGGGCGACACCGCCAAAGCCGGCTCCACCCACGCCGAGAACCTGATGACCACTCCGGCCGTCACGATCCGCCCCGACGCCACGCTCCCCTGGGCCGCCCGCCTCATGGCCGACCGGCGCATCAAGCGCCTCCCGGTCGTCGACGCCGACGGCACCCTCCAGGGCATCGTCAGCCGTGCCGACCTCCTCAAGGTCTTCCTGCGCAGCGACGAGGAACTCGCCACCGAGATCCGCCGCACCGTCGTCGACCGCCTCTTCCCCCTGTCCCACGAGGCCGTCAAGGTCACCGTCACAGAAGGCATCGCCACTCTGACCGGCCAGGTCAGAGACAGCAGCCTGATTCGGATGGCCGAGCGCCTCACCCACTCCGTGGAAGGCGTCGTACAGGTCCACTGCCAGTTGGAGGCGCACGCCTCACCATGAGCTTGGCCTCGCCGGGTTCGAGTGGACCACAACTCCTCGTTGCCAAGCAGTCGGGCGGCTCCCCCAGCTCCTGTCCATGGCACGCGCAGACGCCGCCTCCGCCCAGCAACAGGCACAGCGACTACAGCCTCGGGCCCAGCTGGCGAACGCAACAGACGTGAAGCAGATGGATCACTCCCAGAACTCCCAGCTGGTGATCTGGGTGAGGCAGAGGGCGGGCGGGACGGCGCGTGGCCGCGACAGGCCCCCTGTTCCGGTCGCGGCCACGCCGGCCTGCGCGTTGGGCACCGTTCAGCAGCCGCCGGAGGAGGCAGGTGCTGCGCCGATGGTGAGGGTGGCCGGGGCCGCGCAGCAGCCACCACCGCTCTGCTCGGCGGCCTCCGGCTCGTCGAAGAGACCTGCTCCGCCGCACACGCCGGTTTCGGGGAGGGTGAGCTCGACGCGTTCGGCGGCGTCGCGGTCCCCGGCGAGGGCGGCGGCGATGGAGCGGACCTGTTCGTAGCCGGTCATGGCGAGGAAGGTGGGGGCGCGGCCGTAGGACTTCATGCCAACGAGGTAGACGTCCTTCTCCGGGTGGGAGAGCTCGTTCACGCCGTGGGGGTAGACGGTTCCGCAGGAGTGCTGGTTGGGGTCGATCAGCGGGGCGAGCTCGGTGGGGGCCTGGAGGCGTTCGTCGAGGCCGAGACGGAGTTCGTTCAGGAAGGTGAGGTCGGGGCGGAGGCCGGTGAGAACGATGACCTCGTCGACCGGGTCCAGGCGGAGGCCGTCCTCGCCGACGAGTATGACCCGGCCCGCCTCGTTCTTCTCGATGGCATCGGTGCGGAATCCGGTGACCGCGTCGGCGTATCCGTCGTCGACGGCGGCCCTGGCGGCGAGGCCGAGGGCTCCGCGGGCGGGAAGCTGGTCAGCTTCGCCGCCGCCGAAGGTGGAGCCGGAGATGCCACGGCGTAGGAGCCATGTGGTGTGGGTGCCTTCGCCATCCCCGGACTTGGCGAGGTCGGCGAGGTAGGCGAGGGCGGTGAACGCGGAGGCGCCGGAGCCGATGACCGCGATCCGCTTACCCGAATACCTGGAGCGGACGGCGGGGTCCTTCAGGTCCGGGACCCGGTAGGTGATCCGGTCGGCGGCGGCCTTCTCACCGAGCGCGGCAAGGCCGCTGCCCCCTGCGGGGCTCGGGGTGGCCCAGGTGCCGGAGGCGTCGATGACGGCGCGGGCCAGGACACACTGCTCACGGCCGTCGGCGTTCTGGAAGTGGACGACGAAGGGCTGGGCCTCGCGCTCGGCGTCGACGACGCGGTCGCGGCCGGTGCGTGAGACCCCGGTGACGGTCACGTCGTAGCGGACCTGCTCACCGAGGACGTCGGCGAGGGGCTGGAGGTAGAGGTCGGCCCAGTCGCCGCCGGAGGGGTACGCGTCTGCGGCGGGCTTGGTCCAGCCGGTCGGGGCGAGGAGCTTCTCGGCGGCCGGGTCGACGACCTCGCCCCAGCGGGAGAACAGTCGCACGTGTGCCCACTCGCGCACCGCGGCGCCGGCTGCCGTGCCGGCTTCCAGGACCAGGGGCTCCAGGCCGCGGTCGACGAGGTGGGCGGCGGCGGCTAGACCGGCGGGGCCGGCCCCGATGACGACGACGGGCAGGTCGGTGGTGGCTGACGCGGTCACGGTCGACTCCCTGGTTGCTTCGATGCCTGTCGATGTCTTGCGCTGCCAGCATGGCACCTGTTTCGATGCCCGTCAACATAGACATTTATCGAAACTAGGCAGTTGTGGAGCATGTGGATGTCACCGTGATCGGAGGCAGCCAGGCCGGCCTGGCTGCTGCCCACGCACTGGCCGGCCAGGGACGAACGCCGGTGGTTCTGGAGGCTTCGAACCATATGGCCGGGTCGCGGCCGCACTACTACGACAGCCTGCCCCTGCTCTCCCCGGCTCGGTCCAGTGCACTGCCCGGCATGGCGTTCGGCGGGGATCCGGACCGCTGCCTGCACCGGGACGAAGTCGTCACCTACCCGACCGCCTACGCCGCCCGCCTGCAGGCCGACATCCGGACCCGGCAGCAGGTGACTGCCGTCCCGGGCGGACGGGCGCGATTTCACCAGCGCGTCGCCGTGGTTGGGACGAGGAACTCAGCGGTGTAGATCGCTGCCGAGCTGGCCCGCAAGAGCCGCACGAGTCTGTCCACGCGGACACCCGTGAGGTTCGCCCGCCAGCATTTGCTCGGCCAGGATCTGCACTTCCGACTCACCCGGACCGGCCTGGATGCGGCCCCGCTGGCCCGTTTGCCGAAGACGCCGCCCGCACCGCCGGTCCTGGACGGCAACCACCGCGCCGCCAGCGCCCCCGACCGACGCCCCATGTTCCCCGACTTCCCCGCGAACCAGGCCACTTGGGCGGAGGGGACGACAGAACGGCTGGATGCGCTGATCCTTGCCACCGGCTAGCGCGCCCACCTGCCGTATCTGGCCGGACTCGCGGGCGCGCTTGATCCGGCCGGACTCCCCGCCACCGCGGCGGCGCCTCCCTCGCCCACCCAGGGCTGGCATTCGTCGGCCTTGAGTGGCAGCGCAGCCTGTCCTCGCACACCCCCTGCGGCACCGGCAAGGATGCCGTCCGAACAGCGCGCCGACTGGCCGCCCCCCTGGCCCGCACCTGAGCCCCTGCCGCCTTGGTTCGACATGTGTCAACATAGACGTATGTCGAACGCGAAGGTTCTGCCGCTCATGGAGCCCGAGGCCGTCGCCCCGTGCTGCCCCCCGCTCAACGAGCGCCCCATGTCTGCAGACGAGGCCGAGGTCGCGGCGAAGATGTTCAAGGCCCTCGGCGACCCCGTCCGGCTGCGCCTGTTCTCCGCCGTCGCCTCCCACGAAGGCGGCGAGGCCTGCGTGTGCGACATCTCTGACGTCGGCGTCTCCCAGCCCACCGTCTCCCACCACCTCAAGAAGCTGAAGGAGGCCGGACTGCTGTCCTCGGAGCGGCGCGGCACGTGGGTGTACTACCGGGTCGAGCCGTCCGTGCTCGCCGCGATGGGTGCGCTGCTGACCGGCGCCGCGGAGGCGGCGTGACCAGCATGCGGATCGAGGCACTCCTGTCCGAGCACGCCGAAGAGGTGCTGGGTATCTACCAGGCGGGGATCGACGAAGGCAACGCCACCTTCGAGACGCAGACTCCCGAGTGGGCCGCGTTCGACAAGGCCAGGCTGCCTGCCCACCGCTTCGTCGCCCTCGACGACGTCGGCGCCGTGCTGGGGTGGGTCGCGGCGAGCGCGGTCTCCGACCGGTGCGCGTACGCGGGCGTGGTCGAGCACTCCGTCTACGTCCACCCCGGCGCCCGCGGCCGCGGCGTGGCCCGAGCCCTCTTGGATGCCCTGATCACCTCTACCGAGACGGCCGGGATCTGGACGATCCAGTCCGGGATCTTCCCCGAGAACACTGCCAGCCTCGCCCTACACGAGCGGGCCGGCTTCCGGATCATCGGCACCCGCGAGCGGATCGGCCGACACCACGGCGTCTGGCGTGACGTGGTCCTGTTGGAGCGCCGCAGTTCCGTCGAGGGCTGACAGGACTGTTCTCGGTTTCGGTGTCGGCGAGCGGGTGCACAATGCCCGACATGAGCATCGACATCGCGTGGGCCCACGTCGAGCTCGATCGCTTCCTGGAACTGACCGAGCTGCGCCCCTTGGGCTACTCTCCCGGTGACGTCATCGTCTTCTCGACGAGGAAGATCACCAGGGCCGCCTAGAAGGACATCGTCACCAGCGCCCACGTGGTCGAGCAGATCCTGGACCGGGTGCTGCCGCGATGGCGAGATACGTCGGCGGCTCGGCCAAGACGCCCCGCAGGTGAGTGCCGCCACGCTGCACCCCTGGGTGTGGGAACGCGTGCGCCCCCTATGGCAGGGCGACCACTTACGCGAAGCGGTCACAGCGGCTTCCCGAGCACGAGGCTCTGGAGCAGCTGGCGGCCCTCAGCATGCTGGCCCGCTGGGTGTGCCCGGTACTCCCGAAGCTGACACCAGACGACAAGTAGCTCTCGAACGGTTCAGCCGGGGAGGGTGAGGCGGAAGGCGGTGTGTCCGGGACGGCTGGTGATGGTGGCGGTTCCGCCGTGGGCGGTGATGACGGCGTGGACGATGGCGAGGCCCAGCCCGGTGCCTCCCGTGCTGCGGGAGCGGGTGTGGTCGGCGCGGACGAAGCGGCCGAAGACTTCGGGTTGGAGTTCGTCGGGGATGCCGGGACCGTTGTCACGCACTTCTACGCAGACGGTGGCCTGTTCCGTGGTGAGGGAGGTGGTCACGTCGGTGCCCGGTGGGGTGTGGGTTCGGGCGTTGGCGAGGAGGTTGCCGATCGCTTGTTGGAGGCGGTGGGCGTCGCCGGTGACGGTGACGGGTTCTTCGGGGAGGTCGAGGAGCCAGTGGTGGCCGGGGCCGGCGGCGCGGGCGTCGTCCGTCGCGTTCAGGATCAGCAGGGTCAGGTCGACCGGTTCGTGTTCGAGGGGCCGTCCGGCGTCCAGGCGTGCGAGGAGGAGCAGGTCGTCGACGAGGCGGGTCATGCGCTGTGACTCGCTGTCGATGCGTTCCAGTGCGTGGCGGACTTCTGCGGGGACGGGGCCGTGGTGGCGCAGGGCGAGTTCGGCGTGGCCGCGGATGTTGGCGACGGGGGTGCGCAGTTCGTGGCTGGCGTCGGCGGCGAAGTGCCGTAGTCGTTCCTCGCTCGCGTGGCGTCGGGTCAGCGCATCTTCGATGTGGCCGAGCATGTGGTTGAGGGCGGTGCCGACCTGGCCCACCTCGGTACGGGGGTCGGTGTCGGGGAGCGGTCCGGGCATGGCGACCTCGCCGCTGGCCAGGGGTAGTCCGGCGACCTCCGCCGCACGGGCGGTGACCTTCTGGAGTGGGCGCAGGGCCATCTGTACCCACACGGCGCCCGCGATGCCGGTGACCACGAGGGCGGCACCGAACAGCACCACTTCGACCGCTTCGAGGCGGTGGACGGTCTCTTCCACCGGGTGCAGGGGCAGGCCCGTGATCATGATGTCCTGGTCGTCGCCCCGGACGGCCGTGACGCGGTACTTCCCCAGGCCGGAGAGGCGGATGCTGTGCCCGCTTCCGTCCACGGGGATTGATGCCAGGGTGCGTCGGTCCCCGGAAGTGAGCCGGAGAGGGCGGGCGGTGGCGTCATCGACGACGGCGGCCTGGGTGACGGTGTCATTCAGGAGACGGGCGCCGAAGGTCGACTCGGCTTGTCCCCGGGTGTCGGGGCGGTTGTCGGCGTCGGGCTCGGCCTCGTGTTCCAGACTGGCCGCGAACCGGCCGCCGGACGCGGAGAGCTGCTCGTCCAGGCGTCCCATCAGGAAGCCTCGCAGAGCAAGGGCGGTGATGATCCCGACGGCGAGACAGACGAAGGCGAGCAGGGCGACGAGTCCGAGGGTGAGCTGGCCGCGCAGAGTGCGGGGCGGCGGGCGCCTCATGGGGCTTCCGGCTTGAGAACGTAGCCGACACCGCGCACGGTGTGGATCATCGGAGTGCGTCCCGCGTCGATCTTCTTGCGCAGGTAGCTGATGTAGAGCTCGACGATGTGGGCACGTCCGCCGAAGTCGTAGGCCCAGACACGGTCCAGGATCTGGTCCTTGGACAGGACCCGGCGCGGGTTGCGCATGAGGAAGCGCAGGAGTTCGAACTCGGTCCTGGACAGCTCGACGGTGGCCCCGCCGCGCCGGACCTCCCGGGCTTCCTCGTCCATCGTGAGGTTCCCGACGGTGAGCCGGTGCGCGCCTGGCGCGGCGGTCATGCCGGCTCGCCGGAGCAGCCCGCGCAGCCGGGCCAGGACTTCCTCCAGGCTGTAGGGCTTGGTCACGTAGTCGTCGCCGCCTGCGGTGATCCCGGCGATGCGGTCCTCGACCGCGTCGCGGGCGGTCAGGAACAGGACACACACCGTGGGCATCTCACGCCTGAGGGCTCGCAGGACCTGGAGCCCGTCCAGGTCGGGCAGCATCCAGTCCAGAATCACCGCGTTGGGCCGGAAATCACGGGCCGTCGCCAGCGCGGCGGCACCATCGCCCGCGGTGCGCACCTGCCAGCCCTCGCCGGTGATGACCCCGGCCAGGACATCGGTGATGTCGGGTTCGTCGTCGACGACGAGGATCCGTACAGGGTCTCCGTCCGGGCGGTGCAGAAGCGATGTCGTACGTGGCTCGTCCATGATTTCTTCAGCATCCCCCGGCGCAGGCCGCAGCCGGGGTGAGCGTGTCTCTGAGTTTCCTCTGAATCGGAGCTGAGGGTGGTCGGCGGGGCTGTTTCAGAAGGTACACAGAGGTTGGGCTGTGAGGCTGGCCGCCCATCGCCGGAGCGTGCGCCATATCCGGAGGAGCACAGATGACCACCACGTTCACGACCACGACGTATGCGAGCCAAGGAATGCACCGCCGGCGCCACCGCCCGTGCCGCAGCCTCGTCCCGTTCCTGGTGCCGCTGGTGATCTGGGGCGGCGGCGCCGGGGTGCTGGCCCTGTGGTGGAGCGACACGAACGCGGTGGTCGGCCCGGCAGGATGGCTCACCGGCGCGGGACGCATCACCGGTCTCCTGGCCGGCTACGCCTGCGCGGTCCTGCTGGCCCTCATGGCCCGGATGCCGCTCCTGGACCACACCATCGGCACCGACCGGCTCGCCCGCTGGCACGCCTGGGGCGGCCGGTGCACCGTTTCCCTGGCCCTCGCGCACACACTCCTGATCATCTGGGGCTACTCCCTGACCTCCCACACGAATGTGGTCACCCAGACCTCCACACTCGTCCTGCACTACCCCGACCTGCTCAAGGGCACGGCCGGCTTCCTGCTGTTCGTGGCCACGGGGATACTGTCCGCCCGCACCGCCCGCCGCAGGATGAGTTACGAGGCGTGGCACTACCTGCACTTCGCGACGTACCTGGCCGTCTTCCTCACCTTCGGCCACCAGTTGTCCAACGGAGCCGACTTCGTCGGCAACCGCCTCGCGCAGGCGGCCTGGTACACGCTCTTCCTCGGCGTCGCGGCTCTGGTCGCCTGGTACCGCTTCGTCGTCCCCGTCCGGCGCGGGCTGCGCCACCGCCTGCGCGTGGCCGCGGTCCGCCCCGAAGCACCGGGCGTGGTCTCCGTCCACCTCACCGGCCAGCACCTCGACGAACTCGGGGGCGAGCCGGGGCAGTTCCTGCGCTGGCGCTTTTTGACCCGCGGATCGTGCTGGACCGCGAACCCCTACTCCCTCTCCGCCCCCGCCCGCCCCGGCCACCTGCGCATCACGGTAAAGACCGCCGGCGGGCACAGCGCCGCCCTCGCCCGCTTGAAGCCCGGCACCCGGGTGTGGGCCGAGGGACCCTACGGCAGCTTCACCGCGAACCGCCGGACCTCTCCCAAGGTCCTGCTCCTGGCCGGCGGGGTCGGCATCACCCCCCTGCGTGCGCTCTTCGAGACACTGCCGGGGCAGGTGACCCTCGTCTACCGGGCCCGGCACGCCGCCGACCTCGCCCTGCGCGGTGAGCTCGACGCGATCGCCGCCCGCCGAGGGGACACCGTGCACTACATCGTCGACGAACCAGCCGGACACTCCTCCCCCCTCACCGCCGGTGCCCTGAGCACCCTGGTCCCGGATCTGGCCGCGCACGACGTCTACCTCTGCGGGCCGCCCGGCATGACCCGAACCGCGATCGGGGCGCTGCGCGGTGCCGGGGTCCCGGCCCGGCGCATCCACCACGAGTCGTTCGCGTTCTGAGGAGAACCGCCATGCGCCGAGCCGTCCTCGCCACCACCGGGATCAGCGCCCTGACCGTCGCCCTGCTCGCTCTCAAACCCCACCAGCTCCCCGCGCTCGCCGGGGCCGCTCCCCCTTCCCCCACGTCCTCACGCGCTCCGTCAGGCACCTCGCCGGGCACATCCACCGGGACCGGCACGTTCACCGGAGATCCCATCGACACCCAGTACGGAACCGTGCAGGTCGCCGTCACCCTCAGCAAGGGAAAGATCACTGCCGTCAAGGTGCTCCAGGCGCCCGACCAGAACGGCCGCGACCAGCGAATCTCCTCCTACGCACTGCCCCGCCTCACCGAGGAGGCGCTCGGCGCCCAGAGCGCGCACATCGATGCCGTCTCCGGCGCCAGCTATACCAGCCAGGGCTACATCCAGTCCCTCCAGAGCGCCCTGGACCAGGCCCATGCCTGACCCTAAGACCGGGCTGCGCCACGTCGAGCACGTCATGGGCACCGTCTTCTCCTTCGACATCCGGGACCAGCCGACCCCCGCCATCCGCCATGCCCTCGCCGAGGCCGTGCACCACCTCCACCACATCGATGCCGTGTTCTCCACCTACCTGCCCGACAGCCACATCAGCCGGCTCGACCGCGGCGAGATCCGGCTGAAGGACTGTCCGCCCGAAGTCCACGAAGTCCTGTCCCTGTGCGCACAGGCCGCCCACGCCAGCGACGGCTGGTTCAGCATCGTCCCCACCGGAACCCTCGACCCCTCAGGACTCGTCAAAGGCTGGGCCACCGAAGCGGCGTCACAGATCCTTTACGACGCGGGCGCGCACCACACGTGCGTCAACGGCGGAGGAGACCTGCAACTCCGCGGCCAGGCGGGCCCGGGCACTGCGTGGCGCATCGGCGTCGCCCACCCGCTACGCCCCGGTGAACTGGTCACCGTCATCACCGCCGGCCACGACCTGGCCGTCGCCACCTCCGGCACCGCCGAACGCGGCGTTCACATCGTCGACCCGCACAGCGGTAGACCTGCCGACGCGTTCGCCTCCCTCACCCTCGTCGGGCCCAGCCTGACGCTGACCGACACCTACGCCACCGCCGCGTTCGCCCGAGGCGACGGGGCACAGGGCTGGGTGGAAACTCTGGACGGCTACGAGGCACTCGCGGTCCTGCCCGACGGCCGGGAATGGCGAACTCCAGGATTCAGCCGCTATGGGACATGAGGTGCGAAACAGAACCATTCCCCCGCACGCGGGACGGGCGCCCCCTGTCGCGGCCGCGGGTGTGCCACGGAAGCCGCCTCATACCCCGACCTGTCCCGGCCCCGTTCTGAACACCTACCGAAGGAGCTCCTTGTGGGATTCAGCCTGATCAACGGCATCCCCGCGCACGTCCTGTTCGTGCACGTCGTTGTGGTCCTGGTACCTCTCACTGCCCTCGCCTTGGTCCTGTGCGCCGCGCTCCCCACGGTCATGCGCCGGTTCGGCCTCTCCCTGCCGGTCCTCGCACTGGTGTCCCTGATCAGCGTGCCGCTGACGACCAACGCCGGCGAATGGCTGGAACGGCATGTCGACAGCAATCCCCTGGTCCGCAAACACACCGAACTCGGAGACGAACTGCTGCCCTGGGTCATCGCGCTCTTCCTGGTGTCCACGGCAGTGTGGTGGCTCTACCGCCGCGCAGCCCACCGCACCCCCGCCACAGGGGGATCCACCAGCACGGTGAGCACGCAGCTCCGCATCGCCACCGCGGTACTGTCCCTCGTCGTCGGCGTGGGTGCCGGCGTACAGGTCTACCGGATCGGCGACTCAGGCGCGAAGGCAGCCTGGTACGACGCCTATTCCGCCACCGCACACCCCAAACGCGGTTAAACCATGCGGCGAGCTGTCAGCCGCAGCGACGGGCGTCCATGGCGCGATGGCCAGTTCTCACAAACGGTCCTTTGCCCGAGCAAGATCAATCACGAGCCACCGGGTCGCCGCTTAACCCGGATTCGTTCCCACAAGCTGTTCTCACTCAAAAGCGGTCCACACCCCCTTCTGAGACTTGCATTGTGCGAAAGCCTGGAGTCATGACGGACCCTCGGCACCCCACCCCGGCGTACCGGTCGGACGCCGCCGAACTCACCGCGCTCGCCGACCACCTCACCTCCCACGGCCTCATCCTGAAGATGCTCACCGGTCCGCTGCCCGGCATCTACGGCCCGACCGGGCCGGGGAAGCTGCTGTTCGCGTTCTTCGCCGCGATGGCGGAGAACGAGCGGGAGAACATCCGGGAGTCGACGTTGGAGGGACTCGACACCGCGGCCCGCAAGGGCAAGCACGGCGGCCGGCCGCCGGTCATCACCGACGACATGCTCCACACCGTGCTGCGGCGCCGCGCGGGCGGTGAGTCCGTCGAGCAGATCCAGCCCGACCTGTTCATCCCCACCGGCAAGCCCAAGGGACACAACCCCTCGGTGGCCAGCATCTACCGGGCCCTTACCGAGCACACCAAGCGCGAGGCGTACCCCGAAGCCGTCGAGCAGGCCCACGCCGACTTTACCGCCAGCCGGACCGCACCGGTCCCTGAGCCCCGCCCCAACACCCCTGACCGAGCGTCACTCTGATGACAGAGAGCTACTTGTCGCTTCGCGGCAGCTTCGGGAGGACAGCGCCAGTCGGCGCGGCCTTCGTCGAGGGCGCGACGGCGGGCGGTCGCCGCGTCGAAAAGGGCACGGCCGTCGATGTCGTCGGCGAGGTAGCGCGGCCGGCGCCGCGTGACCCAGGTCAGGCCGGCCCCGGCGTGGGCGAGGTCGGCCGCAATCTGGGCGCCGGAGTTGCCGCCCCCAACCACGATCACGCGCTGCCCGGCGAACTCGGACGGGCTGCGGTACTGCACCATGTGGAGCTGGCGTCCCGCGAACTCCCGGCGGCCGGGGACAGCGGGGATGAATGGCCGGGTCCAAGTGCCCGTCGCGCCGATGACCGCGCGGGCCCTCCAATCGCCTGCGTCGCTGTCCACCTGCCGATGCGTGCCGTCACGACGAACCGCATCGACCCACACGCCGCGCTGGACCGGCAGCTCGTACCGCTTCTCGTAATCGGCGAGGTAGGCGACGACGTGGGCGGCGTCCGGGTAGAGCTCGCCTTCCTGGACGGGCATGAGGCGCCCCGGGAGGGAGGAGTGCTGGGCCGGGGAGAACAGACACAGGGAGTTCCAGGTGTGCTGCCAGGCACCGCCGGGTGCCGTCCAGGCGTCGAGGATGACGTGGTCGATGCCCAGTCGGCGCAGGTGGTAGCCAGCGGCGAGCCCGGCCTGGCCGCCGCCGATCACCACCACGTCCGTGCGCTGCGTCATGCGGAAGTCGACCCGGTGTCCGTCTTGCCGCGCATGAAGATGACCGCCACCAGGGCCAGGCCGACGATGACGCCGAGGAGCTGCATGCCGACGAAGCCGGGCACCGAGCCGGGGGCGATGCCCGCGAAGGTGTCCGTGAAGGCGCGGCCGATGGTGACGGCCGGGTTGGCGAAGGAGGTCGATGAGGTGAACCAGTACGCGGCGCCGATGTAGGAGGCCACGGCGACAGGCGCGAACCGCAGCCGGTCCGTCTTCGCGAGGCCGACGATCAGCAGGATCAGGCCGGCGGTGGCGACGACCTCGCCGAGGAGGAGGTTCCCGGCGGAGCGGTCGTGGGTGGACCACTTCACCAGGGGCTCGCCGAACATGGCGTCGGCCAGGATCGCGCCCGCGATGGCGCCGACCATCTGCGAGGGCACGTACACAGCCAGCTCACGGGCATTGACGCCGGCGCCGCCACGGCGGGCGGTCCACCACTCGGCCAGGGTGACGGCGGGGTTGAAGTGGGCACCGGAGACGGGGCCGAGGAGCGCGATGAGGACGCCGAGCCCGAAGACCGTGGCGGTGGAGTTGGCCAGCAGCTGCAGCGCCACGTCCTGAGTGAGCTTCGCGGCCTGGATGCCCGACCCGACGACGATCGCGACCAGGGCAGCGGCGCCGACCAGCTCGGCGGCGGCGCGGGCGATCAGCGGGGTGCGGGGCGGGGTCGCGCCGGGCGCGGTCTGCCGCACGTCGACAGATATGGGGGCGCTGACGGGCTGGGGGGCGGTCAAGGCTGGTTCTCCTCGGGCAGGTGAGGCAAAGCGCGGAGGGCTAGGGGCAGGACCGCTTGAGGTTCGCTTCTGCGGTGGCCCGCGCGGTTTGGGCAAGGTCGGCGAACTGGCCGGCGAGGGCTTCGATGACTTCCGGGCGCAGGCGGTAGTAGATGTACCTCCCGCAGGGCTCCGTCTCCACGACGCCCGCCTCCCGGAGCACCTTCATGTGGTTGGAGAGGTTCGTCTGCTTCGCGCCCGTCTCCTCGACCAGGTGGGTGGTGCAGAGCGTCTCACGGGCGAGGAGGATCACGATCTGGAGCCTGAGCGGGTCGGCCAGAACCCGGATCAGATCAGTGTCGACTGACGTCATCATCCGCTGATACTGTCACATCATCGAGGACTGATACCAGTCCAGGCTGAATCGTGATGCAGCGCCCACCGCTCGACGCCCTGCCCGCCGGCAGCCCACCCACCCCCGAAGGAAGAGCCGATGTCCGCCACCCCGCTCGCGTCCGTGCTGTTCGTCTGCGTCCACAACGCCGGCCGCTCCCAGATGGCCGCCGGCTTCCTGCGCCACCGCGCCGGGGATCGCGTGGAAGTCCGCTCCGCAGGATCCGTGCCCGGCGACCAGATCAACCCGTCCGCCGTGGCCGCCATGGCCGAGCTGGGCATCGACATCTCCACCCAGAAGCCGAGGGTACTGACCACCGAGGCCGTCCAGGCATCCGACTACGTGATCACCATGGGCTGCGGCGACGCCTGCCCGTACTTCCCCGGCAAGAATTACCTCGACTGGCAGCTCGAGGACCCGGCGGGCCAGGGCGTCGAAGCCGTCCGACCCATCCGGGACGAGATCCAGGGCCTGATCGAAGACCTGATCTCCGAGATCGACGCACAGCAGAAGGCAAACTGACGGTGGCAGGCCAGCCCAGCGCGGGCGCCGGATCACCGAGTGCGGCAGCCGACACCCTTTTGGCCCACCGGGCAAGCTCCGGGTGGTCCGCCAGGCCCTTCAGGGCCCACCGGCCAGCCCGCGGCGGAGGGTCACCACCTACGGCAGTGGCACTTCAGGAAGCGCGATCAGGACTCGTCTTCGGCTCGCCGGGTGTGCTCGGGTCCGGGGTGGACCACGCCTGGGACGAGTGGATTGCCGTAGTCGAGTTCGATCTTGCTGAAGACTGAGCCTGGGATCGGCGCCGAGTCGTTGTCCGCGATGATCAGCTGGGCCTTGGAGCCGTGGACCTCGGCGAGCGTTTGAAATCGCTGATAGGTCCGATGACCCCGCGCTTGGTCATCGAGGTTGCTCCCGGACGCCGTTCGCGGGGAGTCGATGATCAGCATGGACGACACTCGGACGTCTGGGTGCGTGATGCCGAACTCCAGCAGGGAGCGGCTGTACGCGACGTTGATGCAGGTCACGATGCCCCCGCCGTCGGCCTGAAGACTCTCGAACGAGACGTTGTCCACGACGGGCAGGGACGGCGACGGGTCGATGGTCGCGGACTGGATGCACGGCGCAGGGCGCAGCTGCGAGATCATCGTGTCGAAGTCCCGTCCAAGGTCGGTCACGAGGGTCTGCCGTGCGGCGAGTTCGGCCGTACGGGCCTTCTTCTCAGCGGTTGCGCGGGTCCCCCCTTGGACGTCCACCCCCGGCCGTTCCGGTTCTCGGGCTTTGGAGCAACCCACGGATCCACGGCCAGACGTCGAATCGCCGTGGACGGCTGGACAGCCGCCATCTGACCCGTCCGATGCCAATCGCTCCCGATCACTGCCACTACAGCCGAGACACCGCCCGAGCGAGCGCCCGCCGGACCAAGATCCGGACCATTTCCGGACCAGCCCCTGCCCAAGGGCCGTACGGAGCGCCATCCTCTCAGGTCAACAAAGGTGCAGCTGCTGTAGCACCAGGAGACGAAGAACCTGTTGGCGAGTCACCAGCCTCAAGGGCGGTCTGGCCCCGTGAAGTGAATAGGCGCGGTCGCCCGTGGGCGTCCGCCGCAGGCCAACTGTGGCCTTCGACCCGGGGAGCCGAACCGGCCCTGTCCGGGACAGCCGAACGGCTCGCGCCCGGCGCCTCCGCGTGACCCACCTCTGCCACGAGCAACCGCCCGACTCTCCCTCCAGTCATCTGACTACTCGTCAGTAAAGTCAGCAAAGTGTCAGCATTCGTTCGACTAGACCTGACCACACCCTGATCCACACGCGACTCGACGGCGAGATCAGAATGGCGCTGTCCAGATCGCGTCGACTCCTACCGAGCCCCGGGAAGCGGAACGATGCAAATCGTCACGCACAGCCCGCACCCTTGATGGCATCAGTGCCGTTCAGCGCGTTCTACCCCTAGCCTTCAAGCGAGTTGGGGGAAGTTCCGGAGCCGGAATCGGAGGGCCGTCGTAGCCCTTGACCTCGCCGTAGCGGGTGCCGTTCATCCAGCCTTCGCGGAACTCTGCGATTTCCTCTTGGGACCGGCCGATCCAGTTCCAGAACATCACGATCTCCTCCTCGAACGGCTCGCCGCCCAGCAGCATCAGGCTCGCGTCCGACCGTGCGTGCAGGGGGAGTTCGGTGCGGCCGCAGCCGAGGTAGAGCATCGAGCCCGGGAGGACCGGGACGCCGTCCACGCGGGCTTCGCCGGACATCGACAGGACCGCGTACTCGAAGTCCGGGTTCAGCGGGAGGCGGGTCTCGGTGCCGGAGGCCAGGGTGAGGTCGGCGCCGACGATGGGGGTGTACGCCGTGCCGGGCGAGGTGGCCGTGTCCAGGGTGCCCAGGATGACGGTGGCCGTCAGGCCCGGGGCCGTGACCTGCGGGAGCTCCGCGTGGTGCTGGAAGTGCGGGGCCACGTCGCGGTGCACGTCGGGCAGGGCCACCCAGAGCTGGGCGCCGTGCAGGAGGCGGGCGTGGGGGCGCGGGCTCTCCTCGGAGTGGCTGATGCCCCGGCCGGAGGTCATCAGGCCGAGCTCGCGCGGGCGGATGGTGGCGAGGCTGCCGACGCTGTCGCGGTGGAGCACCTCGCCCTCGTGCAGCCAGCTGACCGTCTGGAGGCCGCAGTGCGGGTGCGGGGCGACCTGCATGCCCGGCTCGTCCGCGATGTCGTCGGGGCCGTAGTGGTCGACGAAGCACCAGGCCCCCACCATGCGCCGCCCCAGGTTGGGCAGCAGCCGGCGGACCTCGGTGGACTCCCCCAGCTTGACGGTGCGCGGGCTGAGGAGCTCGCGCACCGGTTCGGCGACGACGAAGCCGCGGCCGCCGCACGTGGCGAGAGCGGGCTGGCGATCGAGATTGCTCATACCGCACAACTTAGTGCGACCGGGCCCGGACGCTCCCGTTCCGGTCGGCGAACGCGTCCGGAATGTGCGGGGGCGGTCCGGTGTTGCAGGGACCGACGACGACGGCACCGAGCGGAAGGGCGGCCATGGAGGCCATGGAGACGCGCCAGGACGGTCACCAGGACGGTTACTACGAGCACGGGACGACCGCGGAGCGCTGGGCGCGCGGGCAGCTGTTCTTCGAGGCCAAGGAGTACGCGAAGGCCGCCCGCGTCCTGGTCACGGTCGCCGGCGAGGCCCCGGAGCAGCTCGCGCCCCGGCTGCTGCTGGCCCGCGCCTACTACCACTCCGCGCAGCTGTCCCGCGCCGAGCACGAGCTGCGCGCCATCCTGGAGCGGTGGCCGGTGGAGGACTACGCGCGGCTCATGCTCGGGCGCACCCTGGAGCGGCGCGGCCGGGCCGAGGAGGCCCGCCCGCACCTGCGGATGGCGGCCGCGATGGCGGGCGAGTTCCCGCAGTAGGACGCGGCAGGACACCGTCCGGCCCCGCGTGTGCGGGGCCGGGGGGCCACCTCGGCTAGCCTGGGTTCCATATGAATCGTCTGACCACGCCATTCGGCTCCTACGAACTCACCCGCTACCCCATCGACCCGCGCGACCGGCTCCGCGCCTGGGACGCCGCCGACGAGTACCTGCTGCGTCATCTCGACGCCGGTACCGGCGAACGCGGCCCGGTGGACCTCGCCGGCGCCGGGCAGGTCACCGTGATCGGCGACCGCTGGGGGGCGCTGACGACGGCCCTGGCCGCCCACCACCCCACGCAGATCACCGATTCCTCGCTGACCCGCGCCGCCACCGAGGCGAACCTGGACCGGGCGGGCATCGGCACCTCGAAGTCCACGGTGACCCTTCTGACCACGCAGGACGCGGCGCCCGCGCGGATCGACGTCCTGCTGGTGCGGGTGCCGAAGAGCCTGGCGCTGCTGGAGGACCAGCTGTACCGGCTGGCCCCGCACGTGCACGCGGGCACGGTGGTCGTGGGCACCGGCATGGTCAAGGAGATCCACACCTCCACCCTGCGCCTCTTCGAGAAGATCCTGGGGCCGACGAAGACCTCGCTGGCCGAGAAGAAGGCCCGGCTGATCTTCTGCACCCCGGGGAACCCGGGGGCGACCCGTCCGGAGAGCGCCGGGCCGTGGCCGGTGACGTACACGGTGGACGAGGACGGCGGCTCGGGCGCCGGACTGACCGTGGTCAACCACGCGGGTATCTTCTGCGCGGACCGCCTCGACGTCGGCACCCGCTTCTTCCTCCAGAACATCCCGACCAACACCGACGGGGCCCGGGTCGTGGACCTGGGCTGCGGCAACGGCGTCGTGGGCGCGGCGGTCGCGGTCGCCGACCCGGACGCGGCGGTCGTCTTCACGGACGAGTCGTACCAGGCGGTCGCCTCCGCGCGGGCCACCTACGAGGCCAACGTCCCCCCGGGCCGGCGGACGGCGGAGTTCCACGTCGGTGACGGGGTGGCGATGCTGGAGCCGGGTTCGGTGGACCTGGTGCTGAACAACCCGCCGTTCCACTCCCACCAGGCGACCAGCGACGCGACGGCGCTGCGCATGTTCGCGCAGTCGCGCAAGGTGCTGCGCACCGGCGGCGAGCTGTGGGTGGTCGCCAACCGGCACATGGGGTACCACACGCACCTGCGGCGGCTGTTCGGCAACAGCGAAGTCGTCGCGAGCGAGCCGAAGTTCGTGGTGCTGCGGGCGATCAAGCGCGAGGCCCGGGAGCGGTCCGTACGACCCATGTGACCAGCCAGTACGTCCTACACTCGGCCGCGTGAGCACCGGGGCACAGAGGGACCGCGCGAGCGGGGAGCGGCGTTACCGCCGGGAGGACGTGGCCGAGGCGGCGGGCGTCAGGGTACGCAACCTGCGCTACTACCAGGAGCGCGGGCTGCTCCCCCCGCCGCGCCGCGAGGGGCGGATCGCCTGGTACTCCGACGACCACCTGACCCGGTTGCGGCTGATCAGCGACCTGCTGGGCCGCGGGTACACGGTCAACGGCATCGCGGAGCTACTGGCGGCCTGGGAGCAGGGCGGCGGTCTGTCGCAGTTGCTGGGCCTGGAGCGGGAGATGACCCGGGACTGGGTCAAGGAGGAGCCGGTCTCGATGACCCGGGCCGAGCTGCGCGAGCTGTTCGGCCCGGCGGCTTCGGCCGAGGACACCCGGCGGGCGGCCGCGCTGGGCTTCGTACGCGTGGACGGGGACGTGGTCACGTACCCGAACCGGCGGCTGCTGGAGGCCACGGTGGCGCTGGTGCGCCAGGGGGTGCCGCTGGCGGAGATCCTGGACGCGGGGGACTTCCTCCAGGTCCAGGCGGCCGCGCTCGCGGACCGCTTCGTCGCGCTGTTCCGGCGTCACGTGATCGGCCCCGAGGGGTTGGAGCCACTTTCGGCCACCCAGCTGGATCACGTCCGGGAGGCGGTGACGGCACTGCGCCCGGTGGCCGGCGAGGTCGTGGCGTCGGAGTTCGCGCGGGCGATGGCCCGGCGGGTGGAGGCGGAGGTCGCCGAACTGCTGCGTACGGAGCAGTAGGAGTCGGCCGAAAGGGTGCGGTCGCGCAACCTTGCCAACCACCATTGGCACTCTTACATTCAACTCGTCGGTAACAAAGGTGCACAGCCGAGATAAGGGACGATCTCATGGCAGATTCACCGAACTTATCCGAACCGCCCGGCGGGGAAGGCGCTCCCGCGGACGCGGTCGGCAGAGACGAGGGCCGGGTCCGCTGGCGCCGGTTCGCCCTGTTGACGGTACCCGCGGTGGCGGTGACCGCGGGGCTCGGAATCGCCCTCGCGCAGGGCGCGCTCGCCGCCTCGTTCGCGGTGTCGGGACAACAGTTCAAGGTGTCGGCGAAGAGCCTGGAGGGCGAGGGCTTCGCCCAGTACGGCAGCGTCGACGTCAACGCCCGCGACGAGCTCATACCGGTGGCGGTCACGGCCATCAAGGAGGCCAAGCTGCACAGCCTCTGCCAGTCGGTGGTCACGACCCTCCCCGTCATCGGGGACATCTCGCTCAACCTGACGGCGGGCGACAAGGATCCCGTCGAGGCCAGCAACCTCTTCGTGGACGCGACCCAGCTCGGCGGTGACGCGGTCTTCACCAACATCGAGATCGGCCGCGATGCCTCCACCCTCGACAAGGGGCCGGCCGAGGCCGTGGGCATGCAGGACCTCTTCGCCCAGCAGGCGGACACGGTCAGCATCACCAAGCTCCAGCAGACGGCGTGGGCGACCAACGCCGGCACCTTCAAGCTCTCCGGGCTGAACATGAACATCAGCAAGGGCAAGAAGGAATGCTTCTGAGCCGCTGGCGGCGGTGGCGGCGCGCCCGGCCCTTCTGGGGCGGGCTCTTCGCGGTCCTGGCCGGGGCCTGGATCTGCGTACTGCCGCTCGCACCGCTGAAGATCATGCTCCAGCAGGGGGTGGCGGGCATCCCGTCGGTCCTGATGGGGATCATCATGATCGTCCTCGGTCTCACCGCCTGGTTCTCCCCCCGGCAGCGCTCCCTCGCCGGGGTCCTCACCACCCTGATCGCCACCGCCTCGCTGGTCCTCTCCAACCTCGGCGGGTTCCTGATCGGCACCCTGCTCGGCATCCTCGGCGGCGGGCTCATGTTCGCCTGGCAGCCCGGCCCGCCCCGGCGCCGCCGGCGCCGCCGCTCCGGGAGCACCCCGGAGGACTCCGCCGAGGACAGCACGACGAACAGCACGGCGAACAGCACGGCGTACACCACCGCCCCCACCCCGCACCACGATCCCCAAGGAGCACAGCCATGAGCCGTACGCGTACCGCTCTCGCCCTCGGGATGGCGGCCGCGGCCGCCCTGACGGTGGCTTCGGCCTCCGCCACCGCCGCACCGTTACCGCTGGCCGGGTCGACGACCGTCACTCCGGCAGGGCACGCCTTCAAGGCCACCCTCAGCGGGAAGGCCACCCTCAAGGCCGGCTCGGTGACGGTGACCTGCACGGTCTCCGTCTCCACCGGCTCGGTGCCGGCCGCCCCCGGCAACCACAACGCGGCCGGGCCGGTCTCCTCGCCCATCTCGCCGCCGACGTACAGCTCGTGCACGTCGAGCATGCCGGGGGTCACCCCGACGGTGACGACCAGCGGCGCCTGGGCCGTCTCGATGCAGAACGGCTCGCCGATCACGGCCACCATGACGGTGCCGACCGGCGGCCTCGTCGTGCACACCACCGGCCTCGCCACCTGCACGGTCACCGCCGCCCCGAGCGGTCCGGCGGCGGTCGGGGGCACCTGGGCCAACGGCGCGCCGTCGAGCCTGACCTTCACCAACGCCTCGGTTCCGGTCACGGTCACCGGTGGCTTCGGCTGCCCCACGAGCGCGACCTCCTCCACCTTCAACGCCGTGTACAAGGTGACCGACACCACCAACGCGGCCCAGCAGATCACCGTCACCCCCTGACCCCGGCCACGGCGACGGCACCCGCGCCCCACCGGCCCGGATCTCCCGGGGCGGTGGGGCGCGGGCGTGTACGCGGGCGTGTACACGGTCGGAAAATGCGTTGCCCGGCCGCGTGCGGGCGCGCGAAGCTCGACGTCATGTCACACACCGAACACCAGGGATCCGGCGTCGACGCGAACACGGCTGCGACTGCGGCTGCGACTGCGACTGCGGGCACGGCCGCCGGCCGGCAGGGGCGCGGCGTCCAGGACCTCTTCTCCGGCGGACGGCTCCTCGTGATCCCCCGCAAGAGCGCCCGGCGCGAGCAACTCCTGGCCCACCTCGCCGAGTCCCTCTTCGCGCCGGACCGCGCCTACACCGAGCCCCAGGTGAACGAGGCCCTGCTCACCGTGCACGAGGACTGTTCCGCGCTGCGCCGCTACCTGATCACCTCGGGCCTGCTCACCCGTACCCGGGACGGCGCCAGCTACCGCCCGGCCACGACCACCCGGTAGTGCGTGGTGAGCCGTCCGTCGTCGCCGATCACGTGGAAGGCGACGGCGGGCGGCTCGTCGAGGTGGACGTGGTGCCCCGGGTCCGTCCGCGTCTCCCACGGGAGCCGGAGGGTGGAGACCACGCCGGGCGCGACCAGCAGCGGACGGCCCGCGAAGGTGGTCACGGCCGCCGTGTGGGCGTGCCCGCACAGGAAGGCCAGCAGGTGGGGGTGGCGCTCCGCGAGGCCGGCGAGCCGCTCCTGACCGAACTGCCTGATCCCGTCGACGTACGGGGTGTGCAGCTCGACCGGGGGGTGGTGGAAGGCCACCAGCACCGGGACCTCGTGCGGGGTGTCGGTGAGGATGCCGTCGAGCCAGGCGAGGGTGGAGTCCGCCAGGTACCCGTGGTGCTCGCCGGGTACGGAGGAATCGCACACCGCCAGCACGAACCCCTCCCCGCGCAGCACCTGGTCGACGGGCTCCGCCGACGGGTCCGCCTCGCCCAGCAGCACCCGGCGGAACGCGACGCGCTCGTCGTGGTTCCCGGGGCAGAGAACCACCGGATGGCGGGTGGTCAGCGCCTTGCGCGCCTCCTCGTACTCGGCCGCGGTCCCTCCGTCGGCTATGTCCCCGCTGACCAGCACCGCGTCGAGGTCGTACGGGAGGCCGTCCAGGTACTCCACCACGGCGCGGGTGCGCTCCGCGGCGCGGGGTCCGCCGTCGAGGTGGACGTCGCTGAGCTGCGCGATCACGATCACGGGTGGGGCTCCTTCGCCTCGGGTGCGGCCCGCGCCGGCCTGCGATGACGGTCCGTCACCGCCCGGCGGCGGGGCCGGGTCACCCATTCAACACGGCGCCCCGCCGGGCACGGCGGCCTCCCGTCCCGGGCGCGGAGGTCCCGGGGGCCCGCACACAAGGCCGTCCCCGCGACGCGTACGGTCCGGCCGAGCGGGTTCCGGGCCGGACGCGGCGGAGGGGCCGGCCGTGGTCCGTGCGGGCCCCGCTCAGGCGGCGCCGGTCGCGCCGAGGGCGAGGGCCACGGCCGCCGTGACGGCGAAGGCCGCGCGGGCGGCGAGCCGCAGGGCGGTGCGGGGCAGGTGGGCAGCGCGCATGGCAGGACGCCTTTCCGGGCGGGAGGTCGATCCACTAGGTCTACTTAGGTAAGGCTAACCTAATGAAGATCGCCCCGGAAGCCCCACCCCCGGGCTTGGCGGGATCCCGCTCCCGCTAACCCCGGTAGCCCTCCAGCAGCCGCAGCCACACTTCGCTGACCGTGGGGAACGCCGGCACCGCGTGCCACAGCCGCGCGATCGGAACCTCCCCCACCACCGCGACCGTCGCCGCGTGCACCAGCTCGGCCGCGCCCGGGCCCACGAAGGTGGCGCCCAGGATCACCTCCCGTTCGAGGTCGACGACCATCCGGGCCCGCCCCCGGTACCCGTCGGCGTACAGCCCGGCTCCGGACACCTTGCCGAGGTCGTAGTCGACGGCGCGCACCCGGCACCCCGCCCGTTCGGCCTCCTCCAGGGTCAGGCCCACGGAGGCGGCCTCCGGATCGGTGAACACCGCCTGGGGCAGCGCCTCGGTGTCGGCGGTGGCCGCGTGCGCGCCCCAGCGGCCGGTGTCCGGCTCGGTGCCGGCCGCCCGGGCGGCGATGGCGGCGCCCGCGATCCGGGCCTGGTACTTGCCCTGGTGGGTCAGCAGCGCGCGGTGGTTGACGTCCCCGACCGCGTACAGCCAGTCGAAACCGGGGACCCGGCAGCCGTCGTCGACGCCGATCCAGTCACCGGGGGTGAGCCCCACCGTGTCGAGGCCGATGTCGTCCGTGCGCGGCGCCCGGCCGGTCGCCATCAGCAGCTCGTCGCCCTCCAGGGTCTCGCCGCCCTCCAGCACCACCGTCACCGGGCCGGTCGAGCCGTCCCGCACGACCGCCTCCACGGCCACCCCGGTGCGCACCACCGCTCCGGCCCCGGTCAGCGCCTCGGCGACCAGCTCCCCCGCGAAGGGCTCCATCCGCGGCAGCAGCCGGGAGCCCCGTACGAGAACGGTCACACGGCTGCCGAGGGCCTGCCAGGCGGTGGCCATCTCGGCGGCCACCACCGAGCCGCCCACGATCAGCAGCCGGCCCGGCACCCGGCTCGCGGACGTGGCCTCGCGGCTGGTCCACGGCCGGGCTCCGGCGAGCCCCGGCAGATCGGGGACCACCGCACGGGTGCCGGTCGCGACGACCACGGCGTGCCGGGCGGAGAGGACGTGGTGCTCCCCCTCGGGGCTGGTCACGGCGACCTTGCGGATCCCGTAGAGGCGGCCGTGGCCCCGGTAGACGTGGGCACCGACCGAATCGAGCCAGTCGATCTGGCCGTCGTCCTTCCAGTGTCCCGTCCACGCGTCCCGGTGCGCGAACACCGCCTCCGCGTCGAGCGGGCCCTGGACGGCGCCCGCCAGCCCCGGCACCCGGCGCGCCTCCGAGCGGGCCAGGGCCGGGCGCAGCAGCGCCTTGCTGGGGATGCAGGCCCAGTACGAGCACTCCCCGCCGACGAGTTCGCTCTCCACCACTGCCGTACTGAGCCCGGCGGCGCGGGTCCGGTCGGCGATGTTCTCGCCCGCCGGTCCCCCGCCGAGCACCACGACGTCGTACTCCACCGCTTCGGTCATGCCGTCCAGTGTCACAGGCCGGGCACGGTGTCCGGCAATCTCAGGCTTCCGGCGTGCCGGACGTGCCCCGGCCCTCCTCCGGCGGGGAGGACGGCGGGCCGGACTGCGCCGCCTCGGCGGCGATCTTCGCGCGGACCTCGTCCATGTCCAGGGCCCTGGCCTGACCGATCAGGTCGGTCAGTGCCGCCTCCGGCAGGGCTCCGGCCTGGGCGAAGACGGCCACCTGATCCCGGACGATCATCAGGGTCGGGATCGAGGTGATGCTGAAGGCCGCGGCCAGCTCCTGCTGGGCCTCGGTGTCCACCTTGGCGAAGACCAGGTCGGGGTTGGCCTCGGCGGCCTTCTCGTAGACCGGGGCGAACTGGAGGCAGGGGCGGCACCAACCCGCCCAGAAGTCGATCAGCACGAACGGGTTCTCGCTGACCGTCCGGTCGAAGTTCTCCTTGGTGAGCTCGACTGTAGCCACGGTGTCCAGACCTCCTGATTGCTGCGTGTTCCTCGTGAACGATCGACCGGTCCGTGGCATTCCGCCCGGCTCGGGCGGGCCGTATCGGCGCCCCTAGAACGGATGGGCGGGCGCCGTGGTGCGGGCCGTGGTCCAGCGCAGCTCGGTGAAGGCGTCGAGGTTGGCCTCGCCGCCGAAGCGGGCGCCCGTACCGGAGGCGCCGACCCCGCCGAAGGGGGCCACCGCCTCGTCGTTCACGGTCTGGTCGTTGATGTGGGCGATGCCGGTCGGGATGCGTTCGGCCAGCTCCAGGCCGTGCGCCGCGTCGCCGGTGACGATGCCCAGGGAGAGACCGTAGGGGCCGGCGCAGGCCAGCTCGACGGCCTCGTCCTCCGTCGCGAAGGACCGTACGGGTGCCACCGGACCGAAGACCTCCTCGCAGTAGGCGGGGGTGTCCTCGGCGACGCCCGCGAGCACGGTCGGGCGGTAGAAGAGGTCGTCGTGGGTGCCGCCCGCGAGGAGCTTGGCGCCCTGGCCGAGGCTGGCCTCGACCAGGCCGTGGACCCGGTCCAGCTGGGTCCGGTCGAGCAGCGGGCCGAGGTGGACGGGCTCGCGGTACGGGTCCCCGACGGTCAGCGCCTCGGCGCGCGCGGCGAGGCGCTCGACGTACTCGTCGTAGAGGGAGGCGTGGACGAGGTGGCGTCCGGCGGTCATGCAGATCTGGCCCTGGTGGAAGAAGGAGCCCCAGGAGGCCTGCGCGACGGCGTCCTCGACGTCCGCGTCGGCGAGCACGACGAGCGCCGAGTTGCCGCCCAACTCCAGGTGCGCCCTGGTGAGGTGACGGCCCGCCAGCTCGGCGACCGTACGGCCCGCGGCGGTGGATCCGGTGAAGGAGACCACGCGCACGCGCGGGTCGGCCACCACCGCGGCGCCCGTCGCCGCACCGCCGGGGAGCACGTGCAGCAGCCCCGCGGGCAGGCCGGCGGCCGCGAACACGGCGGCGAGGGCGAGGCCCCCGCAGACCGCGGTGCGGCGGTCCGGCTTCAGCAGGACGGCGTTGCCGAGGGCGAGCGCGGGCGCCACGGAACGGATCGAGAGGATGAGCGGGGCGTTGAAGGGGGCGATCACCCCGACCACCCCGGCCGGGACGCGCCGGGTGAAGGAGAGCCGCGGCGCCTCGCTGGGCAGCACCTGCCCGGCCGGGCGGGAGGCCAGCGCGGCGGCCTCGTAGCACTCCTGGGCGGCCACGTGCAGCTCGAAGTCGGCCTTTCCGGGGATCGAGCCCGATTCGCGGACCAGCCAGTCCCGCAGTTCGGCGGCGTGCGCGGCGAACAGGTCCCCGGCACGGCGCAGGACGGCGGCCCGCTCCAGGTGCCCGGCCCGCCCCCAGTCGCGCTGAGCGGCCCGGGCCCGCACGGCCGCCTCGGCCACGTCGGCGGGCGCGGCCAGGTCGAGGGTGGCGAGGGTACGGCCGGTCGCGGGTTCGAGGACCGGGGCCGTACCGCCGGTGAGGGTGGGTCCGTCCTGCCAGAGTGTCGGATCGAGCAGCGGCATGACGCGGGGCCTCCGGAGGGGGTGGGCGGAGCGGGGGGCGGCAGCACGCGCCATCGTGCCAGACGGGGGGCACCACTTCTGTTCAGTTATTGGGCAGTTGACGCGATCCCGTGACCGGAAACGATCGACGCCGGGGCTCCCCGCGCTGGAGTTCCCCGCGCCGCGGCCCACCCCACGGCCAAGGCCCGCCCCCGACGCGGCTCAGCGCTCCAGGACCAGCGCGATGCCCTGCCCGACGCCGATGCACAGCGCCGCCATGCCGACGCCCGAGCCCGCCGCCGCCAGCTGGTGGGCGACCGAGCCCGCGAGCCGTGCCCCCGAGGCCCCGAGCGGGTGGCCGATGGCGAGGGCCCCGCCGCGCGGGTTGACGACGGCCGGGTCCAGCTCCGGCCAGGCTTCGAGGCAGCCCAACGCCTGGGCGGCGAAAGCCTCGTTGAGCTCCATGACGGAGAGGTCGGACAGTCGGCGGCCCGCCCGGGACAGCGCCCGCGCGACCGCGTCGACCGGACCGAGCCCGAACAGCTGCGGCTCGATGCCGGTGACGGCACTGACCCCGATCCGGGCCAGCGGCTCGCGGCCGGTGGCGGCCAGCCCCGCCTCGTCGGTGAGCAGCAGCGCCGCCGCACCGTCGTTGAGCGGAGAGGAGTTCCCGGCGGTGACCGTGCCCGAACCGTCGTCGCGGAAGGCCGGCCCCAGGCGGGCCAGGGACTCGGGGGTGGAGCCCTCGCGGATGGACTCGTCGCGCAGGAGGTCCGTACGGGGGTACGCCACGACCTCGCCGTCGTACAGTCCGGCGGTCCAGGCCGCGGCGGCCTTGCGGTGGCTCTCCAGCGCGAACAGGTCCTGCGCCTCACGCGTGATGCCGTGCTTCTCCGCGATCAGTTCGGCGCCCTCGCCGAGGGAGCCCGCCCATTCGGCGGGCATGCGCGGGTTGGTCATCCGCCAGCCGAGGGTGGTCGACCACATCTGCTGGTGCCCGGCGGGGAAGGCCCGTTCGGGCTTCTGCACCACCCAGGGGGCGCGGGTCATCGACTCGACGCCTCCCGCGATGGCGACGGAGGCATCGCCCAGCGCGATGGCGCGGGCCGCCTGCACCACGGCTTCGAGTCCCGAGCCGCACAGCCGGTTGACGGTCACGCCGGGCACCGTCACCGGCAGCCCGGCCAGCAGCACCGCCATGCGCGCCACGTCGCGGTTGTCCTCGCCGGCGCCGTTCGCGTCGCCGAAGACGACGTCGTCGATGCGGGCCGGGTCGAGGTCGGGCGTACGGTCCACCAGGGCGCGCACCACGTGGGCGGCCAGGTCGTCCGGCCGGACCCCGGCGTAAGCCCCGCCGAACTTGCCGATGGGGGTGCGGACGGCGTCGACGACGTACACGTCGCGGACGGTGCGGATGCTCATGGGGTCTCTCCTGGGCGGATCCGTACGGGTGGAGGCGCGGCGGTGCCGGTGGGTCGACCGGAGTCGCGACCGGAGTCACGACCGGTTTCGCGACCGGAGTCACAACCGGAGTGCGACCGGTGTCGCGACCGCCGTGGCGGCCACGGTGGTGGCCGGGCACGTGGTGCGGACACCGGGGCGGGGCGCCGGGTGCGCCCGGTGGGGCGCGCCCGCAGTCTCCGCCGCCGCGTCGCCGCCTGTCAACGGCCCGCCGTGGCGGCCGGACCGCGGCCGCCGCGTCAGGTGGTTTCGCGGCGGAGCGCCAGCGCCGCCATCAGATCGTGCCGCCGGGTGATCTCCGACGGCTCGCGCACCGCCCGGTCCACGAGCGAGGCCAGGTGGTCGCCCGAGGGCAGCTCGATCTGGACCGTGCTCAGCCGGGGCCGCAGCAGCCGCCCGAGGAGCAGGTCGTCGGCGCCGATCACGGCCACGTCCCCGGGGATCCGCAGGCCCTCGTCCTGCAGGGCGCGCATCAGCAGCATCGCGTACTCGTCGTTGTACGCGAACACCCCGTCCAGCTCCAGCGTGCGCCACCGGGCGGCCAGCGCGGCCGCGGACTCCTCCGTGTAGGCCATCGCGAGCGGCCGGATCCGCGCGCCCGCCACGGCCCGGGCTCCGGCCAGGCGGGGCCCGGAGAACAGCTCCAGGCCGTCCTCCTCCGGGACGATCACGCCGATCCGGGGCCGGCCCCGTTCGACGAGGTGCGCGGCGGCCTGCGCACCGACCTCCGCCTGGTCCATCACGAGGGCGTGCGCCCCCGGCACCGCGACGGGACCCAGGGTGATCACCGCGCGGGCACCGGCCCGTTTGAGGGTGGCGACGTTGTGCGCGGACAGGGCGGTCTCCCCCAGCGAGATCACCGCCACCGGGCGCAGTTCGGCCCAGGCCCGCGCGGCCTGGTCACCGCTGAGGCCGAGGCTGCCGTACTGCACCACCGTGTAGTCGAGGCGGCGCAGCGCCCACTGGAGCTCGTTGAGGAAGGCACTGTAGAGCGGGCCCGCCGGTACGTGCGAGGTGGGCAGCAGGACGATCCGGGTGTGCCCGGCGCGCAGGCTCCGGGCGGCCGCGTGCGGGACGTAGCCCAGCTCCTCGGCGGCCTCGTGGACCTTGCGGCGCGTGGGCTCGCTGATGCGTACGGCTTCGGCGTTGTTCAGCACGTACGAGACCGTCGCGCGCGATACGCCCGCCAGGCGGGCGACGTCGGCGCTGGTCGGCGGGTTCGTTGAGTCAGACATTGCCGTCGCATCTTTCCAGACCGATCAACGCCGGGGTCTAGCGGATGGCCGGAATCGAGTGCTACACAGTGGTTACACGATTCATTGACACGTGTAACCACCGTCAACACCCGGTAACCGCGGCGTTGCTTCCCCCTGCGCACGGGGCGGCGCCGCACGTGTCGACGTACGTGCCCAGCCGTGCCGCCGTCCCGTCGCGCTCCGACGCACCCCCGCCGTCGCGACGGGCCGGCGCGCACCCCCTCACCCGCTCGCACTCGCTGCCCAGGAGGGCACCGTGGCCCCTTCCTCCCCCGGCACCGGCAACGCCGCCGCCACCACCTCCACCTCCGACGCCTCGGCCGCACCGGCCGGACCCGGCGCACCGGGCCCCACGCGCGGGCTGCTGCCCCTGCTGCTCGTCGGCAATTCCGCGATGTACGCGCTCTACATCGGAGTCGCGGGCGTCCTGCTCGCGCTCCAGGTCGAGGACGTTGACCCGGCGAACAAGGTTGCCAACTTCGGCCTGATCGCAGGGGTCTCGGCGATCTTCGCGACCGTCTTCAACCCGGTCGCCGGCGCGCTGTCCGACCGCAGCGGCCGGCGCAACCCCTGGATCCTCGGCGGCGGCCTCGCGGCGGTGCCCGCGATGTTCCTGCTGGGGTTCGCCGACACCATCCTGCTCATCACGATCGCCTGGTGCCTCGGCCAGGCCGTCATGAACGTCTACCAGGCCGCCCTCACCTCCGTCGTCCCCGACCGCGTCTCGATGACCGCCCGGGGCAAGGCCTCGGCCGCCGTCGGTCTCGGACTGCCCATCGGATCCGCCGTCGGCGCGCTCGTGGGCGCCGCCTTCTCGGACGACTACCGCACCGGCTACCTCGTCTTCGGCGCGCTGGTGGCGGCGGCCGCAGTGCTGTTCTCCACCTGCGCCCGGGAACAACGGCTGCCGGCCCGCGCGCCCCTGCCCGTCCGGGCCCAGCTGGCGGCCTTCGCGGGCGCCCTTCGGGACCACGACTTCCGCTGGGCGTTCATCGGGCGGGCGCTGCTCGTCCTCGGCTACTTCGCGGTGAGCGGCTACCAGCTCTACATCCTCCAGGACCACACGGTGCTGCCGGACGGGATGGAGCCGGAGTCGGCGGTGGCCCTGCTGATGCCGCTGTCGAGCGTGGCGATGGTGGTCTCCACCGTCGTGGGCGGCTACCTGTCCGACCGGTTCGAGCGCCGCAAGCTCTTCGTCGGCGCCTCGGCCCTGCTGTCGGCGATCGCGCTCGTGATCCCGGCCGTGTCGACGAGCTGGGCGGCGATGCTGGCCTTCTCCGTGGTCAACGGGCTGGCCTTCGGGTCCTACATGGCGGTGGACACCGCGCTGGTCACGATGGTGCTCCCCAAGGCCGAGGACGCGGCCCGGGACATGGGCGTGCTCAACATCGCGAACGCCGGACCGCAGATCGTCGCGCCGTTCATCGCCTCGCTCATCGTCTCGGTGAGCGGCGGGTACACCGCGCTGTTCGGCGTCGCCGCCGTACTGGCCGTGGCGGGCGCGCTGGCCGTCCGCCCGATCCGCGGGGTCCGCTGACGCCCGCCCCCGCCTTGCCTGGTCCTCCTTTCCCTTCCCTTCCCTCGTTCCCCCCTTTTCCGAAAGGCTCCACCGTGCGGTTGCACACGCAGACCTGGGGCGCGGGCGACCGCCTCGCCCTGCTGATCCACGGCATGATGGCCGACCACCGCACCTGGCGCCGGGTCGGCCCCGCACTCGCCGGGCTCGGATACCGGGTGATCGCCGTCGACCTGCGCGGCCACGGCGCCAGCGGGCGCGGCGAGTACCGCCCCGAACTCTTCGCGGACGACCTCGTGGAGAGCCTGCCCGCGGGCGCCGAGCTCGCCATCGGCCACTCCCTGGGCGGTCTGACCCTGTCCCTGGCCGTGGACCGGCTGAAACCCGCGCGGGCGGTCTACTCCGACCCGGCCTGGCACCTCTCCTCCTCCGAACCCGGCTTCGGCCCGGAGCTGTTCGCCGCCTTCAAGACCGCCGACCGGGAGCGGATCCGGGCGATGAACCCGCGCTGGGACGCGGCGGACGTGGAGGTGGAGGAGCGGACGCTGGCGCTGTGGGACGAAGCCACCGCGCTGAACCTGGCCCCGCCGGCCGGCCGGGACCTGATGCCCGCCGCGCCGGTGGTCCCCTCGCTCGTCCAGCTGGCCGATCCGAGTTTCCTGATCTCCCCCGAGCGGGCGGGGCTGCTCCGGGAGCGAGGGTTCGAGGTCCGCACGGTACCGGGGGCGGGACACACGATCCACCGGGACGACTTCGACGGTTTCATGGCCTCGCTGGAGGGCTGGGTCTAGACCCGCGCGGCCGGACCCCCGTGACCGGGACCCCCGGTCCCTTCCGCATCCCCGACTCCCCCCTTACCGTCGTTACTTACCGACCGGTAAGGGGGAAGTCCGATGGCGGGCTCGTCGCGTGCGTACGGTTGCGGGCAGGCGCCGGGGGTGCGGGCCGCGCCCGGCCCGCAGGGGCCCGTCGGCCTGCGGGAGATGGCCGCCGCGCTCTCCGGAGGCAGCGTCACCGCACGGGAGTTGACGGAGCTGGCGCTCGTACGCATCGAGGCCACCCGGAGCTCCCTCAACGCCTTCCGGATCGTCCGCGCCGAAGCGGCCCTGGCCGAGGCGGACGCGGCCGACGCGCGGCTTGCGCGCGGAGAACGGCTGCCGCTGCTGGGCGTGCCGGTCGCCGTCAAGGACGACATGGACGTGGCCGGGGAGCCCACCGCCTTCGGCTGCGCCGGGGACTTCCCGCCGAAGCGGGCCGACAGCGAGGCGGTACGCCGCCTGCGCGCGGCCGGGGCGGTCATCGTCGGCAAGACCCACACGCCCGAGCTGGGCCAGTGGCCCTTCACGGAGGGCCCCGCCTTCGGAGCGACCCGCAACCCCTGGAACCCGGCCCACACGCCCGGCGGTTCCTCCGGCGGCTCGGCCGCCGCCGTGGCGGCCGGGCTGGTGCCGGCGGCCCTCGGCTCCGACGGGGCGGGTTCGGTACGGATCCCCGCCGCCTGGACCCACCTGGTGGGGGTGAAGCCGCAGCGCGGGCGCATCTCGACGTGGCCGGAGCCGGAGGCCTTCCACGGGCTCACGGTCAACGGCGTGCTGGCCCGTACGGTGGCGGACGCGGCGCTGCTCCTGGACGCCGCGAGCGGTCCGGCCCCCGGTGACCGGTACCGCCCCGCCCCCATCAGCGCCGCCCGGGCGGCTGCCCGTCCGCCCGGGAGGCTGCGGATCGCGCTGTCCTTCGGCCGGGCCTTCACCGCCTCGGCCACGCCCCCGGATCCGGTGGTGCGGGCGGCGGTGGAACGGCTGGCCGGGCGGCTGGAGGCGCTGGGCCACGAGGTGGTCCCCGAGGACCCGCGCTACGGCCCGATCGGCCCGCTCTTCGTACCGCGCGCGACGGCCGGGGTGCGCGAGCTGGCGTCCCGGGTCCCGGACCCGGCCCTGCTGGACTCCCGTACGCACGGGGCGGCCCGTACGGGGCGCCTGCTGGGCGGGGCGGCGCTGCGGCTGTCGCGGCGGGCCGAGGGCATGCTGCGGCGCCGGGTCGGGGAGCTGTTCGGCCGCTTCGACGTGGTGCTCACCCCGACGACGGCCACCCCGCCGCTGCGGATCGGCGCCCTGGCGGGGCTGGGGGCGCTGGCCACGGACCGGGCGATGATCGCGGCGTGCCCGTACGCCTGGACGTGGAACGTGCTGGGCTGGCCGGGCGTCGGCGTCCCGGCCGGGTTCACCCCCGACGGGCTGCCGCTGGGGGCGCAGTTGCTGGGTCCGGCGAACGCCGAACCGAGGCTGCTGGCCCTGGCGGCGCAGCTGGAGGCGGCCGAGGGCTGGGCCGGACACTGGCCGCCGGGAGCGGTGCGCTAGGGGCTGTCGTCAAAGTCGTGTCGTAGCCCGGAGGGCGGCCCCGCGGCGTCCGGTGCGTGCTCTCGGCGTGCCGGGCGGAAGCCCTCGTACTGGACGTACTCGGGATTTCGCCCGGTGCGGCGAGAGTGCGTGCCGGGTGTCGCGGGGCAGACACGACTTTGACGACAGCCCCTAGGCCGGATCTGCTCCTCCGGGGCGGGGTGGGTGCTGTGTAATGTCACATCGCATGGACATGACAGTCTCCAGCGGCAGCACGACCCCGCGCCGCACGGTCACGCGCGCCGGCCTCCTGTTCCGCGCGGCCCTCACCACCGCCCTGCTCGGCATCACCGCCGCGCTCCCGCCCGTCGCCGCCCGGGCGCAGGACGGCGCACCCGGCTGCCGGAGCGCCGTCGCCGCGGACTCCGTACCCGCGCCGGATCCGGAACAGCGGCGCCTCGCGGATCCCCGTACCGCCGCGTTCCCCGAACGGGCCGGACTCGACGGCTTCGTACGCCGCTTCCCGGCCGCCCTGTGCAGCGCGCGCGACGCCGTCGGAGCGGAGCGGCTCCTCGACGCCTGGGGCGAGGCGCTCTGGCAGGCCGCCGTCGACCGGGCGCAGGGCCGGCGCCCCGGCGGGGACCTGGCCGCCGGTGACGACCGGCCGCTGTACTGGGCCCGGCTGGCGATGACGGTCCGGCTCGCCGGCTGGCAGCCGGCGTTCCCCGTCGACCGGGCGGCCCTGAAGTCCCGGTTCGAGGACGCCTCGCGCGGTCTGACCGCCAACGAGTTCCGCGCCGCCCCGGGCGTACGGCGGATCTTCGTCAGCGGCTTCGACCCCTTCGGACTCGACGCCGAACTGCGCCGCGCCAACCCGTCGGGCTCGGCCGCCCTCCAGCTCAACGGCCGCCGCACGACCCTGGCCGACGGAACGGTCGCCGAGTTCCGGGCGGTCGTCCTGCCCGTCCGCTACGCCGATTTCGACGCCGGGATCGTCGAGCGCGCCTACGGACCCCGGCTGGCGGCGGGGCCCCGCTCCGCCGACATGATCACCAGCATCAGCCAGGGCTACCCCGGGCTGTTCACCCTGGAGGCCTGGGCGGGCCGGGCCCGTTCGGCGGACCCGTACCCGGACAACGCGAACGCCCTCTCGGGCGGCACGTACGACCACCCCGTCACGGCGCCGGGGATGGGCCCGGGGGCGGAATTCCTGCGGACCAGCCTGCCGACCGACGCCATGACCTCCGTCCAGGCGCCCTATCCCGTACGCCTGAACACCGCCGTCAGCGAGATCCCCGCCGGGGGGACGATCCCGGTCGACCGTGCGGACGGTCCGACCGCGGGCTCGCGCGCCGTGGCGGGCGGGGGCGGCGGCTACCTCTCCAACGAGGTCGCCTACCGTTCCAACCGCCTGCGCCTGGAACTGCGCCCGGGCCTGCCGGGCGGTCACCTGCACACCCCGGTGCTGACCGGCCTGCCGGCCGATCCCGCGCAGCTCACGGGGGCCGAATTCGACCGCACCGAGGCCGCCATCACGACGCAGGTCCTGGCCGTCCTGCGATCTTCTAGCGCAGGGCGCTGAAGGCCTTCGTGAAGGCCAGCGGCTGCTGGAGGACCGAACTGCACGTGGGGTCGGCGTGGTCGAGGGCTCCGGCGGCGCACTGCCGGTCGCGGGCTGCGGACCACATGGCCAGCCGCCCCATCCCCTTGGCCGCGGCGAACTCCACCAGCCGCGTGGCGTCGGCGACCGTGAAGACCTCCGTGGCGACGTCGTTGACGCCGATCATCGGGGTCACCGCGACGGCCTGCCAGGCGGCCCGGTCGGACAGTGCGAGCACTGCCTTGAGCTGTGCCTGGGTCGCGGTCGCCGCCTGGACGGCGTACTCGCCCATGTTCCCGGCGTACGCGGGGCCGTAGTCCATCGCCATGATGTTGACGCTGTCGATCCGTACGCCGTTCGCCCGGGCGTCGGCCAGCAGGGCCACGCCCGGCTGCGTCAGCCCTTCGGGCATCACTGGCAGGGTGAACGCCACGTCCAGGCCGGGGTGGGACTTCTGCAGCCGGGCCACGGCCTGCGCGCGGCGGGTGTTGGCGGCGGTGTCCGGCAGTGCGGCGCCCTCGATGTCGAAGTCGACCTTGGTGAGCCGGTACTGGTCGATGACCTTCCCGTACGCCGCCGCGAGGTCGTCGGCGCTCGCGCAGTTCAGGGCCAGCTCGCGGCCGGAGGCCCCGCCGAACGAGACGCGGACGTCGCCGCCCCTGGCGCGCAGCGCGCCGATCTGCGCGGCCACCTTGTCGCTCGCCAGGCCGGTGACGCCGCCCCACAGCGGGGAGCAGCCGCCGCCCGAGGTGACGAAGGCGAGGTGGAACTCCTTCACGCCGGTGCGGGCGGCGGTGTCGAGGAGGTCGTGGGCGGGGTAGAGCGAGGTGTCGACGTACGGGGCGAACCGCGCGCCGGCGCCCGGGGCCGGGACGGGCGCGGGGGGCGTGCTCGCGGCCGGCGTCCCCGTGGGAACGGTGCTCGGCACGACGGTCGGCCGTCCGCCGGGGACCGGGGTCGCGCCCTGGTCGACGGAGCACTTGACGCCGTCGATCAGGCACCCGGTGGGACCGCCGGAGCCGCCCGCCCCGCTCCCCCCGCTCACGACGAACCCGACGGTGACGGACGCGCCGGGCGCCAGCGTGCGGTTCCAGCTCGCGGGCCGGACGGTGACGTGCCGCCCGTCGCGCCCTTCGACGGTGTGGGTCCCGTTCCACAGGGAGTCGATCCTCGTGCCGGCGGGCAGGTCGAAGCGCAGGGTCCAGTCGCTCTGGGGCGCGGCCGTGCCGTTGGTGACGACGTACTGGCCCGTGAAGCCCCCGCTCCAGGAGCCGGCGGTGGTGTAGACGGCGCCGACCGAGGTGGCCTGGGCGGTCCCGGTGAACGCGAGGGCGGCGCCCCCGATCACCGCCGCCGCCACGATCGCTCCCGTGGCCTTGGCCCGGCCGCTGGTCCTGCGGCGGTGACCGACTGTGCTGCCCATGACGTGCCTGCCTCTGCTGTGCTGCGGGGAGTTGACTTCCGGCAGCACGCTAGCCAGCACACAACGGACAATCACCGCTTCCCGCCCCAGCCCGGCGAACCTTAGGTTCCGTTTAAGGGAGCGATCGGACGGCGTTAAGCCTCAGCGCAGGGCGAGGAAGACCGCCCCCGCGACCGCCGTGCCCAGGCCCGCCCCGGCGACCGCCTGGGCGGGGGTGTGGTCCCGCAGCCGGACCCGCGACCAGCCGACGAGGGCGACCAGGACGTACGCGGCCAGCGGCCCGGGCCCGTACGCGAGGGCCAGGACGGCGACGGCCCCGGCGGCGACGGCCGTGTGCACGCTGATCTTCCACCGGGTGGTGACCGCCAGGATCGCCACGACCGTCGCGAGCATCGCCACGACGAGCGCCGTCACCTCGCGGGGCCCTCCGAGGAGCACGAGGCCGCCGATGCACGCGACGACGGAGACGATCACTCCGGGCAGCACGATCAGCCGGTCCTCGCGGCGCCGCACGTGCCGGTCCCCCCAGTACCCGCGCCGCTGCCCCCACCGGATCCACAGCATCGGAACGACCCCGCAGAAGAACGCGGCGAACGCCCCCCACCCGACGCCCGCGGCTCCCGCGGCGTGCCACCCGGTGAGCACCGTCACGCCGAGGATCCACGTCCTGGGCTCCAGCCCGTCGGTGATCCCCCGCGCCACCCGCACCCCGCCCGCACCCCCTTGCACCCCCCGATCATGCCAGCCCCCGAACACCCGCTTCGCGGCACGCACACACCACCCCCGCGAACGCCGTGTCCCGGGATCCGGCCGCATCGCCACCGGCGGGCAACCTGTCCCGGACGGGCGTTCGGTGCGGAGCGTGATCGGGGCGGCTGTGTTGCCGGGGGCGGAAAGCCAGTAATCTCCGCGCAATGACGGCACTTTCGCATCACGGCAACGGTCACGTCGAGCAACCGGGGCGGGACGGCTCCGCCGCCACCGTCGAGGCCGATCCGCTGGCCATCGGCCCCGTGCGCACCGAGTACGCCCCCGATCCGGACGGGGATCCCGACCCCGGGGAGATCGTCTGGACCTGGGTCCCCTTCGAGGAGAACGACGGGCGCGGCAAGGACCGGCCGGTGCTGGTGGTGGCGCGGGAGGCCGGCGGGCACACCCTGCTCGCCGTGCAGCTCTCCAGCAAGCGGCACGACGCCGACCGGGAGTGGGTGGCGATCGGCTCCGGGCCGTGGGACGGCGCCGGCCGGGAGTCCTGGGTGGACCTGGACCGGGTGCTGCGGGTCCACGAGGCGGGCATGCGCCGCGAGGCCTGCGCGCTCGATCCCCTGCGGTTCCGCCTGGTCACGGAGCGGCTGCGCGAGCGCTACGGCTGGCAGTAGCAGCCCGGCGGCGGCGCCTCAGGCCGGGAAGGCCCGTTCGAAGGCCCGGCGGGGTGCGGGGTCGCGGTCCAGGATGCCGAACGCGACCTCCTCGAAGGTGCCCGCGAAGCGGCCGGTCAGCAGGGCGCGGAAGGCCTGCGCCACCTGCGCCGGGTCGTTGCGGAAGACCCCGCACCCCCATGCCCCCAGGACGAGCCGCCCGTAACCGTGCAGGGCGGCGACCTCCAGGATCCGCTCGGCCCGCCGGGCCAGGGCGGCGGGGATCTCGTGGGCCCGCTCGGGCTCCTGGCGGCGGATCGTGCCCGCGTTCGGTGCCGGGGAGGTGAGGAAGCCGGCCCGGAACGGGGTCTCCAGCAGGTCGCCCCGGTCGTCGCGGAAGACCGGCACCCCGGGCGAGTGAATCACCCGGTCGGTGTAGAAGGTGCTCCTCCCCGCGCGGTGGGTCTCGTAGTACTCCCGGGCCTCCAGGAGGGTCTCGTAGAGCGCCGAGGCGCGGCACAGGGCCTCCTCCTGCGCCTTGGCCCCGCGCACGTAACCGCCCCCGGGATTGCGGGCCGAGGCGTGGTTCAGGACGGCGACGGGGCCCCGCGCGGCGAGGCGACGCGCGGCGACCGTGCTGCTCTCCCCCGTGACCTCGAACGCCGTGCGGTGGGTACCACCGACGGCCCCTCTGTCTGGAATGACCCGGTTCGGCCCATATATCCTGGTTCCGGCCTTGGCTTCCGCCAGGGCGGCGGCGAGGGAGACCGGCCGTCCCGTCCGCGTCCGGTACTCCCCGGCCGCCAAGATCATCGCGTTCTCCCGCGCGATCTCACGCAATCTGCTGCTCACCGCGCCATCCTCGGGCGCGAGCAGCCTCGGCGGCAAAGGCATTTGTGCTCCGGGCACGGGTAGGCACGGGTGACATCACGGCCGACGACAGGAGACGAGGTTCCGGTCATGACCGAGGACGTACCCGCTCCACCCGCACGGGACCGGGCCCACGAGGCCCTCACCGAGGCGGGCGCCGAGGACCTGGTCCACGGCATCTGCTTCAAGACCGGCCCGCCCCGGCTCCTCGGCGCGGAGCTGGAATGGCTCGTGCTCGACGCGGAACGGCCCTGGCTGCCGCTCGCGCCCGAGCGGCTCGCCGCGGGCCACGAGGCGGCCCGGGCACTGTCCCTGCGCTCCTGCCTCACCGTGGAACCGGGCGGCCAGCTGGAGCTCAGCTCGGCCCCGGCCGGCTCCCTCACGGACTGCGTGGACGGCCTCCAGGCCGACCTGGACGCGGTCCGCGCCGCGCTGGGCGAGCGCGGGCTGGTCCTGCGCGGGCTCGGCCGGGATCCGCGCCGCCCGCTGCGCCGGCTGCTGGACAGCCCGCGTTACGAGGCCATGGAGACCTACTTCGACCGGACCGGTCCCGCCGGGCGGGCCATGATGCGCGCCTCCGCCTCGGTACAGGTCTGCGTGGACGCCGGACAGGAGGAGCCCGGCCCGCTCGGCTACGGCCGGCGCTGGCGGCTCGCGCACCTGCTGGGCGCGGTCCTGGTGGCCGCCTTCGCCAACTCCCCCGCGCGGGAAGGCCCGTACCGGGGCTGGCGGTGTGCGCGGCAGGGCATCTGGAACGACCTCGACACGCGCCGCTCCCTCGCCCCGCCGCTGGACGGCGAACCCCGCGCCGCCTGGACCCGGCACGCGCTGGACACCGAGGTGATGTGCGTACGGGCCGACGCGGACGGGCCCTGGACGGTGCCGCGCGGGCTGACCTTCCGCGACTGGGTGCGCACCGGCGGTGCCCACCACGGCCTGCGGCCGCCGACCGCCGAGGACCTCGACTACCACCTGACGACCCTCTTCCCGCCGGTCCGGCCGCGCGGCCACCTGGAACTGCGCATGATCGACGCGCAGCCGGGCGAGGACGGCTGGCTGGTCCCGACGGCGGTCACGCACGCGCTCTTCGACGATCCGGAGGCCGCCGAGACCGCCTACCGGTCGGTGAAGGCCCTGACCGACGGCTACGGGTCCGCGCGCGCCCCGCGCAACGCCCTGTGGCACACGGCCGCCCGGACCGGCCTGGCCGATCCGGAGCTGCGCACGGCCGCCACGGCCTGTTTCCGGGCGGCGGGCGAGGCACTGCCCCGGCTCGGGGCGAGCACGCGCGTGCGGGACGCCGTCGAGTCCTTCACCGACCGCTACGTACGGCGCGGCCGCTGCCCGGCCGACGATTCCGGGGAACACGAACCACTCCTGCACCCCGCCGGGAAGGGACAGCGCCCGTGACCACCGAGACCCACCCCGAGACCGGCACCGGACCGCTGCGTGAGCGGGCCGTCGCCGCCCTGACCGCGGCGCGCGCCCGCACGGCGGCGCTGACCGACGCCGTGGACGACCCGGACCTGACCGCGCAGCACTCCCCGCTGATGTCGCCGCTGGTCTGGGACCTGGCGCACATCGGCAACATGGAGGAGCTCTGGCTGCTGCGCAACGTGGCCGGCCGCGCGTCGATGCGTCCCGAGATCGACCCGCTGTACGACGCCTTCGAGCATCCCCGTTCGGAGCGTCCGAAGCTTCCCCTGCTGGGGCCCGCCGAGGCCCGCGGCTACGCGGCCGAGGTCCGCGGACGCGTCTTCGACCTGCTGGAGCGCACCCCGCTGGAGGGCACGGCCCTGCTCGACGGGGGCTACGTCTTCGGAATGATCGCCCAGCACGAACAGCAGCACGACGAAACGATGCTGATCACCCATCAACTGCGTTCGGGCGGGCCGGTCCTGACCGCGCCGGACCCCGGTCCGCCGCAGGGGCCGCCGCCGGAGAGCGCCGACGTCCTGGTGCCGGGCGGGCCGTTCACCATGGGCACCTCCGCCGAGCCCTGGTCGCTGGACAACGAGCGGCCCGCGCACGTCCGGGAGGTTCCCGCCTTCCGGATCGACACGGCCCCGGTGACCAACGCCGCGTTCCAGGCCTTCATGGCCGACGGCGGCTACCGCGAGCGCCGCTGGTGGGCCGCCGAGGGCTGGGACCAGATCCGCGCCCACGACATCGGCGCCCCGCTGTTCTGGACGCGCGAGGGCGGGCAGTGGCTGCGCCGGCGCTTCGGGGTGACCGAGCCGGTGCCCGCCGACGAGCCGGTGCTCCACGTCAGCTGGTACGAGGCGGACGCGTACGCCCGCTGGGCGGGCCGGCGCCTGCCCACCGAGGCCGAGTGGGAGAAGGCCGCCCGCCACGACCCGGTCTCGGGCCGCTCCCGGCGCTACCCGTGGGGCGACGCCGACCCCACCCCCGCCCACGCCAACCTGGGCCAGCGCCACCTGCGCCCGGCCGCCGCGGGCGGCTACCCGGCCGGCGCCTCCCCGCTCGGGGTGCGTCAGCTGATCGGCGACGTGTGGGAGTGGACGTCCTCGGACTTCCTGCCGTACCCGGGCTTCCGCGCCTTCCCGTACCGCGAGTACTCGGAGGTGTTCTTCGGGCCGGAGCACAAGGTCCTGCGCGGCGGCTCCTTCGCCGTGGACCAGGTCGCCTGCCGGGGCACGTTCCGCAACTGGGACCTGCCCGTGCGGCGGCAGATCTTCGCCGGGTTCCGTACGGCGGGTGACGCCTGATGTGCCGTCACCTCGCCTACCTGGGACCGCCCGTACCGCTGGGGCGGCTGCTCAGCGAGCCCGGGCACGCCCTGGTGCGGCAGTCCTGGGCGCCGCGCCGGCAGCGGCACGGCACCGTCAACGCGGACGGCTTCGGCGTCGGCTGGTACGCCGAGGGCGATCCGGTCCCGGCGCGCTACCGGCGCGACCGGCCGCTCTGGGGGGATCCGGGCTTCGCCGACCTCGCCCGCGTGGTGCGCAGCGGGGCCTTCCTGGCCGCCGTCCGCGACGCCACCTTCGCCGGGCCGGACGGGGAGGCGGCCGCGGCGCCCTTCGCCTCGGGGCCCTGGCTGTTCAGCCACAACGGGGCCCTGCGGGACTGGCCGGACGCGATGGCGGAGCCCGCCGCCGCCCTGCCGCCGCAGGAGCTGCTCCAGCTGGCCGCGCGCACCGACTCGGCGTTCGTATGGGCGCTGGTGCTGCACCGGCTGCGCGGCGGCGACGACCTGGGCACGGCCCTGGCGGAGCCGGTCCGCGAGCTGGCCGGCGCCGCTCCCGGATCCCGGCTGAACCTGCTGCTGACCGACGGCACGGCCATCGCCGCGACCGCCTGGGGCGATTCCCTGTGGTACCTCGCCGATCCGCCCGCCCGCCAGGTGGTGGTGGCGTCGGAGCCGTACGACGACGATCCGCGCTGGTGCGAAGTGCCCGACCGGACCCTGCTGACCGCCACCCCCGCCCGGGTCGCCCTGACCCCGCTCAAGGAGACCGCTGCGTGAACGACTTCCAGTTGACCCGGACCCTCGACGAGCACGCCGCCGACGCGGCGCTGCGCACCGACGTGCTGAGCGGGCTGACCCGCTCCCCGAAGGAGCTGCCGCCCAAGTGGTTCTACGACGCCCGGGGCAGTGAACTCTTCGAGGAGATCACCCGGCTGCCCGAGTACTACCCGACCCGCGCCGAGCGGGAGATCCTGCTGGAACGGGCCCAGGAGATCGCGGCGGTGACCGGGGCGCGCACCCTGGTGGAGCTGGGTTCCGGCTCCTCGGAGAAGACCCGGCACCTGATCGAGGCGCTGCCCGCGCTGGAGACGTACGTACCGGTGGACGTGAGCGAGAGCGCGCTGACCGGTGCGGCCGAGGCCCTGCTGGCCGAGCATCCGGGCCTGCGGGTGCACGCGCTGCTGGCGGACTTCACGAGGCCGCTGCGGCTGCCGCAGTCGGCGGGTCCGCGGCTGGTGGTGTTCCTGGGCGGCACGATCGGCAACCTGCTGCCGCCCGAGCGGGCCCTGTTCCTGGCGTCGGTACGGGCCATGCTCTCGCCGGGGGACGCCCTGCTGATGGGCACGGACCTGGTCAAGGACGAGGGCGTGCTGGTGGCGGCGTACGACGACGCCCGGGGGGTGACGGCGGAGTTCAACAAGAACGTGCTCGCGGTGATCGACCGGGAGCTGGGGGCGGACTTCCACACCGCCGACTTCACGCACGTGGCGGTGTGGAACCGGGAGCACGAGTGGATCGAGATGCGGCTGCGGGCCACGCGGGCGGTGACGGTGAAGGTCAGGGCGCTGGACCTCGCCGTTCCGTTCGAGGAGGGCGAGGAGATCCTGACGGAGATCTCGGCGAAGTTCCGTCAGGAGGGCGTCCGCAGGGAACTGGCCGGGGCCGGGCTGGAGCTGTCCCACTGGTGGACGGACGCGGAGGGACGTTTCGCGCTGTCCCTGTCGGTGGCCGACGGCGTGGCGGACTCCGTCACCGGCTGACGCAGCGGCACCCGCACCACCGTTGAGGGGCGCGGCTGGGCGGGTACGCCCCCCAGCGGGTGCCGCTCGCGCGCTTCGTCCTGCCCGCCGAGGACGGCCCGCCGGGCCGCCCGAGCGAGGTCCCGCCGGTCCGGGTGACGGCCCGGCGGGATCCGCGGCAGCAGCCACACCTCGGCGTGCACCCCGCGGGCCCGGGCGATCCGCCACAGGGAGGCGGTCAGCGGATCGTCCCCGACGAAGGCGGGCGCCCCCGCGGCCTCCCCGTCCGCCAGCCGGTAGCGCAGCCGCACCGGCTGTACGGGGACCCGCGCGTCCAGCGCCGACTGGAAGGCGGCCCGCCGGAAGGGCCCCTGGGCCCGTCCGCACCAGGTGGAGCCCTCGGGGAAGACGGTCACCCGGTCCCCGGCCAGCAGCGCCCGGGTGACGGTGGCGACGGTGTCGGGCAGGGCCCGGATCCGGTCGCGTTCGATGAACAGGGTGCCGGCGCGGGCGGCGAGCCCGCCGAGCACCGGCCAGGCGCCGATCTCGCTCTTGGCCAGCATCCGGCAGGGCAGCACGGCGGTGACGAGGGGGATGTCCAGCCACGAGATGTGGTTGGCGACGATCAGCCGGCCCCCGTCGTCGCCGGGGGTCCCGTGCACGGTGATCCGTATGCCCAGCGCCCGCAGCAGCGCCGTCGACCAGGCCCGGACCAGGGCGCGGCGGGGGCCCGCCGGGAGCAGCCGGACGGGCGCGGCGGCCGGGACGGCGAGCAGGAACAGGGCGAGGGCGGTGGCGAGCCGGAGCACCGCGCGCGGGACGGCCGCGATCCGTCCGGGGTGGGCGGCGCACTGCTGCGGGGTGCAGGGCGCCGTGGGCAGCCAGGCGCTCATGCGCCCGGGGCGAGCGAGAGGAAGTGGTTCAGGTAGCGGGGGTTGGTCCGGCGCAGGGAGAGCAGCACGTACAGGTCGGCGCAACCGAACCCGGCGTCGAGGGCGGGCTCCCCGCAGACCCAGGCGCCCAGGCGCAGGTATCCGCGCAGCAGGGGCGGCAGCTCCATGCGTCCGGGGACGGCGACGCCCTCGGGGCTCCAGGGCAGGTGCGGGGTGACGCGGTACTCCTGCGGGGCGAGGCTGCGGGCCAGTACGCTCTCCCGGGTGGCGGCGGCCAGCACCCCGCCGTCGGCCAGGGGGATCGAGCAGCAGCCGGCGAGCCAGTTGTGCCCGGAGCGCTCCATGTAGCGGGCGAGCCCGGCCCAGATCAGGGCGATGACGGCGCCGTTGCGGTGGTCGGGGTGCACGCAGGAGCGGCCGACCTCGACCAGGTCCGGGCGGATCGGGTCGAGGGCGGACAGGTCGAACTCGCCCTCGGAGTACAGGCGCCCGGCGACGGCGGCGCGCTCGGGGGGCAGCAGCCGGTAGGTGCCGACGACCTGCTCGGTCTCCTCGTCGAGGACGAGGAGGTGGTCGCAGTAGGCGTCGAAGGAGTCGGTGTCCAGGCCGGGCTCGGGGCCGTCGAGGCGGGCGCCGAGCTCGCCGGCGAAGACCTGGTGGCGCAGGCGCTGGGCGGCCCGCACCTCGTTCTCGTCGCGGGCGAGGCGGACGGCGTACCGGGGGGCGTACGGGGTGGCCGGGGCCGACGGGACGGGCGGTGCGAGGGGGGACGCGGCGGGAGGTGCGAGGGGGGACGGGGACAGGGGTGCGATGGTCATGGCTGCTCCTGATCCGGGCACATGGGGCCGGGCCGCAGGTGGGCGGGCCCGGCTCCTTTACTTCTTCCGTGACCGGCTGGATTCGACATGACCGCTCAGCGGCCCTCGGATGTGCGGACGCTGAACTCGGCGGACGGGGGTGCTCAGCGGTCGGAGCTGAGCACCTTGCTCACCGTGTCCGAGGCCGTCTTCGCGGCCTGCCTGGCGTCCTGGCCGTTCAGGACGGCCGTCATGTAGGGCTTGATCGGGTTCTTGGCCTCGACCTCGGCCCAGCGCGCGGACTTCGGGGTGGCCCGGCCCTGGGCGGCGCCGGGCGCCATCGCGGCGGCGCCGTCGTTGCCGTCGACCACGTGGGCGAGGGTGGTCTTGTTGGGGACGTAGCTCATGGTGCGGGCGAGCTCCGTCTGCCACTTCTCGCTGACCAGGGCGGTGATCAGGTCGACGGCGCGGGCGCGCTGCTTCGTCTTCTCCGGGATGATCAGATCGGAGCCGCCGGTGAAGACGGCCCCGGGCTTCTCGGCGGTCTTGCCGGGGATGGGGAAGAAGCCGAGCTTGCCCTTGAGCGCGGGGTTGGCCGCCTCGATCTGCGCGGCCTGGCCGGGCGGGGCGATGATCTGGGCGACCTGGCCGCGGGCGAAGACCTCGGACTGCGGGGGCGTCTCCTCGTCGGCACCCTTGGGGCCGTCGCCGAGCGCCTGGAGCTGCTTGTAGAAGTCCATGCCGGCCAGGGCCTTCTCGTCGTCGAGCGCGCCGACCCACTGCCCGCTCGTCTCGACGGCCAGCTCGCCGCCCTCGTCCCAGACGAACCCGGCGAGGACGTACCAGTTCTGGCCGGGCAGGTAGATGCCCTGCTGGTCTCCCTTGTCGAGCTTCTGGGTGTCGGAGATCCACTCCTGGCGGGTCTTGGGCGGCGTCTTGATCCCGGCGCCCGTGAAGAGCTCCTTGTTGTAGATGACCACCCGGTTGGCGGCGTACCACGGGACGCCGTACTGGGCCCCGTTGACGCTGCCCGGATCGGAGAGGCCGCGCAGCCAGTCCTTGCTGCCCCAGCTGCGCAGGCCTTCGAGGGTGAGCTCGGACAGGCCGCCGGTCTCTACGTACTGGGCGACCTGGGTGTTGCCGACCTCGATGACGTCGGCGCCGTCCTTGGCCTTGCCGGACAGCACGGCGTTGACCTTGTCGCCGATCCCCTTCCACTCCTGGATCCGTACGTCGAGGTCGATGCCGGGGTGCTGCTTCTCGAAGTCGGCGGTGAACTTGGCGATGAAGTCGTCGGAGGCGCTGCCCTTCATCAGCCAGAGGGTCACCTTCTCGGAGCCCCCTCCGGATCCGGCCGACTGGCTGCCACAGGCGGTGAGGGCGGCGGCCGCCGCAAGGGCCGTGCACATGGCGAGGAAGCGCATCTTCACGAGGGTCACCTTCTGGGGATGGATCTCAGATGGCTTGAAATTGGCATAGACCAATGGGTGGGTCAACCCCCTTTCTCCCGGGACTGTTCACGCAAAGTTCGCGGACCCGGCCTTACTGGGGCACCGTGGAACAAGGCAACAGCGACGACTGGCGGGAGACCCCCATGTCCAACCACACCTACCGGGTGACCGAAATCGTCGGCACCTCGCCCGACGGGATCGATCAGGCCATCAGGAACGGGATCGCCCGCGCGGGCCAGACCCTGCGCGCGCTGGACTGGTTCGAGGTCACGCAGGTGCGCGGGCACATCGAGAACGGCGAGGTCGCGCACTACCAGGTGGGCCTGAAGGTGGGCTTCCGCCTCGACGGCGAGGAGTGAGCGACTGAGCGGCGCTCCCGGGGGGCGGCACGGCTCCCGGAACGCGGCGCCGGGCGCGCGGTCCTCAGGTGCGGCCTTCGCCCTCCTGCGCGGACTTGAGCTCCGGCGCCTCGGCCGCCCAGTCGGCGAGGACCACGCGGAAGCCGGCGGCGCGGGCGGCCTGGCAGACGAGCTCGTCGTCGTCCACGAGCATCCGGACCTCCCGGCCGCGGGCGATGCGCTGGAGCACCTCGAGCTTGGTCAGCCGGGCCGGGCGCCGGTCCCGGTCGCCGCGCATCCACACCCGGCCCTCGGGCAGGCCGTGCCGCGTCAGCCAGTCCGCGGTGTCCGCCCGGCAGCGCTCCGGGCGGCCGGTCAGGTAGACGACCTCGCAGTCGGCCGCGCTCTCCACCGCCAGCGCGATGCCGCGGGCCAGCGGCGGATCGGCCGGGGCCGCGCCGAAGAAGCCCTCCCAGTCCCGGGGCCGGCCTTCCAGGAAGTGCTGGCGGTGGGTGGTGTCGGCCAGCGTGTTGTCGATGTCGAAGACGGCCAGGGGTGGCCGGGGTGCGCGCGCGGTCATGACGGCAGCGTAGGCGCTGCCCGTGACACCGGACCAGAAGCGCGGGACGCGCGCCCGGCGGCGGACGGCCGGGGCCCCGGCCGGGGAATCATCGCCCCCGCCGGGCGTTGACAGCAGTGTGATGCAGAAGATCTCGATCCTCGACCGGTCCCGCACCCGCACGGGCCACCCCGCCCCGCAGGCCCTGCGCGACACCGTGGAGCTGGCCCGGACCGCCGACGAACTCGGCTACCACCGGTTCTGGGTGTCGGAGCACCACAGCGTGCCCGGCGTCGCGGGCTCCGCACCGACCGTCCTGGCCGCCGCCGTGGCCGCGGCCACCCGCCGGATCCGGGTCGGCACCGGCGGGGTGATGCTGCCCAACCACCGGCCGCTGGTGGTGGCGGAGCAGTTCGGGGTCCTGGAGGCGCTGTTCCCCGGCCGGATCGACATGGGCCTCGGCCGCTCGGTCGGCTTCACCGGCGGCATCCGCCGGGCCCTGGGCAGCGACACCGCCGACGCCGACCGCTTCGAGGAGCAGCTCGCCGAACTGCTGGGCTGGCTCGACGGCACCCAGCGGGCCCACCCCGAGGTGCACGCCCGCCCGGCGGAGGGCCTGCGGATCCCGCCCTTCGTGCTGGCCACCGGCGAGGGCGCCGGGATCGCGGCCCGCGCCGGGCTGCCGCTGGTGGTGGGCGACCTGCGCGCCCGCGCCCGGACGGCGGAGGTCATCGGCCGCTACCGCGAGGAGTTCCGGCCCTCCTCCTGGGGCGCGGAGCCGTACGTCGTGCTGTCCGGGACCGTCGCGGTCGCCGCCACCGAGGAGGCCGCCCGGCGGATCCTGGTCCCGGAGGCCTGGGCCCTGGCCCACTCCCGCACCCGGGGCAGCTTCCCGCCCCTGCGCCCGGCCGAGGAGGTCGAGGCGCTGGAGATGACGCCGAAGGAGCGGGAGCTCTACGAGAAAGGCCTGACCGGGCACGTCGCCGGTACGCCGGAGCAGGTCGCGGCGGAGCTCGGGCTGATCGCGCGGACCACCGGCGCGGACGAGCTGCTCGTCACCACCTCCACCCACGACCGCACGGCACTGCTGGAGAGCTTCGCCGGGCTGGCCCGGATCGCCGGACTCGCGTAGGGCCTAAACTGGGGCGAATGCGCCACTCCGCCGATGATTACGCCTCCGGACCCGACGCCGTCGACCCCCGCGTACGGGTGCGGGGCGCCCGGGAGCACAACCTGCGCGGGGTCGACGTGGACATCCCGCGAGACACACTGACCGTCTTCACCGGCGTCTCCGGATCGGGGAAGAGCTCCCTCGCCTTCGGGACCCTCTACGCGGAGGCCCAGCGCCGCTACTTCGAGTCGGTCGCCCCGTACGCCCGGCGGCTCATCCACCAGATCGGCGCCCCGAAGGTGGATTCGGTGACCGGGCTGCCGCCCGCCGTCTCGCTGGAGCAGCGCCGGTCCTCCCCCGGCTCGCGTTCCTCCGTGGGCACGGTGACCCTGCTCTCCAACTCCCTGCGGATGCTGTACTCCCGGGCCGGCACCTATCCGCCGGGCGCGCCGCGCCTGGACTCGGACTCCTTCTCCCCCAACACCGCCGCCGGGGCCTGCCCCTCCTGCCACGGCCTCGGCCGCGTCCACCGCACCAGCGAGGAACTGCTGGTCCCCGACCCCTCGCTGTCGATCCGTCAGGGGGCCGTCGCCGCCTGGCCCGGAGCCTGGCAGGGCAAGAACCTGCGGGACGTGCTGGACGCCCTCGGGCACGACGTGGACCGGCCCTGGCGGGAGCTGCCGGCCGCGGAGCGCGAGTGGATCCTGTTCACCGAGGAGCAGCCGGTGGTCACGGTGCACCCGGTGCGCGAAGCGAACCGGATCCAGCGGCCCTATCAGGGCACCTACATGAGCGCGCACCGCTACGTCATGCGGACCTTCTCGGACACCAAGAGCGCCACCTTGCGGGCGCGCGCCGAGAAGTTCCTCACCGACGCTCCGTGCCCGGTGTGCGGGGGACGCAGGCTGCGTGCGGAGGCCCTCGCGGTGACCTTCGCCGGCCGCACCATCGCCGAGCTCGCGGGGGTGGCGCTGACCGAGCTGGACGACGTACTCGCACGGACCCGGCCCGAGGGGGAGGCCGGCCGGGTGCTCGCCGAGGACCTGCGCGCGCGCATCGGGCCGGTGGTGGAGCTCGGGCTCGGCTACCTGAGCCTGGACCGGACCGCCCCGACGCTGTCGGCGGGCGAACTCCAGCGGCTGCGGCTGGCCACGCAGCTGCGGTCGGGGCTGTTCGGGGTGGTGTACGTGCTGGACGAGCCGTCGGCGGGGCTGCACCCGGCCGACACCGAGGCGCTGCTCGGCGTACTGGACCGGCTCAAGGCGGCCGGGAACACCGTGTTCGTGGTGGAGCACGACCTGGACGTGGTGCGGCACGCGGACTGGCTGGTGGACGTCGGCCCGCTGGCCGGGGAGCACGGCGGCCGGGTGCTCTACAGCGGGCCGCCGCGCGGGCTGGCGGACGTGGCGGACTCGGCGACGGGCCGCCACCTGTTCGCGGAGCCCCCGGCGGACGGACCCCGGCAGCCGCGAACGGCCACCGGATGGGTCCGGCTGGCGGGCGTCGAGCGGCACAACCTGCGCGGCGTCACGGCGCGGTTCCCGCTCGGGGTGTTCACGGCGGTGACCGGGGTGTCGGGTTCGGGGAAGTCCACGCTGGTCGGCGAGGTGCTGGCCCGGGAGGTCGCCGGGCGGCTGGCGGAGCCGGACTTCCCGGTGCGCCGTCTGGTGGAGGTGGACCAGAAGCCGATCGGGCGCACCCCGCGCTCCAACCTGGCCACGTACACGGGGCTGTTCGACGTCGTGCGCAGGCTGTTCACGGCGCTGCCGGAGTCGAAGGCGCGCGGCTGGAAGGCGGGCCGGTTCTCCTTCAACGTGCCGGGGGGCCGCTGCGAGACCTGCCAGGGCGAGGGCTTCGTCTCGGTCGAGCTGCTCTTCCTGCCCAGTACGTACGCGCCGTGCCCCGCGTGCGGGGGCGCCCGGTACGCCCCCGGGACGCTGGAGGTGCGTTACCGCGGGCTGGACATCGCGCAGGTGCTGGGCCTGACGGTGGAGGCGGCCGCGGAGTTCTTCGCCGGGGTCCCGGCGGCGGAGCGCAGCCTTCGGGCGCTGGCGGACATCGGTCTGGGGTACCTGCGGCTGGGTCAGCCCGCGACGGAGCTCTCGGGCGGCGAGGCGCAGCGCATCAAGCTGGCCACGGAGCTGCAGCGGCTGCGCCGGGACCACACCCTGTACCTGCTGGACGAGCCGACGACGGGGCTGCACCCGGCCGATGTGCGGGTGCTGCTGGCGCAGTTGCACGGGCTGGTGGAGGCGGGGCACTCGGTGGTGGTCGTGGAACACGACATGGAGGTGGTGGCCGGCGCGGACTGGGTCATCGACCTGGGCCCGGGCGGCGGCACGGAGGGCGGCCGCGTCACGGCCTGCGGCCCGCCCTCCGAGGTGGCCGCCTGCGCCGGCTCGCGCACGGCCCCCTACCTGGCCCGGGCTCTGGCCTAGGCCGTCCGGGCATCCGTCAGGGCACGAGGACGATCTTGCCCTGGACCCGGCCGGTTTCGCTGAGCTCGTGCGCCGTGGCGGCCTCGGTGAGCGGGAGGGTTTCGGAGATCGTGGGACGCACCCCGTGGGTGTCGACGAGCTCGGCGAAGGCGGTCAGCACGGCGGGAGTGGGTTCGAGGAAGAACTCCACGAAACGTACGCCGAGTTCGGCCGCGCGGGCGGTCACCTCGGTGCGGTCCACGCCGACTCCGACGACGTCGACCAGGATGCCGCCCGGTTCGAGGGTGGGCAGGGAACGCGGGCCGTAGTCGTTGCTGATGGTGTCCAGCACCATGTCGATGCCGCGCAGCTCCGAGAAGTCCCGCACCGTGTAGTCGATCAGTTCGTCGGCGCCGAGTCCCTTCAGGTAGGCGTGCTTCGCGGCGCGGGCGGTGCCGATCACGTACGCGCCCCGGGCCTTGGCGATCTGGACGGCGAGGTGACCGACTCCCCCGGCCGCGCCGTGGATCAGCACCCGCTGACCGGGCCGCACGTCGGAGAGGGTGACCAGGGCCTGGTAGGCGGTGAAGCCCGAGATCGGCAGGGCCGCGGCGCCGACGTGGTCCAGCGTGCGCGGCTTGGGCGCGATGCGGTCCTCGGGCACCACCACGTGGTCGGCGTGGCTGCCGTGGGGCGGGACGGTCCATCCGTAGACCTCCTCGCCCGCCGCGAACCGGGTCGCGCCGTCGCCGGCGGCCTCGACCGTGCCGCTGAACTCGTGGCCCAGGACGAAGGGCGGCGGCCCGAAGAAGTCCACCTTGCCGATGCGGACCTTCCAGTCCGCGGGGTTCATTCCGGTCGCCCGCACCCGGACCAGCACCTCACCGGGGCCCGGGGCGGGGAGCGGTACCTCGGCGAGTTCCAGTACGCCGGCTCCGCCGATGGTCTGCTGCGTGATCACTCGTGTCGTCGTCATGGTGATCATTCTGAGTCCGATGATCATGCGGGGGAACCGGTTTCGCCCTCGGCCCATGCGGTGTGACCGGCTCCGCCCCGCTCAGCCGCAGAGGGCGGTGTCCACGAGCACCTCCAGGTGCTTCGTGGGCGGCCCGTCCGGCGGGACGCTGGTCACGGCGATGGCGACCGCGCGGTGGCCCGCCTCGGTGACCCCGCCGCGGGTCTCGAACCCGGCGATGTCGCCGCCGTGGCCCCAGTAGACGCCGCCGCACGACAGGGGCCTGCTCATGATCCCCAGTCCGTAGCCGGCGCCGGTGTCGCCGATGGGGACGGTGGTGCGCATCTGGGTGAGCTGGGGCTCCTTGAGGAGGCTGCCGTCCAGGACCGCGGTGAAGAACCGGTTGAGGTCGGCGTTGGTGGAGACCATCTGGCCGGCCGCCCAGGCCCCGGAGGGATCGATCCGCGTGACGTCGCGCAGCGGGCCGCCCGGGGCCTCGCGCCGGTAGCCGTGCGGATGGGGTCCGCGGATGCCCTTCTCGCCGGGGGCGGGGAAGTAGGTGTCGCGCAGCCCGGCGGGCTTGATGACGCGCCGGTCGATCTCCTCGGCCAGCGGCCGCCCGGTGACCTTCTGGACGATCAGTCCGGCCACCACGTAGTTCGTGCTGCTGTACGCCCAGCCCGTCCCGGGGGCGAAGGCGGCCTCGCGCCGCAGCGCCCGGTCGAGGAGGTCGCGGGGGTCGAGGTGGCGGCCGTCGAGGATGTCCTCGTCGACGAGGTCCTCGTACTCGGGGAGTCCGCTGGTGTGCTGGAGCAGCTCGCGCACCGTGATGTCCCGCCCGTCGATGCCCTTGCCGCGGAGCAGGCCCGGCAGATGGGTGTCGACCTTGGTGTCGAGGCCGATCCTGCCCTCCCCGACGAGCTGGAGGACGACCACCGCGGTGAACGTCTTGGTGCTGCTGCCGATCCGCACCCGGCCGTCGGCCGGCACCTTCGCGCCGGTGCTGATGTCGCCGGCGCCCGCGGTGTAGGTCCGGGTGCGGCCCTTGCCGTCCACGACGGCCGCCAGCGCGCCGGGCTGGCCGTCGGTGCGTACGAGGTCGCTCAGCCCCCGCTGGACTGCGTCGGGCCGAGCCTGCGCGGTGGCTCCCGGGCCGGCGTCGTGGGCGACGGCCGGCGCCGGGATGCCCAGCGCGACGGCGCCCACGGCCAGCGCGGCCACGGCCCGCGCGGGGCCGTACCGGCCTGCCGCCCGCCACCGTCCGGTACCACGGAACCTCTGCCATGACTGCTCGCGCACGGGCCAACTCCTCGGGGGATCCTCGGGACGGCCACCGGTAGGTGGTGCGTCCAACGATCTCCCGGACGGCAGGGGCGGACGATCCCGCCACCACCCGGGCCCCGGTGGGGCCAACCCCCGGTTCCTACGCGTCGCCGGGCAGGAGGTGCTGCGCGAGCTCGCGGAAGGCCCAGTGGCCCCGGGTGCGGGTGAAGGTCCAGACGAGGTCGTAGCGGTCGGGCCAGGCGGCGGGCAGCCCGAGGATCCGGTCCGCGCCGAGGGCGTGCAGCAGCCGGGGGACGCCGGTGTGCTCCCAGCAGACCAGGACGGGCATCCGGCATTCCAGGACGGCGCGCGCCAGCTCCGCCTCGCCGCCGAGGGCGAATTCACCGCGTACGGGCATTCGCAGGGCGGCGGCCATCGGTTCCAGGGTCTGCTTGCACCGGGCGGGGGCACCCGCCGGTCCGCCGGTGGCGAAGAGCGCGGCGGGCCGGGGCAGCGGGGCGTGGTCGGCCGGCGCGAACAGCCGGTGCAGTTCCTCGGCGCGGCGGACGCCCCGGCCCGCGAGGGAGCCGGGGTGCGGAACGCCGTCGTCGTCCTCGGCGGTGTCTCCGGCGTACGGCTTCTCGGCGTGCCGGATCACCATGACGAGGGCGTCCTTCGCGGACGGCTGCGGCCCGGGCGCCGGGCTTCGGGGATCCTCCCCCGCGGTGCACCCGGCCGCCGCCAGGGGTACGAGGGCGGCGGCCAGCACGCTGCGTCGGCGCGGTCCGGACCCGGCGTGGGCTTGTGGCATGGGCCCACTGAACCGCACGGGCGGTGCGCGTCGGGGGCGCGGCACGGCGGAGCGCCCCCACGAGCGCCCGGTCGGCCGATCGGATCAGCCGATCGGCCGACGCCGCGGGCCGGCGGGGCGAGGGCGGCGGGGCGGCGCGGGCGGGTGGTCAGCTCTTGCGGACCGCCCGCAGCCACTCCTTGTTCATCGCGGCGATCGACGGGAGCGGGATGCCCTTGGGGCAGGCCGTCGCGCACTCGCCGGTCAGGGTGCAGCCGCCGAAGCCCTCGTCGTCCATCCGGGCCACCATGTCCAGCACCCGCGTCTCGCGCTCGGGCGAACCCTGCGGGAGCACGCCCAGGTGGTTGACCTTGGCGGAGGTGAACAGCATCGCGGAGCCGTTGGGGCAGGCCGCCACGCAGGCGCCGCAGCCGATGCACTCGGCGTGCTCGAAGGCGAAGTCGGCGTCGGGCTTGGGCACGGCGGTGGCGTGGGCCTCGGGCGCGGATCCGGTCGGGGCGGTGATGTAGCCGCCGGCCTGGATGATCCGGTCGAAGGCGCCGCGGTCCACGACGAGGTCCTTGACCACGGGGAAGGCCGAGGCCCGCCACGGTTCGACGTCGATGGTGTCGCCGTCGGCGAAGGAGCGCATGTGGAGCTGGCAGGTGGTGGTGCGCTCGGGGCCGTGGGCGTCGCCGTTGATGACGAGGCTGCACGCGCCGCAGATGCCCTCGCGGCAGTCGTGGTCGAAGGCGACCGGGTCCTCGCCGCGCAGGATGAGGTCCTCGTTGAGGGTGTCGAGCATCTCCAGGAAGGACATGTCCTTCGAGATGCCGTCGACCTCGTAGGAGGCCATGGCGCCGGGGGCGTCGGGGTTGCGCTGGCGCCAGACGCGCAGGGTGAGCTTCATGCGTAGCTCCGCTGGGTGGGGTGGACGTACTCGAAGACGAGGTCTTCCTTGTGCAGGACGGGTGCGGCTCCGGTGCCGCGGTACTCCCAGGCGGCCGCGTAGCCGAACTCCTCGTCGCGGCGGGCCGCTTCGCCGTCCGGGGTCTGGGACTCCTCCCGGAAGTGGCCGCCGCAGGATTCGGCGCGGTGGAGGGCGTCGAGGCACATCAGCTCGGCGAGTTCGAGGTAGTCGACGATGCGGTTGGCCTTCTCCAGCGACTGGTTGAACTCCTCGCCGCGGCCGGGGACCTTGATCCGCCGCCAGAACTCCTCGCGGATCTCGGGGATCCGGGCGAGGGCCTTGCGCAGGCCCTCCTCGGTACGGGCCATTCCGCAGTACTCCCACATGAGCTCACCGATCTCGCGGTGGAAGGAGTCGGGCGTGCGGTCGCCGTCGACGGCGAGCAGTTTGGCGAGGCAGTCGCGGGTCTCGCGGACGGCGGCCGCGGCCTCGGGGTGGCCGTCGTCGACCTGCTCGTGGTGCGGGTGACGGGCCAGGTAGTCGTTGATGGTGGAGGGGAGCACGAAGTAGCCGTCGCCGAGGCCCTGCATGAGCGCGGAGGCGCCGAGGCGGTTGGCCCCGTGGTCGGAGAAGTTGGCCTCGCCGATCGCGAAGAGGCCGGGGACGGTGGTCTGGAGGTCGTAGTCGACCCACAGCCCGCCCATCGTGTAGTGCACGGCCGGGTAGATCCGCATGGGCACCTCGTACGGGTTCTCCGCGGTGATCCGCTCGTACATCTCGAAGAGGTTGCCGTACTTCTCGGCGACGCTGTCCTTGCCCATGCGGCGGATCGCGTCGGCGAAGTCGAGGTAGACGCCCTGGCCGCCGGGGCCCACGCCGCGGCCCTCGTCGCAGACGTTCTTCGCGGCGCGGGAGGCGATGTCGCGCGGGACGAGGTTGCCGAAGGCGGGGTAGATCCGCTCCAGGTAGTAGTCGCGCTCCTGCTCGGGGATCTCGGCTGCCGGCCGGGTGTCGCCCTGCGCCTTGGGGACCCAGATGCGGCCGTCGTTGCGCAGCGACTCGCTCATCAGGGTGAGCTTGGACTGGTGGTCGCCGGTGCGCGGGATGCAGGTGGGGTGGATCTGGGTGAAGCAGGGGTTGGCGAAGTGGGCGCCGCGCCGGTGCGCCCGCCAGACGGCGGTCGCGTTGGAGTTCATGGCGTTGGTGGAGAGGTAGAAGACGTTTCCGTAGCCGCCGCTGGCCAGGACCACGGCGTCGGCGTAGTGGGTGGCGATCTCGCCGGTGACCAGGTCCCGGGTGACGATGCCGCGGGCCACGCCGTCGACCGTGATCAGGTCGAGCATCTCGGTGCGGGCGTGCATCTCGACGTTGCCGGCGGCGATCTGCCGGGACAGCGCCTGATAGGCGCCGAGCAGCAGCTGCTGGCCGGTCTGTCCGCGGGCGTAGAAGGTCCGGGAGACCTGGACGCCGCCGAAGGAGCGGGTGTCGAGGAGGCCGCCGTATTCGCGGGCGAAGGGGACGCCCTGGGCGACGCACTGGTCGATGATCTCGACGGAGATCTGGGCGAGCCGGTGGACGTTGGACTCCCGGGCGCGGAAGTCGCCGCCCTTGACGGTGTCGTAGAAGAGCCGGTGGACGGAGTCCCCGTCGTTGCGGTAGTTCTTCGCGGCGTTGATGCCGCCCTGCGCGGCGATGGAGTGCGCGCGGCGCGGGGAGTCGGAGAAGCAGAACTGGACGACGTGGTAGCCCTGCTCGGCGAGGGTGGCCCCGGCCGCGCCGCCCGCCAGGCCGGTGCCGACGACGATGACGCGGTGCTTGCGGCGGTTGGCGGGGTTGACCAGCTTGGCCTCGAAGCGGCGGCGGTCCCAGCGCTCGGCGATCGGGCCGCCGGGGGCCTTGGTGTCGGCGATCGGATCGCCGGTGGTGTAGTGGGCGTACTCGGTCATGGTCAGTTCACCACTCCGGTCATGACGGCGACGGGGACGGACACGAAGCCCGCGAAGAGGACGAGGGCCAGGGCGTTGGCCAGGAACTTCAGCGTCCGCTCGCGCCGGGCGCGGCCCGCCCCGAGGGTCTGGGCGGCGCTCCAGAAGCCGTGGCGGACGTGCAGGCCGAGGGCGGCCATCGCCACGATGTAGATCGTGTTCCCGTACCAGGTGGAGAAGGTGGCCAGGACGTTCTCGTACGGGTGACCGGCCCAGGCGCGCTCGTTGACGGTGAGGGTGGTCAGGTCGAGGAGGTGCCAGACGATGAAGAGGGCGAGGATGATCCCGCCCCAGCGCATGGTGCGGGTGGCGTAGCTCGCGCGGCGGCGCTTGTGGACGTACTTCACCGGGCGCGCCCTGATGTCGCGGCGGCTCAGCTGGTAGGCGCACACCGCGTGGGCGACGACGGCGGCGACGAGCACGACGCGGACGATCCACAGGGCCCACTCGTGGTGTAGGAAGGGGGAACCGAGGGTGCGCAGCCAGTGGGCGTAGCCGTTGAACTCGTCGGCACCGAAGAAGATCTTGAGGTTGCCGAGCATGTGCACGACGAGGTAGCCGAGCATGATCAGGCCGGAGACGGCCATCACGGACTTCTTGCCGACGGTGGAGTCCCAGACGGTGCGTGAGGTGGACGGCCGTCGATCCGTCCGCGTTGCCAGAGCCATGCCATTGACCGTAAGGACCAAAGTCCCGAAAGGTCCAAGACATGGAAGAGCTGATCGCGATAGGCAATCCCTATCGGCGGGCCTACGCTGGGGGCATGCAGTTCCAGCAGCTCGTCTACTTCGTGGCCGTCGCCGAGACCCGGCACTTCACCCGCGCCGCCGAGCGCGAGCACGTGGCGCAGCCCTCGCTGTCGCAGCAGATCAAGGCCCTGGAGCGGGAGCTGGGGGCCGAACTGTTCAGCCGCGTCCGGGGGAACATCGCGCTCACCGACGCGGGCGAGGCACTGCTCCCACTGGCCCGCCGGATCCTGGCCGACGCGGACACGGCGCGGCTGGAGGTCCAGGAGCTGGCGCAGCTGCGCCGGGGGCGGGTGCGGCTGGGCGCGACGCCGAGCGTGTGCACGGGTCTGCTGCCCGCCGTACTGCGGGCCTTCCACACGGCGCACCCGGGGATCGAGCTGCTGATCGAGGAGAGCGGTTCGCTGGACCTGGTGCGCGAACTGGCGCGCGGGGCCCTGGACCTGGCGCTGATCGCACTGCCGCTGCCGCCCTCGGCGCCCGCCCTGACGACGGTGGAGCTGCTGACGGAGGAACTGGTCGTGGTGTCGTCGGCCGCGCTCCCGGCACCGGCGGGAGGCCGGGAGCCGACGATCGCGGACCTGCGCGACGAGCCCATGGTGATGTTCCGGCACGGCTACGACCTGCGGGACCTGACCGTGGCGGCCTGCCGGGCAGCGGGCTTCGAGCCGGTGTTCACGGTGGAGGGCGGCGAGATGGACGCGGTACTGGGCTTCGCGCGGGCGGGGCTGGGCATCGCGTTGGTTCCGGCCATGGTCGTCGACCACGCCGATCCGGGCCTGCGCACCACCCGCCTCGCCGGCTCCCCGCTGCGTCGCACGATCGCCCTGGCCCACCGCACCGACGTGGCGCCGCCCCGCGCGGCACGCGAGCTCAAGCGCATGCTCGTCGACTGACCCTCCCCCCCACCCCGAGCCCCCGGGGCCCGGCTCAGCCACCGGCGCCGATCACCTCGTCACGGCGGTCGTACCAGCGCAGCGAATCGCGGATGCCGTCCTCCAGGGAGTACTCGGCCTTCCAGCCGAGCAGTTCCCCGGCCAGCTCGGCGCGGGCGTAGGCACCTGCGGAGTCCCCGGGCCTGCGGGCGGTCTCGACGACGGGGAGCGGCACCCCGGTGACCGACTCGAACGCGGTGACGAGTTCGCGGACGGTGGTGCCCCGGCCGGTGCCGAGGTTGACGACCCGGTAGGGCTGCTCCCGGGTGATCGCCCCGAACCGCTCGATGGCCCGGACGTGGGCGGTGGCCAGGTCCCAGACGTGGACGTAGTCGCGGATCCCCGAGCCGTCACGCGTCGGGTAGTCGGTGCCGGTGAGGGAGAACGTCTCCCGGGCGTGATGGACGTCGATCATCTTGCCCAGGGCGTGCGTGGGCGTCCTGATCTGGAGTCCGCTGCGCAGACGGGGATCGGCACCGATGGGGTTGAAGTAGCGCAGGGAGACGACGTCCAGCGCGCCGGAGGCGGCGACGTCGCACAGGACCGTCTCGAAGAGCGCCTTCGTCCGCGCGTACGGGCTGAGCGTCTCGACCGGGGAGTCCTCGTCGACGGAGAAGTCCTCGGGGTCGGCCCGGTAGAGCGAGGCCGAACTGCTGAAGAGCAGGTTGCGGCAGCCGCCCCGGACGAGGTGCTCCAGGAACTGGATGCCCTTGGAGACGTTTTCGCGGTAGTAGCCGAGGGGGTTCGCGACCGAGTCCGGGACGACGATGAGGGCGGCGCAGTCGATGGCCGTCCGGATGTCGGGGTGCTCGGCGAAGATCCGGTCGACCAGGGCGCCGTCGCAGATGTCCCCCTCGTAGAAGATCCGCCCTTCGGTGAACTCCCGCCGGCCGGTGGCGAGGTTGTCGAGGATAACGGGGGTGATGCCGTGGTCGGCGCAGGCCGAGGCGACGGTGCTGCCGATGAATCCGGCGCCACCCGCGATCAGTACCTTCAAGGGTCGTCCTTTCGTCGGCCACACGGCGCTTCCGCCGGGGCGGGCCACTTCATCCAACACCACCTCCGGGAACGGGTGGGGCGGGGGCGGTGTGCGCGTCGGGAAGGTCCGCCGGGTGGCGGCGGGGCGGGAGGGCGGCGTCCAGGCCGTCCGCCACGAGGGCGAAGGCGGTGTCGGCGTCGGCGAGGGCCGTGGGGTAGACCTCGTCGGCGCTCCGGCCGGCGGAGATCCGCCGCCAGTTCTCGCGGCCCAGCTCCTGGCGGACCGTCACCAGGCTCAACGACGCCAGACGGGCGGTCAGCGGGGCGACCGCTTCCGCCTCCAGGACGGCGGCGAGCAGCTCCACTTCGCGCGCCGTGTAGTGCGCCATGCGGGACTCCAGGCTCGGCGTGGAGTACAGCAGCCGCTGGAAGGCGAGCACGCCGGGATGGTCACAGAGCCCGGTGATGGGGTCGCGCCCGGCGAGGGCCTCCACGAAGTGCTCGCGCACCGCCCGCACGGGAGTGCGGCCGGGCGCCCGGTCGCGCACGATGCGCGCCGCCTCGTCCTGGTGGTCGGCGAACCGGTCGAGCAGCAGGTCCTCCTTGCTGGGGAAATACCGGAAAAGGGTGGGTTTGGAGACCTCGGCCGCCGCGGCCACATCGGCCACCGAAACGGCGTCGAAGCCACGCTCCAGGAAGAGTTCGAGCGCCGTGGCCGCCAGCTGGCGGCGCGTACGCAGTTTCTTGCTCTCGCGCAGGCCGGTCGTCTTGTCCATGCTCCACAGCGTAGCACAGGATCATTACCGAGTTAATTTCGTAACCAGGTTGCTTTTTCGCGGGCGAGGCGCTTTCCTTGAGTCACCGACGACGAGAGGACCTCCGATGACCGACGTACTGATCGCGGGCTCCGGCCCCACCGGGCTGACCCTGGCCTGTGACCTCGCCCTCAGGGGCGTCCGCGTGCGCGTCCTCGAACGGCGGCCGGGTCCGCACCGCGAGTCCCGCGGCAAAGGCCTCACCCCGGAGGGTCTGGCGGCCCTCGGCCGCCTCGGCGTCGCCGAGCAGCTCTGCGCCCTCGGCACGCGGGGCCTGGTGCTGCGCAAGTACTTCGACGGCGCCCACGTCGGCGACACACCCGGCGGCGACGGGCTCCTCATCGGCCAGTGGCGGGTCGAGGAGGTGCTGCGGGAGCGGCTCGCCGGATTCGGCGTACGGGTCGAGTACGGGGCCGGGGTCGCCGGCATCGCCCAGGACGCGGGCGGGGTCACCGCGCGGCTGTCCGACGGACGCACGGCCCGGGCGGGTTACCTCGCCGGGTGCGACGGGGGCCGCAGCACGGTCCGGGAGCTGCTCGGGATCTCCTTCGACGGGTACACCGAGGAGACGCCGACGATGGTGCTCGGCGACGTGCGGGCCCCTGCCCTGAGCCGGGCGTACTGGCACCAGTGGTTCAGCTCGGACGGCGGCGGCATGCTGCTCTGCCCGATGCCGGGGACGGACTCCTTCCAGCTCCAGGCCGCGCCGGAGCTCGACGAGGACGGGCGGCCCCTGCCTCCGACCCTGGAGGGCTTCCAGCGGCTCTTCGACCGGCATGCCCGGATGGCGGGGATACGGCTCGTGGAGGCCACCTGGATATCGGACTGGCGGGTCAACGTCAGGATGGCCGCCCGGATGCGTGCGGGCCGGGTCTTCCTCGCCGGGGACGCGGCCCATGTCCACCCGATAGCCGGCGGGCTGGGCATGAACACCGGCATCCAGGACGCCGTGGCCCTCGGGCGGGCCCTCGCGAGCGCCCCGGCCGGGCCGGGCGCACAGGAGGCGCTCGATGCCTACGAGGCCGAGCGGCTGCCGGCGGCGGCGGAGCTGCTGGCCGACACCACGGCCCGGCACCGGCGGGTGCTGGCCGCCGTCCGCGAGCCCGGCCGGGGGACCGAAGCCGGGCTGGACTGACCCCGGAACCACCCAGCCCGGCCGTCCCCGACTGCCCGGCCCCGCCCGCCCCGCCCGCCCCGTCGGCCGGGTGGGCTCGGGGCGGCGTGGCGGGGGCGGGGGCGGACCGGGTCAGGGGGTGGTGACGGCGTCCGAGAGGGAGAGCGTGTGGATGCGGTCCGGGGCGCCCGGGCGGGCGTAGTACCAGCCCTGGGCGGTGTCGCAGCCCAGGGCGCGGAGCTGGGCCGCCTGGACGCCGGTCTCCACTCCCTCGACCGTCACCGCGAGTTCGAGGCTGTGGGCCAGGGCGACGATGCCCTCCACGATCTTGACGTCCACGGGGTTGGCCGGCTGCTGCTGCATCCCCTGGGTGAAGGAACGGTCCAGTTTGAGCACGCTCACGGGCAGACGGCGCAGGTTGGCCAGGTTCGAGTAGCCGGTGCCGAAATCGTCCAGGGCGATGTCGACTCCGAGGGCGGCCAGCCGGCGCAGCGGTTCCAGGAGTTCGTCGTCGGCTCCTATCAGCGCCGACTCCGTGACCTCCAGGCACAGGGCGCCCGGGGCCAGGCCCGAGCTCTCCAGGACCCGTACGGTGTCGGCCACCAGTCCCGGGTGGTGGAGCTGGGTCGGCGAGAGGTTGACGTTGACGCGCAGCGCCGAACCGCCGTGCTCCAGCTGCCAGGTGCGGGCCTGGCGGACGGACTCCTCCAGCACCCAGCGGCCCAGCGGCACGATCAGTCCGGTGCGCTCGGCGAGCGGGATGAAACGATCCGGGCCGAGCACCCCGTACTGCGGGTGCGACCAGCGGACCAGTGCCTCCGCGCCGTGCACGCTGCCGTCGTGCATGTGCACCAGCGGCTGGTACTCGATGAAGAACTCGCCGCGTTCCAGCGCCGCGGGCAGGGCGTTGGTCAGCCCGTGCCGGGTGATGGCCCGGGCGTCGGCCTCCTCGTCGGCGAACTCGAAGCGGTTGCCGCCGGCCGCCTTGGCCCGGTACATGGTGATGTCGGCGCTGCGCAGCACTTCGGCCGGGGTCCGCTCGCCCGCCCGGCCCTCGACGATGCCGATGCTGCCGCGGACCGTCAGCTCCCGCCCCTCCAGGCGGATGGGCGTGGACAGAGCGGACAGGATGCGCACCGCGAGGTCCGTCACCTTCTCCTCGCTGTCGGCGGCGGGGCCGGTGGTCAGGGCGACGAACTCGTCACCGCCCAGGCGGGCGACCACCTCGCCCGGTCCCGTCGCACAGCTCTGCAGACGGTCGGCCACCTCGACCAGCAGCCGGTCCCCCGCCGAGTGGCCCAGGCTGTCGTTGACCGCCTTGAACCCGTCGAGGTCCAGGTAGCACAGGCCGAAGCGGGTGCCGGCGGCCCCGGCCAGGGCCTTCTCCAGCCGCTCGAAGAACAGCGTCCGGTTGGGCAGGCCGGTCAGCGCGTCGTGGGTGGCCTCGTAGCGCAGGCGCAGGTTGAGGAGCCGGCGTTCGGTGGTGTCCTCCATCAGCGCGAGCTGGTACTGCGGCACGCCGTCGGCGTCGCGCAGCAGGGACACCGTCAGGTTCGTCCACAGGACGGTCCCGTCGTGCCGGTAGTAGGGCTTCTCCACGCGGTAGTGCTCGCGCTCACCGCGCACCAGTTCCCCGTACATCCGCCAGACGTGCGGGGTGTCGTCGGGGTGGCCCCACTCGCTGACGTTGCGGCCCCGGACGTGCCCCTCCAGACCGCCGAACATCTGCAGGAGGGTGTCGTTGACCTCCAGCACGTTGCCCTGCAGATCGGCGATGCCGATGCCGACGGCAGCGCCCTCGAAGACCGCCCGGAAGCGTTCCTCGCTGGCGTGCAGGGCCTGCTGGGCGTCGATGCGGGCCGTCAGGGCGGAACGGGCGATCGCCTCCTGCTCCTTCAAAGTCCGCTCGCGCAGGGCGCGGGCGAACCCGGCCGCGATCCCGTGCTGGAGCCGGGCGCAGCGGGAGCGGTACTCCTCGGTGCCCTCGGTCCCGGCCCCGTCCGGGCCGCAGTAGAGCACCAGGTACGACTCGACCACCCCGAGGGTGCCGGCCAGGGCCTCCGGGTCGGTGCAGTGCACGGCGACGAGCTCGGCGCCGACCCGCTGGGCGACGCCGGCGTCGAAGGGCCGGGCGTGCAGGGCCTCGGTCAGGGTCCGGGTGAGGGGGACGAGGTGCTGTTCGAACTCCGGGCGGGTCAGGGAGGTGGCGGTGACGGGGAAGATCGCCCGTCCCCAGATGGTCGCGAAGCGTGCGATCCGGTCCTCCAGACCGCTCCGCAGCTCGCGCAGCGGCGCCCGGCCCTGGTGCGGGCCGGGCGGTGCGGGCGCCTGCGTCGGCGCGGGCGGGGCGGGCGGCGCGGGCGACACCCGGGGTCGCGGCCGCGACCCCCGCGGCACGGGCGGGGCGGGCGGCGCGGGGGCGGGCCGGGCGGCGAGCCCCTGCGGAACGGCCCTGGCCGCGGGGGCGGGCTTGGCTGCGGCCGGCCGGGCAGCGGGAGCGGGCCGGGCCGCGGGGGCCGGCCGGGCCGCCGGTACCGCGGCGGAGCCGGGTGGCGGGTCGTGCGGGCCGGGCAGGGCGTGCGGGGGCTGCGTGCCTCCCGGGTCCGCCGCGCGGGCCGGGCTCGGTGTGGCGGGCGGCGGGGTAGGGGCGGGGAGTCTCACGGCTTGAGTCCCACGCCGCCGTAGCCCGAGAAGGCGTACGGGTCTTCCGGCTCCTCCCCCTCGGCGAGGGGTCCGGTGCGGTCCGGCCGCCAGTCCGGCATCGAGACCAGGCCCGGTTCCAGCAGCCCGAACCCGTCGAAGAAGCCGCTGATCCGGTCGTGGCTGCGCATCACCAGGGGATTGCGGATGTCCCGGTAGACGCCGACCATGCCGTCCGTGACCTCCTCGCTGAGCGGGATGCCCTCGTAGGAGGCGTGGGTGAGGATCAGCATGCTGCCCGGGGCCAGCGCGTCGCGCAGCTGCGCCACGGCGGCGTACGGCTCGTCCGCGTCCTCCAGGAAGTGCAGCACGGCGACCAGCAGCAGGGCGACGGGCCGCTCCAGGTCGAGCAGCCGCGCGGTCTCGGTGGAGCCGAGGACGTCCTGGGGCTTGCGCAGGTCCGCGGCGACCACGCCGGTGCGGTCGTCACCGGCGAGGACGGCCTGGCTGTGGGCCACGGCCACCGGGTCGTGGTCGACGTAGACGACACGGGCCTCGGGGCTCGCTGCGTGGGCCACCTCGTGGACGTTGCCGAAGGTGGGGATGCCGGAGCCGATGTCGAGGAACTGCGTGATGCCCTCGGCCACGGCGTGCCGGACGGCGCGCCGCATGAATGCCCGGTTGGCCTGCATGACCTTGGGGAGCCCCGGCATGAATTCCATGGCCCGGCGGGCCGCCTGGCGGTCGACCTCGAAATTGTGGGAGCCGCCCAGGTAGTAATCGTAGATGCGGGACACGCTCGGCACCGATATGTCGATGCCTGGCGGCGCCCAGGCGGGGCGTTCCATCGGGGTCTCCAAGCCGTAGTCGTGCCGGTCCGTCCGGGGGGTGGGACGTGCGTCGGACTCCTGTCCGAGCCGAATGTACTGATCATTGCCCAACGGAGCGAGTAAAAGCGGAAATTGGCGGTCCGTTCTTGGTCACACACCAAAGGCACGTACAGGTCCGAACAGCCTCGGCGAAGAAACCGACAAATACCTTTTGAGAAAGGAAGGGCGACCGGTCGTACACGCCCCGAAGCTGGCTCAAACCTCTACGGTCCGAACTACGCCCGTTCAGGCGAACCGGCTCCGTGCCCCCCGCGCGCGGGCGCGCGTGGCCCCATGCTCCCCGGGTGAACAGACCCTGTGCCCGGCGCCTGCTGGCGGTCCCGGTCCTGCTGTGGGCGACGTTGTCGGCCACGCCCGCCGTGGCCGATAGCCGCGCCTACGTGACGATCGACGCCGGGGACGGCGACGGCGCCCCGGCGGTGTTCGCGGCCGCCCGCGGCGGCGCGGGCGGAAGCGGCCGGGGTGGCGGACATCACGGCGGCGGCCATGACGACGACCACGACGGCGGTCACGGCCACGGCGGCGGAAACGGGCACGGCGGGGGTCACGGCGGAGGGCACGGCGGCCACCACTGCCCGCCCCCGCCTCCCCCGCCCTGCCCGCCCGAGCCCACGCCCACCCCGACGCCCACGCCCACGCCCACTCCCACGCCGACCCCGCCGAAGCCGACCCCGAAGCCGACCCCGACCCCGACGCCCCCGCCCGCCCCGAAGCCCAAGCCACCACCACCGCCCCCGCCCGCGCCCCGGCCGCCCGCGCCGGCCCCCGCGCCGCCCCCGCCGCCCCGGGTGCCCGAGCCCCCGGCGCCGCCCGCTCCCGCACCGCCGCCGGCTCCCGCTCCGTCGGCGACGCCCCCGCCCGCCCCGAAGAAGCACGTGGCGCGCCCCGCCTACCACTCCACCGTCCGCAAGCCGGCCGAGCACCACATCTCGCCGGTCACCTTCACCCTCATGACCGCGGCCCCCGCCGTGCTCGCGATCGTCGCGCTGCGCCCGCGCTAGGCCTTCCCCTCCGGACCCCGCCCGGCCCCCGTGCCCGAGCGGTCCGCCGATTCACCGATTGGGAGTCATCTTGTCGGAATGGCTCGTCCTGTCCCTCGCGATGGCCGCCGCCTGTGCCGTGGTCCTCGCCATCGTCTTCTTCAACCAGCGCCGGATCGGCGAGGACGACGATCCGAACGAGACCCCGGACGTCATCGAGTACATGACGATGATGATCGGGGTGATCTACGCGATCGTGCTGGGCCTGGCGATCGCCGGCGTCTGGGAGGGCCGCGGGGCCGCCCAGGAGTACGTGCGCCAGGAAGCCCAGGCCCTGCACGAGATCAGCGTCCGCTCCGAGGTCTACCCGCCCGCCGTGCGCGGGCGGATCCGCGCCGACGTCGACGCGTACGTGACGTACGTGGTCGACACGGAATGGCGGGAGATGGCCGACCACGGCAACCTCAGCGACCACAGCGCGCAGCTGCTGGAGCGGATCCGCCGCGACGTGACCGACTACGAGCCGCAGACCGACCACGAGGGGCAGGCCTACCAGCCGCTCGTCGACCAGGTCGGAGCCGTGGACGACGCCCGCAACGCCCGCGGCCAGAGCGCCGGGGCCACCATGCCCGGGGTGGTGTGGTTCGGACTGATCGCCGGGGCGCTGGTGACCGTCGGGCTGATCTTCACCCTGCAGATCCGCCGTTCGTTCCGGGAGCTGCTGCTGGCGGGCCTGTTCAGCGCGCTGATCGCCTTCCTGCTCTTCCTCATCTGGGACTTCGACGCCCCCTTCGGCCGGGGCGTCGCGGCCACCGCCGAACCCTTCTTCGCCCAGTTCCCGCACCTGGGGCTGAAGGACTGACCGGGGAGCGGAAGTTCCGGGCAAACCGGGGGCGGCCCGTCCGTCCCCGGTTCGGCCTACGGGCATGCCCCATTCGCCCGTTCCTGATCGCGGGTCACCGGCCCCGCGCCTAGCGTGGCGCACATCGAGGTGCACGACCCCCCACGTGCGGAAACGCTGCGCGACTGCTCCTCGGGGATCCGGAGAACCGCCCATGGGTGCGATACGCAGCTCCGCCACCGCCCTGCTGAGCGCCGGCGCCTCGTGCGCGGCGTTCGCACTGGGACTCTCCGGCGCGCCCGCCGCCCTCGCGGCCGAAGCGGCGCCCGTGACCTCCTTCGGCTTCGCCATCACCCCCTCGACGGTCGCGCCCGGCGGTCAGGCGGTGCTCTCCGTCAGCGGCTGCGGGGCCGCGTACGCCACCGCCTCCTCCGGTGTCTTCGACACCGTGAGCATCGCGCGCGGACAGACCGCCCGGGTCACGGTGGACCGTGACTCCCGGCGCGGAGCCCAGTACTCCGTCTCCTTCACCTGCAACGGGGAGACCGGCTCCACGGACCTCACCATCGCCGGTGGCACCTCGAAGCCCACCACCAGCTCCACCTCCGGCCCCCGGACCCCGGCGAGCCCGGCCCCGGCCACCTCCCGGGCCACGCCCGCGCCCGTACGCCCCACGCCCACCCGCACGGCGACGGCCGGCACGAGCACCGGCAAGACGACCGGCACGGCCACCGGTACGACGCGCCGCCCGAGCACCCCGACGGCCTCGCTCGGTGTGCGGGGCGGGCTCGGCGGCAGCGTGGCCGACCGCGACCCCGCGGAACTCGGCGCGGGAGCCGCCCTGTTCCTGGCGGCATCGGGCGCCGCGGCGTACGTCCTGCGCCGGCGCCGCACGGCCCGCCGGCACTGACCCCCGACCGGCCGCGGCCCCGTCCGCAACCCGGGCGGCCGCCGGTCGCCCCGGGTCCTGGGCGGGACCCGGGGGGAGCGGCGGCGGGCCGGCCCGTGGGACGGCGTCGTGGCGGCCAGGGCCGTCAGACCCGCGAGCCGACCGGACGGCGGCGCCGGATCACGTGCGCGCCCGCACCCAGCGCGGCGACGCCGACGAGGCTCGCTCCGATGGCCGTCTCGGTGGTGGACGGGCCGAAGGAGCCGCCGATGCCGCCCTGTGCGCCGTTGCCCGCCAGGATCGTGAAGCGGTGCGTGGCGACCAGGCTGTTGTCGTGGCACTTGACGGACAGGGTGTGGTGGCCCGGCGAGGCGTGGTTGAAGATCCGGACGGTCGCGAAGCCGATGGAACCGGCCGACAGGTTGGTCTGCGGAAAGTTGCCGTGGGACCAGACGATGCCGCCGTGGCCGCAGCCGGCCGCACTGACCTGCATCGAGGCGCCCTGGTGCACGGAGTACGGGTTGACCGTGACGTTGCTGGGCCCGTTCCCGCCGCCGGACGGGGGGTTCGCGGCGGCGAACGTGGCACTGAGCCCGATCGCGGCGCAGGCGGCCGCGGTCACGGTGAGAGCGCGGAAAACACGCATGGTGGAACCTCCAGCGGGAAGCGCCCCGGAGCGGTGGCCCGGGCAGATCGACGAGAACGCGTCCCATCACGAACCCTCGGGCCGGTCCGCAACCAGCGCATTTCCGCCTTTGGGCCGCCCGGTTGAGCGACACGCCGATGCGCGGTGTGTTGATCTGACGGATCCGCAGGTCACGACCCGTCAGGCATTTATGTGACGATTACCTGGATGGGCGCACCCCTTCCGGACGCACCACCCGTTCGCCCTTCCCCGATCGCCGTCTCGCCGGTACGGCCTTAGCGTGCGGGAAGAAGGGCGTACCGGGGAGGGACTGGAACGCGGGTCGGGACCCCCGCGTCGGGAAGGGAGAGCCATGCTCGAGGACGACCGCGAGCTGCCCAAGAGGAGGCGCTCCCCGTGGGGCGCACTCGCGTTGGTCATGCTCAGCGGCCTCGCCATGATGCGCAACGGGGCGAACGCCGAGGACGGGCCGCCGCAGCCGACGGCGGCGGCGGCGGTCGCCGTGCGCGCCGACCAGCTGCCGGCGCACCCGCCCACGCCGCCGCGGGACATGGAGGTGCTGGAGCACTCGTCGGTGCAGCGCGTCCGGATCCCGACGATCGGCGTGGACGCGCCGGTGATGACGGTCGGGCTGGACGCGCAGGGCTGGATCGAGGCCCCGCCGCCGCAGGACCGCAACCTCGCCGGCTGGTACCTCAACGGCATCTCGCCGGGCCAGCAGGGTTCGGCGGTGATCGTGGGCCACGTGGACAACGCGCAGGGACCGGCCGTCTTCTACGGGCTGGGCTCGGTGAAGCCGGGGAGCCGCATCGAGGTGGAGCGCTACGACGGCCGCACCGCGGTGTTCGAGGTGTACGGGGTCGAGGTGTTCGCGAAGGACGCCTTCCCCGGGGCCCGGGTGTACGGGGACACCGGCCACCCGGAGCTGCGGGTGATCACCTGTGGCGGCGGTTACTCGAAGGCCAAGGGCTACGACGGGAACGTGGTCGTGTTCGCCCGCATGGTGGAGGCCCGCTGAGGAATCGTTTCCCCGGCGGGCCCCGTCCCGTCTCCGTCTCCCGTCGCCGCCCCGCCGTGCTCAGCGGGGCGGCAGCGTGGGCAGTGTCATCCGGTAGCCGCGCGCGAGCAGCTGGGGCAGGTACGTCGCGACCGCCTGGACGCTCTGCGACCGGTTGCCGCCGGCGTCGTGGTTCAGCACGATCGCTCCGGGAGCGGCTCCGTCCAGGGCCCGGGAGACGATGGCGCCCGTGCCGGGTTCCTTCCAGTCGAGGGTGTCGACCGTCCAGGCCATCGGCTCCATGCCGAGGTCGGCGCCGATCTCGAAGGCGGCCCGGTTCCAGGCCCCGTAGGGCGCGCGGAACCATACGGGGGCCTCCCCCACGCTCTGCTGGACGACGTCGCTGGTGCGCCCGATCTCCGATTCGAGGGCTCCGCGGCCCAGCGAGGGGATGAGCGGGTGGGTCCAGGTGTGGTTGCCGATGACGTGGCCCTCGGAGACCATCCGGCGCAGCAGGTCGCGGTTGTCGGTGGCCATCTCCCCGCAGACGAAGAACATCGCGCGGACGTCGTGGCGGGCGAGGGTGTCCAGGATCGCGGGGGTGTAGCGGGGGTCCGGGCCGTCGTCGAAGGTGAGCACCATCGCCCGGCCGGTGCGGGCCCCGGCGGGCAGTTCCAGGATGGGCCGGGTGCGGACGGCGGGCTTCGCGGCGGCCGGCCGGGCGGGGGATTCGGCGGTCATCGGCCGCAGCCGGTAGGACTTCTCGGGCAGGGCCGCGGCGTTGAGTCCGGGCGGCCCGGCGGCGATGGCGGATCCGGGGCCCGCGGCCGGGGCGGGGCCGCCGGGGCCGCCGGGGCCCCCCGCGGGGGCCGGGGTGTCGGCCTCGCCTCCGGTGAGCATGCCGGAGGCGGCGGCGATTCCGAGGAAGACGGCGGTACGCAGGAGCACGCGTCGCCCTACTGTCGGCTCGTCATTTTTCATTATTACTACGTATCAACGACATCGCCGAAGATGTCGGGGGGCGCGGACGCGCCCGGTCCCCCTCACCCGCTCGGAGCAGCCGCGGCCGCCCGTCAGCCCCGGCGCACCAGGGGGAACGGCAGGGTCTCGCGGATGGTCAGGCCGGTGAGGAACATGACGAGCCGGTCCACGCCGATCCCCAGTCCGCCGGTGGGCGGCATCGCGTACTCCAGGGCGTCGAGGAAGTCCTCGTCGAGTTCCATCGCCTCCGGGTCGCCGCCCGCCGCGAGCAGGGACTGGGCGGTCAGCCGCCGCCGCTGTTCGACGGGGTCGGTCAGCTCCGAGTAGGCGGTGCCGAGTTCGGTGCCGAAGGCCACCAGGTCCCAGCGCTCGGCCAGCCGCGGGTCCTTGCGGTGCTGACGGGTGAGCGGGGATACGTCGGTGGGGAAGTCCTTGTAGAAGGTGGGGAGTTTCGTGCGCTCCTCCACCAGCCGTTCGTACATCTCCAGGACGACGTCCCCCCGGGTGTCCTCCGGCCGGTGCGGGACGCCGGCCGTGTCGCAGAGCCTGCGCAGGACCGGTTCCGCGGTGTCGGCGTCGACCTCCTCGCCGAGGGCCTCGCTGATCGCCCCGTACATCGTCTTGACGGGCCAGGTGCCGGAGATGTCGTGGACGACGAGCTTGCCGTCGGGCCCGGCCTTGTGCGCGACCGGGGAGCCGAAGGCGGCGGTCGCGGCGCCCTGGATGAGCTCGCGCGTCAAGTCGAGCATGACGTCGTAGTCGGCGAAGGCCTGGTAGGCCTCCAGCATCGTGAACTCGGGGTTGTGCTTGTAGGAGACGCCCTCGTTGCGGAAGGTGCGGCCCATCTCGAAGACCTTCTCCATGCCGCCGACGCAGAGCCGCTTGAGGTACAGCTCGGGGGCGATGCGCAGGTAGAGGTCGAGGTCGTAGGCGTTGATGTGGGTGCGGAAGGGCCGGGCGTTGGCTCCGCCGTGGATCTGCTGGAGCATCGGGGTCTCGACCTCCAGGTAGCCGCGGTCGAGGAGTCCCTGGCGCAGCGCCTGCACCGCGCTGGAGCGGGCGCGCACGACGTCGCGGGCCTCGGGGCTGGCGACGAGGTCGAGGTAGCGCCGCCGGACCCGGGCCTCCGGGTCTGCCAGGCCCTTGCGCTTGTCGGGCAGGGGGCGCAGGCACTTGCCGGTGAGCTGCCAGGAGGCGACCACCACCGACAGTTCGCCGCGACGGCTGGAGCCGACCTCTCCGCTCGCCACGACGTGGTCGCCGAAGTCGACCTGGGAGGTGAAGGAGTCCAGGGCCGGGGAGCCGCTCTCGTCGCGGGTGAACATCAGCTGGGTGTCGCCGGTCCAGTCGCGCAGGACGGCGAAGACGACGCCGCCGAGGTCGCGCACGACCATGACGCGTCCGGCGAGGGTGACCTCCTCGCCGGTGCGGGTGCCGGGCGGGTAGCCGGGGTGGGCGGCCTTCAGCTGGGCCACGGTGTGCGTGCGGGGGCGGATCCCGACCGGGTAGGGGTCGGTGCCCGAGGCGCGGATGCGGTCCAGTTTGGCGTGGCGGACGCGCACCTGGTCGGGCAGCCGTTCCTGTGGCGCCCGCGTCCCGTCCTCCCCCACGAGGTGCAGCCCGAGGGAGTCGATGGAGGGCAGCCCCGCGGTGTTGGCGGGGGCGGTGAGGCCCTTGGGGTGGCCGTTGCCCCAGAGGGTGCGCAGGCTCGGTACGGAGACGAAGCCCTCGGCGATGCCGGAGGCGAGGCTGACGCGGGCGAGCGAGCCGGCGTCCTGGTAGCACAGGAAGCGGGGGTACCACTCGGGGCCGTACTTCACGTTGGAGCGGTACAGGGCCTCCAGCTGCCACCAGCGGGAGAAGAACAGGAGCAGCTTGCGCCACAGCTTCAGGACCGGGCCGGCGCCGATCCGGCCGCCCTCCTCGAAGGCGGAGCGGAACACGGCGAAGTTGAGCGAGATCCGGCGCACGCCGAGGGAGGGGGCGGCGGCGCAGAGCTCGGCGACCATGAACTCCATGACCCCGTTGGGGGCGGAGCGGTCGCGGCGCATCAGGTCGAGGGAGATGCCGTCCTTCCCCCAGGGGACGAAGGAGAGCAGGGCGATCAGCTCGCCCGCGGCGTCGTAGGCCTCGACGAGCAGGCAGTCTCCGTCGGCGGCGTCGCCGAGCCGGTCGAGGGCCATGGAGAAGCCGCGTTCGGTCTCGGTGTCGCGCCACTTGTCGGCCCGGTCCACGATGATCTGCATCTCGTCCTCGGAGAGGGCGGAGTGCCGGCGGATCAGGGTGGTGGCGCCGGTGCGCCGGACCCGGTTGACGGCCTGGCGGGTGACCCGCATGTCGCGGCCGTCGAGGTCGAAGTGGGCGACGTGCAGGATGGCCTCGTCGCCGAGCTGGAGGGCGCTGAGCCCGGAGCGGGCGTACGCGGTCGCCCCGTCCTCGGAGGCGCCCATCACGGCCGGCTGCCAGCCGTAGCGCCGGGCCACGCCCAGCCAGGCGTCGACGGCGGGGGTCCAGGCGGCGGGGTCGCCGACGGGGTCGCCGCTGGCGAGGCAGACGCCGGCCTCGACGCGGTAGGTGACCGCGGCCTTGCCGTTGGGGGCGAAGACGACGGCCTTGTCGCGCCGGGTGGCGAAGTAGCCGAGGGAGTCGGCCCGGCCGTAGGCGCCGAGCAGGGCCCGGATGCGGGGCTCCTCGTCGCCGTGCAGGGCGGCGGTGAGGCGCTGCGAGCGGAAGAGGGTGGAGGCGGCGTTCAGCAGGGCGAGGGCGCCGAAGAGGCCGAGGAGGAAGTAGACCGGGCGGGGCGGGCGGCCGTCGAACTGGCGGGCGGAGAAGAGCCCGCCGAAGACCTGTTTGGCGGCCCAGTCGAGCCACTGCCCCTTGGGCAGGGTGCCGGGGAAGAGGGCGACCAGGCCCCAGCCGAGGAGGACGGCGGCGAGCAGGCCGAGGCCGAGCACGAGCATCGCCCGCCAGACGGCTCCGGGGCGGGAGGCGGCGTAGAACTCGCGGCGGGCGGCGATCAGTACGGCGAGGGCCGCCACGGCCAGGGCCATGGAGGGGCCGCCGATCCAGAGCTCATCGTCCGCGATGAGCAGCACGTCGACGAGGACGAGCAGGGCCAGATAGGTGACGACGATCCACCAGGCGATCTTCTTGCGCATGCCGAGCGCGGCCGCGAGGAGGAAGAGGAAGACGGCGTACGCGAGGTTCGCGCTGACCGGCACCACGAAGGCGTCGAGGAAGTCCACCACGGGCCGCAGCAGCCCGCGCAGCGTCGGGGAGAGCGCCAGCAGCGCGCACAGCAGGCCGAGCGTTCCGAAGAACGCTCCGAAGGCGTCCGGGACCCGGTTCAGGAAGTGGTTGCGGGTCCCCCGGGTCTCCTCCAGCGTGGCACTCATGTTTGGCACTGTAGGGAGGCCCGCGCGGGTCCGCGCGGCGAAGCGCCTAATCTCGGAAGGGTGACAGAGCATGTGAACACGGGTTTCGAGCGCGGTACCGACGGCCCGAAGGTGATCCTCGCCGGAGTTGACGGATCCGATTCCTCGCTGCGGGCCGCCGCCTACGCGGCGGGGCTGGCCCGTCGGCAGAACGCGTTGCTGGCGCTGGTGTACGTCCAGCCGGTGATGCCGGCCGGCGCCTCCCTGGGGGTGCCGGTCGCGGACACCACCGGGGAGATCGCGGAGGGGATCGTGGCGGAGGTCCGCGCCTCCGCGGAGCGTCTCAGGGGCATCTTCGAGGTGCGCTGGCAGTTCCACACCTTCCGCGGGGACCCGTACGCGGGGCTCGTGGCGGCGGCGGAGGAGCTGACGGCGGACGCCGTGGTGGTCGGCGCCTCGGAACAGGCGGGCCACCGCATCGTCGGCTCGGTGGCCGTGCGCCTGGTCAAGGCGGGCCGGTGGCCCGTCACCGTCGTCCCGTAGCGGCGCCTTCCCCGCCTGCGGGCCACCGCTCAGCGGGCGGCGGCCCGCAGGCCGTCCCCGGCCGCGCCGCGGCTGAGGACGGCCTCCGAGACGGCCTCCCGCGCGGTCTCGTACCCCTCGTTGCCGGGGTCCTCGGCCAAGGCGGCCGGAAGGTCGACGATCCGGCCCGTGGACAGGTCCATCATCTGGGGCACGAACTCCGCCTTCGTCACCTGCCAGCGCTGCCCGGGGGCGGCGGGCGGGGCGAAGGTGAAACGGCCGATGGAGCCGTAGTTGCCGCGCATGTCACGGGCGCCCGAGTAGTTGAACATCTCCCCGGCGACCTGGTCGCCCATCCCGTAGACGACCCAGGTCCCGTTGACCTTCTCGTAGGCCTGCGGGATGTGGGCGTGCGTGCCGAGGATCATGTCCACGTCCGGCCGGCCGCCGGTCTGCGAGGCGGTCAGCGCCTTGCCGAGGGAAAGCTGCGTCTCGTCCGGTTCGGTCTGCCACTCCGTGCCCCAGTGCAGGCTGACCAGCACGACGTCCGCACCCGCCCGGCGGGCGGCCCGCGCGTCGGCGACGATCCGGTCCTGGCGCATGAGGTTGACCGCCCACGGCTGTCCGTCGGGCATGGGGTAGCCGTTGGTGTCGTAGGTGTACGCGAGGTGCGCGACCTTCGCGGAGCCCGCCGTGTAGAGGGTGGTCCGGGCGGCCTCCGCGGCGGTCCGGGCGGATCCGGCGTGACCCAGGCCGACCTTGTCGAAGCGGTCCAGGGTGCGCGCGAGGCCCTCGCCGCCGTCGTCCAGGGTGTGGTTGGAGGCGGTGGAGCAGCCGTCGTACCCGGCGTCCTTCAGCGCGTCGGCCACCGAGGGCGGGGAGACGAAGGCGGGGTAGCCGCTGAACGGCCCGCCGTCCTCGCCGTAGATCGTCTCCATGTGGCACAGGGCGAGGTCGGCCGCCGAGACCAGGGGTTTGACGGCGGAGAACATGGGCCGGAAGTCGTAGCCGTCGCCGCCGGCGTCCTGGGCGGCGCGGGTGATGATCGAGGTGTGCGGCAGTACGTCGCCGCTCGCGACCAGGGTGAAACCGCGGGCCGCGGCGGGCGTGGCGCCACCCTTGGGACCGGCGGTGCCGGCCGTGCCCGCGGGGGCCGCGGCGGAACCGAGGTGGGCGGGGGCGGATGCGCGGGGCGCGGCGGAGCAGGCGGCGGCCGCCGGGGACAGCAGGAGGGCCGACAGGAGCGCGAGGGCCTGCCGGGTGCGCTTGGTCATCTGTCCAGCCTTTATTTGTAGGACTATCGGACATTCCGAAATCCACAAGAGAAGGCATCGCAAGTCAAGGACCGGGGCCGCCTCCCGGCCGGGCCCCACCCCGACGGCGTACGTCCGTTCACCGTGCCGTTCGACCGTTCGTCGCCCGCCACGGCCGCCCACCGGACGACCCGGGTGGTTGGGCGCAACAGCGCGGCCCGACGGTTCCCGGGCAGCTCCGCGCAGGTGAGGGTGGGTGGAACCCCGCGCACCGGAAGGAGCCACCGTGCCGCTCTCCCCCACGCTCCAGCGCACGCAGCCCGAGGCGCTCGCCGCGCTCCAGCGCGAACACGGGCGGGCCCTGTTCGGTTTTCTGCTCGGACTCACGGCAGGGGACGCCCAGCGCGCCGAGGACCTCGTCCAGGAGACCCTGGTACGGGTCTGGCAGCATCCGGAGGTGCTCGACACCGGGCACGAGTCCATGCGGCCCTGGCTGTTCACCGTCGCGCGCCGGCTGGCGATCGACGCCCGCCGCGCCCGGCTGTCCCGGCCCCAGGAGGTCGACCCCGACGGCCTGGAACAGGCACCCGCGCCCGAGGACGCGGTGGCGGGCTCGGTCACCGCCATCGACGTCCGCCGGGCGGTGGGCAGCCTGGGCCCGGAGCACCGCGAGGTGCTGATGCAGGTCTACTTCCGGGACCGCTCGGTGGCCGAAGCGGCGGCGGAGCTCGGCATTCCGGCCGGAACGGTCAAATCCCGTACGTATTACGCCCTGCGCGCCCTGCGCAAGGGCCTCCAGGGGTACGGGCTCGGCGCCTGAGGGCGGGGCCGCCGCCCCGTCGCACGCTCCGGCCGCAGTGGAGAACCACTCAAGGAACGCCCGCCGTGCGCAGGAACCGGACACGGACCGCACCGATATCGGCACCAGTCCGTTCAAGTTGAGTAAACATCCTCCGTTCCACGAGGCGGCCGGTGAAGGCTCGTGGACGACGGCGGGACGCTCGACGCGCGGGAGAAGGTGGAACGGTGCAGCCCGAGGGTATGAACGGCACCAGTGACGGCGGACTGGCCGTGCCCATGGCATGGCTCTACGCGGAGTACATCGCGGACGAGCTGCTGCGCACGGGACGGCTGATCCCGGTGAGCACGCTGGAGTTCCGGGCCGGGCGGGACACGCTCGCGCTGACGATCTACCTCTCGGACGCGGCCGGTGAGCTCTCCGGGATCCGGGTGGTCTCGCAGCTGGAGGAGTGGCTCTCCCTGACCGCGTACGGCCATCCGTGGCGGGACTGGGTCGACACCCGCTTCCTGGCCCTGGGCGAGGAGGCCCGCGAACGCGGCGGCGCCGAGGACCCGGACCTGGAGCTGGCCCGGGCGGCCTGGCGCTGGCTGGACCGCACCGAGCTGTTCGCCACCAACCTCGACCCCGGCCGCCACGGCCACGCCGACGATCCGGCGGGCCTGGACGAGAACGCCCGCGTGTGGACCCCGGCCTGGCAGCTCGGCCTCCCCCTGGGCCACCTGGCGATGCACCTGTTCTGAGCCCGGGCGGCGCTCAGCCGGGGGACGGGGGCTCGGCCGGGTCCGTCACCAGGCCGGTGAAGTCGGCCTCGTTGCGCTCGCACCGGCCCACGTACCAGCGGGCGATGAGCCACATCACCGGGTACGCCACCAGCCCGAGGGCGGCCCAGACCACCGGGCCCGCGACCGTCCGGGGCAGCAGGAAGGCCAGCGGCAGCAGCCCGAGGAGCAGGGCCAGGACGGCCAGGGCGGCCAGGGCGGCCCGGAGCTGGCCGCGCATCAGGGCCCGTACGTAGGTGGCCCCCAGGGTGGTCTGCTCGGAGATCTCCGAGCGGGCCGGGGTGTGCGCGGGCGGCCGGCGGCGGTTGCCCCGGGGCACTCCCGTGACGACCTCCCGCCGCGGCGGCGGGCGCTGCTGGTCCTGCGACATGCTGCCGGATTCTATGCGCCGCCCGGGCGCGTGCGGAGGGCTCCTCCGGCGGGCCGCTGCGGCGGGCCGCCGCAGCGGGCCGCCGCAGCGGGCCGCCGCAGCGGGCTCCCCCAGCCGGCTACTTCAGCAGCCGGGAGAGCCTGCGGTCCGCGAGCGGCTTGCCCCCGGTCTGGCAGGTGGGGCAGTACTGGAGCGAGGAGTCGGCGAACGACACCGAGCGGACGGTGTCCCCGCACACCGGGCACGCCTCCCCCGCCCGGCCGTGCACCCGCAGCCCGCTCTTCTTCTCCGCCTTGAGCTGCCCCGCCGCCAGTCCGTGGGCCCGTTCGACGGCCCCGCGCAGGGTGTCCCCGAGCGCCTCGTAGAGGTGGGTGACCTGCTCCTCGTCGAAGGAGGAGGCCAGTTTGAAGGGGGAGACCCGGGCCGCGTGCAGGATCTCGTCGCTGTAGGCGTTGCCGATGCCCGCGATCACGCTCTGGTCGCGCAGGACGCCCTTGATCTGCCGCCGCTCGTCCGCCAGCAGCGCGGCGAAGGCGGCCCGGTCGAAGCCCTCCGCAAGCGGATCGGGACCCAGCCGGGCGATGCCGGGAACTTCCAGGGGATCGCGCACCACGTAGACGGCGAGGCGCTTTTGGGTGCCCGCCTCGGTGAGGTCGAAGCCGCCGCCGCCCTCCAGTACGAGGCGCAGCGCCAGCGGCCCCTTGCCCGGCCGGGGCGGCGCGGCGGGCAGGGCGTCCTGCCAGCGCAGCCAGCCGGCCCGGGCCAGGTGCGTGACGAGGTGGAGGCCGCCGATGCCGAGGGCCAGGAACTTGCCGTACCGGGCGACGGGGCCGGCCGGCTGTCCTTCGAGGGCGGTGAGCGGGGGGTCGTACGTCTTGAGCACGCTGACGGCGAGCGGCAGGACGCGCTCGACGACCCGCCCGGCGAGGTGTTCGCCGAGGAACTCCCTCAGGGCCTCGACCTCCGGCAGCTCGGGCATCCTCCCAGCCTGCCGCGGCCCGCCGCGGAGCGCGACCCGGCGGCCCGGAACCGGCTCAGCCCATCACGAACTCGCACCACACGCACTTGCCGCTGCCCCGCGGCTCCACTCCCCAGCAGTCCGCCAGCCGGTCCACCAGCATCAGACCACGTCCCGACACCCCCGCGTCCCCGGCTTCCCGGCGGCGCGGCAGGGCACTGGAGCGGTCCTCCACCTCGACCCGGATCCGGCGCTCCGGGCCGGTCAGCACGCGCAGGGTCACGATCGCGGGGCCGTCGGTGTGCATCAGGGCGTTCACGATCAGCTCGTCGGCGACCAGCTCGATCTCGTCGGCCCGGCCGCGCGCGCCCCAGGCCCGTACGGCCGCGCCGATCATGTGCCGGGCGGCGACCAGTGCTTCGGGGTCCCCGGGCGCCACGTGCTGCTGGAAGCGGCCGCCGGCCTGCGGGGCGTCCTCGTCCCGGCGGCGCAGCAGGAGCAGGGCCATGTCGTCGTCGCCCCGGTCGTCGGCGACCTCGCACAGCCGGTCGGCGAGCCGCTGGAGGTCGGAGGACCCGTTGCGGACCAGGTCGGTGAGGAAGCGGATGCCGTCGTCCAGGTCCGCGCCGGGCTGTTCGACCAGTCCGTCCGTACAGAGCAGGAGCGTTTCCCCCGGGTCGAGCTCCACCGTGGTCACCGGGTACTCCAGACGGCCGAACTCGGCGGACAGCCCGAGCGGCATGCCGCCCTCCACCGGCAGCCGCCGGCAGTCCCCGTCCCGAGTCCGCAGCAGCGGGTCGAGGTGGCCGGCGCGGACGATCTGGAGGACGCCGGTGGAGAGGTCCGCCTCCGCGTAGGTGCAGGTGGCGAACCGGTCGGTGTCCAGTTCGTGCAGGAAGACGGAGGCCCGGGCGATCACGGTGGCGGGCGCGTGGCCCTCGGCCGCGTAGGCGCGCAGGACGATGCGCAGCTGTCCCATGACGGCCGCCGCGTGCGTGTCGTGTCCCTGGACGTCGCCGATGACCGCGCCGACGCGCCCGCCGGGCAGGGAGACGACGTCGTACCAGTCCCCGCCGATGTCCTGGCCCATCCGCGCGGACCGGTAGCGGACGGCGATCTCCGCGCCGGTGACGGCCGGAATGCGGCGGGGCAGCATCGCCTGCTGGAGACCCTCGGCGAGGTCGTGCTCCTGTTCGAGCAGCATCGCCCGCTGGAGGCTCTGCGCGATGCTGCTGCCGAGGGCGACGAGCAGGTTCCGCTCGTCCTGGGTGAAGCCGTCCTTGTCCTGGTAGAGGAGGCCGATCGCACCGATGGGCCGGGCCTGGGCGATCAGCGGCAGGTACGCGGCGGCCGAGATCCGCATGGCGGAGATCTTCGCCCAGAGGGCGGGGTAGTCGGCGGCGAACTCCTCCGCCGAATCGAGGAAGCGGGGCTGGAGCGAGCGCACGACCTCGCTCATGGGGTACTGCTCGTCGATGCGGGTGTAGCGGGTGCCGGGGACGAAACTGCCCTCCGGGCCTTCGGCCACCAGGTGGATCCGGCCGGCCTCGACGAGGCCCATGACCATGCCCATCGAGCCGAGCCGCTCCAGTCCGTGGGCGTCCCCGAGGGCGTCGATGACGTCCTTGACGGTGCGGGCGTGGGCCAGGGCCGCCGTGGTGCTCTCGACCACGGAGGTCTGACGGCGCCGCTCGTCGTCGAGTCCGAGGCGCTCGGCCGAGTGGCTGAGCTCCTCGGTCGCGTCACGGACGATGCCGATGATCCGGTAGGGGCGTCCGTCCCGGTCGCGCAGGACCCGGCCCTGGGTGTGGGTCCAGCGCGGGAGGCCGTCGCGGCAGCGGATGCGGAAGTAGGCGCCGTAGCTCTCGGACCCGCTCTTGAGGGCGCTGGAGACGAGGGCGTCCAGCCGGGCCGCCTCGACGGCGGGGACGCGGGGGCCCAGTGACTCGGGCCGCCCGTCGTACGCGTCGGCGGTGGTGTCGAAGACTTCGAGGGCGGCCGCGTCCATGTGCATGAGCCCGGTGACCAGGTCCCAGTCGAAACTGCCCATCCGGTTCAGGGAGAGCGACCGGTCCGGGTGCGCGGGCCAGTCCTCCGGCGGAGATGCGCTGCTCGGCACCGGTCCACCATGACACAGGGCCCGGCCGGGCGCCCCCCAGCTATGCCCCTGGCTCAGGCGCCCTCCGCGAAGGGCGCCTGCGCAGCCGCGGGCTGGTCGGCGGGCGGCTGGTCGGCGAACGGGCGGTCGGCGGGCGGCTGGTCGGCGGGCGGCTGCTGGTCCGGGGAGGCGAAGGGGTCGTACGTCTGCCCGTCCGGGGTGCGCGGCAGCTCCGGGTCGGCCGGGGCCCGGCGCGGCTGGTCGGGCGCGAGCGCTTCGCCGCCGGACGGGTCGGCGGGGTTCCCGGAGGGCGGCTGCTGCGGGGCGGCCGGGGTGTTCGGCGCGGCATCGGCGCCCGTACCCGTGCCCGTACGGGGGGCGCAGGGGGTGGCCGACGGGCCGGGGGCTCCGGGCGCGCCGGGCGCGCCGGGCGCGCCGGACCCGGACGGCGGAGCCAGTGGCGGAGCCTGCTCGTCCAGCGGCACACCGCGGGCGTCGAGCGGAGGTGCCTGCCCACCGAGGGCTGCCGACGGGTCCAGGGGCGGCGCGAGCTCGTCCAGCGGCACACCGCGGGCGTCGAGCGGAGGCGGCTGCTCGCCGAGGGGTGCGGCCGACGGGTCCAGGGGCGGCGCGAGCTCGTCCAGCGGCACGCCCCGGGCGTCGAGCACGGGCGCCTGCTCGTCCGGGAGGCCGGCCTGCGGGCCGGCGGGGGCGGCCGGTGCGCCGGGCGGTCCGGCCGCCGGAGGGGCGGGGGCTTCGTTGGCGCCGGAGGGCGGCGGCCCGGACGGCGAGCCGGGCGGGGGCGCCGACGGGGGTGCGGCCGGCGCCTTCGGCGGGGTGGTCCGGGCCAGGCTGTTGGCGTCCGGACCGGCGCAGGGGTCGGACGGGTCGGGCGGCGTGGCGGGGCCCTCGGGGATGCCCGCGGAGGGGTCGTAGGGGGGCGGCACCGCGGGAACCCGGTCCTGGGCCCCGTCGTCGCCGGTCTTGCGCTCGATCCAGGTGTTGTCGGCGATGTTCACGATGACCAGCCGGTTGACCGCCTCGACGGTCGGCTCGATGACGATGACCTGGTTGGGCTGGTAACCGTTCCACTGGTCGCCCTTGAGCACCGGGGTGCCCTTCGCGCCGAGCGGCGCGGCCAGCGGGTTGCCGCAGGCGCACCGGACCCGGGGCATGCCGTGGTCGTCGACGAGGACGGCCGTCCCGGCCTGGAGGACGGACTGGTAGCCGGAGGCCCGGCCGTCGAGGAAGCCGTGGTTGGTGATCCTGGTGTCCGCCCGCAGGACCACCGGGGTGAGCCCGCGCAGGAACTCCGGGATCTTCTCCTGGGTGACTCCGGCCGCCTCGGCGAAGGTGCGTGACTTGCCGTCATCGGCCGTGAGGAGGGTGACCTGGCGCTCGACGTCGCAGCTGCCGAGCCGGTTGGTGCCGCCGTACAGACCGGGGGTGGCGGCGCCCACCGTACGGATCCCACGGCCGCTCGCGTTGGGCAGCGGGGGCTGGACGGGCGCCGATTCGGCGGTGGCGGACGAAGGGGTGAAGGGGTCGGGGCCGGGGGCGCCGACGGGCTGGAGAGCGAGCTCCTGCGCTCCGGCGGCGGCTCCCTTGGTCTGTTCGGGCTCCGCGGTCGAGCAGCCCGCGGCGAGGAGGCCGACGACCGCCAAGAGGGCCGCGCAGGCCGGTACGTGACGGCGCGGCGCCTGACGGGGTGTCGGTGCGGGCACGTCATTCACGTCGTTCACGCTGCTCTCCCTTTTCGCCCCGATTGTTCTTGTCCTGTCTGCCGCATCTCCCGGGACGCCGCAACCGGAGCGCCGAAGCCCCACGAGCCTCCTCCTCCCGGACCCCGAAAGGATTGAACATGTTCAAGAAACGACGTAGGGTCACGATCGCCGGTTGAACGCGTTCAAAGGAGTGTGGCGTGACGGTGCTCGTGAACCTGGTGGTCGCCCTCGGGATGTGCTGCGCGGTCCCCCTGGGCCTGCGCCTGATCGATCCCGGCGGCCTGCGCCGCGCGGCCCGGCTCTGGCCGGCGGCGGCGCTGCCCGGCGTGCTGTGCACGTGGCTCCCGCGCGGACCGGCCGCCACCGCGCTCGCCGCGCTGTACGCGGCCGCCGCGCTGGCCCTGGCGGGGGCCGCCGTCGCCCGGTTCGGTCGCCTCCGGGGCGCCGGGTCCGGCGTGTGCGCCCCCGCCGAGACGGCCGTGCTGACGGCGCTCCTGTCGCCCTCGGTCGCCGCGAGCGCCCTGGTCGCGGAGCGGGCCGGGTACCGGCTGTTCGGCTTCGACCTGGACGTCCTGGCCCTGACCGTCCCGCACTTCCACTTCGCCGGGTTCACCGCCGCCCTGGTCGCCGGACTGGTGTGCCGGACGGCGCCCGGGCGGCGCGGGGCGCGCTGGGCCGCGTACAGCGTCCCGGCGGGGACCCTGCTCGTGCTCCTCGGCTACTTCGTCGACGACTGGGCCGAGCTGCTGGGCGCGGTGGTGCTGACCACGGGGATGTGGGCGGTGGCGCTGACGACCTGGCGGGAGGTGCGGCCCGCAGCGCGCGACCGGACCACCCGGGCGCTCCTGGCCGTCTCGGCCGTGGTGCTGGTGGCGACGATGCTGCTCGCCCTGTGGTGGGCGGCCGGTGAGGCCACCGGGATCGTCCACCCCACGCTGACCTGGATGGCCGCCACGCACGGCCTGGGCAACGCGCTCGGCTTCGCGCTGTGCTCGCTCCTGGCGTGGCGCAGGCTGGCCGCCGCGCCCGCCGGGCCCCCGGCTCCGCTGGTCCCCATGGCGCCCGCCGCGCCGTGACGGCTCCCCGGCAGACGCGCCGCCCGGCCGCGCACGGTCCACGACCTCCACGACCTCCACGACCTCCACGAACGGAGAACACCCCATGACCCGCCTGACCGGTGCCCGCCAGGAGACCCTCAACTACCCCGACCGGGGCGCGACCTCCGGCCGCCCGCTGCCCGCCGGGTACAACCACCTGCGCCACCGCGCCCGGATCGGCCGGGGCAGGCCCGCCTTCGAAGCCGCCGGGGCGGCCGTGACCACGTTCGTCGCCCACCGCGCTTCGGGCATGCGCGTGCGCACCGCCGCCGCCGACCAGGCGGCGGCCGTCCGGCCGGGCCTGCGGGTGGAGGTGGGGATGGGCCTCGGGCCGCTGCGGATCACCGCCCCCTGCGAGGTGATCTGGACCGCGTACGAGCCCGCCCGTACGGGTTTCGCCTACGGGACCAGGACCGGGCACCCGGCCCGCGGCGAGGAGTCCTTCGTCGTGGAGATCGACGACGACGGGGCGGTCTGGTTCACGGTGACGGCCTTCAGCCGCCCGGACCGCTGGTACACGCGCCTCGCGGGGCCGGTGCTGCCCCTGCTCCAGCACGCCTACGCGCGCCACCTCGGCCGCCACGTGCGCGCGCTGGCCGCCCGCGCCTGATACTGGAGGGGATGGACTGGTTCACGGCGCCCGGCTACTGGCTCGGCCGGCTGGTCTTCCAGCGGGCCCTGGCGGGCGTCTACGTCTGCGCGTTCGTCGCGGCCGCCCTGCAGTTCCGGGCGCTGATCGGGGCGCACGGGATGCTGCCCGTCCCCCGCTACGTGCGGTACGTGCCCTTCCGTCAGGCTCCGAGCCTGTTCCAACTGCGCTACGCGGACGGCCTCTTCGCGGGCTGCGCCTGGGCCGGGGCGGCCCTGGCGGCGGCGCTGGCGGCGGGCGCGGGGGACCTGCTGCCGCTGGGCGCCGCCATGGGGCTGTGGGCGGTGCTGTGGCTGCTCTACCTGTCGATCGTGAACGTCGGGCAGACCTGGTACTCCTTCGGCTGGGAATCCCTGCTCCTGGAGACCGGTTTCCTGGCGGTCTTCCTCGGCAACGCCCGGACCGGGCCGCCCGTGCTGGTGCTGTGGCTGCTGCGCTGGCTGCTGTTCCGGGTGGAGTTCGGCGCCGGGCTGATCAAACTGCGGGGCGACGCCTGCTGGCGCAAGCTCACCTGCCTCTACCACCACCATGAGACGCAGCCGATGCCGGGACCGCTGAGCTGGTTCTTCCACCATCTGCCGCGGCCCGTGCACCGGGTGGAGTGCGCGGCCAACCACGTGACCCAACTGGTGGTGCCGGTCGTGCTGTTCGCGCCCCAGCCGGCGGCCTCGTACGCCGCGGGGCTGATCGTGGCCACCCAGCTGTGGCTGGTGCTGTCGGGCAACTTCGCCTGGCTCAACTGGCTGACGATCACGCTCGCACTGTCGGCCGTCGACTTCACCGCGCTTGCGGGGGCGCCGCCCGCCGCCGCCTCGCGCGCGGCGCCGCTGTGGTTCGTGGTGCTGGTGTGCGCGGTGACGGCGCTGGTGCTGGTGCTGAGCCGGCATCCGGTGTCCAACATGATCTCGCCGCGCCAGGTGATGAACCGCTCCTTCGACCCGCTCCACCTGGTCAACACCTACGGGGCGTTCGGCACGGTGGGGCGGGTGCGCGAGGAGGTGGTCGTCGAGGGGACGGCCGATCCGGTGCCCCGCGAGGACGGCGCCTGGCGGGAGTACGGGTTCCGGGGCAAACCGGGTGACCCGCGGCGGCTGCCGCGCCAGTTCGCCCCGTACCACCTGCGCCTCGACTGGCTGATGTGGTTCGCGGCGCTCTCCCCCGCCTACGCCCGGGACTGGTTCGGGCCGTTCGTGGAACGGCTGCTGGCGGGCGACCGGGACACGCTGCGGCTGCTGCGCCACAACCCCTTCCCGGACGCCCCGCCGCTCTTCGTACGGGCCCGGCTCTACCGGTACCGCTTCACCACCCGGCGCGAACTGCGCGCGACGGGCGCCTGGTGGCACCGCACCCTGGTGCGCGAGTACCTGCCGCCGACCCGGCTGACGACCGGGCCGGGGGCGGTCCCGGACGGTTCAGAGGCCGAGTAGCAGGGCCTCCTGCTCGGCCGATATGCCCTTGCCGGGACGGTCGGGGCGCTGCGGGGCGACCCCGCCGAGCGAGGTGAGCCAGCTCCAGGTGTCGGCGACCGTCTCCTCGACGGGGCGGCAGCGCAGGCCCGCCGCCAGGACCTTGGAGACGTCCCCGCCGAACATGTGGTCGGCCAGTTCGCCCTCCGGGAGCCAGACCGGCAGTTCGGTCCAGGGCTGGACCCCCGCCTCCTCGATCACCGCGTCCGCCCTCCAGTGCGGCTCGGCGTCCGAGCCGGTGGCGGCCACGCAGGCGGCGAGGAATCCGCCCATGGTGGCGTGCCCGGTCGGCGAGACCACGTCGTAGGCGCCGCCGAGCCCGGCCGCCGCCGCGTCCAGGACCCAGTGGGCGAGGTCGCGCACGTCGACGTACTGGAGCGGCAGCCCGGGGCGGCCGGGGGCGACGAACGGGCCGCCGCGGGCGATCCGGTTCAGCCACCAGGGCAGTCGGCCGACGTTCTCGTACGGGCCGAGGATCAGCCCGGCGCGCGCCAGCAGGGCGCGGTCCCCGAAGGCGGCCTGCGCGGCGAGCTCGCCGCCGCGCTTGTCCTCGGCGTAGTCGGTGGAGCCGGCGTCGGGCGAACCCTCCACGACCGGCCCGTCCTCGGCGAGCCCGGCCGGGGCGGGGTAGACGTACACCGACCGGCTGGATATGTACGCGTACCCGCCGGCCCGGCCGGCCAGCAGGCGGGCGCTGTCGCGCACCGCGGTGGGGGCGCCGCCCCAGGTGTCCGCGACCAGGTCCCACTCGCCCGCGGCGAGGGCGTCCAGCCCGCCCGGAGCGGTGCGGTCCCCGTGGAGGGCGGTCGTGCCCGGCGGGGGCGCGTGGTGGCCGCGGTGGAAGACGGTCACCTCCCAGCCCCGGGCGAGGGCGTCTTCGGTGATCGCGCGCCCGACGAATTCGGTGCCGCCCAGCATCAGCAGTTTCGTGGTCATGGGTCGACAGTGCCGGGGCGGGGCGGCCCGGGGAAGGTGTGATCGCCGACAGCGATGACGCTCAGGGCGTACGCGCGGCGGGAACCCGGCGGGGCTCTCGGCACGGTCGGTGCCCGGAGGGCGGGTCCGGGCGTGCCGCGCCCCCGTCACCCTGGGGTGCGGGGGTGCGGGGGCGCGGTGGGCCGCCGGGCCCGGACGCCTAGTCGATGCCGGGCAGGATGTGCGGCTCCGCCAGGTCGTCCTCGTAGCCGGCCAGCCGGATGGGTGCGGAGCGGGCCCAGACCTCGAGACTTCCGAGTTCGTCGGACCGCGTGCTCGCCCTCCATCCCGTGCGCTCCATGGTCGGGTCTGTCTTGGTCATCTCAGTCACCGCGCACTCCCTTGTGTCGCGTAACCCGGCGGGCTCTTCCGCGTGCCGGATAGGGGAAATGAAGGTCTTCCGGACGCGGTGGCGCCATGGTGGAGCAGGGCCCGGGGTGGGGCTCCTTGCCGTTCAGGTTACACATATGAGCGGGGGCCCGCTCGATGGAACGGTAAAATCCGCGCTGGACCGCTCGTTTTCCCCCCGAGTTCAGGAAGTCGCCCACCGGCGTGTCCACCGGTGCTGGTCTGCTCGTGGGCGTTGGCGCGCGAGCGGGGACGACGGAGGGAGTCGCGGTGGCCAGGACTGGGGTACCCGCGTTCGGCAGTGTCGACGAGCTGATGGACCTTCTGCACGCCGGTCACGAGGCCCCGGACGCGGCTTCCCGCGACCTCGGACTACAGACTGCGGCGCTGCTGCGCCGTTCGCATCCGTTCGACAAGGAGCTCCAGGTGGCCGGACTGCTCCACGGGCTGGGGCGGTTGCTGGTCCCGGCGGGCTCCGGGCAGGCCCCGCAGCAGGGCTCGGAGGCGTCCCCGGACCCGGCCGAACGCACGGCGGAGGCGGTCCGCCCGCTGCTGGGCGACCGGGTCGCCCGGCTGCTGCGGCCGCAGGTCCGGGGCCCGCAGCCGCAGGCGGACGCGGAGGCGGATCCGGCGGCCGAGACCCTGCGGCAGGCCGCCCGGGCGGGCCGGGCGGCGGGGCTGGACGCGGGGGTGGTGGAGGACTGGCGCCCGGTGCTGGAACTCGTCGCCGCCGGGGCCTACCGGCTCTGAGGCGCAATACGCCCGAACGGGTGAGGGGGCGGACGGCTCGCGCCGTCCGCCCCCTCCTCGTCCGTGTTCCGCCGCCCGGCCTACCAGTTGGCGGGGGCGTAGTCCTTCAGGAAGACCCCGAAGAGGTCCTCGCCCGCTTCGCCCCGGACGATCGGGTCGTAGACGCGGGCCGCGCCGTCCACCAGGTCGAGGGGCGCGTGGAAGCCCTCCTCGGCGAGGCGCATCTTGTCGGGGTGCGGACGCTCGTCGGTGATCCAGCCGGTGTCGACGGCGGTCATCAGGATCTGGTCCTTCTGGAACATCTCCTGGGCGCTGGTGCGGGTCAGCATGTTGAGCGCGGCCTTGGCCATGTTGGTGTGCGGGTGGCCCGCCCCCTTGTAGCCGCGGCTGAAGACGCCCTCCATGGCGGAGACGTTCACCACGTAGCGGCGGCCGGCCTCGGCCGCGGCCATCGCCGGGCGGAGCCTGCTGATCAGGATGAACGGCGCGGTGGAGTTGCACAGCTGCACTTCGAGCAGCTCGATCGGGTCCACTTCGGACACCGTCTGGATCCAGCTGTTGGTGTCGTGCAGGTCCGGGACCAGGCCGCCCGCGTCGATGGCGGTGCCGGCCGCGATCCGGGCCGGGGTGGCGGAGCCGGAGAGCAGCGCGAGGTCGGTGACGTCCTGGGCGCTGAGCTTCTCGCCGTTGCCGCTGGGCAGCGCGGCGACACGGTCCACGGTGCCGCTGCCGAAGGTGCCGATGACCTCGGCGGAGGGCAGCTCGCCCGCCGGGAGCGGGGCGCTCTCGGCGGCGACGAGCTCGCTGTAGGCACCCGGGGAGCGGCGGACGGTCTGGGCCGCGTTGTTGATCAGGATGTCGAGCGGGCCCTCGGCGGCCACCGAGTCGGCGAGCGCCACGACCTGGGCCGGGTCGCGCAGGTCGATGCCGACGATCTTCAGCCGGTGCAGCCACTCGGAGCTGTCGGGCATCGCCTTGAAGCGGCGGACCGCGTCGTTGGGGAACCGCGTGGTGATCGTGGTGTGCGCGCCGTCGCGCAGCAGCCGCAGCGCGATGTACATGCCGATCTTGGCCCGGCCGCCGGTGAGCAGGGCGCGGCGGCCGGTCAGGTCGGTGCGGGCGTCGCGGCGGGCCCGGTTGAAGGAGGCGCATTCCTGGCAGAGCTGGTGGTAGAACGCGTCGACCTCGACGTACCGGGTCTTGCAGATGTAGCAGGAGCGCGGGCGCTGCAGTATTCCGGCGATCGGGCCCTTGGTGGCGGTGCTCAGCGCGTTGCCCTGGGTCTCGTCGTCGATGCGTTCGGCGGAGCCGGTCGCGGTCGCCTCGGTGACGGCCTTGTCGTTGGCGGTCTTGGCGGCGCGGCGCTCCTGGCGGCGGCGCTGCTTGACCGTGCGGTAGAGGCCGGCGGTGGCGCGGCGGACGGTGACGGCGTCGGGGTGGTCGACGTCGATCCCGTCGAGCTCGTCGAGCACGCTGAGACAGAGGGCCAGCCGCTCGGGGTCGATGCCCGGCCCGTACGCGTGGTTGTCTTCGGTCACCGTCATGGCCGCTGCCGTTCCCTGTTCGCTCGTCCGCGTCCGCCTGCTGCGGAACTCCCCAAAACCGCTACTGTACGGAGCCGACACGCCCGGAACCAAACCCGTTCCCGTGCGCCTCACCCACCGCGAGCCGGCCGTCACGGTATGGATTGCCCCGTGACGCTCCGTACGCTCCGTGACACGGCCACCGCCGAAGAGGCGCTGCGCCTGCTGCGCTCCGGAAACGACCGCTACGCGACGGGCCGGCCGCGCCCGGCGCGGGAGGACGGCGTGCGGCGGCGGGCGCTGGCCGGCGGGCAGCGGCCGTACGCGGTGGTGCTCGGGTGCATCGATTCGCGGGTGCCGCCGGAGCGGGTCTTCGACGTGGGGCTGGGCGATCTGGTGTGCATCCGCACGGCCGGCCAGGCCCTGGACGAGGCGGTGCTCGGCAGCGTCGAGTTCGGGATCGCGGAGCTGGGCGTACGGCTGGTCGTGGTGCTTGGGCACGAGCGGTGCGGGGCCGTCTCGGCGGCCGTGGAGCGGGTGCGCAGCGGTCGGGCGGTGAGCGGGCACCTGTCCCGGGTGATCGACGAGCTGACTCCGGCCGCCCGGACGGCGCGGTCGCTGACGGGCGACTGGGTGGAGAACGCGATGACCGCCAACGTGGACCGGGTGCGGCGGACCCTGCGCGCGGACCGGGCCTTCGATCCGGCCGTGGTGATCGGGGCCCGCTTCGACCTGGACACCGGCCAGGTCTCCTTCGGGGAGGCGACCGACGGGCTCCGGTGACGCTCCGCATGGCTCGGGGGTGCGCTTCCGGGGAGGCGCGTACTCCTGCTGGTGTATGCCGGGAGGATGACTCGACCGTCGATCAAGAAGACTCGGGGCGGATGAAGTGCGGGCCCGAGTGGGGCATGGTGGATTTCATGAGCACCCTGGCCCTCTCGGTCCTCCTCTGCCTGGTGTCCGCCGTCGCGTACGCGGGCGGTGCGATCGTCCAGGAGTACGTCGCGGCGAGCTCTCCCGACGGCTCGTACGCGCCGCTGCGCCGGACCGGCTGGTGGGTGGCCGTCGCCCTCAACGGTCTCGGCGCGCTGCTGCACGTGCTGGCCCTGGCGTACGGGCCGCTGAGCCTGGTCCAGCCGCTGGGGGCGCTGACCATCGTCTTCGCCCTGCCGATGGCGGCCGTTTTCGTGGGGCGCCGGGCGGGCGGCGCGGCCTGGCGCGGGGCGGTGCTGGCCACCGTGGGGCTGGCCGGGCTGCTGGCGCTGACCGGCGGGGACGGCGCGGGCCGGGAGGCGCTGGCCGGCGCGGAGCGGAGCCTGCTGCTGTCGGTGACGGCGGGCGGGGCCGCCGTGCTGTTCGCGGCTTCCCGGCGGGTGCACCGGCCGGTGCTGCGCAGCGTGCTGCTGGCGACGGCGGCCGGTACGGCCTTCGGCATGGCCTCCGTGTTCACCAAGTCGGTGGCCGAGAGCTTCGAGGCGGGGGCGCTCGTCGGTCTGTGGCCGGACCTGGCGGCCATCGCCGCCCTGGCGGCCGGCGGGCTCCTGCTGTCGCAGGCCGCCTACCGGGGCGCCGGGCTGACCGCGCCGCTCGCCACGGTGACCGTGGTCAACCCGGCGGTGGCGGCGGCGGTCGGGATCTCTTTGTTCGACGAGGGCTTCCGGTACGGGACCGCGGGCGCCCTGGCCGCGGCGGCGAGCGCGGTGGTGGCGGCGGCCGGCCTGGTGCTGCTCACGGCCGTGCCGCCGCACGTGCGGGGGTCAGATGCCGACGCCCTTGCCCCGGAGGTACTTGAGCGGGTCGATGTCGGAGCCGTAGCCGGGCGCGGTCCGCATCTCGAAGTGCAGGTGGGGACCGGTGGTGTTGCCGGTCGAGCCGGAGCGGCCGATCCGCTGCCCTCCGGAGACCTGCTGCCCGGCCTTGACGCCGAGCGCCGAGAGGTGGGCGTACTGCGAGTACCGGCCGTCGGCGTGCCGGATGACGACCTGGTACCCGTACGCACCGGCCCAGCCGGCCGACTCGACGGTGCCGGGGCCGACGGCCTTGATGGTGGTGCCGGTCGCCACCGGGAAGTCGACGCCCGTGTGGTAGCCGCTCGACCAGGACGACCCCGCGACGTGGTAGGCGGTGCCGAGGGATCCGTCGACGGGGGCGGTGAAGCCTCCCGACGCCGGCTTCTGCTCCGCTGACGCGGCCTTGGGCTGCTCGGCGGGCTTGGGCTTCGCGGCCGGTTTCGCCGCCGGTTCGGCGGTCTGGCCGGCCTTCCCCGCAGGTTCCACGGGCTTGACCGGTTCGGCGGTGCGCGGCGGCTTCTCCGGGTTCTGCGCGGGCGGTGCCACGGGGGCGGTGGTGACGCGGAGGGTGAGCCGCTGCCCCGGGAAGATCATGTCGGGGTTGCCGCCGACCGTGCTCCGGTTCGTCTCGTAGAGCGCCTGCCAGCCGCCCTCGACGTGCTGCTCGGCGGCGATCGTCGACAGCGAGTCCCCGGAGGCGACGACGTACGGGTTCGGCAGGACGGACGTGCCGGTCGGGGTGGGCGTGACCACCGGGGCGGGAGAAGCGGCGCCGGCGCCCTTGCCGGACGTACCGGGTGCGCCGGTCGTGGCCTTCGTCGCCTGGAGCCGGTCCATGGGCGCCTGCTGCCCGGGGACCTTGGCGGTGGCGCCCGCCGGCTTCGCACCGGTGGCGGGGGCCGGCTTCGCACCGGTGGCGGGGGCCGGTCCGCTGCGGCTGAGTCCGGACTGCGGTCCGCAGACGGGCCAGGCCTGGGGGCCCTGCCCCTTGAGGACCTTCTCCGCGACCGCGATCTGCTGGTCCTTGGTCGCCAGGTCGGCCCGCGCGGCGAAGGCGGTGCCGCCGAAGTCCCGCCAGGTGCTCTGGCTGAACTGCAGCCCGCCGAAGTAGCCGTTGCCGGTGTTGATCTTCCAGTTGCCGGTCGCCTCGCACTCGGCGACCTTGTTCCACGTGTCCACGGAAGCGGCCTGCGCCGCCCCCGCGCCGATGAGCGGGAGCGCGATCCCCGCACCGCCCGCGGTGACGGCGAGCGAGGCCCGGTTGATGCTGCTCGGCTGGTACCGGCGGTGCCGGCCCCGTACGCCCATGGGAGCCCCCTTGAAGACATCAGGAACCGCACAACCTAACGTCACCCCCCGCCCCTGACAAGAGCCGCAACCAGCCGGAGGCGGAACGGAGTTGGGGCGGCCGAACGGAGGGTCGGGGCTCGCGCGGGCGGGCGTACGGGCTCGGGCGTACGGGCTCAGCTCAGCGGGCCCGGCTGCGGGATCGGCGCGGGTCCGGGCGGCGGCGGCACCGGATCGGGCTCGGGGAACGGCGTGGGCACCGGCGGCACCGGGCTCGGCCCGGGCGGGACCGGGGGCGTCGGAGCCGGGGGCGTCGGAGCCGGGGGCGTCGGAGCCGGGGGCGCCGGGACCGGAGGCGTCGGGACCGGGGGCGGGGGCACCGGATCCGGCTCGGGCACCGGGGGCTGCGTCTGCTCTGCGTTTCGCACCATGGGTCCCACCTTCCCCCGATCCGTTCCCGTACGCCCCCGGACACGGCGGTGCCCCCGGCGGGGTTCGTCCACCGGGGGCACCGCCCTGCGCAGGGGCCCGTCAGCCCAGGGGCACCGCGGTGGGGTCGACGCCGGTGGCGGTGCCGCGGAACAGCACCGTCGTGCCGTCGGCGCGAGTGGCCCAGAGGTCCGCGAAGCCGTCGCCGGTCACGTCGCCGGCGGAGCCGAGGACGGGGTGGGGGGCGCGGCCGAAACCGGAACCGATCTTGGCCTTCGCGGCGGAGCCCCAGGCGGTGACGTCCTGCCCGCCGTCGGCGCCCTTGGCCCCGGTGACGCTCAGCAGGTCGCCGGTGGCGTCCTCGCGCAGCCACAGGTCACCGGCGCCGTCGCCGTCGGTGTCACCCGGGCTGACGACGGTGTACGCGTCCCAGCCGGTGCCGCCGACGGACACGGGCGCCCCCAGGTAGCCCACCGGGCTGGCGAGGTACGTCCACAGCTGCCCGCCCTGGCGCACCAGGAGGTCGGCCAGGCCGTCGCCGTCGACGTCCCCGGCGGACGCGAGCTGCTGTGCGTCGGACCAGTGGTCGTCGGCGGGGCGGAGCGCCGACACCTCCATGCGGTCGACGGGCGCGACCGCGCCGAGACCGGTGTTCGGGTAGACCCACAGCTGCCGGGCCCCGGACGGGCCGGGCTCCAGCACCACGAGGTCGTTGTAGCCGTCCTGGCCCCAGTCGCCGCCCGCGACGATCTGCGCGGCGGGGTCCAGGGTCACTCCCGCGTCGACGGGCGCGGCGAAGGCGCCGTCACCGCGGCCCGCGCGGAACTGGAGGCGGCCGTCGGCGGCGAGGGTCCACAGGTCGCGGCGACCGTCCCCGTTGAGGTCGCCGGTCACGTCGGGGTGCGCGGCGCGGACCGCGTAGAAGAGGTAGTTCGCCGTGTCCGAGCGGTTGCCCGCCCTGTCGACGCCGTATGCGTACACGCGCTGCGGGCCGGTGAGCAGCGGGGTGATCGTCGCGCTGCCGCCGGGGGTCACCGTACGGCGGACCGCGTCGGAGTCGGACCAGTAGACGATCTCCGCGAGGTCCTCGACCCCGCCGGTGGCGAAGGTGAAGGTGCCCGGGGTGCGCGCCGCTCCGGTGTGGGCGGGCTGCCCCTGTCCGCCGTCCGGGAATTCGGGCGAGCTGATCACGGGGGGCGCGGCGGGACGCGTACGGTCCACCGAGAAGGCGCAGGACGGGGACCAGTCGGAGCTCTGCCCGGCGGCGGCGTCCGTGCCGCGGGCCCGCCAGGTGTAGTCACCGCTCGGCAGGTCGGTGTCCGCGACGGACCAGGTGGCCGGACGGCCCTTGGTCGCGGGGATCGTCATGGCCCGCGGGGGCGTGGCCGAACCGGCGGCGAACACCTGGAACTCGGCCGCGAGGGCGCCGGTGTCCGGGCCGTCGACGGTCGCGGACAGGCCGATCCGGGTGTTGCCGATGAGCCCGCCGGTGCACGGGGTCGCCGGGTCGGTGCCGAGCCCGGAAACGGTGGGCGGGACGGCGACGGTGGTCTGGAGGGCGGCGCTCTTCGGATCGAAGCGCTTCCAGGCGGAGGTGTCCTTCTCGTCGGCCGCGTAGAGGCCGACGGTGACGGCGGTGCGGCCCGCGGCGGCCGCGTCCCGCAGCAGCGCGGTGACGTCGAAGGCCAGGTCCCCGGCGGGGCAGCCGGGACCGGCGCCCCGGGAGGCGGTGACCGTGGCGAGCCGGGTCACCTTGGCGGGCTGCTTGTTCCAGCTCGTCCTGGCGGTGACGGCGCCGGTGCTCCACAGTTCCACGGGCTCGGCCGCGCAGGTGGCCGACGCGGTGCCGCGCAGGCGCAGGGTGGCCCCGGTGACCCGGGCGCCGGCGAGGGCGGCCGTGTCGATCTGGAGGAAGGAGCGGGACAGGCCCTCGCGGCCGCCCTCGTTCCCGGCGCGCAGCGCCTCGGCCGACTTCCAGTAGGTGGTGTCCGGGTGCTTCTTGGCCACCCGGGTCCAGCCCGTGACGGACACGGCGGACGTGGCGGCGGTGGCCGGCGCGGCGGCGGCCGTCGGCGCGAGGACGGCGAGCCCCGTGGCCGCCATCCCCGCGGCCAGCGCGAACGGGAGCGCGCGTCTGTGGACCGCTCCCGTCCGGCCCCCCGGCCTGGTCTTCTTCACGTTCATGACCCTCCCCAGGTCTCGCTGATGATCAACAGGACCCTATCCGGAGGCATCTGATCCGAACATTTGTTTTCTATGCCGGACGCGGCTCCGCGAGCAGCAGCGCGGCGGCCAGGCCGGGGCGGGGGCTGGAGAGGACGGGCACGGGGGTGCGGACGAGCCCGGCGGCCGCGGCCATGGAGGCCTGGGCCAGGACGATGACGTCCGCGCCGGTGACGGCGTCCGCCGCCGCGGCCACGGCCGCGAGGTAGCCGTCGGTGTCACCGGCCTCGAAGCGCTCCCAGGCGCCGTCCACGAGGTGCACGGTGACGGACACCGCCCGGCCGGCGGCTTCCTCGGCCAGCAGCTCCGCGGTCGGCCCGGACGTCGAGGCCACGGTGGCCAGTACGGTGATCCGCGGCCCCGTACGGACGGCCTCGGCGGCCATCGGCCGGTCCACCCGGAGCACGGGGGCGCCGACGGCGGGCGCGAGGGACTCCGCGACCGCCCCGAGCGTCGAGCAGGTGACCAGTACGGGCCCGGCCGCCTCCGCGAGCAGCCGGCGCAGGTCCGGGACCACCGACTCCGGACCCCGTTCGCGGGCCCGGTCCAGCAGCTCCGGGACCACCACGTGCCGCAGGACGGCGCCGGGGTGGTCCCGGTCGCGCAGCGCGTCGAAGACCGGGACGTGCACCGGGGAGGTGTGGAGCAGCGTCAGGTCCGCAGCCGTCACCACAGGCCGGAGTCGCCCGCCAGCTGCGCCTTGGCGGCCTCGGTCACCCCGTCCGGGGCGCCGGGCGCCCGGTCGGGGTGCTTGGCGGCCCAGCTCGCCGCGCAGGGGCACAGCGGCACGACCGGAACGCCTTCGGACGCGGCGATCCCGTAGAAGGCCTCCACCAGCTGTCCGGCGATGCCCCGGCCCTCGTGCCCCGGCTCGACCACCGTGTGGACGGCGACCAGCGCGTGGGGCTCGGCGGCGAGGACGAAGTAGGCGATGTACCCGACCGTCTCGCCGCCCTCGACGGCGAGCAGCCGCCCGGCCCCGCGTTCGTCCCGCAGTTCGACCGCCATGTCCCCGACTCCCCTCAGACAGCCACCGCGTGGGGGCTGCGCTCCTGGTCCGTACCCGGCACCGGGGCGGACGGGTCCGACCCCAGCTCGATGATCGCATTGTCCGCGTCGACGTGGACGACGCGCGGCGCGAACGTCCGCGCCTCGGCGTCGTCGACCTGCGCGTAGCTGATCAGGATGACGAGGTCCCCGGGATGCACGAGGTGCGCGGCGGCCCCGTTGATCCCGATCACCCCGGAACCCCGCTCGCCTTCGATGACGTAGGTCTCCAGCCGCGCGCCGTTGGTGATGTCCACGATGTGGACGAGCTCCCCGGGCAGCAGATCGGCCGCGTCGAGCAGATCGGCGTCGATGGTCACGGACCCGACGTAGTGCAGGTCGGCCTGCGTGACGGTGGCCCGGTGGATCTTGGACTTGAACATGGTACGAAGCATCAAGGTATCCCTGGATCTAGGCTCCCTGCCTGCATTTTTGCAGGTCAAGGGCGGTTTCCTTACCTTACAACGAGTCGTATGTCCGGTCAGCTCTCTCCATGTTTTTGGAGGACTGATGCTGACCAATTGCTGACTTTTCTGACGCATCGGCAGGAAGGTTGGGAAGGGCTGGCCCGCTCCCTCATCCCCCACCGCGACGACGACGTCAGCCTACGCAATGACGGCCCTGTCCTCCCGAAGCTGCCGCGAAGTGACACATGGCCCTCTGTAGCAAAGCAGGGCGCGCTTTGAGGGAGCAGTTCCGCGAGGTCGGTCCGGTCACGACGGCCGGAGGGAGCGTGGGGTGCGGCAGGAGTGGGAGCCGGAGGACCCGATCGACTCGAGGCGGAGGCTCACGTCAACCTGTAAGGCCGGTTCGAACTGGGTGTGAACAGCCGTCTCGACCTGGACCTTGCGGCCACCGGGGCCACAGTGCCCAGTCCGCGCAGTGCGCACTGCGCAGGGGGATGCAGCGATCATCCCAGCGTGACGCTCCGGGCCTGGCCGGAGCCGTGCCGAGGACGACGTTGCCCCGGACGCCGAAGGGTCCCGGGCACCATCGTCAACGGCGGCAGGCTGTGCCAGGAACGGACCAGGAAAACGGTGTTGCTGTCATACGCGCTCAGCCAGGCAGCGTCACGAGCCCCGTCTCATAGGCGGTGATCACGAGCTGAACCCTGCGTCGTCCCCCAGCAGCAAGGTCAGTTGGGGGTGGAAGGCCCCGTGGCAGGAGGCGACGCCGTGGAGGTAGCCGCGACCGGCCTGTCGTACGTCGACCGCCTCGTGCAGGGCGTGTCCGGCGTCCCCCAGGATCGCGGCACGGGCACCCAGTGCGCGGGCCGCCGGGACGGCGACCGCCTCAAGGAACGGGAGGTCGGTGGTGAAGCCCAGGACCAGGAACTCCCTGAGCGGGGCGTTGTCCGGGCGTTCCCGCCACGCCCTCAGGAGGGAGACGGGCGACGCGAACTCGGTGTGCACCGAGGCCGTCATACCGCCACCTCCAGGCTCTTCAGGGCCGCCCGGGTCGGAGTCAGGGGGCCGGACCCGTCCGAGCCTGCCTCGAACAGGCCGAGCTGGCGGCCGATGGAGCCGAGCTGCGGGATCCGCAGACCGATCTCCGCCTTCGGTTCCTCGCCGATCCTGAAGTAACGGTCGTTGCGCATGTGCAGGCGGGAGAAGATCTTGAGGCCGCCCGTCCGCGGGTCGTAGCGCAGTTTGCGCAGCGCCACCCTGCGGGACTGGGCCAGCATGTCGTCCGCGAGGCGGGAGGCCAGGTCCCGGACCGGCCGGTCACCGTACTCGCGCACGAGGGCTTCCATCCACAGCGGGTCGAGGAACTCGCGCCGGTCACCGAGGTAGGCGCGCTGGGCCCCGGCGAGCAGGGGGCCCTGATGGAGCTGTGTGGCATCGGCGCCGCCACGGGCGCGGAGGCCACCCGTGAGGAGGACGCGGACGTCCCGCCAGGGAGCCGGTGCCTTCTGGAGCAGCCGGGGCTCGACCGGCAGGGAGTGTCCGGCCCGGTCGCGGACCGGCCCGAGTGCGGCGAGCGCCTCGTTGACGGTCCCTGACGGCACCTTCACACAACCAGGCGCGGAGCTCGGCCGCCGAGCGGTCCCGGCCGCCGTCCCGCCCGTCCTGCGCACCGACCTCGGTCACGAGGTCCGCCCACAGCCGGCGCCACGCGGACACGGAGTAGTGGCGCAACAACAGCCCCCGCCAGCGCGCCGCCTCGGGGACGGCGGACAGCACGGGGTGCTCGCCCAGGAGCGGGCCGAAGGCGACGGTGTCCCGCAGCGCACCGGTGTAGGAATCTCCCGCGTGCCGCGCGAGCGCCTGCGCGAGCACCCGCAGCGTGGCCCTCCGCGTCCGGTCCTTGGCCCGCCACTCTTCCGGCCGGTGGACGCCGTCGCGGGTGGCGGTCAGCAGGGAGGCGAGCCAGTCCCGCTCGGCGGCGGACGGCTCGCCCGGCGCCGCGGCCCCTGCCGCGCCGATCTCCTCGGAGCGCACCGCGGTCCGCTTCGAGCCGGCGAGGGCGAGCAGCGGCTCGAACAGGTCACGGACCTCCGCGGGGCAGGCGTGCCGTCCGGGCCGGATCCCGCCCCGGTCGTAGGCGACGATGCCGAGGACCTGTGCGGGGGCGCCGTACTGGGACCAGAACCCCCACGCGCGGGGTGAGTAGAGCCGTGCGGCCCGGTCGAGGTCGAGCCCGTCGGGGACGCCGCCGGGCGACCGCTCGATCTGTACCGCCGCGAGGAGCACTTCGCAGCGACGCAGCAGTTCACGGCAGTCCCGGGCGTCGAACCGGCGGCGCTCGGCCTCGGCCTCGGCCGCGGCGTAGAGCGCTTAGTGGCGCGCGTACTTGGTGACGCTCGACACGCCCGGCACGAGCCGGTCCACCAGCCTCCGTACGGGCCCCTCGACGGACAGGGGGAACTTGGGACTCCGATGCCCCAGACCCTCCTTGGCCCACGCCGGCCCCACTGCCTCCGCCCGCATCCCGCTGCCTTCCCCGTCGGCTGCTCCAGACGATACATCCGCCGCGGGGCACCGGTTTCGGGGTGTACCCGGCCAGGGGCCATGGAGCGGCAACTCCCCTGGTGGCTGCGGGTGTTGGGCGTGGTGACGGGGGACGGTAGCAGGGATTTCGGGGGTTGCCCGGATGTTTGTCCGATGGTGATGGTCCTTCCTCGGCAGCACCACGGGGGGCACTAGCGTCCCGTGGCACCCCAGGAGAGCGGGTGCGCACCGTGCGGAACGTGCGGGCGGCGGCCGATCCGGCCCCGCGTCTCCTGTCGGACCACGGAGCGAGGAGGCACTGTGCTGTCATTCCGGCGGCGATCCGTCAACGGCCTGTCGGTGGCGACGAAGTACACGATCGGAAGCGGACTGGTCATCGGCGCCCTGGCCGTCACGCTGCTCGCGCTGCTGATCCCCGTGTCCAAGTACGGCGACCGGGCCTCGGCGGCCACCACGGGCCCGGCGGGCTCGGCGGCCCTGCCCGCGGGGGTCGAGGACGACGGCGGCGGGATCATGAGCACCGCGTACGGGCCGCTGACCCCCGTCGACCGGGACTTCGTCCGCAAGGTACGGCTCGCCGGGCTCTGGGAGCTGCCCGCCGGACGGCAGGCCCAGCAGCGCGGGACGCGGCCCTCCGTGCGCACCGCCGGGGAGCACCTCGTGATGGGCCACACCGATCTGGACCGTCAGGTGATCCAGGTCGGCCAGGCCCTCGGCGTCGACCTGCCCGACCGTCCCACCGCCCAGCAGCAGGGCTGGCTCGACCAGATGGCGGCCGCTCAGGGCACCGAGTACGAGCGGTTGTTCGTGCAGCTGCTGCGGCGGGCGCACGGCAAGGTGTTCCAGCTCGTCGCGCAGGTGCGGGCACAGACCCGGAACTCGATGGTGCGGTCCCTGGCCACCTCCGCCAACACCACCGTCCTGGACCACATCGCGGTCCTGGAGGAGAGCGGGCTGGTCGACTTCGACTCGCTCGAGTCGAGCCCGGCCCCCGCCTCCCCCTCCTCCCCGGTCCACCAGGGGGCTTCGCCCCCCTCCCCCGTCCGTTCGACGAAGTGAAGTGATCGCATGAGTCAAAAGGGCCACAGGCGACCCCGGTTGAAACTCCTGGCGGCGGTGTCCGCGCTGGTGCTGGGCGGTGGCGGGGTCGCCGTCATCGCCGGCAACGCGAACGCCGGGCAGGACGCGGGACGTAACGGTGCGGCGACCGCCACCATCGACTGCCCGGACGTGGGCGACCGGCTGCGGGACGTACCCGACCAGGCGCGGGGCGAGGTGGACGAGAACCTCGCGCAGCTGGACGTCCAGGTGGCCGACGCCTACCGGCAGCTCGCCGCGGGGCAGGTGCGCGGGCAGGAGGTGCCCGAGGACGCGCTGTTGGGCCGGCTCCGGGACCAGCGTTCCGCGACCATCAACCGGGTGTCGGACGCGATCGGCCGCTCGGCGGGGCGTCCGGTGGGGCTGGACTCGCTGAGCGGGTGCTCGATGAAGGAGGCGCCCGCCGAGGCCGACCCGGGGGCCGACGCGGTGGCCGACGCGGCGGCGGCCGCCGCACCCGCCGGGGATCCGAACGCCGCCCGCAGCATCGGGCAGAAGCGCGGTCCGGCGCAGAGCGACTTCGTCTCGATCAACAAGGTACGGCCGAACGTGAAGACCCCCGCCGCCGGGCGCGGCGCCTCCACGGGCTCCTTCTCCTCGCAGTGCGGGCGCAACGAGAACGGCCACTTCAACCCCGACAACGTGATCGTCGCGCCGGGCGTCTCCAACGGCGCCCACCACATGCACGACTACGTGGGCAACAAGTCGACCGACGCCTTCTCCTCCAACAACAGCCTCGCCGCCTCCGGCACCACCTGCGGCAACGGCGACCAGTCCACCTACTACTGGCCGGTGCTGCGGCTGCGCGACGGGAAGTCCGAGAAGGACGCGCAGGCCCCGGGCGGCGGGCAGGACGCGAACGTGGGGACGATCCTGCGGCCCAAGCAGGTCACCATCGACTTCAAGGGCAGTCCGGTCGGCAAGGTGCGGGAGATGCCGCGCTTCCTGCGGATCATCACCGGTGACGCCAAGGCCTTCACCAACGGCACCGCGAACGCCAACGCCTCCTGGAGCTGCACCGGTTTCGAGGACCGCCAGCTCAAGGACAAGTACCCGATCTGCCCGAAGGGCAGCGACGTGGTGCGCACCTTCTCCTTCCAGAGCTGCTGGGACGGGCGCAACACCGACAGCGCCAACCACCGTACGCACGTGGCCTTCCAGGACAAGAACGGCCGTTGCCCCAAGGGCTTCACCGCGATCCCGCAGCTGGTGCAGCGCATCGTGTACGGGGTCGCCCCCGGCGCCCGCTTCGCCGTGGACAGTTTCCCGGAGCAGCTGCACAAGCCGGTGACCGACCACGGGGACTTCATCAACGTCATGTCCAACGGCCTGATGGCCAGGGCGGTGGGCTGCATCAACGGCGGGCGCGTCTGCCGCTGACCCCCGGGAACGGACGCCGGCCCGGGGTCCCCGCGCCCCGGGCCGGCGCCGTTCGCCTCCCCCCGCCCGGCCGGGCGGCGGAGCGACGAGGACGAGGAGTGCCATGTCCGGCTCTCGTGACACCACGGCCGTCCCGGGCGCCCCGGAAGGCCCGGACCGCCCGGACGAGGCACCCTCCGACGGTCAGCTCACCCTGCTGCTGAGGGATGCCGCCGGGGACGCGGGCGACGGTGCGGCCGCGGTGTGCGAGCTGCTGTACCGCCGCCACCGGCGCGCGGCCCTCGCGTACGCGCGCACCTGCTGCCGCAGCCCGCAGGACGCCGAGGACCTCGTCTCGGAGGCGTTCGTGCGGACCTTCCGGGCCGTCCGCTCGGGCACCGGACCCCACGGCCCCTGGCGCCCGTACCTGCTGGCCGTGGTCCGCCACACGGCGGTCCAGTGGCAGGAGGGCGACGTCCGGACCCTGCCGACGGCCGACTTCGACCGCTGGCCGCAGCGGGTGCCCGTCGGCGGCGATCCACAGCACCAGGTGCTGGCGGACGAGGACCGGCGGCTGGTGGCGCGTTCCTTCCGGGCACTGCCCGCGCGCTGGCGGGCCGTCCTGTGGCACACCGTCGTGGAGGAGCGGTCCCCGCGCCGGACCGCCGTGCTGTTGGGCATCACACCGAGCGCGGTGACCTCGCTGGCCTTCCGGGCCCGGGAGGGGCTGCGCGAGGCCTACCTCGGCGCCCATCTGGCCGCGGCGGCGACGGGGCGGTGCGGGCACTACGGGGGCATGCTGGGCCCGGCGGTGCGGCGCGGCGCCGGGCGGCGTCCGCGCGGGCTCGTCCGGCACCTCGCCGGCTGCGGGGCGTGTGCCGGGGCGTACGCGGAGCTGCTCGACCTCAACGCGACGATGCGCGCGGCCCCGGCACCCCTGCCCGCGTAGGCGGTCCCGCCGGACCACGCCGCGTCCCTGCGGCCCACGCGCGAACGGCGCCCGCCCGGCCTCCCCGTCGTGGGGGAGGCCGGGCGGTCGCGGTGGCGTCCGGGTCACAGGCCGTTGACGCGCGCCATCCGTCCGACGACCAGGGGGGTGAAGTCGGCGGTGACGACGCGTCCGGTCCGGCGGCCGGCCCGGGAGTGCTGACGGCGTACGTGGGCCATCAGCCGGCGGCTGCGCAGGGCCATCTCCAGTTCGAAGCGGGTCCGCGGATCGCGCAGACCGGGTCCGAAGAGCTTCTCCAGCTGCCGCATGCGGTAGCGCACGGTCTGCGGGTGCACGCTCAGCGCCTTGGCCGCCTCGGGGGCTCCGCCGCCCTCCAGCCAGGCGAGCAGGGTGACCTCCAGCCGCTCGCTCTGACGTGGGGTCAGGTCGGCGAGGGGGCGCAGCCAGCGGGCGGCCAACGCATGCGCCAGGGGCTCGTCCTGGAGGAGCAGGAGCGTGGAGAGGTGGTCGTCGACGAAGACGGGGCGGGCGTCCGGGCCGGCCCGGTGGGGGGTCAGGGTGAGCAGGCGCAGCGCCCAGCGCAGCGAGGACGCGGTGTCGCGGAGCGGGACGGCATGGCCGACGGCGGCGGAGCGGCCGCGCAGCGGGAGTTCGAGGGCCGCCCGGGCATCGGGTTCGCCTACGGGGAGCAGCAGGCACGGCCGGCCCGCGAACAGGCCGGGGAGGGCGTCGTCGAGGACGGTCGCCAGTTGCAGGGTTTCGCCGGGCGTGGCCGGCGCGATGGCCCGCACGGCTTCGGGGAGGGGCCAGCCGGCGGCTTCGGCGAGCTCCGTGAGGGAGCTGTGGGAGGTGTCGCGGTCGTCGGTGAGGGCCTTGAAGAGCTCCTGGCGGGCCCGGTCCTGCGGGGCCGTGGGCTCCGGCCGCCCGACGCCGGAGCCGTCCCCGTGGGGGTGACCGGCGCCGCGGGCGTGACCGTCCTCGTGGGGGTGACCGGCGCCGTGGGGGTGACCGGCGCCGTCGACGGGCGCGCCGTCGTGGACAGTGGCAGCGCCGTGGACGGGCACGCCGCCCCGGACAGGGGCGCCTTCGCGGACGGCGACGCCGCCCGGGACGGGGACTGCCTCGTGGGCGGGGACTCCTTCGCGGGCGCCGGGCCCGGTCTGCGGGGTGCCGCTGCCGCCGTGGCCGGCGCTGCCGTGGCCGTGGGCGCGGACCTCCGTCGGGCCGGGGTCGCGGCCGCCCTCGGGCCGGACACCGCCGTGGACGGCGTCCGCCGCCCCGTCGTGCCGCTCCTCGACCTCGTCGACCTCGTCGACCTCGTCCGGCACGCCCGTACCGAGCGCGTCCGGTCCGGTCTCCTCGTGATAGCCGAGTGCGACGAGAAGGGCATATTCCACCCTTTGCCGGAGAAGTTCGTCATCAATGGCATCGTTGTCGTCGACCAGCTCGGAAAGTCCGGGAATTCCATGCAGAAGCTCCTCCACTATCTCCCCGGCCAACGCGGGGAGTTCCCTGCGCAGGACACGGGTCCACTCGCCCCGGGGGCGGGACCAGATGCGGTTCAGAAGTTCGCACATCGTTTCCTCGTTCTTGCGGGGGTGAGGCCTGTCCGGTGGAGGGGCGACAGGCCCGTCAGGGTCGTCTGCCTCACCAACAACCTTGTCCGTCACGACAGTTGCAGCCTCCATACGCCCTCCTGGAGGGTTCCGGCCACGTTCGGTCCCGTAGGTTTGCCTTGATTTTGCCGTCGGGGACGCGTAGACGGCCGAAGGCGCGTTGGCCTGTCACAACCTCCACTGGAGGGGAATCTTCCGGGCTTGTTCGACGCACCGGAGACGGGGTGCGAGAAATTATCACGTTTCGATAAATCCTGTGGAGATGCTGCGTAGCTCCACGATGCTGCTGCACTCCGGCCCCCGAGCCCTTCGGCCGACGTGGGAATTCCACAGCGCTGCCGGCCACCACCGACCACAACTCCCGGGCGCCGAGCGCCAGGTGGAGTGCTCGGAGCCCAGGCGCACAGGAGAACTGGATGCCCCTGCCCCAGCCTCACATGCCCCGCTCCCACAGAGCCCGACGCAGGAGCCGTCACGCGGCGGCGGCCCCGGCCGCGGGACGGCGGGCCGTCCGGCGGGCGCCGCTGCTGCCCGTCGCCGGACGGGTGCGCCCCGGCGTCGCGGTGAGCGGCGCGCTGGCCGCGCTCGTCTTCCTCGTCGTGACGGCCCGGACGGGCGCCCTGTCCCACGTGTGGGACTTCCTCGACTTCGGTTCGGGCGTGCTCTCCCTCGTCTCGCTCACCTCCACCGTCCTGTGGGGACTGGTGGCCACCGACCGGGTGCTCCTCGGATCGGGGCACCGGCTGCTGGCCCAGGGCGTGCACCGCGGTCTGGCCGTGGCGGGGCTGGGCTTCCTCGGCCTGCACGTATGGATCAAGGTCGCCGAGGGCCACACCGGCGCGTCCGCCGCGGTGCTGCCCTTCACCGACGCGGACCGGCCCGTGGTCATCGGCCTCGGCACCCTGGCCGGATATCTCTTCGTGACCGTCGCGGTCTCCGGCGCCCTGCGTAGTGTGTTCGCCACCAAGAGCCGCTCCCGTTGGTGGCGCGCCCTGCACATGGGCGCCTACCCGGCGTGGGGCGCCTCGCTGGTGCACGGGCTCAAGGCGGGCCGTCCCGCCGACGCCTGGGTGACCGCCGCCTACGTGCTCGGAGTGGCCGGCGTCATCGGGATCCTCGCACTGCGCGTACGGGCCCGGCGGCGCGAGGCCGCCTCCTCCCTGACCGCCCCTCAGGCGACGCCGACGGTACGGGGCCCGCGCGGCCGCCCGTACGTCATCCGGGACGTGCCCCTCGGGCGGCTGCGCCCCCGCCGCGACGAGGGGCCCGCCGGGTCTCCCGTCCCGGCCGCCGCGCGGGCCGACGTACCGCCGCCGCCCGAACGGCCGCCGTACGCCGCCGCGTACGCGCCCGGGCGGGAGGGGCGGCGATGAGCGAACCGACCCGGCCCGGCCTCGGCTGCGTGGGCGCTCCCCGGCTGCTGACCGGACTCGACCGGGCCCCGCGGCTGGACCGCGAGGCCCATCTCGCCGCCCACGGCCCCCTCCCCCGCCACCACCCCGACGAACTCGTCGACCTCGCCGCCGACATCGACCTGCGCGGACGCGGCGGCGCCGGCTTCCCCTTCGCCAGGAAGCTGCGGGCGGTCAACCAGTCGGCGCGCGGACGCGACGGGCAGACCGCCGTCGTCGTCAACGGCAGTGAAGGGGAGCCCAGTTGCCTCAAGGACAAGGCCCTGCTGCTGCACGCCCCGCACCTGGTGCTCGACGGTGCCCTGCTGGCCGCCGCCGCGGTCGGCGCCGAGGACGTGGTGGTCGCCGTCACCCGGCCCGACGTGGAGCGCTCGGTGCGCGACGCCGTCGCCGAACGCGGCCCGGGCGGGCGCCGGGTACGGGTGGCGCTGCTGCCCGAGCGGTTCGTCACCGGGGAGGGCACCTCCATGATCAACGGCCTCAACGGCGGCCCCACCCTGCCCTCGGGCCAGCGCGTGCGCACCAGCGAGCGCGGGCTGGGCGGCGTCCCCACCCTGCTGTCGAACACCGAGACCTACGCGCAGCTCGCAGTCGCCGCCCGGCTCGGCGCCGCCGGATACCGGTCGGTCGGCCTGCCCGCCGAGCCGGGCACCGTCCTGCTCACCGTGGCCGGCTCCACCGTCGTGGAGACCCCGACCGGGACCTCGCTGGCGTACGTCCTGGAGCTGTGCGGCACCCGCCCCGGACAGGGCGTGCTCGTCGGGGGCTACCACGGGCGCTGGCTGGACCCCGGGTCCGCGCTCGGCGCCGAGGTCTCCCGGCAGTCCCTCGCCTCCTTCGGCGCGGTACTGGGCGCGGGGGCCGTGCTGCCGCTGCCCGAGGACACCTGCCCGGCGGGCGAGGTGGCGCGGGTGACGCGGTGGATGGCGAAGGAGTCCGCGGGCCAGTGCGGGCCGTGCGTACGGGGGCTGCCCGCGCTCGCCGACGTACTGGAGGAGGCCGTGGGCGGCGGGGGGCGGGCCGCGCTCGACGCCGTGGAGGCACGCATGCGGGGCGTGCTGCGCCGGGGGGCGTGCAGCCATCCCGACGGCACCTCGGCGTTCGTGGCCTCGGCGCTCGCCGCCTTCCCCGACGAGTTCCGCGACCACGCGCTGGGCAGCGGCTGCGGGCGCCGGGTGCTGGGGGCGCTGCCCCTGCCCCGGGACGAGAGCCCCGAACGGCTGGTCGTGGACTGGACGCTCTGCAAGGGGCACGGGCTGTGCGTGGACATCCTCCCGGACGTCGTACGCCTCGACGCGGACGGCTACCCGGCGCAGGCGTCCATGCCGGTCCCGGGGCGGTTGCGGCCCAAGGCGCTGCGCGCCGTACGGCGCTGTCCGGCACTCGCGCTGCGGATCCAGGAATGAGCGGATCCGGAAATGCGCAGCGCACGGCCGCGGGCCGCCTCCGAGTTCATTCTTGGCGCGATCTGACAAATTCCCGGGGATATTCACCGGGGCGGCCGCGGGCCCCGTATCAATTACTCAGGCAATGAGAACGCGGGACCGAAGCTGAAGGAGAGACCGTGAAGAGAATGCACCGTGAGGTAATCGCCGGTTCGGCGGTCGCGGTACTGCTGCTGACGGCCGGCTGCGGAATTTCGGACAAGCCCGCGGCCAAGGGGAATGCCGTACAGCCGGTGAGCGACAGCAAGCAGCTCAACGGCTACGGGTCCGGTGCGCTCCCGGGGTACGGCGGCGATACCGGGGCCGCACCGGCCGGCGGGGCCGCACCGGCCGGCGGGTCCGGGGCGGCCACCAAGAGCGGGCCGGCCGGGGAGCTGAAGGTGCGGGCGGTCCCGGACCTGGGCCAGGCGGTCACCGACGGCGAGGGCTTCACGCTCTACCGGTTCGACAAGGACACCGCCAAGCCGCCCAAGTCGAACTGCGAGGCGGACTGCGCCGCGGTCTGGCCGGCCGTCGCGGCCGGCGAGGCCACGGCGGGCGCGGGCATCGACGCCGGGATGCTCGGCTCGGTCATGCGGGCCGACGGCACCATGCAGCTGACGGTGGGCGGCTGGCCGGTGTACCGCTACGCGAAGGACACGAAGGCGGGCGACACCCTCGGCGAGGGCGTCGGCGGCACCTGGCACGCGGTGGGGCCGGACGGGAAGCCGGCCACCGCGTCCAAGGGGGCGGGCACGGCCCCCGAGAAGCCCGCCGGGCAGGAACAGCAGGCGGAGCAGCAGGCGTCGCTGTCGGCCCGGCAGAATGCGCAGCTCGGCGCTCTCCTCGCCGATGCGCAGGGCCGCACGCTCTACCGCTTCGACAAGGACAGCGCCTGGCCGATGAAGTTCGGCTGCCTCGACGCCTGCCTCGACACCTGGAAACCGGCCTCTCCGGTGGACAAGTCGAAGGTGTCCGGAATTGCCGCCGCACTGGTCGGGTCAGTAAAGCGTCCGGACGGTTCCGATCAATTGACGATCGACTGCTGGCCGGTCTACACGTTCACCGGTGACAAGGAGCCCGGCGATATCAACGGCCAGGGAAAGCAGGGTCTCTGGTTCGCCGTGACCGACAAGGGAAAGAAGGCGAAGGCCACCGGATAACACCAACACCTCTCCCCTCACACCCTCCCACCCCCGATCCCGTGGTGCCCGGCCCCCCTCCCCGCCGGGCACCACGGCCCTTTTCCCCCGATCAGTCAGCGAGGTCGTGCCATGCCGTCCACCGACCGTCCGACGGGCCGTCTCCTCGTGGCCGTCGCCGTGATGTGCGGGTCACTGCTGTGCGGCGGGTGCGCCGGGAGCGCGCAGACCCGGCACGCCCCGGCGGCGGCCGCCGCCCCGGCCGCGCCCGGCACGACCGTCGAGCAGATCGCCGGGGCCCTGGGATGCACCGCCGAGTTGAGCGTGGAGGCGGACGAGCTGCGCCAGGGCGCGTGCGAGACCTCGCTGGGCGCCTACCGCCTGACGACCTTCGCCGCGGAGAAGGGCTTGCGCTCCTGGCTGGACGAGACCCGGACCTACGGCGGCGTCTACCTGGTCGGGGACCGCTGGGTGGTCACCGGCCCCTCGGCGGAAGCCCTCACCGCCCTGCGCGAACGCCTCGGCGGCACCGTGGAGTCGGGCACCGACCACGCGGGCCACGCGGACCACTCCCCGTCGGCGGATCCGATGACGCCGATGGCGCCGATGGACCCGATGGCCGGGCACGGGTCCCCGCACTGAATGCCCCCCGCCGGCGTGCATGGCGTCAACGTGCACGGCCTGTCGGCCAGTTGTCCGGAATTGCACTCGTTCGTGAGGCGCACACGAGCGCACGAGAGCCGCCCTTCGGGATGATTCGCCGGGCCGCCGTGTCCCCCAGGGTGAGCAGGGAACCGCCCCTCTTCTCCGAAAGGAACGGCTCCTCGTGCGCCTGAACCCGCCGATGAACCCGCCGGCTCCGCCCACTGCGCCGCGTCCGCGTGCCGCGCGCCCGCCCCGCGTCGCGTCCCTCCTCGCCGCCGCGGGCCTCCTCGCCACCGCCCTCCCGCTGCTGTCCGCGACGCAGGCGGCCGCCGACCCGGCCGCCGCTCCCCCGGCCGGCTACCAGCCCCGGAAACCGTCCTGGCACCGGTGCGACGCCGAGCAGCCGGCCGCGTACGAGTGCGCGACCATCAAGGTTCCGCTCGACTACCGGCGGCCCGAGGGGCGCAGGATCGACCTCGCGATATCCCGGATCAAGAGCCGCGACCCCGCCCGCCGGCACGGGGTGCTGCTGATGAACCCGGGCGGTCCCGGCGGCTCGGGCCTCGATCTGCCGCTGATGGCCGACACCTCCATGCCTCAGGAGGTCAGGGACCGGTACGACCTGATCGGCTTCGACCCGCGCGGCGTCGGCCGGAGCAACCCGATCACCTGCGGTCTCACCGAGGCCGAGCAGAACTTCGACCGGGCGTACCGGCCCGAGACCTACCCCGCCGACGTGGCCTGGGCGCGCACGGTCGCCGACAAGTGCCGGGAGAAGGCGGGCGACGTCCTCCCGTACGTCACCACCCGCAACACCGCCCGCGATCTGGACTCGATCCGCGCGGCCCTGGGTGAGCGGAAGCTCTCCTACCTGGGCTACTCGTACGGCACCTACCTCGGCGCGGTGTACACGCAGATGTTCCCGCAGCGCACCGACCGCTTCGTCCTCGACAGCGGGGTCGACCCGCAGCGCGCCTGGCGCGGCATGTTCCAGGTGTGGGCGACCGAGGCCGAGCCCGCGTTCGCGCGCTGGACGCGCTGGACGGCGCAGCGCGACGGCGAGTTCCACCTCGGGACCACCCCGCAGGCGGTGTCCCGGACGTTCTGGGACCTGGTGGCACGGGCGGACCGCGATCCGATCGTGCTCGACGGCCAGAAGCTGAGCGGTGACGACATCCGCACCGCCCGGGGGCTGTTCTTCTACCCGGCGACGGCGGCCCCGCTCGTCAGTGCGCTCAAGGCGGCGGCCGAGGGGAAGCCGCTGCCGCCCGGCCCGTCGGCGGGCGAGCTGCTCAAGACCCTGCGGCCGGAGCCCGGACGGCCCTCGGCATCCGCGCCCGCCGGACCCGCCGAACCCGCCCCGGACAACGGGACGGCCGTCTTCTGGTCCGTCGTATGCGGGGACACCGATGCCTGGCCGCGCGATCCCGAGCGCTACCGGCGCGACGCCGCGAAGGACAAGCAGCGCTACCCGCTCTACGGAGACATGGCCTCCGGCATCAAGCCGTGCGCCTTCTGGCAGCGGCCGCTGGAGGCGGCGACGCCGATGAAGGCCCGCGCGGACGTGCTGACCGTGCAGAACGAGTGGGATTCGCAGACCCCGCTGGTCAGCGGGCAGGGGCTGCACCGCTCGCTGAAGGGCTCGCGGATGGTGCTGGCGCTCGGCGGCGAGGGCCACGGCGTGTACCTGGCCGATCCGGGATCCTGCGCGAACGCCCCGGTCAACGCGTACCTGGCCACGGGGCGGCTGCCCGGCGCGGACGTGACCTGCCGGACCGAGCCGGGCGCCGCACGGCGCGGTACGGGCCCCGAGGGTCCGCTGCCGCTGCCGTTCCCGGCGGTGCCGCAGCGCTTCTGACCGTAGCCGCCGCAGCGTCCCCGGCGCCGGTGGTCAGCGCGGCCGGGACGCCTCCGCCGCCGCCTTGATGCGGCGTCCGAAGGCGGGGGCGTCCTTGCGGGCCGCACCCAGCGCGAAGCCGACCAGGAGCTTGCCGAGGCCGTGCCCTTCGAGGGTGTTGAAGACGCGCACCCGGGTACGGCCTCCGGGCAGCGGCTCCAGGTCGTAGCCGCCCTCGGCGGTCACCAGGTTGCGGCTCAGCTCGCTCCAGCGGATCAGCCCCGGCGGTTCGAAGGCAGTGATGCGGAACTCGCGGCCGGTCTTCATCCCGGCGTCCTTCACCGTGCTGCGGAAGACGGTCCCGAGCGCCGTGGGGCCGTCCGGGGTCTTGGTGATCCGCTGTACGCGGGGGCTGAACTCGGGGTCGTTGCGGCCGTCGGCGAGGTAGGCGAACACCTCCTCGACGGGCCGGTCGACCTCCACGGTCGCCTCGAACTGTCCGGCCATCGGCGCACCTCCGGGCGTACGTCGTGCGCGTACGGCGTACCCGCGCGTGCTGCGCGTACGGCGTCCGCGCGGGGCCCCTGCGGGCCCCACGGCCTCACGATCCCAGACCCGCGTCCCGGGCGCGCGCCGGGACCCGCGCCGCCGGGCCGCCGGGAGCCGCGCCGGGGCGGCTCCCGCGCAGCGGGGTCAGCAGCCCGGCTCCGACGATCAGGAGGCAGAGCGCGCCCGCGCCGAGGCTCACCACCGGGACGCCGTGCCGGGCGGCCAGCAGGGTCAGCACCGCCGCGCCCACCGGCCCGGAGGCGTTGTGCACCGTCCAGAAGGCGGAGGTGACCCGGCCCAGCAGCGGCCCCGGGGTGATCTCCTGGCGCAGGGTCATGGAGCAGACGCCGCCCAGGGTGAGTCCGAACATGAACACCGCCGCCGCGAGCGCGATCACCGGCAGGCTCCGGCTCACCCCGGTCAGCACCACCCCGAGCCCGATCAGGGCGGTGGAGCCGAGCCAGCAGGTCCCGAACCCGAGGGCGCGGCGCAGCGGCCCGGCCGCGAAGGAGGCGGCGACCGCGCCGGTCCCGCTCACCGCGATCACGTAGCCGAGGGTGGCGGCGGACCGGCCGAGGTCCTCCCGGATCCGGTAGACCAGCAGATCGGTGGCGCCCACCGTGACGAAGGTCAGCAGGGTCAGCAGGACCGTCAGGGACCGCAGTACGGGCTGGGCCCACAGGAAGCGGAACCCGGTCAGGAACGTCTCCCGGAAGCCGCCGCGGGCCGCGGCGCGGCCGCGTCCGTCGCCGTGGCGGCCGAAGCGCACCCAGCGCAGGCTCAGCGCCGACACCGCGAAGGTGGCCCCGTCCACGGCGAGGGCCAGGCCCGCGTCGGCGCCGGTGGTGATCAGCCCGGCCGCCAGCGGCCCGAGCAGGGTGCCGAGGGCGAAGGTGCTCATCAGCCGCCCGTTGGCCGCGGTCAGGTCCCGGGGCGGGACCAGGCCGGGCACGGCGGTCACGTACGCCACGTCGAACAGGGTCTTCAGGACGACGACCGGCACGGACAGCGCGTACAGCAGCCAGATCCGCGGGGCGCCCGGCCAGAGCCAGAGCAGGGGCAGCGCGCACAGCAGGACGGCGCGCAGCAGGTCGCAGCCGATCATCAGGCGCCGCCGGTCGGTCCGGTCGACGACGGAACCGGCGAAGGTGCTCGTCGCGATCCCGGTGGCTCCGCAGACGGCGGTGAGCAGCCCGAGCTGGGCGACGTCGCCGGTGGCCTCGTAGACCAGCAGCGGCAGGGCGAGCAGCGAGATGGACCCGCCGATCACCGAGAGCGCCTGGCCGAGCCAGAAGACGGTGAAGTCCCTGTTCCGGCCGAGTGGTTCCGGCTCCGGATGCCGAGGGGCGCCGCCCACGCTCACCCGAGCAGGGCGTAGACCGTGGAGGCCTTGGCGGCCGGCTCGTGGCCGCCCTCCGGGGTCAGGGTGACGTCGGCGAAGGCCATCCGCTTGCCGAGTTTGGTGACGCGCACGTCGACCAGCACGTCGGTGCCGCTCACGGGCCGCTGGAAGCTCGTGGACTGCTGGACGGTGGTCATCGGGCCGTATCCGCCGCGGGCGGAGCTGATCGCGATGACGGTGGCGGTGTCGGCGGCGGCCATCAGGGCCTGGCCACTGAGGCCGCCGCCGTCCCGGGCGAGGGCGTCGGACCAGGGCAGGCGCAGGACGGCGTGCCGTTCGCCGGTCTCCTCGACGGTGAGGCCGAGGGCGAGCACCCAGGGGGCGAAGTTGTCGTGCAGGATCGTGTCGGCCTCTGCCGGTGTCAGCGTCACCCGGAGATTGTGGCGGCCCGGGGCGGGCCGCCACAACTGCCTTTGCCCGGGGGGCCTCAGAGGCGGGCGGCGAGCTCCGTGCCCTGGCGGATGGCCCGCTTGGCGTCGAGTTCGGCGGCCACGTCGGCGCCGCCGATCAGGTGCGCCGCGACCCCGGCGGCGCGCAGCGCCTCGTACAGGTCACGGCGCGGTTCCTGGCCGGTGCACAGGACGACGGTGTCGGCGGGGACGAGGTGCGGCTCGCCGTCGACGGTGATGTGCAGGCCCTCGTCGTCGATCCGTTCGTACGTCGCTCCGGCGACGGAGACGACCCCGCGGTGCTTGAGCTCCGCCCGGTGGATCCATCCGGTGGTGGTGCCCAGCCCGGCGCCGACCTTGGTGGTCTTGCGCTGGAGCAGGTGCACCCGGCGCGGGGGCGCGGGCCGCTCGGGGGCGGTGAGGCCGCCGGGGCCGGTGTAGGCGGTGTCGACGCCCCAGTGGCGGAAGTAGACCTCGGGGTCCTGGGAGGCGCCCTCCCCGCTGTCGGTGAGGAACTCGGCGACGTCGAAGCCGATGCCGCCGGCGCCGACGACGGCGACGCGCTCGCCGACGGGGGCGCCGTCGCGCAGTACGTCGAGGTAGCTGACGACGTTCTCCCGCTCCACGCCCTCGATGGCGGGGGTGCGCGGGGTGACTCCGGTGGCGACGACGACCTCGTCGAAGCCGGCCAGGGTCTCGACGTCGGCGCGGGTGTCGAGGCGGACCTCGACGCCGCCGGCGGTCAGCTGACTGGCGAAGTAGCGGATGGTCTCCTCGAACTCCTCCTTGCCCGGGATGCGCCGGGCGACGTCGAGCTGGCCGCCGATGTGGCCGGAGGCCTCGAAGAGGGTGACGGCGTGGCCGCGGCCGGCGGCGGACACGGCGCAGGCGAGTCCGGCGGGTCCGGCGCCGACGACGGCGACGCTCTTCTTCGTCCGGGTCGGGGACAGGACGAGCTCGGTCTCGTGGCAGGCGCGCGGGTTGACCAGGCAGCTGGTGATCTTGCCGCTGAAGGTGTGGTCGAGGCAGGCCTGGTTGCAGCCGATGCAGGTGTTGATGGTCTCGGGGCGCCCGGCCGCCGCCTTGGCGACGAAGTCGGCGTCGGCGAGGAAGGGGCGGGCCAGCGAGACCAGGTCGGCGCGGCCGTCGGCGAGCAGTTCCTCGGCGATCTCGGGGGTGTTGATGCGGTTGCTGGTGACGAGGGGCACGCTCACGGCGCCCATCAGGCGCTTGGTGACCCAGGTGTAGGCACCGCGCGGGACGGAGGTGGCGATGGTGGGGATGCGGGCCTCGTGCCAGCCGATGCCGGTGTTGATGATGGTGGCGCCGGCCGCCTCGACCTCCTTGGCGAGGTGGACGACCTCGTCGAGGGTGGAGCCGCCGGGGATCAGGTCCAGCATGGAGAGCCGGTAGATCAGGATGAAGTCGGGGCCGACGGCCGCGCGGGTGCGGCGGACGATCTCCAGCGGGAAGCGCACCCGGTTCTCGTAGGCGCCGCCCCAGCGGTCGGTGCGCCGGTTGGTGGCGGCGGCGATGAACTCGTTGATCAGGTACCCCTCGGAGCCCATGATCTCGACGCCGTCGTAGCCGGCCAGCTTCGCGAGGCGGGCGGCGCGGACGAAGTCCTCGATGGTCCGCTCGACCTCGATGTCGGTGAGCTCGTTGGGGACGAAGGGGCTGATGGGCGCCTGGAGGGGGCTGGGGGCGACCAGTTCCTTGTGGTAGGCGTACCGGCCGAAGTGGAGGATCTGCATCGCGATCTTCCCGCCCTCGGCGTGCACCGCCTCGGTGATCACCCGGTGCTCGGCGGCCTCGTCCTCGCTGGTGAGCCGGGAGCCCCCTTCGAAGGGGCGGCCGGCGTCGTTGGGAGCGATGCCGCCGGTGACGATCAGCCCGGCGCCGCCGCGGGCGCGCTCGGCGTAGAAGGCGGCGAGGCGCTCGAAGCCGCCCTGGTGCTCTTCGAGCCCGGTGTGCATCGAGCCCATGATCACGCGGTTCGGCAGGGTGGTGAACCCGAGGTCCAGGGGGCTCAGCAGGTGCGGGTACTGGCTCATGGGTGGGCGTCTCCTCGCGCGGGGTGGTCCACCTGTTCTAGCGACGCGCACAGCATTTTGCAACTAGGTGCATAACCAAACCGGCCCTTCTCCGCCCCCCGGCCCCGGGCATCCGGAGGGGACACGGCGGGAACGTGTGGCGCAGTTCACGGCCCGCGGCACGTCCACGGAGACCCTCCGTGCCTCGCGCCGGACCGGAGTGCGGGACCCGGCGGACGGCACGAGTGGCAAGATGATCCCCTCAAGGGGAGACCCACTCGGCCGGGGGGCTGCATTGCGCGAGTTCATCTACGTCTCGGACAACAAGCTGCGCCAGTTCAGCGCCGCGCCGCGCAGGCTCCGCCGGACCTCGGCACTGCGCCTGTCCACGCCCTTCGGCGGAATCGAGCTCGACGCCCCCGTCACGGACACCGAGCAGGCCCGGCAGCGGCATCTGGACCGGGTCTCCGAGCACCTCGGAGAGTCCGCCCGCTGGTTCGCGCAGCCGGACCTGCGGCCCGGCCACTGGGTCTGTTTCGAGGCCCCGCTGCGCCAGATCTCCCTCACGGGCCGCTTCCGCCAGATGGTCCTCTTCGCCGATCCCGCACCCGGCGAGGAACCCGCGTACGAGGACGGGACGGGCTGCCGCCTGCTGCTGCACGGTTCGGCCCGCCACCTGCTCGGGCAGCCGCCCGCGCAGGTCGACGGGCTCCCCCTCGAAGGCATCACGGGCGGCGACAGCGTCGGGAGCACCTTCCTGACCCAGGCGGGACACGTGGTGCAGGCCCTGTCCCTGCGGCAGGACCCCTCGGCCGACGCCACCTCCTCCCCTGCCGGGCTCCCCGACGACGGTGTCCGCGGCCTCCTGCACGCGATCGACTCGGCGCCCGGCCACACCGGGGCCGCGCCCTGGACCCGCGGCTACGCACGCGTGACGGCCCGCTTCCCCGCCGCCCACGGCGCCGCACCCTGCCTCGTGGCCAGCCCGCTCACGGTCGAGTACGCCCCCGACCTGCCCTGAGAGCACGGAGAACCTGTCATGCGCGACGGTACGAAGTCCGACGGCCCGCAGATCGGGTTCATCAGGGACGCGCTCACGCGTGAGTTCGGCGGGCTCATCGACCTGAGCGACTGCGCCGCCGTCCCCGAGGAACAGCGCGAACGGATCTTCCGGTCACGGGCGCTCGCCGCACGCGCCGCACGCCTGCTGGCCGACATCGACTCGGCCGAGGCCGCCGACTGCGTCATCGACGGCCGTGACGACCGGGGCATCGACGCCCTCGTCTTCTCGCGCGAAGCCCCCGAGATCTGGCTGGTCCAGGCCAAATGGCACGACCGCGGACGGGCCGGACTCGCCACCACGGACATCCTGAAGCTGCTCGACGGGCTGAACCGGCTGACGGAGTTGCAGTACGACAAGTTCAACCTCCGCTTCCAGCGACTGGCCGATCGCCTGGACACGGTCCTCGCCTCACCCCACTGCAAGATCCACCTCGTGGTGGCCGTGGCGGGCGACGGCCGCCTGGCGCCCGACGTCTCCGCCCTGCTCACGAGTGCGATGGGCGCCTACAACACCATTGCGGAGGTCGTCGACGTACGCGTCCTCGACATCACCGACTTCCATTCCGCGATCCTCAGCGACACGGCCCCACCACCGATCGAGCTCTCCCTGACCCTCACCGGCGGGTTCCACCTCGGGACGCTTCCGCACGTGACGTACACGGGGATGGCCTCGGCCCTGGAACCCGCCGACTGGCACGCGCAGTTCGGGGCCAGGCTCTACGAGCACAACATCCGGCGCCACCTGGGTCCCACCCCGGTCAACCACGCCATCAGCACGACCCTGGCCGAGGATCCGCAGAGCTTCGGGTACCTCAACAACGGCATCACGGTGCTGTGCGACTCCGTGAGCGCTTCCCCCTTCATCTCCGGCCGCCGCCCCGCCCGGCTCGTCCTGCACAACGCGCGCGTCGTCAACGGAGCACAGACGATCACCTCGATCGCCCACGCCCACCAGAACCACCCGGATGCCGTGGCACGGGCGAACGTGCTCGTCCGCGTCATCTGCGTCAGCGGCGCCGACGAGGGCCTCGCCGCGCGCATCACGTCGGCCGGTCACGCGCAGAACCGTGTGGAGTCCCGCGACTTCATCGCGCTCGATGCCCAGCAGGCACTCATCCGGGCGGATTTCCTCGTCTCCCTCGGCAAGGAGTACGTGTCCCGGCGCGGGGCGCTCGCCCCCGTGGGCGACGCCGGGTGCACCGTGGTCGAGGCCGCGACCGCGCTGGCCTGCGCCGACCCCGACCCGGCCCTCGTGGCCAGGCTCCGGGGCGACAGCTCGTCCCTGTGGGATCCGGCGCCGGACGGCGCCTACGCCCGGCTGTTCGAGCCCCGTCCGCCGGCCCGGACGATCTGGCACGCGGTCCGGCTGGTGCGCACGGTGAACGAGTCCCTGCACGCACTGGCGCCCACCCTCGAAGGCCGCGCCGCCGCGATCTGCGACCGTGGCAGCCTGCTCGTCGCCCACCTCGTGTTCCGCGCGGTCGGCCCGCACGACACGGACGAGCCGGAGGCCGCGCTGGCCCGGGTGCCGGAACTCACCCGGCGGGTCCTGTCGCTCCTCGACACCGTGGTGCGCGCGCAGTTCGGCCACCAGACCTTCCTGAACCGGGTGTTCGCCAGTCCGGAACGGTGTCGCGACCTGGCGGCCACCGTCCTCCAGGCACTCCCCGCGCTCCACGGCGACGAGGACTCCTTCACTCCGGCGACGGGCGGACCCCCGCGCCGCCTCCGCCGGCCCAACAGCGTGCACCTCCTGGTCGGCCACGCACGGATCTCCGACGGCACCCAGGTCGTCTACCGGCCCGGCCCGGCAGAGGAATCGGCCCTCGACGCATGGCTCAACGACGACCCCCGCCGTTTCCTCGCCACCTGGGTGAACGACCAGAGCCGCCCCCTGGTCTGGGCCGCCGACGGCAAGCAGTACTCGCCCTCCGGCCTGGTGCGGCACATCTGGACCCGGGCCGGACGGCAGGACGCCCCGGTCGCCGTCGCCGGGACCCGCCACTGGCTGGTGCCGGGCGAAGGCACCCTGGAACAGCTCGCCGACGAGATCCACGAGATCGCAGAGCACGCGGAAGCCCCGGAGAGCGCGGAGAGCCCGGAGAGCGACTGCCGCGATGGCCACTGACTACCGCGTTCTGGAGGGCCGCTACGAGCTCCGCAGCCAGATCGGGCACGGCGCCATGGGGTTCGTGTGGCAGGCCTACGACCTGGAACTGAACCGGCACGTCGCACTCAAGACCATCCACCCCGCGCGCCTGGCCGCCGGTCCCCGCAGTGCGGAGGAGGAGATGCTCAGGGAGCGCTTCCGCCGGGAGGCCCGCCTGATCGCCCGGCTCGACCATCCCGGCATCCCCGCCGTCTACGACGCCCGGCTGGGCCCCGATACGGCGAACCCCTACATCGTCATGGAACTCGTACGCGGAACGGACCTCGAACGCGTCCTCACCGGCGGCCGCCGGTTCTCCGCCGCGCAGGCCGTCAACATCGCCGCACGGATCAGCGAGGTCCTCGCCCACCTGCACGGCGAGGGCGTCGTCCACCGCGACCTGAAGCCGGCGAACATCATGGTCACCGAGGACGAGGACGTGAAGGTCATCGACCTGGGCGTGGCCGCCATGCCCGGGGCCGCCCAGGCCCGGCTGACCACCGACGGCCAGTTGCTGGGCACGTGTGCCTACATGGCGCCGGAACAGTTCGACGCACCCAGCCTCGTCACCGCCCACAGCGATCTCTACGCACTGGGATGCATGCTGTACGAACTGCTGGCCGGCGAAACCCCCTTCACCGGCCCGCCCCTGGCCCTCATGAGGGGGCACTGCGACCAGGAACCGAAACCCCTGCGGGACCGGTGTCCGGACATCGATCCGGCCCTCGACCGGCTCGTGATGGAGTGCCTCGCCAAACTTCCGGGACGGCGTCCCGCCTCGGCCCACGCCCTGGGACGGCGGCTCGGACGCGTCCTCGGCGCGTCCGAGCCTCACGCACAGCCGTCCGGCGCCGCGTTCCCGGCTCCCGCACAGCCGCCCGTCGGCGCGTTCCCGCCCCCCGTCCAGAGCAGGACCGCGGCTGCCGCACCCCTCGCGGCCGGCGCCGCTGCCGCGCTCGACCTCTGGGACCGCGGGCGCTACGAAGCCGCCCTGCCCGCGTACACGGCGCTGGCACGGGAGTGGGCCGCCGCGGGCGACGAGGACCTCGCGGCCGACTGCCGCTCCAGGGCGGCCCACTGCCTCCTGCGGCTGGGCGAGACCGAGGAGGCCCGCCGCGCCTTCTCGGCGCTCGCCGAGAGCCTGGCCCCGTCCCGCCCCTCCGACGACCTCCTGCTGCTCGACGCCCGGCTCCAGTTCGCGCTGCTCCTCGAACGGTCCGGGCGGAGCCAGCGGGCCCTGACCGCCCTGGCGCACCTGTACCCCACCCTCGTGGACGTGCTCGGCAGCGAGGCTCCGCCCACCGCCGAGGCGCGTCACGCGCTCGTCCGCATCCGCAGAACCGGCTGAGGGCCGCCCGCGCCGCCCCGCCCGGGACTACTTCATGGCGTACTGGGCCTTGTCCGCGAGCCTGCCGTCCTTGAAGCAGAAGCGGAGCACGTCATCGCCGCTGGTCGCGGTCGACACGTACCAGGCACACGTGCTGCCCGCGGGCTCGGCCGGGCCGCCCTTCTTGAGGGCGTCCTTGACGAAGGTCTCGCCCGAGGGGAGCTTCGCGCGGACCTCCGGCTCGGGGTCGCCGACCGCGACCTGCGCGTACACCTTCGGGTCCACCAGGGTCTTGTCGGCGATGTCGAGCACCTTGGAGAACCCGAAGAACAGCGCGATGACGATTCCGATCCCCACCACCAGCGCGACTCCGCAGCCGATCAGACATCCCTTGCGCTGAGCCATCGCCCGTTCCTCCGTGCCGTCGCGTTCCGTGTGGACCCTGCGACCCTCGCAGGGGACGGACCGGGCGGGCTGTACCCGAAAGTCTTCGGCCGCCGCAACGATGGTCGTTCGGGGCCGGACTCCCTCCTGCGTGTATACAGGGAAGGGAAGAGGACGATCCGGACGAACCGAGAGGAACCCGCCGTGAGTGAGACCGTCGAGCCCCTGATCGTCGTCGGAGTGGACGGCTCGGACCACTCGAAGGAAGCCCTGCGCTGGGCCGTCGGCCAGGCCCGGGCCACCGGGAGCCGGGTCCACGCCGTCATGAGCTGGCAGTGGAACACCAATCCGTTCGCGGTGGGCATCGTGGAGCAGGCGGCGCTGACGTCCGCCGAGGAGGGCGCGCGCCAGCGCCTGGCGGACACCGTCGCCGAGGCGGTCGGCGCCTCCCCCGGGGTCCCGGTCTTCCGCAGGGTCGAACAGGGCCCGCCGGCCCGGGTGCTGGTGGAGGCCTCCCGAGAGGCGGCCCTGACGGTGGTCGGCACCCGGGGCCACGGCGGGATCAGGGGCGCGCTGCTGGGCTCGGTGAGCCAGCAGGTCGTCCAGTACGCCGCGAGCACGGTGGTCGTCGTACGGGACGAGCGGGACGACGCGTAGGCCGTCTCTGCGGGTCCGGGCCCGGACGGGACGGCCGGGCTCCGGGCTCCCGTACCGCTCAGAGGCCGGCCGGGTCGGTGTTGGCTCCGCACAGGACGACCGCGACCCGCTCGCCGAGGGGCTCCGGGGCGGCGCGCAGGGCGGCGAGGGCGGTGGCGGCCCCGTTCTCGACCACGATGCGGTGCTCCTCCCACAGCTCCCGGCGGGCGGCGGTGATCGCCGTGTCGGGGACCAGGACGGAGGTGGCGTTCCCGGCCCGGGCGGCGGCCAGGGCGTCGGCGGAGACCCGGCTGGCGCCGAGGGAGTCGGCGGCGACGGAGTCCACGGGGACGTCGACCGGACGGCCCGCCTCCAGGGCGGCGTTCAGGGCGCGGCAGTGTTCCGGCTCGGCCGCGACCACCCGCACCCCGTGTTCCCGCGCGGCGGTGGCGACGCCGGCGAACAGGCCCCCGCCGCCGACCGCGACGACGACGGCGTCCAGCCCCGGCAGGGCGGAGCGGATCTCCTCCAGCAGGGTGCCGGCGCCCGCGGCGACGAGGGGGTGGTCGTAGGCGTGGCTGCTCAGGGCCCCGCTGCCGGCGGCGAACTCCCGGCAGGCCGCCTGCGCTTCGGCGTACCGCTCGCCGACCAGGCGTACGTCGGCCCCGTAGCCGCGCAGCCGGTCGACCTTGACGCGGGGCGCGCCCACGGGGAGGAACACGGTGGCGGGCACGCCGTGGGCGCGGGCCGCCCAGGCGCAGGCCAGACCGGCGTTGCCGCCGGAGGCGATGGTGACCCCGGCGGCGGGGAGCGAGCCGGCCTCGCGGTGGGCGGCGAGGAAGTTGTGCGCGCCGCGGGCCTTGAAAGAGCCGGTGTGCTGGAGGTACTCCAGGGCGTACCAGACGCCTTCGGCGGCGGGCACGACGGCGGCGGGGCGGACCGTCCCGGCTATCCGGCGGGCGGCGGCGCGGACGGCGGCGTGGTCGAGCTGCTGTTCCATGGACGGGCTGCCTTTCGGGGCGGTGGGTCTCGGAGACGGGGGCTCAGGGGGCGGGCCGGGCCGCCGCGATGAGCTGGCGCAGGGCGCCGTAGTACACCTCGTGGTCGGTGAGCGGCGGCAGTACGCCGGCCAGCCCGCCGGTCAGCACCGGGAACTCGGCCGGATCCAGCGCGGCGAGGGCGGCGCGGGAGGCGGCGGTGGCGGCGTCCGGGTCCCGGTGGTCGACGAACGCCGCGCTGCCCAGGGTGAGGAGGTACATGCGGCGGTAGACGGTCATGGCCTCGGCGGGGCTCATCCCGGCGGCGACGCTGTCGGCGAGGGCGGGCTCGACGAGGCGGGCCAGCAGCTGGCGGCCGAGCCAGGGGCGGCCGCCGCGCAGCACGAGCAGCCCGGGGTGGGCGGTGAGCAGCCGGTAGAACGCGCCGAACCGCTGTTCGGCGGCTTCGGCCCAGTCGGTGCCGGCGGGAATGTCGGGCAGTCGCGCGGCGAGGTGCTCGGTGCACAGGTCGAGCAGTCCGGCGAGGTCGGAGCAGCGGCGCTGGACGGTGGCGTGGGAGACGCCGAGGCGGTCGGCGAGGGCGCGGAAGCTGAGCGCGCCGGGGCCCTGCTCGTCGAGGATCCGCAGCGCGCAGACGGCGATGGCCTCCGGGGTGGCGCGGTCCAGGGCGGAAGAAGTCCTCGGCATGAGATACAGCGTATCAGCCACTGGCACATACGTCGTTTCACCTGGGGCGGCGCGCCTCGACTACACCCATATTGCTGGTCATTGATCCATAACCGTTGACTTGTGTTGACAGCGGGTAGTCGCACCGCTGCACTGAGCGCACGCAACCCCCCGCTGCCCCCTCCGGTACGCCACCACGTCAAGGAGACCCCGTGCCGCCTCGCCTGCGTGCGTCGCTCCCCTGCCTGACCGCGGCCGCCCTGCTCGCCCTCGCGCTCCCGTCCGCCCCGGCGACGGCCGAACCGACGGCGACCTGGGACACCCCGCTCGCCCTCACGCCGCCCATGGGCTGGAACAACTGGGCGCACTACATGTGCGACATCGACGAGGCCACCGTGGTCGCCAACGCGGACGCGCTGCTCTCCACGGGCCTCGCGGCCAAGGGCTACGACACGGTGACGGTCGACGACTGCTGGATGCTCAAGGAGCGCGACGCCGGGGGCTCCCTGGTCGTCGACACGCGGAAGTTCCCGCACGGGATGGCCTGGCTCGGCGCGTACCTCCACGCCAGGGGCCTGAAGTTCGGCATCTACGAGGACGCCGGCTCCCTCACCTGCGAGCGCTACCCCGGCAGCGGCGCCCCCGAGGGCGGCGGCGCGGACCACTACGCCCGCGACGCACGGCAGTTCGCCTCCTGGAACGTGGACTACGTGAAGATGGACGGCTGCAACCTGTGGATCCCGCCAGGCAAGACGAAGGAGGAGGCCTACCGGGACGCCTACAACTCCGTCGCCCGGGCACTGCGCGACAGCGGGCGCCCCATGGTGCTGTCCGCCTCCGCGCCCGCCTACTTCCAGCAGGGCGAATGGGGCGGCGCGGACTGGCACAAGGTCCTCGACTGGGTCGGCGAGACCGGGCAACTGTGGCGCGAGGGCCGCGACATCAAGGTCTTCAAGCCGGCCGCCCCCGACACCTCCCGGTGGAGTTCGGTGCTCGGCAACTACGGCTACAACCGCTGGCTCGGCCGCTACGCGGGCCCCGGCAACTGGAACGACCCCGACTTCCTGATCGCGGGCGCCCCGGGGCTCACCGACGCGGAGAGCCGCAGCCAGGTCGGCCTGTGGGCCATGATGGCGGCCCCCTTCATCCTGTCCTCGCAGGTCTCGCAGCTGAGCCCGGGCGGCCTCGCGGCCCTCGGCAACACGCGTCTGATCGCCCTCGACCAGGATCCGGCGGGCCGCCAGGGCGCGGTCGTCTCCTCGAACGCCACCTTCGAGGTGCTGGCCCGGCCGCTCGCGGACGGTGACCGCGCCGTCGCCGTCCTCAACCGCTCGGGCAGCGCCCGCGACATCTCGGTGCCGCTGGCCGACATCGGGCTGCGCGCCTGCACGGTGGAGGCCGAGGACCTCTGGAGCGGGACCACCACCCGGGTCTCCGGTGCGCTGGCCGGCCGGCTCGCCGCGCACGACACGGCGGTCTGGCGGCTCACCCCGCACGGCTGCGCCGAGGCCGTACCGACGGGGCAGATCAACGGACTCGGCGCCCGGTGCGCGGACGGGTCCGGCACCACCGGCGCCGGTGCGGTCGTCCTCGCGGCGTGCACGGCCGGTGCCGGGCAGCGCTGGACCCTGGGCGGCGGCGGACGGCTGCGGCTGGCCGGGGAGTGCCTCGCGGCCGGCCCCGACGGGTCGGTGGCCCTGACCGACTGCGCGCCCGGACGGCAGGCGGGGCAGAGCTGGCGCCACCGCCGCGACGGGGCTCTGGTCGAGGAGACGAGCGACCGGTGCCTGACCGCACCGGCCGCCCCCCAGGCCCCCGACGCCCCCGCCGAGCGGCTGCGGCTCGCCCCCTGCGGTGACCACCAGGCCGACCAGGTCTGGTCCCTTCCGGTCTGACGGAGCGCTGATGACGACGATCCCCCCGCCCCGCGCCCGCCGCGGGGTACGGCCCGTGCTGCCCGCGCTGGCCGCCGTACTCCTGACCCTGACCGGCACGGCCGCGGCGCCGGGCGCCACGGCGGCCGCCACGGCCGGCCCCGGTCCGGCCCGCCCCGCCACGGACCGCCCCGCCGTGCCCGCGCCCCGGACCTTCGACGCGGCTCCCGCCCGGGCCGCCCTGCAACGGCTCCTGCCCCGGCACGCCGGGCAGTTCACCCTCGTCCCCGACACGGCGGCCGGGGCGGACACCTTCACCGTCTCCGGGACGGCGGGCGCCGTCACCGTACGCGGCTCCACCGGCGCGACCCTGCTCACCGGTGTCGGCTGGTACCTCCAGCACGTCGCCGGGGTCGACATCGGCTGGCCGGGCGACAGCCTGGGGATGCTCCCGGCGACCCTGCCCGCCGTACCCCGGCCGGTCACCCGCAGCGCGCTCGTCCCGCACCGGTACGCCCTCAACGACACCGAGGACGGGTACGCGGGCCCGTACCGCTCCTTCGAGGAGCACCGGCGCCAGATCGACCTGCTCGCCCTGCACGGCGTCAACGAGGTCTTCGTGCAGGCCGGCGCCGAATACCCGTACTACAAGGCGCTCCAGGGCTTCGGCTATTCGGACGCGGAGCTGCGGGAGTGGATCCCCGGCCCCGCGCACCAGAGCTGGTGGCTGCTGCAGAACCTTAGCGGCTTCGGCGGCCCGGTCACCGAGCGGCTGGTGCGCGAACGCGCCCGGCTGGGCGGCCGCATCGCCGACCAGCTGCGCGGGCTCGGCATGACCCCGGTGCTGCCCGGCTACTTCGGCACGGTGCCGCCGGGGTTCGCCGCCCGCAACCCGGGCGCCGCCACGGTGCCGCAGGGCGACTGGGCCGGCTTCGACCGGCCCGACTGGCTGGATCCGGCGTCGCCGGTGTTCGGCCGGCTCGCGGCCGCGTACTACGCCGAGCAGCGGGCGGTGTTCGGGGACAGCGCGATGTACCGGATGAGCCCGCTGCACGAGGGCGGGCAGACCGGCACCGTCGAGGTGAAGGGCGCCGCACGGGCCATCCAGGGCGCCCTGCACCGCGCGCATCCGGGGGCGCTGTGGGCGGTGCTGGGCTGGCAGGACGACCCGACGCCGGAGCTGCTCGCCGGCGTGGACACCTCGAAGCTGCTGATCCTGGACGGGCTCTCCGACCGCTACAACCGGCTCGACCGGGAGGCCCGTTGGGGCGGGGCCCCGTACGCCCTGGGGACCATCTACAACTTCGGCGGACACACCACGATCGGCGCCAACACCTCGGTGTGGCTGGACCGCTTCGGCGCATGGCGCGCCAAGGACAACAGCGCGCTGGCCGGTACGGCGTACCTGCCGGAGGCGTCGGGCACCAACCCGGCGGCCTTCGACCTGTTCACCGACCTCGCCTGGGAGCCGGCCCCGGTCGACCAGCGGGCCTGGTTCGCCGCCTTCGCGGCCCGCCGCTACGGACGGCCCGACCCGGAGGCGGCCGCGGCCTGGGAGGAGCTGCGCAAGGGCCCGTACAGCACGTCGTCCGGGCTGTGGTCGGAGTCCCAGGACAGCCTCTTCACCGCCCGGCCCTCGCTGACCGCGGCCGGGGCCGCGTACTGGAGCCCCAAGTCCATGCGCTACCCGGCCGGTTCGGTGCGCCGCGCCCTGGACCACCTGCTGCGGGTGGCGCCGGGGCTGCGCTCGTCCAGCGCCTACCGGTTCGACCTGGTGGACACCGCGCGGCAGGCCCTCGCCAACCACTCGCGGGAGCTGCTGCCGCGGATCAAGGCCGCGTACGAGGCGAAGGACGCGGCACTGCTGCACGAGCTGACCGGCCAGTGGGCCGACGGGGAACGGCAGTTGGACGCGCTCACCGGCACCGACCCGAACTTCCTGTTCGGCCGGTGGCTGGCCGCGGCCCGCTCCTGGGGCACGACCCCGGCGGAGCAGGACCGCTACGCGTACGACGCGCGCTCGATCCTCAGCGTGTGGGGACGCCGCAGCACCAGCGAGGGCGGCTTCCTGCACGACTACGCGAACCGCGAATGGAGCGGGCTGGTCTCCGAGTTCTACGCCAAGCGGTGGGAGCTCTACTTCGACGGCCTGGAGGAGGCGCTGGCGCGCGGGGCCGCGCCCCGGGAGATCGACTGGCACGCCTACGAGGAGCAGTGGGCGCGGGGCACCAGCCGGCCGCCGGCCACACCGAGCGGCGATCCCTACGCCAGGGCGGCCGCCGTGGCCGCCGCCCTGCCACCGGCGGCCGCACACTGACCCACCGCCCTTACCGCATCAAAATCCGCTGCGCACGCGACACCCCGCAGCCCTCACCCGTGCGGGTGAGGCGTGCTACCCGGACGGAGGAGTTTCGGTCCCCGGACCCCCTCCCGGCCCGGGCGCTGGGTTGACTGGCCCGGACGTGCCCGGGGGCGGCCGCCGCGGCGCTGCGGCGGCCGCCCCTTCCGACGCCCCCGGGCCAGCGGCCGACAGGAGTGCACCGAGATGTCCGAGACCGAGCGGACGCGGCCCCCGGCCGCCGCCCCGTGCGAGACGCCGGCCCCGGCCGCGGCGCCGACGGGGACCACGGCGGGGCGGGCGGCCCCGCAGCCGTCCGCCCTGGAGCTGCTGACCTCGCTGGTGGGCGGGACGGACGGACCGGCGGACGTGCGGTCCTCCCCGGCCGCCCCGGCCCGGCCGGACCGGCTCACCGACGGGGTCGTGGAGCTGCGCAAGCGCGGGGAGCTCGCGGTGCGGCGGGCCGGGGCGGACGAGGGGCAGTGCCTGGAGGCGATGGCCCGCCGGGCCGCGGAGCGCGCCGGGCGGCCGCATGCCTGACCACCGCGCGGGCCGCTCCCGCCGGGACCCCGTCCGCCGGGCCCCCGGCTCCGCATCGCCGGTGGACGGCCCGGACGCGGCGGGAACCGGTCCGATCACGGAAGATCGGTATGTGGACGACGTCACGCGGGGACCTGCCGGCGCACGGGCCGGGGCGGGCACCGGAATCCCGGCCGGGGCCGAGGAGTCGCTGGCCGCCGCCCTCGGCCGGGCGGCCGGGGGCGACGAGGCGGGCTTCGTCACGGTGTACGAGGCGGTGGCCCCGGCCGTGCTGGGCGTGGCCCGCGCGGTCCTGCGCGACGGGGCCCAGGCGGAGGAGGTGACCCAGGAGGTGTTCGTCGAGGTGTGGCGCACCGCCGGGCGCTACCGGGCCGACCGGGGCAGCGTCCGTACCTGGGTGCTGACGATGGCCCACCGCAGGGCGGTCGACCGGGTGCGCTCCGCACAGGCCGCCACCGACCGGGAGCGGCGTGCGGCCCGGCTGGAGGCCGCGGTGCCGGAGTTCGACGAGGTGACGGAGGCGGCGCTGGAGCACGAGGAGCGGACCAGGGTGCGGCGCTGCCTGGAGGCGCTGACCCCGCGCCAGCGCCAGTCGCTGATCCTCGCCTACTACCGGGGACGGACCCAGCGCGAGGTGTCCGAAGAGCTGTCGGTGCCGCTGGGTACCGTGAAGACACGTCTGCGGGACGGACTCCTGCGGCTGCGCGACTGTCTCGGGGTGAGGGGCGGATGAGCACGGAGAACATGCACGAGGCGACGGGCGCGTACGTACTGGACGCACTGTCCGGGCCGGAGCGCGCCGCCTTCGAGGCCCATCTGGAGACCTGCCCGGACTGCGCCCGGGAGGTGCGCGAACTCGCGGAGACGGCGGCCCTGCTGGGTTCGGCCGTGGCGAGCGAGCCGCCGCCCGCACTGCGCGAGGCGGTGCTGCGGCGGATCCGCGAACTCCCCGCACCGGCACAGCCGGGTGCGGCGCGGCACCGGGCCCCGGCGGCCCGGTCCGCGGGGCCCGGGCCGCGGTGGGCGGGGGCGCGGTGGGCGCTGGCGGCCTGCGTGGCGGTGGCGGTCGGCCTCGGCGGGGTCGCGGCCTGGCAGTACCAGCGCGCGGACACCGCCCGGCAGGAGGCGCGGGCCGCACGGGCCCGCACCGACGCGCTGACCGGGGTGCTGTCGGCCCCCGACGCCCGGCTGGCCTCCGGCCGGATCGCGGACGGCGGCACGGGCACGGTGGTGGCATCCCGGGAGCGGGACCGGGCGGTGTTCGTGCCCGCCGGGATGGCGGCGCCCCCGGCCGGGCGGGTGTACCAGCTGTGGTTCGCGGCTCCGGGCGGCATGCGTCCGGCGGGCCTGATGGACCCGGCCCGGCCCGACGCGCCGGCGCTCCTGTCGGGCTCCCTGAGCGGGGCCACCGGCGTCGGCGTCACCCTGGAACCGGAAGGCGGCTCCCCCGCCCCGACGACTGCCCCCCTGCTGCTCCTGGCCCTGCCCGCCGCACAGGGCCGCTAAGGGGTCTCCGCGAAGTCCCCGCCCGCCCCGCACCGCCCGGCCCGGTCCGCAGGAGACGGCCCTGCCCCGGGGGGCGCGGGCGCCCGCATCGGTGGCACCGTGGAAGCCGGAGCGGTTTGCGGGCCGGGGCTCACCCACCGGTTCCCCGGACCGGTCTGCCCTGGCGGCGGGCGCACGCGGGCGGAGGTGACGGCGATGGTCCCGGCGGAAGGGGTGCGGGGCGGCGGCGGGCGGGCCGCGGGCGCGCTCAGCGGGCTGCTGGCGGCGTGCGCCGGGCTGGCGGTGGCGCAGCTCGCGGCGGTGGCCGTCCGCCCCGAGGCGGCCCCGCTCCCCGCGATCGGCGCCGCGGTGGCCGACCGTACGCCGGTCGCCGTCAAGGAGTGGGCGATCCGCACCTTCGGCACCTCCGACAAACCGGCCCTGTTCCTCGGGATCACCCTCGTCCTGGCCCTGATGGCCGCCGGAACGGGCCTCCTGGCCGTACGCCGGTCGCGCGCCGGACTGGTCCTCGCCGGGGCGGTGGGGGTGCTCGGGGCGGTGGCCGCGGTGGGCCGCCCGGAGGCCTCCTGGAAGGACGCCCTGCCCTCGCTGGCGGGCGGCGCCGCCGCGGCCGGAACCCTGTACCTGCTGGTCAGGGCCCTGCACCGGCCCAGCCCCGGGCCGGGGCTCGGCGGCCGGACCCTGCCCATGGACCGCCGCGGCTTCGGCCGGCTGGTGGCGGCCACCGTCGCGGGCTCGGCGGTGGCCGCCCTGGCCGGCCGGCGCCTCGGCGCCCACGGGTCGGCCCGGGCCACGGCCTCCCGGGCGGACCTCGCGCTGCCCGCTCCGGCCGTCCCCGCCCGGCCGGTGCCCGCCGGGGCGGACCTGCGCCTGCCGGGCCTGTCGCCGTTCCTCACGCCCGCCCGCGACTTCTACCGCGTGGACACCGCGCTGGTGGTGCCGCGCGTGGACGCCGGGAGCTGGGAGCTGACGCTGCACGGCGAGGGGGTCTCCCGGCCCCTGACCCTGACCCTGCGGGACCTGCTGGCCCGGCCCCTGGTCGAGCACGACGTCACCCTGACCTGCGTCTCGAACGAGGTCGGCGGCCCGTACACGGGCAACGCCCGCTGGCTCGGCGTGCGCCTGGCCGACCTGCTGCGCGAGGCGGGGGTGCGGCCGCCGTCGCGGGGCGGCCCGGCCGACCAGCTGGTGGCCCGTTCGGTGGACGGGATGACGACCGGCACCCCGGTCGAGACCGTCATGGACGGCCGGGAGGCGCTGCTGGCCGTCGGCATGAACGGCGCGCCGCTCCCCTTCGCGCACGGATTCCCCGTCCGGATGGTCGTACCGGGCCTGTACGGGTACGTGTCGGCCTGCAAGTGGCTGCGCGAGCTGCGGCTGACCACCTTCGCGGACTACGACGCGTACTGGGTGCGGCGCTCCTGGGCGCGGCGGGCCGCCGTCAAGACGCAGTCGCGGATCGACACCCCGCGCGCCTTCTCCCGCCCGGCGGCGGGCCGCGTCGCGGTGGCGGGGGTGGCCTGGGCCCAGCACCGGGGGATCTCCCGGGTCGAGGTGCGGGCCGACGGCGGGCCGTGGCGGGAAGCCGCGCTCGCCGCCGCCGACGGGGTCGACACCTGGCGGCAGTGGGTGTGGCCCTGGGACGCGGAGCCCGGGCCGCACACGCTGGAGGTCCGCGCCACGGACGGCGCCGGGCAGGTCCAGACGTCCGTGCGCACGGGTACCGTCCCCGACGGGGCGACCGGCCTGCACTCCGTCACCGTGGACGTCCGCGCCCCGTGACCCGCCGCCGACGGCCCGCCCCGCCCATCACCCGGACGGGTGAGCGCAGGGGCGGCGGGCGGGCCTGCCGTCGGTGCGGCGGCCCGCGCGGGGCCCGGTATACCGCGCCGGACCGGCCGGGAACCGCGCCCGGCGACACGCGGCGCCCCGCCGCCCCCGGGCTGGCCGCGCCGTACATTGAGGGCCCGTCAGGGCGGCGGCCGCGCGCCGCCTACCCGCCCCTCCCGCACCTCAGGAGCCGACGCCGTGGAGCTGACCAGCACCGCCTTCCTCGTCACCCTCGTCGCCGTCACCGTGCTCGCCGTGCTCCTCGCCCTGCTGCTGTGGAACCGGGTCCCCGGGCCCGGTGCGGTGCGGTGGGCGGTCCGGGTGCTGATGATCGGCCTGTGCCAGCTGACCGCGATCTGCGTGGTGGCCGCCTGGATCAACGGCAGCTACGGGCTCTACGCCTCCTGGGACGACCTGCTCGGACGCGGGACCGGCGAGGACGCCTCCGCGATGACGGGTGCGCCGGTCGGCCGGGCCCGCTTCACCCAGGGCAGCGACGGCACCCTGGCCACCTACTTCCGGGGCAGCCACTCGAAGCTCGCGGGGCAGGTGATCGTGTGGACTCCCCCGGGTTACGACGACCCGGGCGCGGCCCGGACCCGGTACCCGGTGCTGATGCTGCTGCACGGCTACCCCGGCACCCCGCGCTCCTGGCTGGACCTGGGATCCATGCCCGGCGCGCTGGAGCAGCAGGTGCGCTTCGGCACGGCCCACCCCTTCGTCCTGGTGATCCCGGAGATCTCCCCGGGCGGGGTGAACACCGATTGCAGCGACACCCCGCAGCGCAAGGTCGCCACCTGGCTGGCCCGGGACGTGCCCGATCTGGTCGCCAAGAACTTCCGCACGCTGCCCGGGCCCAAGGGGTGGGGGCTGATGGGGATCTCGACGGGGGCCTTCTGCGCGGCGAAGCTGCCGTTGCAGTATCCGAAGGTGTTCCGGGCGGGCGCGGCCCTGGACCCGGATCCGCTCACCGGGGACCCGCAGGTGCTGCCCGATGCGGGGCTGCGTGCGCTCAACAGCCCGATGTCGCTGGTCCGGCGGGCCAAGCGTGCGGACGTCGGGCTGTTCCTGGCCACCTCCGCCCAGGACAAGGACAGCCCGCCCGGGCAGCTGACCGCCTTCGCCGAGGCCGCCCGGGGCACCGGGGTGCGGGTGAAGACGCTGGTGCGGCCGTCGGGCGGGCACAACTTCCAGACCTGGGCCGCGATGTACCCCGAGGCGCTGAGCTGGCTCAGCACCGAGGTCTCCCCGCCCGCGAACCCCTCGTAGCGGGGCGCGCCCCGGCCGTGCGGGGGCCGGGCGGTACGGGCGGGCGTACGCTCGGGACATGCCGGAGTCGGAGCGCGGCGGCCGGGACCTCGCCGGCAAGGTGGCCCTGGTGGCCGGAGGGACGCGGGGCGCGGGCCGGGGCGTCGCCGTCGGGCTGGGCGCTCGCGGGGCGACCGTGTACGTGTCGGGGCGCAGCACCGCCGGGCGGCGCTCGGAGTACGGCCGGCCGGAGACGATCGAGGAGACGGCCGCCCTGGTGACGGCGGCGGGCGGCCTGGGCGTCGCGGTGGCGGCCGACCATCTGGTGCCCGCGCAGGTCGAGGCGCTGGTGGCACGGATCGATGCCGAACGGGGCCGGCTGGACGTCCTGGTGAACGACATCTGGGGCGGGGAGCGGCTCTTCGAATGGGAGAGCACCGTCTGGGAGCACGACCTGGACAACGGGCTGCGGCTGCTGCGCCTCGCCGTGGACACCCACGCGATCACCAGCCACGTGGCGCTGCCCCTGCTGCTGCGCCGGCCGGGCGGGCTGGTGGTGGAGATGACGGACGGCACGGCCGAGTACAACGCGGGCCGCTACCGGGTGTCCTTCTTCTACGACCTGGCCAAGTCGGCGGTGCTGCGGATGGCGTTCGCGCTCGGGCACGAGCTGGGCCCGCGCGGGGCGACGGCGGTGGCGCTGACGCCGGGCTGGCTGCGTTCGGAGATGATGCTGGACGCCTTCGGCGTGACGGAGGCCAACTGGCGCGACGCGCTGGCGAGGGTGCCGCACTTCGCGATCTCCGAGTCCCCCGCCTACGTGGGCCGCGCGGTCGCGGCGCTGGCCGCCGACCCGGAGGTGGCCCGCTGGAACGGCCGGTCGCTCTCCAGCGGTCAGCTCGCCGGGGTGTACGGGTTCACCGATCTCGACGGGAGCCGGCCGGACGCCTGGCGCTACCTGGTGGAGGTGCAGGACGCGGGCCGGCCCGCGGACACCACGGGCTACCGCTGAGCGGCGGCGCCGACCCGCGGCAGCGGAGGCCGTACGCACGATGCGTACAGTGTCCGCAAGGGGCTAGGGTGGAGGCATGTCGCCTTCAGAGCAGGCCCCCGCCCCCGTCCCCTCCGTCTGGACCCGGCCGCGCCGGCAGAAGGAACAGCCCGCGCTCAGCCGCGAGCAGATCGTCGCGGCGGCGGTCCGGCTGCTCGACGCCGAGGGCATCGAGGCGCTCAGCATGCGCCGGCTCGGGACGCAGATGGGCACCGCCGCCACCTCGCTCTACCGGCACGTGGCCAACAAGGACGAACTGATCGAGCTGGTCGTGGACGAGGTCTACGGCGAGCTCGAACTCCCCTTGGCGGGCGGCCCCGACGGCTGGCGCGCCTCGCTGTCCCACAGCGGGCACAGCCTGCGCGACATGGTCCTGCGCCACCCGTGGGTGGCCTCGGTCCTCGGCCAGGTCGGGCTGGCCCACCTCGGCCCGAACCTGATGCGGATGTCGGAGCGGATGCTGGGCCTGGCGCAGACGGCGGGCTTCCCGCCCGGCGAGGCCGACCTCGCGATGAAGGCCGTCATCTCGTACGTCATCGGCGCCACGACCAGCGAGGCCTCCTACCTCTCCCTGCTGTCCCGCAGCGGGATGAGCGAGAGCGACTGGCTCCGGTCCCTGATGCCCGATCCCGGCACGGCGCTCGACGGGCACCCGCTGACCAAGGACCACGCGGCCGCCCTCCACGACCGCGACCCGGCGCGCAGGCGCGAGGAGAACTTCGACTACGGACTCCAGCGGGTCCTCGACGGTCTGGCCACCCGGATCGTCCGCGACTGACCCCTCCGGCCGCCCCCGCCGGCCCGCCGGGGGCCGGGCGGCCCGCGGGGAAGGTCAGCCCGCGGGGAAGGTCAGCTCCCGGCCCTCGCCGAGCGGTGCGAAGAACCGCTCCACCACCGCCGGCCGCACCTGCACCAGCGCGGCCGGGGACCAGCGCGGACGCCGGTCCTTGTCGATCACCTGGGCCCGGATGCCCTCGACCAGGTCGGGCATGGACAGGGCCGCAGCGGAGACCCGGTACTCCTGCTCCAGCACCCGTTCCAGCGAATCCGCCTCGCGGGCGCGGCGCAGCGAGGCCAGGGTCACCTTGAGCGCGGTGGGGGACTTCGCGTGCAGCGCCCGGGAGGCGTCGCGGGCCGCCGGGAGGCCGGTGCCGAGCAGCCGGGAGTGGATCTCCTCGACGGTGTCGGCGGCGTAACAGCGGTCGATCCACTCCCGTTCGGCGGCGAGCGGACCCTCCGGTCCCACGGGGATGGCGTAGCGGGCCACGACCTTGTCGGCGGAGGCCCCGTCCTGGCCCTCCGCGAGGTCCCGGGTCAGTTCGTCCAGGAAGTCCGAGGGCACGTAGTGGTCGGCGAGACCGCACATCAGGGCGTCGGCGGCGCCGACGGCCGTGCCGGTCAGGGCGAGGTGGGTGCCGAGCTCGCCGGGGGCCCGGGACAGCAGGTAGGTCCCGCCGACGTCGGGGACGAAGCCGATGCCGGTCTCGGGCATGGCGACGCGGGCGCGCTCGGTGACGATGCGGACGCTGCCGTGCGCCGAGACGCCGACGCCGCCGCCCATCACGATCCCGTCCATGAGGGCCACGTAGGGCTTCGGGTAGCGGGCGATGCGGGCGTTGAGCCGGTACTCGTCGCGCCAGAAGCCGAGCGAGCCGGTGGTCGCGGCCTTCGCGTCGGCGTGGATGGCCCGGATGTCGCCGCCCGCGCACAGCCCCCGCTCCCCGGCGCCGCGCAGGAGGACGTGGTCGATCGCCGGGTCGTCCTCCCACGCCGTCAGCGCCTCCGCGATTCTCACCACCATGGGGTGCGTGAGGGCGTTGAGGGCCTCGGGGCGGTTCAGGGTGATCACCCCGGAGCGGCCCTCGGTCTCGATCAGAACGGTCTCGGATTCGGTCTTCACACCGCCCAGTATGTCGCCCCGGAAGCCCCATGAAGATCATTTCAGTTGATTTTGATGATCTTGCGTACGGAGCGGGACGCTCCGGACGGGAACGGACGCCGCACCGCCGGTTCTTGGCCGGTTCCCGGCGGGACCTCAGGCAGGGTGCGTGCCCGGCGTGTGGCCGAAGGCACGGCGGAAGACGTCGATGAAGGCGCTCGCCGAGGACCAGCCGCAGCGGTGCGCGACGGCCGTCACGGGAGTGCCGACGGCCAGCAGCCGCAGCGCCCGGTGCAGCCGCAGCTGGGTGCGCCACTGCGGGAAGGTCATCCCCAGCTCGGCGCGGAACAGCCGGCTCAGCGTCCGCTCCCCCGCCCCGGCCCCGGCGTCCGCCGCGAGGGCGGCCAGCCCGCGCCGGTCCGCCGGGTCCGCGTACAGCAGGGCGCAGACCGCGGCCAGGCGGGGGTCGGCGGGCGCGGGCAGGTGCAGCGGCTGGAGCGGGGAAACCCGCAGTTGGTCGAGGAGGACGCCCAGCATCCGGCGCCGCGCCGGCCCCGGGTCGGCGCTCTCCCGGGTGTACGCGAGGATCAGCTCGCGCAGCAGCGGACCGACGGCGATCACGGCGGGGGCGTCCAGGCCCAGCGGGTTGTACCGGATGGGCAGCCCGACGGTGTGCAGGTCGGTGCGCCCGTACGCGCGGTGCTCGTGCACGGTCCCGGCCGGGATCCACAGCGCCCTGGTCGGGGGCGCCACCCAGGTGCCGGAACCGGTGGTGACGGAGAGCACCCCGGAGGCCGCATAGGCGATCTGGTGGCCGTCGTGGCGGTGGGCGTCGATGCCGCGGTGCGTGTCGAGGCGGTTGATGTTGGTCGGGGCGCCGCGGAGGTGGCGCAGCGGTGGATGGCCGGTATCGTCCTGGCGGTTTTCCTGCATCACCCGGCAATTTATCGGAAGCGGGAAGCCGTTGTACGCGGCAATCATCGATCGGTGACCTCAGTCGATCCAGTGAATGCCGAACGTTCTTCTTCCGTTCCTCCGTCGGGGGTGGAATCCGAAGCTTCCCGCGTCGCTCCCGCCCCACGGGCCACGGCGCTCCGTGATGCCGCGGCCCACTCCTGCGTGGACGTCTACCAGGGGGCGGTCGCCGCGCTCGTCCCCTTCCTCGTCGCGGAGCGGGCGTACGGGTACGCGGCCGCCTCCGGCGTCGTGCTCGCCGCCTCGCTGTTGTCCTCCGTGGTCCAGCCGCTGTTCGGGGCGCTCACCGACCGGCGGGAGCTGCCCTGGCTCATCCCGCTGGCCGTGGCCGCCGCCGGGCTCGGGATCGCGCTCGTCGGGGCCGACGCCGGATACCCGGCCACGCTGGCCGCCGTCGCCCTCTCCGGACTGGGGGTGGCCGCCTATCATCCGGCCGCCGCGCGGCTGGTCCGCACCCGGTCCGGCGACGGGCACGCCGCCATGGGCCGGTTCGCGCTCGGCGGCAACATCGGCTTCGCGTGCGCGCCGCTGCTCGTCGCCGGGGCGCTGGCGGTGCGCGGCCCGGCGGGGTGGGCGCTGCTGGCCCTGCCGGCGGTGGCGGGCGTGCTCCTCGCCCGGCCCGGGCGCGGGCACGGCCGGGCGGCCGGCGCCGGGGGCGGTGCGCCCGGGCGGGCGGTCGCGGGCGCCGAGGACCGGCGGGCCTTCGCGCGCCTGACGCTCGTGGTGGTCGTCCGCTCGGTGGTGTTCATCGGCCTGAGCACCTTCGTCGCCCTGTACGTGCGCGAGCGCGGCGCGGGCGCCGCCGCCGGGGCCGTCGCCCTGTCGGCTCTGTTCGCCGGCAGTGCCGGAGGCACCCTGCTGGGCGGGCGGCTCGCCGCCCGCTGGGGCCGGGTCACCACCGTGCGCCGGGCCTACGCCGCCGCCGCGCCCGCCGTCGCCGGGATCCTGTTCCTGCCGCTGCCGTGGGCCTACGGGTGCGCGGCGCTGGCCGCCGCCGCCCTGTACGTGCCCTTCTCGCTCCAGGTCACCCTGGGCCAGGACTACCTGCCGGCCCGGATGGGCACCGCGAGCGGCGTCACGCTGGGCCTGACCGTGAGCGTCGGCGGACTCGCGAGCCCGCTGATCGGCGCCGCCGCCGACGCGACCTCCCTGCGCACCGCGCTGCTGCCGCTGGCGGTGCTGCCCCTGCTGGCCTGGGCGCTGGCCCGCGGGCTGCCGGAGCCGTCCGCCTGAGTCGTGAGGGCGGCCCATACCATCAGCCCGCCTTGCAAGTTTGCCTGTCATTCCTTACGGTCGTTCCCATGATCCCGGAACCCGAACCGGCGCTCCGTGACACCGCCGGGGACCTGCAGCTCGCCCTCGGCATGCTGGTGCGGCAGATGCGGGCGGCCACGGGCGGCGGCATCAGCCTCTCCCAGATGTCCGTCCTCAAGCGGCTCGACCGGCTCGGCGAGGCCACCTGCGCCGACCTGGCCCGGGCCGAGAAGATCCGCCCTCAATCCCTCATCGCCACCGTGAACTCCCTGCGCGCCGACGGGTACGTCACCCGCACCCCGCACCCCACCGACGGGCGGCGGCTGCTGGTCTCCCTCACCGAGCGGGGGCGCGCCCTCGTGCGCGAGCGCCGCGAGGCCGGGCACGGGCGGCTCGCGGAGCTGATGGCCGAGCGGCTGTCCCCCGGGGAGCGGGCGCTGCTGGCCGAGGCCGTCCCGCTGCTGCGGCGCCTGGCCGACGACTGACCACCCCCACCCCCTCTCCAAGGAGCCCCGCATGACCGCCTCTCCCGCGTCCGACGGCGCCCTGACCCTGGACTCCGGCACCGCGCTCGTCCTGATCGACCTCCAGCAGGGCATCCTGGCCGTGCCGGCCGCGCGGCCCGGCTCCGAGGTCTTCAAGAACGGCGTCGCGCTCGCCGAGGCCTTCCGCGCCCATCACCTGCCCGTGGTCCTGGTCAACGTGGCCTGGTCTCCCGATGGCGGGGACCTGCCCACCACCGACGTGGACAGCCCCGGGCCCGCCTCCGCCCCGCCCGCGGCGTTCTCCGAGATCCCGGCCGAGCTCGCCGCGCTGGGAGACGTACGGGTCACCAAGCGCCACTGGGGCGCCTTCACCGGGACCGAGCTCGACCTCCAACTGCGCCGGCGCGGCATCCACCGCATCGTGCTGGCCGGCATCGCGACGAGCATCGGCGTGGAATCCACCGCCCGCACCGCCTGGGAGCACAGCTACAAGCTGGTGTTCGCCGAGGACGCCACCACCGACCGGGACGCCGACTCGCACGCCCACAGCTTCGGCAAGATCTTCCCGCGCCTGGGCCGGGTCAGCACCACCGGCGAGATCATCGCCGCCCTGGACGCCCCGGCCTGAGCCGGGGTCGGGGCAGGCCGGTCGCGTCCGGCCCTACGGCCAGGGGACTTCCAGCCAGACGCACTTTCCCGCCGCGCCCGGCCGGGAGCCCCAGGCCCGGGCGAGCCGCTCCACGATCAGCAGTCCGTGCCCGCCCGGCCGCGCGGGATCGGCCCGCAGGGCCGGGTCGCGCGGCTCCGGCGGCGCCGGGTTGATGTCCGTCACCTCGATGCGCAGCCGCTCCTCGGTACGGTCCAGGACCAGCGCACCGGGCCCGCCACCGTGCAGGCAGGCGTTGGCCACCACCTCCGACACCAGCAGGAGCACGTCCTCCGCGGCCTCCCGGACGGATTCGCCCTCCGCCGGAAGCCACTTCCAGGCGGTCAGCGCCCGGCGGGTGAACTCCCTGCTGCGGGAGACGGGGTCGGGGAGCCCGTCGAGGACCAGCAGCCAGTTCCGGTCCGCCGGCCCGCGCAGCTCCATGGCCCCTCGACCCCTCTCGCTATCGATGGTGCGACCGCAAGGCCTGATCGACGTCCGCGTGGACCGGGAAGACCCCGTCGGCCCCGGTGATCCGGAACATCCGCGCGACCGGCCCGCTCAGCCCCGCCAGCTCAAGGCGCCCGCCGGCCTCCTGAACGGAGATCCGGCCGTGCAGCAGCGTGTTCAGACCGGTGGAGTCGCAGAACGCCAGCCCCGCCATGTCCACCACCATGCGGCCGCCCTGCCCGACCGCGCCGTCGAGGGCCTCGCGCAACGGCTCGGCCGTGTCGTGGTCCAGCTCACCGGCGAGCGAGAGGACCACCACCCCGTCCACCGCACGCACGGCGACGGTGAACCGCTCGTCGCCCTGTCCCGGCACCATCCGGCACCACCCTTCCGTCCCACTGCTCGTACGCCTGCCCGGCCGCGGCCGAACCATGCGCGGGCTCCGCCGCCCTGCCGGACGGCCCCGCAAACGCGTGAAGGGCCGTTCCAGATTTCTCTGAAACGACCCTTCAAGCACGACTCTTTCGAGTCGGGACGACAGGATTTGAACCTGCGACCCCTTGACCCCCAGTCAAGTGCGCTACCAAGCTGCGCCACGTCCCGTTGTGCCGTCCACCTGGGGTTTTCCCCCTCGCGGCGGGCACATGCAGAACATTACCGCACGCCGGGGGGTGCGCGTGCACGGGTGATCGCGGGGCGCGAGGATGGGCGGGTGAACGGACGGGATCGCGATGATGAGGGGCGGGCCCGCAGCGCGCGGCCACGGGACGGGCTGGGGCGGCCGCTGCCGTACGGGGCCCAGGGTGTGGAGCGCCAGCCCGAGGGGGTGGTGCGGACGCCTGCCGCCACGGTGGCGGAGGCGCAGCGGCTGCTGGACGCCGGGATGCCCTTCCACGCGCACGAGGTGTTCGAGGACGCATGGAAGTCCGGGTCCCGGGCCGACGAGGCGCTGTGGCGGGGACTGGCGCAGCTGGCGGTGGGGCTGACGCACGCCGCGCGGGGGAACGCGGTGGGCGGGGCCCGGTTGCTGCGGCGCGGGGCTGCGGCCCTGGCGGGGTGCGGGCAGGCGTACGGGATGGACCTGGCGGGGCTGGCCCGGTGGGCCGGGGAACTGGCCCGGCGGGTGGAGGCCGGGGCCCCCGTCGACGCGGGGGCCGAGGCGCCCCGGCTCACCGGCCCGGCGGGCCCGGCCGGCGCGGACCGGCCCGGCACCGGCTGAGCAGCGTACCGGCGCGGGCCCGGCGGTCCCCGGCGGGCCGGCGGGTCCGTGCCGGGGGCTCAGGCCGGCTGGAGCAGGTCCCAGCGGTTGCCGTAGAGGTCCTCGAAGACGGCGACCGAGCCGTACGCCTCGTGCCGGGGCTCCTCCAGGAAGCGGACGCCCTCGGCGCTCATCCGGGCGTGGTCGGCGGCGAAGTCGGCGGTGTGGAGGAAGAAGCCGACGCGGCCGCCGGTCTGGTCTCCGACGCGGGCGCGCTGGGCGTCGTCCTTTGCGCGGGCCAGCAGCAGGGCGGACTCCCGGGCACCCGGCGGGCGCACCACGACCCAACGGGAGCCGTCGGGGCGGGCGGTGTCCTCGGCGAGGTCGAAGCCGAGGGCGCGGGTGTAGAAGTCGATGGCCTCGTCGTAGTCGTGGACCACGAGTGCGGTGAGGGCGATGTGGGAGGGCATGGCCCCTATTGTGCGCCGAGGAGGACGACGTCCAGGGTGCGGGGGCCGTGGACGCCCTCGACCCGGTCGAGCTCGATGTCGCTGGTGGCCGAGGGACCGGAGATCCAGGTCAGCGGGCGGGTGGGGTCGAGGCGTTCCAGAGCCTGCGGAACGGAGTCCACCACCTGCCCGGGGGCGCGGACCACGCAGACGTGGTGGTCCGGGATCAGGGTGATGCGCCGACGGCCCTGGTCGGGGCCGCCGTCGAGGACGACCGTGCCGGTCTCGGCGATGGCCAGGGCGCAGCCGGTGACCACGGCGCCGGCGCGGTCCAGTTCGGCCGGGGTGCAGGAGGCCCGGTCGTGGATCCGGGCCGGATCGGCCGCGGAGAGCCAGTACGGGGGCAGGGCGGGCGGTACGAGGATGCCGGTGTGCCGGGACAGCAGGCGGGCCAGCAGCAGGGGCAGGCCGTCCTCGCCCGTGCGGTGGACCGTCGCCCGGTACTCGGTGAGGTTCGCGGCGAGCAGGTCGACGCGCTCGGCGGGGGTGCGGGACCCGTGGACGCGGAGGTAGTCGCGGGGCACGGCCGGTTCGGGGTCGGCGCGGCCGTCGGGGCCGGGGGCGGGCAGGGCCCGTCGGATGCGGGCCAGGATGCGGTCCCTGTCGCTCACCGCGGGGTCCGCCCTTCTCGTGCCCACCAGTCGCGGAAGGACTCCGCCGGGATCTCGGGCAGGGCCCGGGTGTCGGTCCAGGCGCGGCCCGGTCCCGGGAGCCGGCGCGGCCGCAGCCGGCGGGCGCGGGAGAGGAGCCGCTCCCCCGCGCGCAGGGCGCCGGGGTGGTCGAGGAGGATCCGGGCGGCGCGCATCGCGGCCCGCTCGGCGGTGTGGCCGTGCGCGGGCCGGATGCGGACGCGGACGCCCTCGCGGGTCACCGGGCCGCCCTGGACCACCCGTTCGCGCAGGTGGACGAGGATCTCGGGGATGTCGATGGCGACCGGGCAGACCTCGTAGCAGGCCCCGCAGAGGGTGGAGGCGTAGGGCAGGGAGGCGTCGATGGCGCTCCCCGTGCCGCGCAGCTGGGGGCTGAGCACGGCCCCGATGGGGCCCGGGTAGACGGAGCCGTAGGCGTGCCCGCCGGCGCGTTCGTAGACGGGGCAGACGTTGAGGCAGGCGGAGCAGCGGATGCAGCGCAGGGCCTGGCGGCCGGTCTCGTCGGCGAGGGTGTCGGTGCGGCCGTTGTCGAGGAGGACGAGGTGGAAGGCGGTGGGCCCGTCGCCGTCGGAGGTGCCGGTCCACATGCTCGTGTACGGGTTCATCCGCTCGGCGGTGGAGGAACGCGGCAGGGTCTGGAGGAAGACCTCCAGGTCCCGGAAGGACGGCACCACCTTCTCGATGCCGACGACCGAGATCAGGGTGTCGGGGAGGGTCAGGCACATCCGTCCGTTGCCCTCGGACTCCAGGACGACCATGGTGCCGGTCTCGGCGACCATGAAGTTGGCCCCGGAGACGGCGACCTTGGCGCGCAGGAACTTCTCGCGCAGGTGCAGGCGGGCGGCTTCCGCGAGTTCGCGCGGGTCGTCGCCGAGGCCGGCCGGGGCCGGCCGGCCCCAGGCGGCCATTTCGGAGCGGAAGAGGTCCCGGATCTCGCCCCGGTTGAGGTGGATGGCCGGGACGAGGATGTGCGAGGGCCGGTCGTGGCCGAGCTGGACGATGAGTTCGGCGAGGTCGGTCTCGTAGGCGGCGATCCCGGCCGCCGCCAGGGCCTCGTTGAGGCCGGTCTCCTGGGTGGCCATGGACTTGACCTTGACCACCTCCCGCTCGCCCGTCGCGAGGACCAGCTCCATGACGATCCGGTTGGCCTCCTCGGCGTCGGCCGCCCAGTGCACGGTGCCGCCCGCAGCGGTGACGGCGGCCTCCAGCTGCAGGAGGTAGCGGTCGAGGTGGCGCAGGGTGTGGTCCTTGATCGCCTTGCCCGCGGCGCGCAGCCGGTCCCAGTCCGCCAGTTCGGCGACGGCGCGGGCGCGCTTGTCGCGGATGGTGTGGGTGGCGTGGCGCAGGTTGGCGCGGAGCACCCGGTCCCCCACGGCCTCGCGGGCCGCGTCCGGGAAGGCGGGCATGCCGAGGTGGGTGCCGGTCATCGCGGGGGCTCCGTCTCGGTCGCGGCCAGGATCTCGGCCAGGTGCAGGACGCGCGGCGCGCTGCCGGTGCGGCGCAGGGTGCCTTCGAGGTGGGCGAGGCAGGAGTTGTCGGCTCCGCAGAGCACCTCCGCGCCGGTGGAGCGGACGTTGCGGATCTTGTCGGCGCCCATCGCGGCGGACACGTCAGGGTTCTTGAGGGCGAAGGTGCCGCCGAAGCCGCAGCACTCCTGCGCACCGGGCAGCTCGATCAGTTCCAGGCCCTTGACGGCGGCCAGCAGCCGGCGCGGCCGCTCGCCGAGCCCGAGCGAGCGCAGTCCGTGGCAGGAGGGGTGGTAGGTGACGGTGTGCGGGAAGCAGGCGCCGACGTCGGTCACGCCCAGCACGTCGACGAGGAACTCGGTCAGTTCGTACACCCGCGGTACGAGGTCCTCCGCCAGCGCCGCGAGCTCGCCGCCGCGCCCTTCCCCGGCCGCCTTCCGGCCGATGCGCGGGTACTGCTCGCGGATCATCGCGGCACAGGAGCCGGAGGGGGTGACCACGTACGCGTGGCCCGCGAAGGCCTCGGCGGTGCGGCGCAGCAGGGGCTCGCTCTCGCGCCGGTACCCGGTGTTGTACTGGGGCTGGCCGCAGCAGCTCTGGGCGGCGGGGAAGTCCACCTCGACGCCGAGCCGCTCCAGCAGGCGCACGACGGCGACGCCCGTGCGCGGGTACAGCGCGTCGTTGACGCAGGTGACGAACAGGGCGGCACGCATGACGGGCAGAATAGCCCGGTGAAGAAGTTCTCAGTGATCGGCATAGGCGCGGGCGACCCGGACCACCTGACCCTTCAGGCGGTCCGCGCGATCGGCGCGGCGGACGCGTTCCTCATCCTGGAGAAGGGGGAGGAGAAGTCGGACCTGACGGGGCTGCGCCGGGCGATGCTCGCGGAGCACGCCCGCGCGGGCCACCGGCTGGTGGAGGGCCGGGACCCGGACCGCGACCGGACCCCGGACGACTACGCGCCGACGGTGGACGGCTGGCGCAGCGCGCGGGCCGGGATCTTCGAGCGGTTCATCGCCGAGGACCTCGCCGAGGGCGAGACCGGGGCCTTCCTGGTGTGGGGCGACCCCTCGCTCTACGACTCCACCCTCGCGATCCTCGACGAGGTGGGCGAGCGCGGCCGGGTGGAGTTCGAGCACGAGGTGGTGCCGGGCATCAGCAGCGTCTCGGCGCTGCTCGCGCGGCACCGCACCAACCTGAACCGGGTCGGGCGCCCGGTGCAGATCACCACGGGCCGGCGGCTCGCGGAGGGCTGGCCGCAGGACGTGGACGACGTGGTGGTGATGCTGGACGCCCGGCACGCCTTCACGGCCCACCTCGACCAGGACCTCCACATCTACTGGGGCGCCTACGTCGGCACGCCGGACGAGATCCTGGTCTCGGGCAAGCTGGCGGACGTGGCCGGGCGGATCGAGGAGCTGCGCACCGAGGCCAGGACCCGCAAGGGCTGGATCATGGACACCTACCTGCTCAGGCGTCCCTGAGGAAGCCGGGCAGCACCTCGGCGAGGCGCTCGTACTCCTCGGCGCGGTTGTAGAGCTGCCCGCAGACGCGGATGCCGCCGCCGCCCGGCCGGGGCCAGATCAGCACCCGGATCCGGGTCTTGGCGGCGAGCCCCTCGCGCAGGGCCCGTGCCTCGTCCTGGGTTTCGGCGGTGCCGGGCGGAAGCAGCAGGGACCGCATCGCGACCCCCGGGGTGTACGGGAGCGGGGTGATCCCGGGGATCCGGGCGAGCAGGGCCGCTCCGTAGGCGGCGAGGGCGGCGTTGTGGGCCCGGACGTCGGCCGCGCCGAGCCGTTCGATGAGGTCGAGGCCCTCGGGGGCGGCCAGCCAGCCGGTGTAGTCGGCGGTGGCCCGGTACTCGACGGAGCGCGGGAACCCCTCCTCGTCCTGCCAGGACGGCGACAGGGAGCGGACCCGGGAGCGGTGCCCGGGGGCCACGGCGAGCAGGGCGGTGCCGGAGGGGGCGTACCCCCACTTGTGCAGGTTCCCGAACCAGAAGTCGGCGCCGGCGGCGATCGGCTCGGCCAGCATGCCGGGCGTGTGGGCCCCGTCGACGACGGTGGTGATCCCGCGCGCGGACAGTTCGGCGAGGAGTCCGGGACCGGCGATCAGGCGGGCGGTCGGCGAGCTGACGTGGTCGAGGACGGCCACCTTGGTGCGGGGGGTGAGCGCGGCCAGCACCCGCTCGCGCACGGCGTGCTCGTCGGGCAGCTGCGGGTCGAGGGCGACGGTGGTGACGGGGGCCCGGCGGGCGGCGGCCGCGACGACCGTGCCGTAGCCGTGGTCGGTGACCAGGATCTCGTCGCCGGGGGCGAGTCCGGCCGCGTCGAGGGCGAGGTTGGCGCCCTCGGTGGCGTTGGCGATGAAGGCGAGGCCGTCGGGGTCGGCGCCGAGCCGGGCGGCGATCCGGGCGCGGGCCGCCGCGACCCGTTCGGGGACGGCGTTGAAGAAGGCGTCCGGGTCGGCGTGGGCCTCGGCGCGCAGCACCTCCTGGGCCTCCTGCACGGGCAGGGGGACGGCGCCGTAGGAGCCGTGGTTGAGGTGGGCGACGCCGGGGTCCAGCCGGAAGAGACCGGGGCCGCCGGGGAAGGCGGACGGGGCGGGCGGGACGGACGGGTCGGGCACGGATACCTCCGGGTGCGGTACGGGGCCCCGCCGGGGGCCCGCGGGCGTCGTCCCCCGGAGCATGCGGCCGCGCCGCGCCGCTCCGACAGGGCCGATTCCGCCAGAGTGGCCTACCTCCCGGCCCCGCGCCCGCGGGCGGGGCGGCCGCGGGCCGGAGCGGCGGGCCGCGGCCGGCCGTCGCGGGTGTCAGGCTCCGCGGCCGCTGCTCGCCGCGTAGTACTGGAGGTCCTGCACCCGTACCTCGGGGCCGACGCGGTAGGGCAGTTCCACCCCGGGCCCGGCCCGCCCGTCCCGGACCACCTGCGCCGAGCTCGTGCCCGGCTCCAGCGGCAGCAGCCGGGCGTGCACCCCGGCCGGTGTCTCGTGGCCGCCCTCGACGGGCCCGACGGACGTGCGTACGGTCGCGGGCTCCGTCAGGAAGCTGAGCACCTCCACCGTGTCCCGGGGGGCGGCGCTGCCCTTGCGCGGGGACATCAGCAGCGACTGGCCGCCGGTCGGGTCGGCGGCGGCGAACTGGGTGCGCGAGGTGAGGTACAGGGTGTCGCGGACGATCCGCGGCCACCGGCCGGTCTTGAAGCGCGTCAGGTAGTACGAGCTCAGATCCAGGTAGGCGTGGCCGTTGTGCCGGGACGGCGCGAACTGGCTGCCCTCCGAGTAGTCGTTCCAGGTGGTCAGCTGGACCCAGTCCGCCCCGTCGTCGATCGCGCGGGTCCAGGTCGCGCGCAGGGTCGCGGTGTTGCCCGCCTCGTCGTAGATCCCCTGGTTCGGCCGGGCGTCCTGGACGGACACCGGCTGCATCCAGACCTTGCCCAGGCCGTGGCTGCGGTCCACCGCCGCGGTGGCGCCCTCCTGGCCCACGTAGCTGCGGCTGCCCCACTCGGAGAAGCCGTAGCTGAGCGCCGCGAAGGCCTGATGGTGGGCGTCGAAGTCGAGGAAGAGCGGTACGAAGGCGGTGCGGACGCCGTACCGGCCGCGCAGGGTGTCCAGCACCCGGCTCCACCAGGCGGGGTCCTTCTCCTCCGCCTTGAACGGGGAGACGACGAGGCGGCCGTCGCCGAGCCGGTGCGCGGCGGGGGCCCGGGCGAGGACGGCGAGGGCCTCGGCGAGGACGGCGGGGTCGTCGGTCTTCAGGGAGGTCATGTCCGGCATCAGCATGATCCGGAAGGCCGGGTCGACCGCGTGGGCGGCCTTCATCAGGAGGTCGGCGCGTTCGCGGTTCTTGCCTGTGAGGGAGAGCAGGTCGAGGGTGAATCCGTCCAGGCCCGCGTCGCGGGCGGTGCGCACCTCCTGCTGGAGGTTGGCGTACTCCCAGTCGCCGCCCTTCGGCGCGACGGGCAGCGGGCGGTCGCGCAGCAGCCCGCCGTACCGCTCGTGCTTGCCGTTCTCGCCCGCGGGGTCGAGGTAGTTGCGGGTGTAGTAGTCGGCGTCGGCGCTCACGTTGTCGAGGGAGAGCGGGTACGGGGTGAAGTAGTGGGCGAAGACGAGCTTGCCGCCCGCAGCGGCCGAGCGCAGCGCGGCCGGCCCGGGAAGGTCGAAGGGCAGGGCTCCGGCGGGGCGGGGACCGGCGTCGGCGGGGCCCGGGGCGGGGGCCGTGGGGGCGGACGCGGCCGGGGCGGGGCTGCCGGTGGCCGCGGTGGGTCCGGGGGAAGCGGACGGGGCGGGCGGGGCCGTGGGCCGGGGTGCGCCGGTGTCCGGCGCGGCGCCGTCCTGTCCGGCGGCGGCCCGGAAGGGCTGCCAGGCGACCCCGGCGACGACGCAGGCGCCGACGAGCAGGGCGGACAGCAGGAAGGCGAGCATGGGGCGGCGTCCCCGTGACCGGGAACGCCGGCGGTGGGACACCGGGCCCGCGCGGCGGGCCTCCCCCGCGGTCCTGCCGTCCGCACCGCGCTCCGGCCGCCCGTCCGCTGTCATCTCGCAGCCCCTCCCACGCCTCGGCCCCGGTGCGGGGGCCGCACAGCAGTAGAGCCGATGACCGCCCTCCCGGACAACCGTTCCCGGGAGCCGGGGCCCGGCGCGTACGTCAGCGGGACCACCGGGCCTACGCCGACCGCAGGGTGCGGCGGCCGGACGGGCCCCGGCCGCCGCACCCCGCGCGTGACTATGCTGATCATCCGTGCGGAGGCTGGGGGAAGCATGATCGACGTCGACGGGTACCTGGCGGTGCTGGGGGTGGACCGGCCGGCCGCCCCGACGGCCGGAGCGCTGCGGGCCCTGCACCGGGCCCAGGTGGAGCGGGTCGCCTACGAGAACCTCGACATCCACCTGGGGCGGCCCACGGGCATCGGGGCCGCCGGATCCGCGGCCCGGATCGTGCGCGGGCGCGGCGGCTACTGCTTCCACCTCAACGGGGCGTTCGGCGCGCTGCTGACGGCCCTCGGCTACGACGTCACCCTGCACCGGGCCGGAGTGCAGGCCGGCCCTCGGGACCCCGCGGGCGCGGGCGGCAACCACCTCGCGCTCACGGTGGCGCTCGACGGGGAGCGGTGGCTGGTGGACACCGGGCTCGGCGACGCGCTGCACGAGCCGCTGCCGTTGCGCGAAGGAACGTACGTGCAGGGGCCGTTCACCTACGCGCTGGCCCCGTCGGTCGCGGTGCCCGGCGGCTGGCGGTTCACCCATGACCCCCGCGGCTCGTTCACGGCGATGGACTTCGCGCCGGACCCCGTGGAGCTGGCCTCCTTCGCCGCGGAGCACGAACGGCTGTCCACCTCCCCCGAGTCGGCCTTCGTACGGGTGCTCACCGCCCAGCTCCGCGACGCCAAGGGCGTGGACGTACTGCGCGGCTGTGTGCTGCGCCGGACCGGTGCCCAGGGCACGGACGAGCGGACCATCGACTCGGCCGACGACTGGTACGACGTCCTGACCGGCGTGTTCCGGCTGGACCTGAGCGACGTCGACGCCCCCGCGCGGGCCGCGCTGTGGCACCGCGTCCGCGCCGCGCACCAGGACTGGGCGGCCGCGCAGGGGCGGTGAGGCGCACCCCTGCGGGGGGCGCTTCCTCAGGGGACCGGGCCCGCCACGCGGACCAGCAGGGCGCGGGCCGAGCGGTTGCCGCGCAGCCGGCGCAGGGCGTCGCCGACCCGGGCCGACTCCAGCGGGGCCGCCAGGTCGAGGAGCTCGTGCCAGGTGGCGCAGGCGCGCTCCAGGTGCCCCTGGTCCAGCTGGAGTTCGGCCAGCCGGGCGGTGGTGACGGCCCGGGCCCGGTGTTCGGCGGCCGGGCGGTGCCGCAGGGAGGACAGCAGCGCGGAAACGGCGCCCGTGACGTCGCCCAGCGCGGCCAGGGCCTCGGACTGCTGGTGGTGGAAGGCCGCCCGGTGGTAGTCGCCGATCGGCGCGCCCCGGCCCGACGCGCGGTCCAGCAGCCGCTCGGCGCCCGCCAGGTGCGCCAGGGCGGCGCGCCGGTCGCCGCGGGCCGCCTCCGCCACCGCCAGCTGGCCGGTGACGAACGCGGCCTGGACGGCGGGCAGCCGGGGGGCCTCGCGGGCCGCCGCCCGGGCCAGTTCCCAGGCCTGTCCGTGATGCCCGAGGTGATGGGCCTGGACGCTCATCGCCCGGAGCACGGGGGCGTAGCAGCCCGGGTCCCCCGCTTCCCGGCCGAGCCGCAGGGCGCCCCGGTAGTACGCCTGGGCGCGGCCCTGCTCATTGCCGTCGAAGCACAGGAAGCCCGCGGTGTAGGCGAGGCGGGCGGCGCTGCCCAGCAGCCGGTGGCGGACGGCGGGCGGCGCTTCGGCGCGCAGCCAGGGGGCGATGGTGGTGCTGAGGTAGGCGGTCAGGGCGGGGCGGACCTGGCCGCTGCCGAAGGTCATGTCGGCCGTGCGGGTGCCCGAGCCGGGTCCCGGGCGGGTCCTGCGGGGCCGGGGCCGGCCGGGCCGGGGCCGAGGGCGCGGTCGCCGGCTCCTGCCGGGGCCGCCAGGCGGCGGAGTAGACCGGCGTCCCGTCGAAGGGCCCCACCGTGAGCGGCGCCGCGCGGCCCGCCGCCGGGGGCGTACCGTCCGACGGGGGGAACGGCGTGCCCGAGGCCGCGGCGCCTCGGCGGCGAGGGCGACGACGTGGGCCGGCGGGCGGCTCCCGGACAGCCAGTGCGAGACGGAGGTGCGGTCGTAGCGCAAGGTGAGGCCGGTCTCGGCCGCGAGGCCGTTCACGGCCCGGGCGAAGTCCTGCCCGCCCCAGCGGGCGTCGGTGAGGAGGGTGCGGAGTCGTCCGTTCGGTTCACGCCCGGTCATCACAACCGCCCAGGTCGCCGGGTCGTACACGTGTCCATCGCTTCAATACGGCCGGACATTCAACAGGGTGGGGTAGATGTACCGGATACGGCCGTCCTGCGCCTCACTGCAACCTGTGCACACCGTGCACAGGGTCGCACCACGCGCCCCTGGCGTACGGGAGCACACGAGATCACGGAGGGGCGGAGCCGTGCGCGCCGGCCGCTCCGGTACGCCGCCCGCGCACCACCGGCCGAAGAGGAGGTGCGGACCCGTGGACCCGTACGCGACGGACCCGCCGGACGCCGGTGACCCGAGCGACCCGTCCCCGCCCGACCTGGCCCGGACGGCCGTGGACCCCTTGCTGCGGGCGGCCGTACGCACCCTGCCCGAGGCGACGGGCGCCGTCTGCGCGGAGCTCCTCGGCAGGGTCCGGCCCGGGCGGTCGGCCGGCCCGGCACTGGTACTGGCGGCCGCGCGGGCCGTGGGGGGCTTCGAGGAGGACGCCCTCACCGCCGCCGCCGCGATCGAACTGGTCTACGTGATGGGGCTGTTGTCCGAGGACTCCGCCGGGCGGGACCCCTCGGCCCCGCCCGGCTCCGCCCGCACGGGCGAGGCGCTGGCCGCCCTCGCGATCCGTCTCGTCGCGGGCCGCTCCGCGGCGGTCGGCGTGCTGTGCGACTGCCTCGTGGAGCGGGCCGAGACCGACGGCGAAGCCGCCGGGCGGGGGGCGCTGTTCGCCGCCGCCTGCGCCCTGGGCGGCCTCCACGGCGGGGCGTCACCCCGGGTCGCGGCGGCGCTGGGCGCCTTCGGCCGGGCCGCCGCCACCACGGCGGCTGCGAGCGGGCCGGGCGGGCCGGGCCGTCCGGGCGGGCCTCCGCCGCGTCTGCGGCCCCGGCCGCTCGCGGCGGTGCCGCCCGTCGGCGGTGGGCGCCCGCCGGGCGGGGGGTCCGTACGGTCGGACCCGGCGCTGGAGCACCTGGCCTCGGCTGTTCCCGGCCCGGCGGAGGCGGCCGGCCTGCTCGCCCTGTACGCGCTGATCACCCGCGGAGAGCTCTGACACAGCGGCGCCCGGGCCGCGTTCCCTGACGGTCCCCCCGACGAGCCGGCCGGTCGCCCGCGCGGATTGTGGCATTCCCCTAGCGATGCCCTGGAATTGGCGCATAATCGTCGTCACGCGGCGCGAAAGAACCCTCCTGCCGCGTTCGGTCACGCATGCAATGGGGGGCATCGTGATGATGGGGGACTCCCGGCCGCCCAGCGCGGCGGGCACACCGACGACCACGTCCGCAGAGCTGTCGATGCTGCTCACCGCCGTGCGCCGGGGGCGGGTGCTCACCGTCACCGGCCGCTTCCGCGAACCGCGGAGCCTGCTCGTCCGCGACATCGCGCACCGGCTCTCGTCCAACTTCTGCGACGGGACGGCGGTGGTTCCCGTCGCTCGGGACGGCAGTGTGGGAGAGCTGCTGGCCGCACTGGGCCGCGCACCCGGCAGGCCCTTACCACCCCGCGGCGGCGCGGACGCCGCCTCGTGGCTGGCCGAGCGGGACATGCTGCTGGTGCTCGACGACAGCGACCGGCTGAGCGCCGCGGCGGTCTCCTGGTTGCGCACCCTGCTGGGCCGCGCGCCCGGAGTGCGCATCCTGGCCTCCGGCCGTCACCCGCTCGGCGTGGGCCAGGGCCGGGTGCACCACCTCTGACGGCGTCCGGCTGCGCCAACACCCCGGCTTTCGCGAACGGTTCGCTTCACACGCGTGCCACACGACTGCCATGCGCGGGTCATTGAGTGGGGAAGCGCCGAATCCTAGGGTCTGACCTGCGGGTTCCGGCGGTCCGTGCGTTCCGGCCCCGGGCCCCGGTACGTACGTCACCTTCCCCCGCGCGTACAGGAGACCCCTTCGTGAGCGAGCACGACAGCACCTCCCGCACCGCCCCGGTGGCCCGCCGCGGCTTCCTCGCCGGCGCCGCGGCCGTAGCCGCCTCGGCCGCCGCCCCGGGCCTCGCCCGGGCGGCCGGCACGCCGGGCGCCGCCCCGGTCGGCGCCCGCCCCAACATCCTGCTGATCGTCACCGACGACCAGCCCAAGCACACCGACTGGGCCATCCCCAAGACCATCGACTGGCTCGGCGGCCGGGGCGTCACCTTCACCCACGGGCACTCCGCGACCCCGCTGTGCGCGCCCTCCCGCTCCTCCGTGTTCTCCGGCCGCCACGCGCACCACCACGGCGTCCGCAACAACGCCGCCTCGCACAGCCTCGACCAGTCCACCACCCTCCAGCGCCACCTGAAGGAGGCGGGCTACCGCACCGGGCTCTTCGGCAAGTACCTCAACTCCTGGACCCTGGAGGACAATCCGCCGCACTTCGAGGAGTGGGCCCTGCTCCAGCCCGCCTACAACGACGCGCGCTGGAACGTGAACGGCACCGTCCAGCGGATCGACGGCTACACCACCAACATCGTCAGGAACAGGACCCTCGCCTTCCTCGACGCGGCCGCCACCGACAGCCGCCCGTGGTTCGCGTACGTCACCCCGTACGCCTCCCACGCACCGAACGTCCCGGCACCCAAGTACGCCGGCACACCCGTCCCCGCGTGGAACGGCCGCCCCTCCGTGCCGGAGCCCGACCGCTCCGACAAGCCGCCCTTCATCCAGGGCGCCGCCGCGACCCTCGACGACGCCCGCGAGGTGCGCGCCCGCCAGCTGCGCAGCCTGCTGTCGGTCGACGACGCCGTGCAGGCCATCCGCGAGAAGCTGGCGGCCCTCGGGCAGCTGGAGAACACCCTGGTCATCTTCACCGGCGACAACGGCTACACCTGGGCCGACCACGGCTGGCTGAAGAAGTCGGTGCCCTACTCCCCCTCCCACGAGGTGCCGTTCTACCTCTCCTGGCCCGCCCGCGGGCTCGCCGCGGGGACCACCGACCACCGCATCGTCGCCAACATCGACATCGCGCCGACCATCCTGGAGGCCGCCGGTGTCCCCCGGCCCGCCGGGCAGGACGGACACTCGCTGCTCGGCGCCGCCGACCGGGACCACCTGCTGGTCCAGTGGTGGAAGCAGGGCACCGGCGGCGACGGGCCGGGGACCTGGGCCTCGTACGTGGCCAAGGACAGGCAATACACGGAGTACTACGACCTGCACACGGACGCGACGGGCGCGGTCTCGGGCACCGGGCAGGTCGCCTTCCGCGAGTACTACGACCTGGTCGCGGACCCCTACCAGCTGACGAACCTGCTCCACCAGGCCACACCGGCCCGGGAGCGGGCCCTCGGCATACCGGAGCTGGCCGCGCGGCTGGCCGCCGACCGCACCGGCTGACCACCCCACCGGCCCCACCGGGAGAGACCCATGGCACCGAAGTCCTGCTGCGCGCCCGTCCGCGAAGGCGCCCCGCGGGCGGCGTCACCCGCCGCGCCCTCGCCCGCGCGGGCGACCGACCCGGCCGTGCGGCGGGCCGTCCGCGATCTGCTGGACCTGCCGGGCGGCCGGTTCCTGATGGGGTCCGAAGACCCGGACGGGTTCCCGGCGGACGGGGAGGGTCCCGTCCGGGAGGCGGTGGTCGGGGCCTTCCGCATCGCCCCGACCACCGTCACCAACGCCCGGTTCGCCTCCTTCGTGAAGGCCACGGGCCACGTCACGGAGGCGGAGTCCTTCGGATTCAGCTTCGTCTTCGCCGGGTTCCTGGCGCCCGGAGTCGCCGCCGTGTCCCCGGCGGTGGCCGGCACGCCCTGGTGGCGGGCCGTCCCCGGCGCCGACTGGCGGCGCCCGCAGGGGCCGGGCTCCTCCGTCGCCGCCCGGCAGGACCATCCCGTGGTCCACGTGTCCTGGAACGACGCGCAGGCCTACTGCGCCTGGTCCGGCACCCGGCTCCCCACGGAAGCCGAGTGGGAGTACGCGGCCCGCGGCGGGCTGGAGCGGCGGCGCTACCCGTGGGGCGACGACCTGCGTCCGGACGGCCGGTACATGTGCAACATCTGGAACGGGGACTTCCCCGACCGCAACACCCGGGCCGACGGGTACGCGGGCACCGCGCCCGCCGCGTCCTTCCGCCCCAACGGGTTCGGGCTGTACCAGGCGGTCGGCAACGTGTGGGAGTGGAGCGCCGACCGGTTCGTGCCGGGCGGCCCGGAGCGGACGATGCGCGGCGGCTCCCACATGTGCCACGACTCGTACTGCAACCGCTACCGGGTCGCCGCCCGCACCCGCAACACCCCGGACAGTTCGGCGGGGCACATCGGCTTCCGGGTGGCCGCCGGGCCGCGCCCGGTGTGAGGTCCCCCGGACACGGGTCCGCCCCGGCCGGGCACGAGGCCGGCCGGGGCGGAACCGCTGGTGCCGTGGGCGTCAGCCGAGCAGGGCGAGGGCCTTGTTCAGCGTGGCGGAGGGACGCATGACCTCGGCCGCCTTGGCCGGGTCGGGCTGGAAGTAGCCGCCGATCTCGGCCGGGGAGCCCTGGACGGCGATGAGCTCGCCGACGATGGCCGCCTCGGACTCCGCCAGGGTCTTGGCGACCGGCTCGAAGGCCGCGGCGAGCTTCGGGTCGTCGATCTGGCGGGACAGCTCCTGCGCCCAGTAGAGGGCGAGGTAGAAGTGGCTGCCGCGGTTGTCGATGCCGCCCAGCTTGCGGCTCGGCGACTTGTCCTCGTTGAGGAAGGTGCCGGTCGCGCGGTCCAGGGTGTCGGCCAGCACCTGGGCGCGGGCGTTGCCGGTGGTGGTCGCGAGGTGCTCGAAGGAGACGGCCAGCGCGAGGAACTCACCGAGGGAGTCCCAGCGCAGGTAGTTCTCCTTGACCAGCTGCTGGACGTGCTTGGGGGCCGAGCCGCCGGCGCCGGTCTCGAAGAGGCCGCCGCCATTCATCAGCGGGACGACCGACAGCATCTTGGCGCTGGTGCCCAGCTCCAGGATGGGGAAGAGGTCGGTCAGGTAGTCGCGCAGCACGTTGCCGGTCACCGAGATGGTGTCCTCGCCGCGGCGGATGCGCTCCAGGGAGTACGCGGTGGCCTTGACCGGGGAGAGGATCTCCAGGGTGAGGCCGTCGGTGTCGTGGTCGGCCAGGTACGTCTTGACCTTGGCGATCAGCTGCGCGTCGTGGGCGCGGCCCTCGTCCAGCCAGAAGACGGCCGGGACGCCGGTGGCGCGGGCGCGGGTGACGGCGAGCTTGACCCAGTCCTGGATCGGCGCGTCCTTGGTCTGGCAGGCGCGGAAGATGTCGCCGGCGGCGACGTCCTGCTCCAGGACGGTGGTGCCCGCGGCGTCGACGAGGCGGACGGTGCCTGCGGCGGCGATCTCGAAGGTCTTGTCGTGGCTGCCGTACTCCTCGGCCTTCTGGGCCATGAGGCCGACGTTCGGCACCGAGCCCATGGTGGCCGGGTCGAAGGCGCCGTGCGCGCGGCAGTCGTCGAGGACGGCCTGGTAGACGCCCGCGTAGCTGCTGTCCGGGAGGACGGCCAGGGTGTCGGCCTCGTTGCCGTCCGGGCCCCACATGTGGCCGGAGGTGCGGATCATGGCCGGCATCGAGGCGTCGACGATGACGTCGGACGGCACGTGCAGGTTGGTGATGCCCTTGTCGGAGTCGACCATCGCGAGGGCCGGGCCCTCGGCGATCTCGGCGGCGACGGACGCCTTGATGGCGTCGCCGTCGGGCAGGGCGCCCAGGCCGTTGAGGATGGTGCCGAGGCCGTCGTTGGGGGACAGACCGGCGGCGGCGAGGGTCTCGCCGTAGCGCGCGAAGGTGTTCGGCAGGAAGGCGCGGACCACGTGGCCGAAGATGATCGGGTCGGAGACCTTCATCATGGTGGCCTTGAGGTGGACGGAGAACAGGACGTCCTCGGCCTTGGCCCGCTCGATCTGGTCGTTGAGGAAGGTGCGCAGGGCGTCGACGTGCAGGACGGACGCGTCCACGACCTCACCGGCGAGGACCGGTACGGACTCGCGCAGGACCGTGGTGGTGCCGTCGGCGGCGACGTGCTCGATGCGGAGCGTGCCGGCCTCGGCCATCACGGCGGACTTCTCGGTGGAGCGGAAGTCGTTGGCGCCCATGGTGGCGACGTTCGTCTTCGACTCGGGGGTCCAGGCGCCCATGCGGTGGGGGTGGGCCTTGGCGTAGTTCTTGACCGACGCGGGGGCGCGGCGGTCGGAGTTGCCCTCGCGCAGGACCGGGTTGACGGCGCTGCCCTTGACCTTGTCGTAGCGGGCGCGGATCTCGCGCTCCTCGTCGGTCTTCGGGTCGTCCGGGTAGTCCGGAAGGGCGTAACCCTGGCTCTGGAGCTCGGCGACCGCGGCCTTCAGCTGCGGGATCGAAGCCGAGATGTTGGGCAGCTTGATGATGTTCGCTTCGGGCGTCTTCGCCAGCTCGCCGAGCTCGGCGAGGGCGTCGGCGATCCGCTGGCTCTCCTCGAGGTGCTCGGGGAAGCTGGCGATGATCCGACCGGCCAGGGAGATGTCACGGGTCTCGACATTCACACCGGCCGTCGACGCGTACGCCTGGATCACAGGCAGGAAGGAATACGTCGCGAGGGCCGGGGCCTCGTCAGTGTGCGTGTAGATGATGGTCGAGTCAGTCACCGGATGCTCCGCTCCACAGTCTGCGTCTCTCGTCTGCAACATTGCTCGACATCAAGATATCTCGTGATCGGGCCGGTCTGGACAGCCCCCTGCCGCATCGCGGACGAGACGCGCGTCACCCCGGGCACGCGAAAGGGCGCCGCCCCCGCCGTGGCCGGCGGGGGCGGCGCCCGAGGGGGCGGGCTCAGGCCCGCAGCTCCTTGGGGTTGGTCCCGTACGCGTTGGCGCCGGGGTGCCCCTCGCTCGCCATCAGGACCAGCATCCAGATCCAGCCGACGAACGGGATGAGGCTCACCAGGTACCACCAGCCGGACTTCCCGGTGTCGTGCAGGCGGCGCACGGAGACGCCCAGGGACGGCAGGAAGACGGCGATGGTGTAGATCCAGGTGATGACCGGGTAGCTGCCGAGCATGAAGTCGATCACCGTGAGGACGATGACGATGGGGATGTTCCAGAGGACGAACATCCAGTACTCCTGGCGGCGGGCGCGGCCGTCGAAGTCCACGTACCGCTTGATGACGTCGGTGTAGTAGTTCACGAGCCCCCCTGAGGACGGAACCTGCGGCCCCTCCACGGGAAGGGGCCGGGCCGGACTTATGCCCTCCCTACGGCGCGTTCAAGCCACATCGCGCCAAGGGGACTTGGAGGATGACGGAAGTCTTACGGAAGGGCGTGGCGGACCCCGTCCGGCCGGACGGCTCCGTAGCGTCCCCGGTATGCGCGTACTCGTCACCGGCGGAGCCGGGTTCATCGGCTCCCACATCGTCACCGCCCTGCGCCGGCACGGCCACGAACCCGTGGTGCTGGACGCCCTGCTCCCCGCCGCCCACGCCGTCCCGCCACCGCTGCCGGACGCGGGCTTCCTGGAGGGGGACGTGCGGGACCCCGAGGCGGTCCGGGCCGCCCTGGCCGGGGTGGACGCCGTCTGCCACCAGGCCGCGATGGTCGGCCTCGGCAAGGACTTCGCCGACGCCCCGCAGTACGTGGGCGTCAACGACCTCGGCACGGCGGTCCTGCTCGCGGGCATGGCGCGGGCGGGCGTGCACCGGCTCGTCCTGGCCGGCTCCATGGTGGTCTACGGGGAGGGCCGCTACGCCTGCCCGCGCCACGGGGCCGTGCGGCCCGGGCCGCGCCGCCGGGCCGATCTGGAGGCGGGCCGCTTCGAGCCGCTGTGCCCCGGCTGTGGGGCGGAGCTCACCCCCGGCCTGGTCGGCGAGGACGCCCCGGCCGACCCGCGCAACGTGTACGCCACCACGAAGCTGGCCCAGGAGCACCTGGCGGCCGCGTGGGCTCGGAGCGTGGACGGCCGGGCGGTGTCGCTGCGCTACCACAACGTGTACGGCCCGGGGATGCCCCGCGACACCCCCTACGCGGGGGTGGCGTCCTTCTTCCGCTCCGCGCTGGCCCGGGGGGAGGCTCCGCGGGTCTTCGAGGACGGCGCCCAGCGGCGGGACTTCGTCCACGTCCGGGACGTCGCGGAGGCCAACGTGACCGCGCTGGAGGCCCTCGGCTCGCTCGCGCCGGGCGGCTGCACCCCGTACAACACGGGCAGCGGGGAACCCCGCACGATCGGCGACATGGCGGGGGCGCTCGCCGCAGCCCACGGCGGTCCCGCTCCGGTGGTCACCGGGGAGTACCGGCTGGGCGACGTCCGCCACATCACGGCCGACTCGGGCCGGCTGCGCGCGGACCTCGGCTGGCGCCCGCGCACCTCGTTCGCCGCCGGCATGGCGGAGCTGGCCACCGCCCCGCAACGGCCTTCGGCTGCCGCCGCGGTGTGAGGGGGCGGCGGGGCCGGCCGGCCCCGCCGGGCGGGGGCGGGGGCGGCGTGACTGTGGGGCGGGCGGGGCCGGGGCGGCTGCGGGGCGGGCCGGGGCTGTGGGGCGGCCGGGGCCGGGGCGGGGTGTCGTCCGGGGCGGGCTTCGATGTTCGGCGCCCCGGGGTGGTCGGAGCGGCGGGCGGGGCCACGCGCCGAAATCATCTCGTTTTAGCCCCGGACGACACCCCACCCCGACCCCGGCCTCGGGTACGTGCCCGTGGTGACGGGTGCGCTCGTAACGGCCCCGGGTGCCGGGTGGGGTGGCCTCGGCCCCGGGTGGGGTGGGGCGTCTGGGGGGTCAGGTTGTGGCCGGGCTGGGCCAGGGGAGGGGGAGGGTGACCTCGAAGCGGCAGCCGCCCGGGACGTTGTGGACGGCGGTCCGGCCGGCGTGGGCCTCCACGATGCCCCGTACGATCGCCAGCCCCAGCCCCGCCCCGGCCCCGGCCGGGGCCCCCGCGCCCGCCGGGGGCAGCGGCGTCCGCGCCGGCGCCCCCCTCCAGCCCGTGTCGAACACCCTCGGCAGGTCCTCCGCCGGGATGCCGCCGCAGCCGTCCGTCACCGACAGGACCACCACCCCGTCCCGGACCCCGGTGTCGGCCGCGATGGCCACCGTCCCGTCGGCGGGCGTATGCCGGATCGCGTTGACCAGCAGGTTCGCCAGCACCCGGGTCATCTCCTTGGCGTCGACCTCCACGGGCACCCGCTCCACCTCCTCCCCCACCAGCCGCACCCCGTGCTCCCGCGCCAGCGGGTCCACCCCGGACAGCGCCTCCGCGACGAGGTCGTAGAGCGACATCCGGCTCGGGCTCAGCGCCAGCGCCCCCGCGTGAATCCGCGACAGTTCGAACAGGTCCCCGACCATCGTGTTGAGCCGCTCCACCTCGGTCCGGATCTGCCGGTGGTAGCGGGCCGGATCGGCGGCCATACCGTCCTCCAGCGCCTCCGACATCGCCCGCAACCCGGCCAGCGGCGTCCGCAGGTCGTGCGAGATCCAGGCCACCAGCTCCCGCCGCGAGGCCTCCAGCGCGCGTTCCCGCTCCCGCGAGGCGGCGAGCCGGTCGCTCGTCGCGGCCAGTTCCCGGCTCAGCGCGTCCAGCTCGGCGGTGGTCTGCCCCGGCGGCGCGGCGAACCTGCCGCCGTCGCCGAAGTCCCGCGCGGCCAGCGACAGTTCCCGGCTCCGGGCGACCACCCAACGGCCCAGCAGCAGTGCGGTGGCCAGCGAGACCACGGCCGCCATGGCCGCCACGAGGGTGACCACCCCCAGGTCGTGGGCGGAGAGGAACATCGCCTGGGCCACGGCCAGCGTCCCGGCCAGCATGGCCGTGACGGTGACTCCGGCGATCACCGTCAGGGACACCGCCACCGACCGGCGCCGCACGAGCCGCAGGACGCCCGCCCCCAGCACCCCGGCACACGCGGCGCCGCCGAGCGCGAACAACGCGATGAGCAGGACGTCCTTCACGCCGCCACCTCCCCGGCGGGCTCGAAGCGGTAGCCGACGCCCCAGACGGTCCGGATCAGCAGCGGCCGGCCCGGATCCTCCTCGATCTTGGCGCGCAGCCTCCGTACGTGCACCGTCACCGTCGACAGGTCCCCGAAGTCCCAGCCCCACACCTCCCGCATCAGCTCCTCCCGCCCGTGCGCCCGGCCCGGATGCCGCAGGAAGTGCGCCAGGAGGTCGAACTCACGCAGTGTCAGAGCGAGTTCGGTGCCGTCGCGGGTGGCCCGGTGCGTGGCGGGGTCGAGCGCGAGTCCGCCGCCGGTCAGCAGCTCGGGCACCGGCGCGCCCGGGCCGCCCGCCGCACGGCTGCGCCGCAGTACGGAGGTGACCCGCAGGACCAGCTCGCGCGGGCTGAACGGCTTGGTGACGTAGTCGTCGGCGCCGACCTCCAGGCCCGTGATCCGGTCGTCCTCGTCCCCGCGCGCGGTCAGCATGATCACCGGTACGGGTCCGGCCGCGCGCAGCCGCCGGCACACCTCCAGCCCGTCGATCCCCGGCAGCATCAGGTCCAGGACCACCAGGTCCGGGCGGGTCCGGGCGGCGGCCTCGAGGGCGGCGGGCCCGTCGCCCGCCTCCTCGACCGCGAACCCGGCGCGCCGCAGGTAGCCCGCGACGACCTCCGACACGGTGGGGTCGTCATCGACGACGAGCACCCTCGCGGGCGGCGCTTCCATGCTGTTCATGCCGTCCAGCGTCCCATCCGCCCACCGCAACCGGACCCCTCCCCCGGGCCACGGGGGGTGACGTCCGCGTTTCGTAAGGAGTGTGGGACCCCGTTCGGGCTCCGGGATTCCTACGGTGATCCCGTGACCGTGACCGTGAGTGTTGATGTCGTCCTCCCCTGTCTGAACGAGGCGGGGGCCCTGCCCTGGGTGCTCGCCCGCATCCCGGCCGGCTGGCGGGCCGTGGTCGTGGACAACGGGTCCACCGACGGCTCGGCGGAGATCGCCCGGGCGCTCGGTGCCACCGTGGTGACCGAGTCCCGGCGCGGGTTCGGCGCCGCCTGCCACGCCGGGCTGCTCGCCGCCGAGGCGGAGGTCGTCTGCTTCTGCGACTGCGACGCCTCCCTGGACCCGGGACTGCTGGTCCCCTTCGTGGCGGCCGTGGCCGCCGGTGAGGCCGGCCTGGTCCTCGGCCGGCGCCGGACGCGGGGCCTCGCCGGATGGCCCCTGCACGCCCGGGTGGGCAATCTGGTGCTGGCCCGGCTGCTGCGCCGGCGGACCGGGCTGCGCCTGCGCGACCTCGGCCCGCTGCGCGCCGCCCGGCGCACCGATCTGCTGGGGCTGGAGCTGACCGACCGGCGCTCCGGCTACCCGTTGCAGATGGTGGTGCGCGCCGCCGACGCGGGCTGGCGGGTGCGGGAGGTGGACGTGCCGTACCTGCCGCGCACCGGGAAGTCGAAGGTGACCGGCACCTGGCGGGGCACGTGGCAGGCCGTGCGCGACATGAGCCGGGTCCTCGCCGAGCCGGCCGGACCGGCCGCTCCCCCGGGGTCCGCCGAGCCGGCGGGCGACGGCGGCCGCGACCGCGCCGCCACCGCCGGGGGTGCCCGATGACGGACACGACCCTGCTGGTGATCGCGAAGGAACCCCTCCCGGGGCGGGTCAAGACCCGCCTGAGCCCGGCGTTCACCCCGCACGAGGCGGCCGCGCTGGCGGAGGCCGCGCTGGCCGACTCGCTGGCCGCCGTCGCCGCGGCCCCCGCCGCACGGCGGGTCCTCGTACTGGACGGGCGGCCCGGACCCTGGCTGCCGGCCGGCTTCGAGGTGCTGCCGCAGGTGGCCGGAGGTCTCGACGAGCGCCTCGCGGCGGCGTTCGGGGCCTGCTCCGGGCCCGCCCTGCTGATCGGGATGGACACCCCCCAGGTCACGCCGGCCCTGCTGAGCGTGGACTGGGACGCGTACGACGCCTGGTTCGGGCCCGCCGTGGACGGGGGCTTCTGGGCGCTGGGCCTGCGGCGGCCGGATCCCGCGCTGCTGCGCGGCGTGCCGATGTCGCTCCCGAGCACGGGGGCCGTGCAGTACGAGCGGCTCCGGGCGGCCGGGCTGCGCATCGGCCGGCTGCCGCTGCTGCGCGACGTGGACACCGCCGAGGACGCCCGCGCGGTGGCGGCCGACGCCCCCGCGGGGGCGTTCGCGGCCCGGCTGGCGGCCCTGTCCGCGCCGGCCGCGCGGGCGGGACGGTGACCGCCGCGCCGGCCTGGACGGCCGACCCGTACGCCCTGGCCCTGCGCAACGGCCGCGGGCCGCTGTTCCTGCGCCGGGGCGACGGCTGGCTGCTCCCGCTGGACGTGGAGCGGTGGTGCGAGGCCCCGGACCGCGCCGACCGGACGGTGCTGGCGCGCTGCCGGGGCACCGTCCTCGACATCGGCTGCGGTCCCGGCCGGCTGGTGGCGGCCCTGGCGGCCCGGGGCCACCGGGCGCTGGGCATCGACGTGAGCCCGGAGGCGGTGGCCCGTACGGCCCGCGCGGGCGGCAGCGCCCTGCACCGGTCGGTCTTCGACCCGCTGCCCGGCGAGGGGCGCTGGGACACGGCCCTGCTGATCGACGGGAACATCGGTATCGGCGGCGATCCGGCGGCCCTGCTCTCGCGGATGGCCGAGGTGCTCGCCGCCACGGGGACGCTGATCGTGGAGTGCGAGGACGTCGACGTGGACGAGCACTGCGAGGTCCGGGTCGCCGACGGCCGCGGCGCCGTGGGCACCCCCTTCACCTGGGCCCGCACCGGCGTCCGGGCCCTGACCGCGCACGCCGCGGCGACGGGCTGGAGCGGGACCCGGCGGTGGACCACCGCCGGCCGCGCGTTCGTGGAACTGCGCCGCTCCCCGTGATCCGGCGGCCGGCGGAGCGGCCGGGCGTTCAGCCGCGCGGCCGGCTCCGCCGTACCCGGCGCGCCAGGACGCCGACGGCGGTGCCGGCCGCCACCGCGCCGAGCACCAGAAGCAGGTTGCGCCCGTAGGGCAGCGGCAGCACCGACGGGTTGGCCGGGGTGCCGGGCCGCAGCAGCGCGGGCAGGGTCACCAGCACCAGCGCGCCCCCGGTCAGCAGGGCCCCGCGGACGGCTCCCCGCGCGGGGACCGCCGCGACGAGCAGCCCGGCGCACAGCACGAGCGGCGCGATGATCCCGTCGTGCAGGACGAGCGCGCCGCCGAGCCAGACGAGCACGTCCAGCGGGTCGGGCAGGCCCGCCAGGAGGCGGGCCCCGGCCGCGATCAGGAGCAGCCCGAGCGCGCCGAGCAGGTACCGGGCGGCGTTCACAGCACCTCCAGCAGGGTGACCCACTTGGTCTGGAGCACGCCGGGCCGGTTCGGGGCGATGATGCGTGCCGGGTAGCCGTGGTCGGGCGAGAGCACCTGCCCGCCCAGTTCCAGCGCGAGCAGGGTCAGGGGGTCCCGGGCGTGCTCGCGGCCCATCTCCGTGACCCGGTAGGCGCCGCCGGTCTCCAGCGAGGTGATGCGCAGCCCGGCGTCCGGCGGGGCGCCCGCCCGGTCGAGGAGGTCGCGCAGGCGCACCCCGCTCCAGGTGGCCTGGGCGCTCCAGCCCTCGACGCAGGCGATCGGCAGCCGGGCCACGGTCTGCGGCAGGGCCCGGAGCTGAGAGAGCGTCAGCGCGTACGGGTGCGGTCCGCGCACCTCCAGCCGCCAGTGCGGGAGCGGCCCGGCCGCGATCCCGGCGGCCGCGGCCGTCTTGTTGACGGGGAGCCCCTGCGGGCCGCGTCCGGGGTGGCGGGGGCCGAGCAGGTCGAGGGCGGCCAGCGGGGTGAAGGACTGCCCTGCGGTGGTCAGGGTGACGGCGCCGACGGCGGCGGCCGTGCCGAGGAGCAGCGAACGGCGGTCCGGCCCGTCCTCGGCGGGGAGCCGCAGGGTGCCCGCCGAGCGGGCGGTCCAATGCGCCCTGATCTCGGGGGCCTTGACGGCGACGTGCAGCAGGAGGGACCCGGACGCGACCCAGGCGAGGGCGAAGTGGGTCTCGACGAAGCCGAAGGGCCACGGGTACCACTGGACGGTGTTGAGCAGTCCGGTGAAGACCTCCAGGACGGCGGACGCCACCAGCACGGCCACCGACAGCCGTTCCAGGGCGTGCCGGACGCCGCGGACCGGCGGCCAGGCGAAGAGCCGTGGGTAGACGGTCCACAGCTTGACGAGGAGCAGCACGATCGCGGCGAGTCCGGTGGCGACGTGCAGGCCCTGGCTGAGCCGGTAGCCCCAGACGGGCCGGGTGGGCAGGGATCCGGCGGCCCAGGCGGGCGGGTGCTGGAGGTAGTGGCTGATCAGCCCGGTGACGAAGCACACGGCGAAGGCGAGGCCGAGCGGGCGCCCGACGGCGGTGGCGGTCCGGGCGTCGTGCAGGCGGCCGGAGAACAGCCGCCCGGAGAGCAGCCGTCGGAGCAGCAGCCGTCCGGGGAGCAGCCGTCCGGAGAGCGCGGCCCCCGGGAGCGCGGGCCCCGGGAGCGCGGCCCCCGGGAGCGCGGCCCCCGGGAGCGGGGGCCGCCGGTGCGCGTCGGCGCCGGGGGAACCGGCCGGGGGCGGGGGGTCGGTGGGGGGCGGGGGGCCGGGAGTCATGCTCCCCATCTCAGCGTCCCGCGGCCCCGTGCGGGCCGTCGGACACCTTACGAAACGCGGACGTCGGGCCGGTCGGCGGCTCCCGGGCGGCCCGCGCTGCCAGGGTGGTGCCCATGAACCGCCCCCGCCCCCGCTCCCCCCGGACGCAGGTCGCCGTCACCGTGGCGCTGCTCGCCGCCCTGACCGCCTCGCTCGTGGCCGCCGTCCGTTACGACGGCTACTTCACCGACCAGGCCGGTCTGCTCCTGCGGTACGCCGCCGCCTGGGCGCTGTTCGCAGCGGCCGTCCTGTCGTTGCGCCGGGTGCCGGCCCGCGCCGTCGTCCCGCTCGTGCTGGCCGGGGCGCTGGCGGTGGCCGGGGCCGGGCTCGCGGGGCCGCCGCTGACCAGTACGGATTCCTTCCGCTACGCGTGGGACGGCCGGGTGCAGGCCGCCGGGATCTCCCCGTACGACCACGCCCCGGCGGATCCGGCGCTCGGACGGCTGCGCGACGACTGGCTGTTCCCGCAGGACCGGGCCGACTGCGCCCGCCCCGACCGGGCTCCCGTCGGTCCGGGGGTCTGCACCCGCATCAACCGGCCCGGGGTGCACACCATCTATCCGCCCGTCGCCGAGGGCTACTTCGCGCTGGTGCACTTCCTGTCCCCGCCCGGGGTCCGGCACAAGGCGCTGCAGGCCGGCGGGGCCCTGGCGGCCCTCGGCGTGAGCGGGGCGCTGCTGCTCGTGCTGCGGCGGCGGCGTGCGGATCCGCGTACGGCCGCCCTGTGGGCGTGGTGTCCGGCGGTGGCGGTGGAGGCGGTGAACAACGCGCACGTGGACGGGCTGGCCGTGCTGCTGTCGGTGGCCGCGCTGGGGGTGGTGGTGCGCCGACGGGCGGCGGGCGGCGCGCTGTTCGGGCTGGCGGTCGCGGCGAAGCTGCTGCCGGCGGTCCTGTTGCCGGGTGCGCTGGCCGGCGTACGGCGGTGGCGGGACGCGGCGGTGCTGCTGCTGCCCGCGGCGGCGGTGGTCGCGCTGTCGTACCTGCCGTACGTGCTGGCGTCCCGCTCGTCGGTCTTCGGCTACCTGGGCGGCTACGCCGAGGAGGAGGGGTACGGGGATCCGGGCGCGGGCGCCCGGTACGCGCTGCTGCGGCTGGTGCTCCCGGACTCCTGGGCGGTCCCGGCGGTGGTGCTCGGAACGCTGGCGGTGGTGGCGTACGTGTGGCGGCGCGGGGATCCGCAGCGGCCGTGGAGCGGGGCGCTGCTGGTGACGGGTACGGCGTTCCTGCTGATGACCCCGGGGTACTCCTGGTACGCGCTGCTGCTGGTCGCGCTGGTGGCGCTGGACGGCCGGGCCGAGTGGCTGGCGGTGGCCGCGGCGGGTGCGGTGGTGTACGCGGGCGGCCGGACGCTGGGCGGGGCGACGGTGCAGGTGGCGTACGCGCTGGCGGGCGCGGCGGTGCTCGCCGGGTGGGCGGTGCGCCGCCGCGCCGGGGCCCGGGACGACGAGCGGGCCCGTCCCGGGCGGGTGGCGGCGTCGGGTCAGCCGATGTGGAAGGAGTCTCCGTAGACCTTCCAGTCCAGCGGGGTGTTGAGGTTGAGGTTGCCCTTCTTCAGGAAGACGCGCTGCGCGGTGTCGACGCGGCTGGTGTCGCTGTGCGCCTCCTCCTGCTTCATCGCCCAGACGCGGGCGTCGAGGAAGGCGTTCAGCCAGGTGGTCTCGTTGCCGCCCTGGGCCGGGGGCTTGGCCTTGGTCAGGGCGCGCTTGCGGATGTTGCGGAAGCTGGTGGAGTCGCTGCCGTCGCCGTGCATGACGATGGCGTCGTAGTAGGTGAACTGGCCGAGGGTGCCGACGCCGTCGGCCTTGCCCTGCTTGACGGCGGGGTCGAAGTAGACGCGGTCGCGCTCGTGGTCCTGGGCCTTCTTGAACTCGCTGTCGGCGGCGGCCTTGGCCCAGTCCTTGGTGAAGTTCGGGTCGAGGCCCGCGTGCGAGTCGCTGCCGTCGACCTTGCGCAGGGCGGGCAGGTACTTGGCGAGCACGTTGCCCGGCTTGACCTGCGTGTAGTACTCGACGAGGTCGAGCATGTCGCCGGTGCCCGAGCAGAAGCCGATGATGCCGGCGGTGTAGCCGCGGCCGTCGTCTATGTCCTCGATGTACTTGTACTGGGCCTTCCAGTCGAGCGAGGAGTTCTCGGCGCTGGAGACGATCTGCATGGCGATGTCCTTCTTCGCCGGATCGTCGAGTCCGGTGGCCGCGGCGACGGCCGCCGCCGGTGCCGCCGCCGGTGCCGCCGCCGGTGCGGCCGCCGGGACGGCGGTCGCGTGCGCGGCGACCGGGGCGGCGAGGAGTGCGGCGCCGAGCAGGGCGCCGATCGTCATCGTCTTGCGATGGGGAGTGAACACAGGGCCTCCGTACGGTGGTTGAGTCTTTCCCGACTTCGTTAGGAAACTTTACTACCAGACTCTGAGGGCCGGGAACAGTCCTGCGGAAGAACTCCGGAACAGACCAATCCGCGCGGGGGGTCCGCTCCGAAGTCCTCCATGACCGCCGCCGCCACCCTCCCGGAGGACCGCCCCATGACCCGTACGCGACGCCGCCCCGCAGGCCACGGGCGGAGGGGTCCCGCGTGAGGCAGCCCCTCCCCTTCGGCGCGCCGCGGCAGCGGTCCGCCCCCGACCTGCCGGCCCTCATGGAACGCGTCTCGCGCGGCGACGAGGAAGCCTTCGCGGCCCTCTACGACGTGATCGCGGGCCCCGTCCACGGGATCGTCGTCAAGGTGCTGCGCGACCGCGCCCAGTCCGAGGAGGTGACCCAGGAGGTGCTGATCGAGGTCTGGCGGCAGGCCCCGCGCTACCGCCCCGACAAGGGCACCGTCATGACGTGGGTGCTGACCGTCGCGCACCGCCGGGCCGTGGACCGGGTCCGCTCGGCACGGGCCGCGACGGCCCGTGAACTGGACACCGCGGCGCGGGAGCACACCCGCCCGTACGACGAGGTCAGCGAGCAGGTGGAGATCCGCCTGGAGGGCGAGCAGGTACGGCGCTGCGTGCGCGGGCTGACCGAACTCCAGCGCCAGGCCGTCGACCTGGCCTACTACGGCGGGCTCACCTACCGGGAGGTCGCCGAGGCCCTCGACACCCCGCTGCCCACGGTCAAGACACGGCTGCGCGACGGACTGATCCGGCTGCGCGACTGCATGGGGGTCACGGCATGAGCCGCAGCGCAACCGACACCGGCCGGCTGCACGCCCTGGCGGGGGCGTACGCCCTGGACGCCCTGGAGCCGGCCGAACGGGACGCCTTCGAGCGGCACATGGAGCGCTGCCCGCAATGCGCCCAGGACGCAAGGGAGTTCACCGCGACGGCCGCCCGGCTCGGCGCGGCCGTGGCCCTGCCCGCCCCGCCCGGCATGCGGGCGACGGTCCTGCACCGGATCGAGGGCGTCCGCCAGCTGCCCCCGCAGCGGCGCGGCATGGTCACCCTGCGCCGGCGCGCCCTGCCGGTGGCGCTCGCGGCCTGCCTGACCGGAGTACTGGCCCTGGGCGGGGCGGCCGTGTGGGAACACCAGCGGGCCGGGCGGGCGGCCGAGGCCCTCGACGGCCTGACCGCGGTGCTGACCGCCCCGGACGCCCGTACGGCGACCGGCCGGTCCGCGGACGGCGCCACGGCGAAGGTGGTGGTGTCCGCCTCCCGGGACCGTGCGGCGTTCCTGAGCTCCGGACTGCCCGGCGCCCCGGCGGGCCGGACCTACCAGCTGTGGTTCGCGGACGGCGCCACGATGCGGCCGGCCGGGCTGCTGGGCGGCGATGGCACGGCCGTCCTCTCGGCCCCCGTCGGCCGGGCCACGGCGGTCGGCCTCACGGAGGAGCCGGCGGGCGGCTCCGAGCGGCCGACGAGCGCCCCGCTGATGCTGCTGGCCCTTCCCCGCTGACCGGCCGGGGCCCGCGGCCGGGCCCCGGCCGCTTGGAGCATCGACCAGGGTCCGCGGCCCGTGACCGGGGGTTTTCCGTGCGCGGGACCAGTGCCGCGGCCCGTCGCCGGCTTGTTTCACTGGGTGCGCCACGGTGCCCGGAACGACGTGGGCGGCTCCGCGTCGGGCCGGCCCCGTGGAGTCAGGGATACCCCCGCGCGCCGTCCGCGGTGTTCGGCGCGCGGGCCCCTGGCACATGCGGGGGCGGACAGGGCATCCTTCTGCACATGCGACCCTGATGGGCCGCAGGAGCTCGCACGTACGGCTCCGCCCGCCGGGCATCGCCCGCCCGGACGCACCGACGCAAGGAGGCGCCGATGGCCCTCGTCGTGATCCACCACCCCCAGGCCCCCGCCCGGCGGCCCGCCGCACCCCCGACCGCGCCGGAACGCGCCCGGGCCGCCTCATCCACCCCCGGGCCGCGGGCCCGGGCCGGGGCGGAACTCGATGCCGAACTGGAGCACGCGCTCGGCCGCGCCGCGGCGGGCGGGCCCGAGGTGCGGCGCTGCGACCCGTGGGCGGGGGAACCGCTGCCGGAGAGGCTCGACGGAGTCGAGGGGCTCGTGCTGACCGGGGACGCCCCCGGCGCCCTGCCCCTGCTGCGGGAGGCGCTCGCCGCCGAGGTTCCCGTCCTGGCCCTCGGCGACGGCGCCGCCCTGCTGGCGCGCGCCGCGGCGGCGGCGGCCCGGCCGGCGGGCTCCCGGGAGCCCGGCCCCCGGGAGCCCGCCGCCGCCGACCCCCTGCGCGGCGCCACCGGCGGGCCGGCCCTGCGCGTCGGCGCCGGCGCCTGGGGGCTCGCCGCCCCGCAGCCGGGCGTGGCGGCCCTGCTCGGCCGGTTCGCGGCACTGGTGGCGGGCCGGGCGGAGCACACCGCCACCCGGACCTTCTTCACTCCGCGGGCCGATGCCTGGGAGGAGAGGTTCGCCTACCAGACCCCGGCCTACGAGGCGGCCGTGGCCCGGATGCGGCTGGCCCCGGGCCAGACGGCGATCGACCTGGGCTGCGGCAGCGGCCGGGCGCTTCCCGCGCTGCGCGCGCTGGTCGGCGGCTCGGGCACGGTGCTCGGGGTCGACCTCACCCCGGCCATGCTCACCGCCGCCGCCCGCATCGGCCGCGGCGGCCCCGGCCGGCTGCTGCTGCTGGCCGACTGCGCCCGTCTCCCGCTGGCCGCCGGGTCGGTGCACGGCATCCTCGCCGCCGGGCTGCTCGACCACCTGCCGAAGCCGCGTACCGCCCTCGCCGAGTGGGCCCGGGTGTGCGCGCCCGGCGGTGAGCTGCTGCTGTTCCACCCCTCCGGGCGGGCCGAACGCGCCGCCCGGCACGGCCGCCCGCTCAGCCCCGACGACCCGCTCGGCGAGCCGAACCTCCGCCCGGCGCTGGAGGCGACGGGCTGGCGGCTCGCGGAGTACGAGGACGCCGCGGACCACTTCCTGGCCCGCGGCGTGCGCCCCTGATCAGGCGGACGCCCCGTCGGCCCCCTCGGGCAGGTTCAGCTGCCAGGAGACGCCGAAGCGGTCGTTGACCCAGCCGAACCGGGGGCTGAAGCCGTACGAGTCCAGCGGCATCAGCTCCTCGCCGCCCTCGGCCAGGGCCCCGTAGAGGCGGTCGATCTCCTCGACGGACCCGCAGTCCACGTACAGCGAGACCGCCGGGGTGAAGCCGAAGGCGTGGTTGACGTAGCTGTCGATGCAGATGAGCCGCTGTCCGGCGAGCGCGAAGGTGGCCTTGGCCACCGTGCCTTCCGCGCCCGGTCCCCCGGCGCCGTAGCGGGTGATGTCGATGACCTCGGAGTCCTCGAACAGCGAGGTGTACAGGGTCATCGCCTCCTCCGCCCTGCCCTCGAACATCAGGAACGTGGTGATCTTCTGTGCCGGCGGGGCCATCGTGACCGCCTTCCGCGTGCTGGTGCGGCCCGTGGGGCCCTTCGCTCCCGAGGCTAGGACACACCGGTGACGGCGGCGCCGACGGCGGGCCGGACCCGCGGGCCGGACCCGCGGGCGTCAGAGCCAGCCGTTGCGCCGGAAGCCCCGGTGGATGACGAAGCAGGCGACCGCCATGACGCAGAGGACCAGCGGGTAGCCGTACGTCCAGTGGAGCTCGGGCATGTGGTCGAAGTTCATGCCGTAGACGCCGCAGACCATGGTCGGGACGGCGACGATCGCCGCCCATGCCGTGATCTTGCGCATGTCCTCGTTCTGGGCGACCGTCACCTGGGCGAGGTGTGCCTGGAGCACGGAGTCGAGGAGGCCGTCGTAGGCGCCGATCTGCTCGGTGGCGCGGACGAGGTGGTCGTGGACGTCTCGGAAGTAGGCGCGGACCTCGGACGGGATGACCGGTATCGGCTGCGTGGCCAGGATGTCGAGCGGCCGGCCCAGCGGGGCCACGGCCCGGCGCAGTTCGAGCAGCTCGCGCTTGAGCTGGTAGATCCGGCCCGCGTCCCCGCGGCCGCCGTCCTCGCTGAACACGGCCGTCTCGACGGCGTCCATGTCGTTCTGCACGGCTTCCGTGACGGCGACGTAGTCGTCGACGACGTGGTCGGCCATGGCGTGCAGCACCGCGGCCGGACCCTTCGCCAGCTGCTCCGGCTGCGCCTCCAGGGCCTCCCGGACGGGGCCGAGCGTGCCGCGGCCGCCGTGCCGGATGGTGAGGACGAAGTCCTCGCCGATGAAGGCCATCAGCTCGCCGGTCTCGACGACCTCGCTGGTCGCCGTCAGTTCCTCGTGCTCCACGTAGCGGACGGTCTTGAAGACCGCGAAGAGGGTGTCGTCGTAGCGTTCCACCTTCGGGCGCTGATGGGCGTTGACGGCGTCCTCGACGGCGAGGGGGTGCAGGGCGAACAGCGCGGCGAGCCCGGCCAGCTCCTCCTGCGAGGGCTCGTGCAGGCCGATCCAGACGAAGCCGTCGCCGCTCTTGCGGACCCGGCGCAGCGCCTCCTCGACCTCGGCGCAGTCCTCCTGGCGGATGCCGTCGCGGTAGACGAGGCAGTTGACGACGGCGCTGCCGAGCGGGGAGCGGGCGGGGTGGCTGAGGTCGACGGCCCTGCGGTAGCCGCGTCGCACGGCCCGGCGCAGGTTGCTGAACATGGACAAGGACGTACTCCCCTTCGGGCGGATCAGCGGCCAGTCTGCCATCGCGCGCCCCGGGCGGCGGGCACGCCTGCGGGCACCGCCGCACGGGCCGGGGCCCGGGCCGCCGGACGGGCCGCTGCACCGGGCCGCTAGACCGGACGCAGCGCCTCGCGCGCGCTCTGCGCGACCACTCCGGCGACGAGGGCCAGGGCCGGCGAGTCCAGCTTCCACTGCTGCCAGTACAGCGGTACGTCCAGCGGGCGGCGCGGCGCCAGTGCCAGCAGCGCCCCGCTCGCCAGCAGCGGTTCGGCCTGCGGCTGCGGCACCAGCCCCCATCCCAGTCCGGCGGCCACGGCGTCGCGGAAGCCCTCCGAGGTGGGCACCTGGTGGCGGGCCGGGGAGGCGCCCGCGGCGCCGCCGGTGAGCCCCCGTACGTAGGCGTCCTGGAGCGCGTCGCGCCGGTCGAAGACGATCAGCGGCGCCCCGGGCAGGTCCCGGTCCAGGCGGCCCGTCAGGTACCGGGCGGCGAAGGCCGGGCTGGCCACGAGCAGGTAGCGCGCCAGCCCCAGGGGGCGCACCGTGCAGCCGGCGACCGGGTCCGGCGAGGAGGTGACGGCCGCCATCACGCGGCCCTCGCGCAGCAGGGCCGTCGTATGGGCCTCGTCCTCCCGGTACAGCTCGAAGCAGACGGGCGGATCCTGCGGCACCCGGGTCAGCGCGGGCAGGAACCAGGTGGCGAGCGAGTCCGCGTTGACCGCGATCGGCAGGCGTACGGGGACCGGGCCGCCGGCGGCGCCCAGGCCCAGTTCGGTGCGCGCGTCCAGCTCCAGGCGGGCCAGCTGCCGGGCGAAGCGGATCACCACCTGCCCCGACTCGGTCGGGCGGACCGGCTTGGTCCGCATCAGCAGCACCCGCCCGGTGCGCTGTTCGAGGGCCTTGACGCGCTGGCTGACGGCGGAGGGCGTCACGTGCAGGACCGCGGCGGCGGCGTCGAAGGTGCCCTCGTCGACGACCGCGAGGAGGGTCCGTACCTGTTCCAGGGGAAGCTCTTCCATCACGAACGCTAAGGGTACGTAAAAATCTTTAGCTGTACTGATACGCCACGCGCTGCCTACGGTCGGCACATGAACAACGGCATCACCACAGCTGCGCTGGCCGGCTTCGGCACCGGCCTCTCCCTCATCGTCGCGATCGGCGCCCAGAACGCCTTCGTCCTGCGTCAGGGAGCGCGCCGGCACGCCGTGCTCGCCGTGGTGGCCATCTGCGCCGTGTCCGACGCGGTCCTCATCACCCTCGGCGTGGCCGGGGTCGGCGCCTTCGTCACCGCCTGGCCGGCCGCGCTGACCGCCGTCGCCGTCGCGGGCGGCCTCTTCCTCGTCTCCTACGGGGTGCTCGCGGCGCGCCGGGTGCTGCGGCCCGCCCCGGACGCGGCCCTCACCCCCGGCGGCGCCCCGGCCGGTTCCGTCCGGACGGCGGTACTGACCTGCCTGGCCATGACCTGGCTCAACCCGCACGTGTACCTGGACACCGTCCTGCTGGTCGGCTCGCTCGCCGCCGGCCGGGGCGACCTGCGGTGGGCCTTCGGCATCGGGGCGGCGCTGGCGAGCCTGATCTGGTTCGGCGCCCTCGGCTACGGAGCCCGGCTGCTCGGCGGCGTGCTCGCCCGGCCGGGGGCCTGGCGGGTGCTGGACGGCCTGGTCGCCGCCACGATGGTCACGATGGGCGCCCTCCTCCTGACCCGCGCCTGACCCCGAGGCCCGCACCAGACCCGGGGGGCGGGCCTGGCCCGGGGGGGGCCTGGGGCCGGCGGGCGGGCGGGGACCGGGAGCCGGCGGTCGCGCCGGTGCCCGGAGCCGGGCGGGCCGGTCCGGCCGGGGCGGCGCGGAGGGGGGCGGCGGGCGTGGTAGGGATGCCTGGTGGGCGGGCGCCCGGCCCGCCGCCGTCAGAGGAGCCGTACCGTGCACGACCGCCCGTCCCCGGCCGCACCCGCTCCGTCCCCGCCGGGAGCGCCTCCGGCCGGGCGGCCCGCGTCCGGGCCCCCCGCGTCCGGACCGGCGGGGACGGCTCCCGCCTCGCGCGCCGCCCGGCCGCGCGGGGCCGCCGACGAGGTGGGCGCGGGCGATCCGGCCCGGTCCGCTCCGCTCGTCACCGCGAGCGCGGTCGTCCTGGACTCCCTCGGGCGGGTCCTCGTACTCACCCCCTCTCCCCACGACCGCCCGGAACTGCCCGGCGCCGCCGTGCGGGGCACCGAGACGCCCGAAGCGGGGCTCGCCCGCGCGCTCGGGGCGCTGGGGCCGGCCGCCGTCGTCGGCCGGCTGCTGGCCGTGGACTCCTGCCCGCCCGGCCCGCCCGGCCGCTCGCGCGTGGTCCACGTCCACCTCGTGGGCCCCCTCGCCCAGGACCGCGCGGCCGCCGCCCTGCCCCGCTCGGGCGGCCGGGGCGCCGCCGCCCACTGGCTCACCCCCGACGAGGCCGTCCGGCGGCTGCCCGACCGCGTCGGGGCGAGGCTGAGCGCGGCCGTGGCCGCGCTGCGCACCGGCTCCCTGGCCCACCTCGTCGACGGCGTCCCCCAGCCCGGCTCCCCCGCGGGCCTCGACCCGGCGGTGCGGGTGGCCCTGGAGAACGCCGGCGGCTACGACGAGGCCGCCCACCGCGCCGCCCGCCCCAAGGCCCTCACCGCCGCGAACGTCCTGTTCACGGACCGGGCCGGCGGGGTGCTGCTCGTCCGCCCCGGCTACGGCGAACCGGGCCGCTGGCTGCTGCCCGGCGGCGGCGTCGACAGCGACCTCGGCGAAACCCCGCGCGCCGCCGCCGCACGCGAGGTCCGCGAGGAGATCGGCCTGGACCTGGAACCCGGCCGCCTCCTCGCCGTCAACTGGGCCCACCGGCCCGGCTTCCCGGCCCGGATCCGCTTCCTGTACGACGGCGGGGTCCTCGGCCCCGACGTCCTCGCCCGGATCCGGCTGCGGCCCGTCGAGCTGCTGGACTGGCGCACCGCGCAGCGCGGGGACCTGCGGGGCCTGGTCAAACCGAAGCTGCGGCGCCAGATCAAGGCCTGCCTGCGGGCCCTGGCGTCGGGCAGCGGCCCGCTGGAGCTCCACGAGGGCCGTCCCGTGGGCCGGGCGGGCGCGGCCCACGACCCCTCCTGACCGACACATCCGACAAACAGATGCAACCCTCTTCGGCTATTCGGCCAAGCAGTTGCCAGGTCGTTGCCGAAATCAGCATGGCAGATGCACGATGGTGAGGAACGGGCAGGGCGGATCGCGCCGTGCCGCTCCTCCGACTCCTTCACCATGCGAGGTAGGCCCATGAACGAGCGCAGAGCGGACGGCAGCGCCGGGGACGTCGACTACGGCCGCACCGCCTCCGGATACTCCGACCACCGCCGCCCGGACCCCCGCATCGCCCGGTTCATCGCCGAGGCCCTCGGCGGCGCCCGCAACGTCGTCAACGTGGGGGCGGGCGCGGGCTCGTACGAGGGAGCGGCCCGCGCGGTCACGCCCGTCGAGCCCTCCCGCGCGATGCGGGACCGGCGTCCGGCCGGGCTGTCCCGCGCGGTCGACGCGATCGCCGAGGAACTTCCCTTCGCCGACGGCGAGTTCGACGGTGCGATGACCCTCTTCAGCGTGCACCAGTGGAGCGACGTCAAGGCCGGGCTGCGCGAGATGCGGCGCGTGACGCGGGGCCCGGTCGTCATCCTCACCTGCGATCCGAAGCTCGTGCGCGACTTCTGGCTCTACGCGTACGCGCCCGAGGTGCTGGACACCGAGGCCCGGCGCTATCCGCCGATCGAGGACATGGCCGCCGCCCTCGGCGGCACCGGGACCGTGGAGTCCGTGCCCATCCCGCTGGACTGCACCGACGGCTTCAACGAGGCGTACTACGGCCGCCCCGAGATGCTGCTGGACCCGGCGGCCCGCCAGGCCTGCTCGGCGTGGAGCTTCGTGGACGACGGGGTCCGGCGCCGGTTCACCGACTCCCTGCGCCGCGATCTGGACTCCGGTGCCTGGGACGACCGCCACGGGCACCTGCGCCGGCTGCCGACCTACGAGGGCTCGCTGGTCCTCGTACGCGCCACCCCGTAGCGGCACCCCGTAGCGGCACCCCGTAGCGGCGGCCACATACCCCCTACCCCTTTGGAGTATCCGGACGCGGTCACCTACGATGCGGGCATGAGGACACGGGCGGGATCGGCGGCGGGGGCCCTGCGGCCGCCCGCGCGCCTGCTCCTGCTCTTCGCCCTGCTCACCGGGATCCTGGCCATGCACGGTCTGGGCCCCGGCCCGGCCCCCTCGGCCGCCGGGCACGCCGCGCACGCCCGGGCGGGTTCCTCCCCCACGGCGTCCGCTCCCGTACCCGGGGCTCCCTGCGCCTGCGCCGATGACGGCGCGGGCCACGGCCGGCACGCGGATCCCGCCTGCGCGGCGCCCGGTACCGCCGGCGCCCCCGTCCTGACCGCCCCGGCGGCGGCCCCCGGCACCCCGGCCGCCGCCAACGCGGCCGCGCACGGGCTCCCGGGGGGCCCGGCGGTGTGCGGGCGGGCCCCTCCCTCCCTCAGCGAACTCCAGCTCCTGCGCATATGAGACGGCTCCGGCGTGCGCGCCGACGAGCCCGTCCTCACGTTCCCAGCACAGGAGAAGCACGACCATGACCACCCACCGTTCCCCGGTCCGCCGCGCCGGCGCCCTCGCCGCGACCGCGGCCGCCGCCCTCGTCCTCGCCGCCTGCGGCGGCTCGGGCTCCGGCTCCGCAGCGGGCGAGAGCCCCGCGCACGACGGCCACTCCGCCTCCGCCGCACCGTCCTTGGGCGCCGCCTCCCCCCGTCCGGGCGGGAACAACGCCGCCGACACAGCCTTCGCCCAGGGGATGATCCCGCACCACCGCCAGGCGGTGGAGATGGCCGCGCTGGCCGCCACCCGTTCCGGATCGGCCGAGGTCAAGGCCCTGGCCGAGGAGATCAAGAAGGCTCAGGACCCGGAGATCGCGACCCTCTCCGGCTGGCTCGGCTCCTGGGGCGAACAGGTCCCCGCCGCCGACGCCGGCCACGGCGGGCACGCCATGTCCGGGATGATGACCGGCGGAGAGATGGACCAGCTGACCAAGGCCTCGGGCCAGGAGTTCGACCGGGCGTTCCTCACCTTGATGGTCAAGCACCACGAAGGCGCCGTGGCCATGGCCCGGACCGAACAGCGCGACGGCGCCCACGGGCCCGCGAAGGACATGGCGGCCGCCATCATCGGCTCCCAGAGCGCCGAGATCACCCGCATGAACACCCTGCTCACGAAGGACTGACCGGCCGTGGGCCCCGCCGGGGGGCGGGGCCCACGTCACCGCCGGGCGGCCTCGTCCCCCGGCGTCGCGCCGGACGGTGCGGGGTCGTCGTCGAGGAAGCCCCCCGACTGGTGCTGCCAGAGCTTCGCGTAGGCGCCGTCCGCGGTGAGGAGTTCGTGGTGGGTGCCCTGCTCCACGATCCGGCCGTGGTCGAGGACCACCAGGCGGTCCATCCCGGCGACGGTGCTCAGCCGGTGCGCCACCACCAGCGCCGTCCGCCCCTCCATGAGCCGCCACAGCGCCTCCTGGACGAGTACCTCGCTCTCGGAGTCCAGGGCACTGGTCGCCTCGTCGAGCAGCAGCACCGGGGCGTCGCGCAGGATCGCCCGGGCGAGGGCGACCCGCTGGCGCTGGCCGCCGGACAGCTTGATGCCGCGCTCGCCCACCATGGTGTCGAAGCCCTCCGGGAGGGCGTCCGCGAACTCCGTGACGTGCGCTGCCCGCGCCGCCCGGCGGATCTCGGCGTCGGTGGCGTCCGGCCGGGCGAAGGCGATGTTCTCCCGCAGCGTGCGGTGGAACATCGCCGGGTCCTGGGGCACGTAGCCGATCAGGCCGCGCAGGTCGGCCTGGCGCAGCCGGCTGATGTCCTGGCCGCCGATCAGGATCCGGCCGCCGTCGATGTCGGTCATCCTCAGCAGCAGCCGGGTGAGCGTGGTCTTGCCCCCGCCGGACCGGCCGACGAGACCGACCCGGTGGCCACTGGGCACGGTCAGGTCGAGCCCCTCGAACAGCGGCTTGGCGCCCCCGTGGGCGAAGGTGACCCCTTCGAAGCGCACCTCCGCGCAGGCGCGCCGCAGCGGCTCGGGCGAGGGCGGGTCGAGTACGGTCGGCGGGGTCTGGAGCAGCGCGGTGAACTGCGCGGCCTCCGTCATCGAGCTCTCCAGCCGGCGGTAGATCTGGTTGAACTCGAACATGATCCGCGTGGCGTTGGAGAAGTAGGTGAAGGCGACGACGACCGCCTCCACGCCGTGCTCTCCTCCGCCGAGGGTGACGGCGAGCAGCAGGCCCAGCGCGTTGGTCAGTACGGACATCGGCGCGACCAGCGTGTCGATGCGCAGGTTTCCGTAGTCCCAGGAGCGCAGCATGAGCAGGCGCGACCGGGCGACGCGGGAGCGGTGTTCGGCGGCCTCGCGCCCTTCGGCGGCGAACGCGCGGACCGTTTCCATGTTCGTCAGACTGTCGGCGACGTGCCCGGACACCCGGGCGATGGCCTCCTCGCGCGCGTCGACGAGCGCCTGGCGGCGCCGGACCAGGGGCATCACGCAGAGCCCCGTCAGGGTGATGAGCGTCAGGAGCGCGACGACGAGGAGCGGTTCGTATCGCCACAGCACGATCGATCCGAACAGCAGCGGGACGAGGCTGCCGATGACGGAGAAGGTCAGCGTGTCGACGAACTCCTCGAAGCGGGTGGCGAAGCTGAGGACGCGCTTGGTGAGCGAGCCGGCGAAGTTGTCGTGGAAGAACGCGGCGTCCTTGGCGAACAGCTCGTCCATGCCGATCACGTACAGGTTCTCGATGCCGCGGGCATCGAGGCGGTTGAGGCAGTGCAGCCCGACGCGCCAGAGTCCCTCCGAGAACAGCAGGACGCCCGCGAAGGCGAGGACGTAGGGCAGGGTCGCGGCGAAGCCGGTGTCCCCGCCGCCCGCGATGCGGCCGACGAGCTTCGCGACGACCAGCGGTGCGATGTAGTTGATGCCGATGTTTCCGAGTGCCGGTAACAGCATGGCCGGTCCGGTCAGCAGGCGGAGCCTGGCCAGTTCCCGTCCGTAGAAGCGGAGCGCGAGGAGCACGGGGCCCCTGCGGGGTGAACTTTCGTGCGATTCGGGCGTTCCCATCCCAACCCTTGCCTTGTCGGACGTTCAGGTCAGAATCCGGAGTGTCCCGCACGGACGCCCGCCCGGTCCAAGCGTTTTCGCGCCTTCCTCGCCCGGTGCCCGCACCGCCCCCGCCTCCCGCACCCGGTCCGGACCACACCCCGCCGGGCGGCGTTCTGGCCGGACTCCGCCGGAATCCGGCTGCCGTTCGCCTGGCGTATCCGCGCCCGTCACGCGAGGCTCCCTGTCCGGTACCCCGGGCGCGCTCTGCTGGGGGCGCTCAACCACCCGCAACCGCAGAGGTCGTTCCACCATGGCAGAACTCAACCGCCGTCGCTTCCTGCAGCTCGCGGGCGGCACCGCCGCCCTGACGATGCTGAACGAGAGCATCGCGCGCGCCGCCGCCATCCCCGCGCAGGGCACGTCCGGCACGATCGCCGACGTCGAGCACATCGTGGTCCTGATGCAGGAGAATCGTTCCTTCGACCACTACTTCGGCGCCCTGCGCGGCATCCGCGGCTTCGGCGACCCGCGCCCGGTGACCCTGCCGAGCGGCAAGTCCGTCTTCCACCAGACGGACAACGCGGGCAAGGAGACGCTGCCGTTCCGGCCCCCGTCCGACGACCTCGGCATGGAGTTCCTCCAGGGCCTCAACCACGACTGGGCGGGCGGCCAGAGCGCCTTCAACAAGGGCAAGTACGACAACTGGGTGCCCGCGAAGACCCCCGCCACCATGGCGCACCTGACGCGCGACGACATCCCGTTCCACTACGCCCTCGCCGACGCCTTCACCATCTGCGACGCCTACCACTGCTCGTTCATCGGCTCGACCGACCCCAACCGCTACTACCTGTGGTCGGGCCACACCGGCAACGACGGCAAGGGCGGCGGGCCCGTCCTGAACAACGCCGAGGCCGGCTACGGCTGGACCACCTACCCCGAGCGCCTGGAGCAGGCCGGGATCTCCTGGAAGGTCTACCAGGACATCGGCAACGGGCTCGACGCCGCCGGTTCCTGGGGGTGGATCAACGACGCCTACCGCGGCAACTACGGCGACAACTCGCTCCTCTACTTCAACAGCTTCCGGAACGCCAAGCCCGGTGAGCCGCTCCACGAGAAGGCCCGCACCGGCACCGACGCCCGCACCGGCGAGGGCTACTTCGACCGGCTGCGCGCCGACGTCACCGCGGGCACGCTGCCCCAGGTCTCCTGGATCGCCGCCCCCGAGGCCTTCAGCGAGCACGCCAACTGGCCCTCGAACTACGGCGCCTGGTACATCGCGCAGGTCCTCGACGCGCTGACCTCCAACCCGGACGTGTGGGCCCGCACCGCCCTGTTCATCACCTACGACGAGAACGACGGCTTCTTCGACCACGTCGTGCCGCCGTACGCCCCCGCGAACTCCGGTCAAGGCCTGTCGACCGTCTCCACCACCCTCGACGTCTTCCCCGGCAAGGCCGGCTACGTCGCCGGGCCCTACGGCCTGGGCCCGCGCGTGCCGATGCTCGTCGTCTCGCCCTGGAGCACCGGCGGCTACTCCTGCTCCGAGACCTTCGACCACACGTCCGTGATCCGCTTCATGGAGAAGCGCTTCGGCGTGCAGGAACCCAACATCTCGCCCTGGCGCCGCGCGGTGTGCGGCGACCTCACCTCCGCCTTCGACTTCGCCCGCAAGGACACCGGCCGGGCGCCGCTGCCCGACACCGGCATGTGGGAGCCGCAGGACCGCGACCGCCACCCCGACTTCATGGCCACCCCGCCGGCCGTGGCGGCCATGCCGCGCCAGGAGAAGGGCGCGATCCCAACCCGCCCGCTGAAGTACGCCCCGTACGTGGACGGCGCGGCGCTGATCGCGGAGGCCAAGTTCCGGCTCACCTTCAGCGGCGGCACGGACCTTGGCGCGCAGTTCTACGTCACCTCCGCCAACCGCACCGACGCTCCCTGGACCTACACCACCGAGGCCGGCAAGTCGATCGCGGACACCTGGAACACCCGCTACTCGGCGGGCGTCACCGACCTGACCGTGCACGGGCCCAACGGCTTCCTGCGCGGCTTCCGCAACCCGGGCACCACCGCCGGTCCCGAGGTCACCGCCCGCCACAACGCCGCCACCGGCAACCTGGACCTCACCCTCACCAACGCGGGCGCGACGACCGCCACCCTCACGGTCACCAACGCCTACGGCGGCGGCCCGAAGCGCCTGACCGTGGCCAAGGGCGCGACCGTCACGTACACGGTCTCCCTGAAGAACACCCGCCGCTGGTACGACGTGAGCGTCACCGCGTCCGAGACCCCCGACTTCCAGCGCCGCTTCGCCGGCAAGGTGGAGACCGGGGCGGCCGGTCTGTCGGACCCGGCCATCCTCACCGAGCAGTCCTCGTAACCCGCACCTCCCGCCGCGGGGGGCCGGGGCCCCCCCCCCCCCCCCCCCCCCCCCCCCCCCCCCCCGCGGGCCCCGCCGGGCCCCCCCCCGCCCCCCCGCCCCGGGCCCCGGCCACGAGGCCGCGGTTTGGCGAGCGGCCGCCACGATGGGATGATCGGCCGCTCCCCGCACCGCGCAGCGCAGCCGAGAGGTCCCGTCGTCGTGGCACAGCCCCAGTTCAGCGTCCTGTCCGAGGAGTTCGCGGCCGACCCCTACCGCCATTTCGCGCGGCTGCGGGAACGCACGCCGGTGCACCACGAGCCCGCGATCGACAGCTACTTCCTCTCCCGCCACCGGGACGTGCGGCGGGTCCTGACCGATCACGAGGCGTTCTCCACCGAGACGCTCCAGGCACGCGCCGAGCCGGTGATGCGCGGGCCGGTCCTCGCCCAGATGACCGGGGCCGAGCACACCGCCAAGCGGAAGATAGTCATCCGCGCATTCACCGGGCAGGCCCTCGCAGACCAGATCCGCGCCGTCCACGCCAACGCCGCCGAACTCATGGCCCCCTTCCTGCCCCGGGGGCGGATGGACCTGGTCAACGACCTCGGCAAACCACTGGCCGTCCGCGTGACGCTGGACGTCCTCGGGCTGGAGCGGGCGCACTGGCGGCAGGTGGCCCTCTGGCACGCCGGCGTCGCCGAGTTCATCACCGCCCTGACGCTCACCCCCGAGCGCCGACGGCACTGCCTGGACTGCGCGGAGCGGCTGGAGGCCCATCTGCTCCCCGTCATCCGGCACCGCCGCGGCCACCCCGGCGACGACCTGATATCCCGGCTGTGCACCGCCGAGTTCGACGGCGTCGCCATGAGCGACCGCGACGTGACCGCACTGATCATCAACGTCCTGGCCGCCGCCACCGAACCGGCCGACAAGACGCTCGCCCTGCTCTTCAAGCACCTGATCGACCACCCGGAGCAGTTGGCGCAGGTCCGCCGCGACCCAGGCCTGCTCCCCGCCGCCATCGCCGAGACCCTGCGCTTCACCCCGCCGGTCCAGCTCGTTCCCCGCCGGGCGGAACGGGCCGCCGTCTTCGCGGGCACCACCGTCCCGGCGGGCGCCACCGTCTTCTGCATGATCGGCGCGGCCAACCGCGACCCGGAGGCCTTCACCGACCCCGACGCCTTCGACATCCACCGCCCGGACCTGGGCACCGCCCGCTCCTTCAGCGCGGCCGCCGAACACCTCGCCTTCGGCGCCGGACTCCACCAGTGCGTCGGGGCGGCCTTCGCCCGCGCCGAGATGGAAACCGTCGCCGCGCTGCTCCTGCCCCTGCTCGACGGCGTCCGCCACGCCCCGGGCTCGCGCTACCGGGAATCCGGCCTCTACACCCGCGGCCCGGTCTCCCTCCCCCTCCTCTTCACCCCGGTCCCCCAACCCACCCCCTGACCCGAACGGCAGAGGATACGCATCGACGCGTGCGACAACAGCCGGAGCGGCCGCCACCCCCACGACCCCGGACGCACGAAAGGCCGTCCTCTCGTCAGTGAGAGAACGGCCTCCGACCTGTGTTTCCACATGGTCGGGACGACAGGATTTGAACCTGCGACCCCTTGACCCCCAGTCAAGTGCGCTACCAAGCTGCGCCACGTCCCGATGGTCCGTTGACCTGGGGTTTCCCCTGGGCGGACCAGCACGAGAACAATACCGCACTTCCCGGGGTGGTCGCGCGCGGGTTTCGTGGGCCGGGGGGCGCTTGACCTCAAGTCGGCTTGAGGAAGCAGGATTGCCGCATGTCACAGGCAACCGCGGACGTCGATTTCCGTTACGAGGATCTGGGCCGGCTCATCGCGCTCATGACAGGGGCCGAGAAGCACGGGCCCGCCGCCACCTCCACGCTCGACGCGCTGTGGGTGCTCTACGACCGGGTGCTGCGCGTGGGGCCCGGGACCGCCGGGGATCCGGAGCGGGACCGGTTCCTGCTGTCCAAGGGGCACGGGCCGATGGCCTACTACGCCGTGCTCGCCGCCAAGGGGTTCTTCCCCGTCGAGTGGCTGAGCGGATTCGGGTCCTACGACTCCCCGCTCGGGCACCACCCCGACCGGGTCCTGGTCCCCGGGGTCGAGATCGCCAGCGGCTCCCTCGGACACGGGCTGCCGCTCGCCGTCGGCAGTGCGCTCGGGCTGCGCGCCCAGGGGCTGGACGATCCGGCCGTGTGGGTGCTGATCGGGGACGCCGAACTCGACGAGGGCAGCAACCACGAGGCCATCGCGTACGCGGGCCCGGCCGGACTGGACCGGCTGCACACCCTGGTGATCGACAACGACTCCGCCACCCACGGCTGGCCCGGCGGGATCGCCTCCCGCTTCGAGGCCTCCGGCTGGTCGGCGCTCACCGTCGACGGCCGGGACCACGAGGCTCTGCACGCCGCCTTCACCGCACCGCATCCGGGCCGGCCGCACGCCGTCGTCGCCCGCGTCGAGAAGAAGTTCTGAGGAGGGGCGTCATGGACACCATGCGCGAACGGTTCGTCTCCGTCACGTCGGAGCTGCTCGACGAGGACCGGCGGCTGGCCCTGGTGCTCGCCGAGATCTCCATGGCCCAGTTCCGTCCGGCCCAGGAGCGCCACCCCGACCGGGTGGTCAACGTCGGGATCCGGGAGCAGCTGCTCCTCGGCGTGGGCGGCGGGCTGGCCCTGACCGGGCTGCGGCCGGTGGTCCACACCTTCGCCAGCTTCCTCGTGGAGCGCGCCTTCGAGCAGGTCAAGCTCGACTTCGGGCACCAGGGCACGGGCGGGGTCCTGGTGAGCTCCGCCGCCAGCTACGACTGGCCGGCCGGCGGGTTCACCCACATGGCGCCCGGTGACGTGGCCCTGCTGGACACCCTCGACGGCTGGACGGTCCACGTGCCCGGTCACCCCGACGAGGCCGAGGCGCTGCTGCGGCACGCGTACGCCGCCGGGGACGAGAAGGTGTACGTCCGGCTCACCGACCAGTCGAACGCCGAGGCGCGGCCGGTCGGCGCCGGCCTGCGCTTCCAGACCGTGCGCGAGGGCGGGGCGGGCGTGGTCGTCGCCGTCGGGCCGCTGCTGGACGGGGTCCTGGCCGCGACCGAGGGGCTCGACGTCACCGTGCTCTACGCGGCCACCGTGCGGCCCTTCGACGACGCGGCCCTGCGTTCCGCCGTCGGGCGCGCCGCGCCGGACGTCGTACTGGTCGAGCCCTACCTGGCCGGCACCTCCGCGGCGGCCGCCGGGCAGGCCCTGTTGGAGGTCCCGCACCGGATCCTGCCGCTCGGGGTGGGCCGGGCCGAGCTGCGCCGGTACGGGACGATGGCCGAGCACGTCGCCGCGCACGGACTGGACGCGGCCTCGCTGCGGCAGCGGATCACCGGGTTCCTGCGCTGAACGCGGGGCAGGGGCCGGGCGGGGCCGTCAGGCGTGCCCGTCCTCGCGCCGGTGGACGAGCGCCACCAGTTCGGCGGCGAGCGCCTTGACCGTGCCCAGCCCCTCGGTCCCCCAGCGCCTCGGCACCACGTCCACCGCGCACACGGTACCGAGGACGATGCCCCGCCGGTCGGTCAGGGGCGCCCCCAGGTAGGAACGGATCCCGCTGCCGTCCACCACCGCGTTGCCCGCGAAGCGCGCGAAGTCCCGTACGTCCTCCAGGACCAGCGCCCGGCGCCGCACCACCACGTGCGGGCAGTAGCCGTGGTCCCGGGGCAGGACCCGCGCCGGGTAACCGCCCTGGGCGGCGCCCGCGCCGTGGTGCAGGCCGCCGAAGAACTGCCGTTCCTCCCCGATGAAGTTGACGCCCGCGTACGGAGCCCCCAGCGTCCGCGCGACCCGCGCCGCGAAGGCGTCGAGCTCCGTGTCCGCCCGCTCCCCCAGGCCCAGTTCGCGCAGCCGGACGGTGCGCGCCGGGGCCTCCCGGTCCACCGGGGTCAGCAACAGGTGGCCGGTCGATTCGTAGTACGTCATGACGGTTCCCCCGGATCCGGACGGTCGTGCCTTGCGGTGGACAGCAGGTGGTGGACCAGGGCCGCGAGGGCCGTGGTGGCGGACCGGGTCAGCCGCGCGTCGCACCGTACGACGGGGACGTGCGGGCCGAGACCGGCCGCGTCGCGGACCTCCTCGGCGGTGTAGCGGTGGGCGCCGTCGAACTCGTTGACGGCGAGGACGAAGGCGATCCCGCGCCGCTCGAAGAAGTCCACGGCGGGGAAGCAGTCCGCGAGGCGGCGGGTGTCGACGAGCACCACCGCCCCCAGCGCGCCCGCGCACAGCTCCTCCCACAGGAACCAGAAGCGCCGCTGGCCGGGCGTACCGAACAGGTACAGGACGTGCCGCCCGTCGAGGGTGAGCCGGCCGAAGTCCAGCGCGACGGTCGTCGTCGTCTTCGCCTCCACCCCGTCGAGCGGGTCGCGGCCCTCGCCCGCCCCGCTCAGCAGTTCCTCCGTGCACAGCGGTTCGATCTCGCTGACCGCGCCCACGAAGGTGGTCTTCCCCGCCCCGAACCCGCCCGCGACCAGGATCTTCAGGGTCGCGGGCGGGGCCGGGGCGTCACAGCCGCCGGCGCAGGCCATCGAGCACCGCCCGGAGCAGGGTCTGGTCGTCGTCGGCGAACCCGCCGCTGCCGCCCGGGAACCGGGGCGCCCGCACCGAGACGGCCCCGCACTCCATCAGGTCGGACAGCAGCACCTTCACCACCACCGCCGGCAGCCGCAGCTGCCCGGCCACCTCGGCCACCGTGACGGCCGCCGTGCCCGCGCAGATCCGCAGCGCGAGGGCGTGCTCGGCTCCGAGCGCGGCGCGCGGGCGGGTCCCGGTGGCGGTCACCAGGGACAGCAGGTCGAGGTGGACGGCGGCTCGGGTGCGGCCGCCGCTCGCCGTGTACGGGCGCGTCACCCGGCCCGCCGAACCGTCCAGCCAGGGCGTCTCGCGCGGTGCGCCGCAGCCGCTCTCCCCCCGCGTCGGGGCCCTCATCGCTCCGCGTCGACGGCGTGCGCGGGCCGGCGCGGCGGGGCGGCCAGGTAGGGGCGGACGCTCTTGACCAGCATCGCCATCTCGTAGCCGAGCACCCCCGCGTCCGCCTCGCGGTCCGCGAGCACCGCCAGGCAGGTCCCGGAGCCCGCCGCGGAGACGAAGACGAGGGCCGTGTCCAGTTCGACCACCACCTGCCGGACCTCCGGCCCGTCCCCGAAGCGGACGCCGGCGCTGCGGCCCAGCGAGTAGAGCCCGGAGGCCAGGGCCGCGAGGTGGTCGGCGCTGTCCGGATCGAGGCCGTGCACGCAGCTGACGAGCCCGTCGGCGGTCAGCAGCACCGCGCTGCGGGTGTAGGGGACCCGCTGGACCAGGCCGCCGAGCAGCCAGTCGAGGTCCGAGAGGTTCGAGACGTCCGAGAGGTTCGAAAGGGTGCTCGTCGTGGTCGCCACTTCGCCGGCCATGGGGATGTGCTCCTTGCTGGGGTGGGGGTCCGGGCGCGGGGCCCGGTTCATGCCTGCTGCTCGGACTGGGCGAGTCCGAAGCCGCGCTGGAAGGCCGCCATCAGACCCGGGTCGTGCAGGGGCTGTTCGCCTTCCGGGGTCCGCCGGGGGGCGGGGGCCTCGCGGAGCTGGGGCGCGAGGTGGTGCTGGGCCAGGCGGCGGGGCAGCGTGGGCCGCTCCCCGTCGCCGTGCTCCGGCAGCGCGGGACCGGGTGGCGCGACAGCCGCGGCGGCGGACCCGGCCCGCGGCGACGGTACGGCGGGCGGTGGAGGTACGGCGGGCGGTGGAGGTACGTCGGCGGGCGCCGGCGCGGCGGCCGGCGGCGGTACGTGCGCCGGCGCGGCCCCCGCGCGGGCGTCGTCCCCGGCCGGGGGCTGCGCCCGCCACGCGCCGGGCCACCGGTCCGGTTCCGCGTCGGGGCCGGGTCCCGCCTCCGCGCCCCCGGCGCGCTCCCCCTCCGGCCAGGGGACCGGCGCGGGGACCCGTACGGGTTCCAGCGGTGGGAGCGCGCCGCTCCCGCCGGTCCCCCAGGAGGTGGCCCGCGACCCGCCCGCCGCGTCGGCGGTGCCCGGGGCGCGTGCCCCCAGCAGGGTCCGGGGCAGGACGAGGACGGCGAGCACCCCGCCGTAGATGTTGGACTTCAGCTCGACGGCGATGCCGTGGCGGCGGGCCAGCGCCGCCACCACGTAGAGGCCGATCCGCCCGTCGGCCAGCAGGTGCCGGACGCTGACCTGGTCGGGGTCGCCGAGCAGCGCGTTCATCCGGTGCTGCTCCTCGGGCGGCATGCCCAGCCCGCGGTCCTCCACCTCGACGGCGACCCCGGCGGTGACCTGCTCCGCCCGCACCACGACGTCGGTGTCGGGCGCCGAGAACACGGTGGCGTTCTCGACGAGTTCGGCCAGCAGGTGCACCACGTCGGCGACGGCGTGTCCGCGCACGGTGCCGCCCGCCGGGGGCACGACCTTGACCCGGGTGTACTGCTCGACCTCCGCGACGGCGGAGCGCAGCACCTCGCTCAGGTCGATGGGCCGGGTCCACTGGCGCCGGGAGGCGGACCCGCCGAGGACGGCGAGGTTCTCGGCGTGGCGGCGGATCCGGGTGGCGAGGTGGTCGACGTGGAAGAGCTCCTTGAGCAGGTCGGGGTCCTCGACGGTGTCTTCCAGGTCGTCGAGGAGGGCGATCTCGCGGTGCACGAGCGACTGGAGGCGGCGCGCGAGGTTGACGAACACCTCGACCTTGCGGTCGCTGTCGCTGGGAGGGACCGGGACGGCGAGCCGCACCAGCGTCGTGTGCGCGTGTTCGCGGGCGCCCCGCAGCTCCTGGGAAAGCAGCCAGAACTCGTCCACCCCGGCCGGGTCGGTGGCCGGCGGCGGGCCGCCGGCGGCGCCGCGCACGGGCCGGCCCGGACTCTCTCCGCGCTCCAGCCGCTCGGCGGCCGTGCGCAGCTCCTGGCGGCCGCGCACGCTGGAGCGGCGCAGGGCCTCGCAGCGGTCGCGGACGGTCCTGGCGGCCCGCTGGGCTCCGAGGAGGGCGGCGGCGAGGGCTCCCACGACGAGCAGGGCGCAGCCGGCGAGCACCGGCCACAGCCGGGCGTCGCGCGCTCCCGCGCCCCCGCCGAGCTGGAGGGTGAAGATCACCGCGGCGGCTCCGCTGAACCCGGCGGCGAGGGTCGGCAGGAGGGCCGCGCGCAGCAGCTGGGGGCGTATCTGCCGGCCGGGTCCGGTGGCGGCGTGTCTCGACGGGGAGTGACGGGCGGCGCGGGGTCCGGACATCGGCGTCCTCGGTACGTGGGGCCCGGCCCCCAGGGGTCCCGGGGTCCGGTGTTGATCACCGGATACCCACGCTAGACCGCACCCTCCCGCAGCCGGAGCCCAGTTGGGGAACTTCGGCGGGGTGCTTCCCGCTCCCGGTGGAGCGCTCGTACGGCAGCCCGAATGCGCCGGGAGCGCGTACGCGAGGACACCCCGGGGGCGTACGGCGCGCACGGCCGCCCTCACGCCCCCGCCACCCCCCGCGCCCCAGTCGGCCCGGGCGCCCCCGGCCCCCCACCGAGCTCCCGGACCCCACGGCTCGCTCCCGCCTCCGCCCCGCCCCCACCGTCTTCCGCGGGCGAGGCGCTCGGGCCGCTACGAGCCCACGGCCTCCGGCTCGCCCTGCCCGGCCGGGGCCGGGTCGGGACCCGGTGCGACGGGTCCGGCCGGAACCTGCGCCCGGGCGGGGGCGCTCGCCACCACCGGGCCCCCGGCGACGAACGGCCTCCACCAGGCCGTCTCCGGGGCGTCGGCCGCGCCGGGCTCGAAGGGCTGGCCCGGGATCGGCAGGGCGATCTTCTGGCCGGCCTGGTCGGCGGCGCTCACGGAGCCCTCGCCGGGCTCGTCCCACGGGTGGGGCGCGAGGTTGAAGGTGCCCCAGTGGATCGGGAGCATCACCCCGTGCGGCTCGCCGCCCTGGAGGTCCAGGTGCGCCCGCATCCCCTCCTCGGGGGTCATGTGGATCTCGGGCCAGTACTCGGAGTACGCGCCGATCTGGATCATCGTGGCGTCGAAGGGGCCGTGCTCCGCCCCGATGCTCGCGAAGCTCGCCGTGCCGTCCGGCGTACTGGGCATGTAGCCGGTGTCTCCGCTGTGGAAGATCCGGTGTTCCCCGCCCGCGACGACCCAGGAGGCCCACAGGGTGAACTGCTGGTTGCGCAGGCCTCGGCCGCAGAAGTGCCGGGCCGGCGTGGCGGTCAGGGAGAGCCCGGCCACCTCGGTGGTCTCGTTCCAGTCGAGTTCGCGCAGCCGGTCGGGGCGCACGCCCCAGCGCTCCAGGTGCGCGCCGACGCCGAGCGGAACGGCGAAGACCGTGTCCGTACCGGCCAGGGCCTTGATCGTCGGGAGGTCGAGGTGGTCGTAGTGGTCGTGCGAGATGACCACGACGTCGACCGCGCCGAGGGCGGCCAGCGGTACGGGTACCGGGTGCAGGCGCTTGGGTCCGGCGAAGGGGAAGGGGGAGCAGCGCTCGCCCCACACCGGGTCGAAGAGCACCCGGCGCCCGTCGATCTCGGCGAGGACGCTGGAGTGTCCCATCCAGGTCAGGCGCAGCCCGCTGACCGGCGGCTTGGCCAGCTCGGCCAGGGTGGTCGGGTACACCGGGATGGGCGCGCCGGGGTTGCGCCGCAGCCGCTGTTCCTTGTGGAAGTAGATCTTGGCGAACTCGACCATCGACCCGGAGGGCCTGGTCCGGGCCCCCACGGGGTTCTGGAACACGCCGTCGGCGAAGTTCGGCGAGCGCAGGATCCGCTCCAGCCGGGCGCCGGACGGATCCGCGCCGAAGGCTTCGGGCCGCAGGGCGCGCAGCCGGGGACGCAAGGGAAGGGAGCCGGTCAAGGCGCCTCCTGGGAAAGGTGCAGGATGGAGTGGCACGGTGGTACGTCTACGACCATCCCAACGCACACCGGGCCCCGAGGATTCCGTCTCGGGGCCGCGTGTCGCGCGGGGTGCGTGCGCCCGCCCCCGCGCCGGCCTCCCGGGCCCCCGCCCGTCCCCGCCCCGTCCGCGTCCCCGCCCGCGCTAGAGCGGCAGCAGGTCGGGGCGCTTGGCCGCGACGTGGTCGCCGGAGGACTCCCCGCGCAGCCGGCGGCCGATCCAGGGCACGAGGTACTCGCGCGCCCACTGGATGTTGTCCCGGGTGACGTCCACCGATCCGCGCGGCGGGGTCGGCGGCCACGGCTGGTCCGGATCGGCGGGGACCTCGTAGCCGAGGACCTGCGCGGCGCGCAGGGCGACGCGGGTGTGTCCCTCGGGAGAGAGGTGGAGCCGGTCGCCGTCCCAGGCCCGGCGGTCCTGTACGGACTTCAGCGACCAGAGGTCGAGCACCGGGCAGTCGTAGCGGTCGGCGATGGCGCGCACGTGGGCGTTGTACGTGGCGATCTTGCCCCGCAGGTGCTTCAGGACCGGTACGCCCCGGGTGTCGAAACCGGTGGTGATCATGACGAGGCCCACGGAACCGGTGAGGTCGGCGACGGCCGCCTCGAACCGCTCCGCCGCGTCGTCCGGGTCGCTGCCGGGCCGGATGATGTCGTTGCCACCCGCACAGAAGGTGACGAGGTCGGGGGCGAGCTCCTTGGCTCTGGGGACCTGCTCGGCCACGATCTGGTCGAGGAGTCTGCCGCGCACCGCGAGGTTCGCGTACCGGAAGTCGTGCTCGTCGCGCCGGTCGGCCAGGAGTACCGCGAGCCGGTCCGCCCAGCCGAGATACGAATCCCCGGGTCCCGGGTCCCCCACCCCCTCGGTGAAGCTGTCCCCGATCGCCGCGTACGAGCCGATGGTCTTGAGTGTCGTCGTCGTCGCTGCCACGGGACACCATCCTTCACCCCCGCAACCAACCTACGCCAACGTAATGAGGGGTTGACGGACCGTGATCTATACCACGCGGGAGATAAGGAATAAGTACACGTGGGGCCGGGACCCCCCTCTGGCCCCGGCCCCGCGCGCGTTCGTGCCGCCGCGGCGGCCGCCGTCAGACGTTCGCGCCCTTGGAGCGGAGGTAGGCCAGCGGGTCGATGTCCGAGCCGTACGACGGTCCGGTGCGGATCTCGAAGTGGAGGTGCGGGCCGGTGACGTTCCCGGTGGCGCCGGAGAGGCCGATGCGCTGCCCGGCGGTGACGCTCTGGCCCGCCGAGACGGACAGCTGGGAGAGGTGGCCGTACTGGGAGTACTTGCCGTCGGCGTGCTTGATGATCACCTGGTTGCCGTACGCACCTCCCCAGCCAGCGGAAACGACGGTGCCCGCGCCGACCGCCTTGACGGTGGTGCCGGTGCTCGCTATGAAGTCGACGCCCGTGTGGTAGCCGGAGGACCACATGCTGCCGCTCTGGTGGTACGGGGTGGAGGTGCCGCCGCCGACCGGGGCGACGAAACCGGAGCCGTTCGAGGGGGCGGTGGACTCGGCCGGGGCCGGGGACGCGGCGGGCGCCGGACGCTGGGCGGGGACCCGGCTGCGCTGCCCCTGCGGGGCGGCGGCCTTCGGGGCCGGGGCGGTGTCGCCCGCGGCGGCCTTGCCGGACGGCGCCTCGTCGGCCGCCGGAGCCTTGGTCGAGGATCCCTCGGCCGGGGCCTCAGGGGCCTTCGGGGCGGCGGCGGGAGCGGGGGCGCCGAGCGTCAGCCTGAGGCCCGGGTGGATGAGGGAGGGGTTGGCCCCGACGGCCTCGCGGTTGTCGTCGTAGAGCTTCTCCCAGCCTCCGGAGAGGTGGCGCTCGGCGGCGATCTTCGACAGGTAGTCGCCCGGCACGACGGTGTAGACGGCCGGAGCGGCGGTGGTGGCCGGAGCGGCGGTGGCGGCCGGGAGGGCCGTGGGGAGCGGCGCGGACAGCCCGGCCTGTGCGGGCGTCGCGGCCGGGGTCGCGGCGTGCGCGCCGGCGGCACCCAGCAGCGGCAGCGCGAGGGCGGCGCCGCCGGTGCCGGCCACGGCGAGACCGCGGGACAGGGATCGGGACTTCGGGCGGCGGTGCTTACCCTGTGCGGGCATGGCGAATTCCTCTCCGTCGCCTGCGAGGTGAGCTGTCGGGTTCGGACTGGAGATCTCCGGCCGTACCCGCGGTCCACGCGTACGACTTCACCCCGAGCCGTCCGGAAATGATCCGGAACGGCGGCTTACCTGGTTCCCCCGCTCCTGCCGCGAGCGTCGATGGTCGGGTGCGGTTCCCGGGCGGCGGCAGGATTAGGCGGTCCACCCGGATCGATCGCGAAGGTAATCGAGCGGGGCCGTGCACAACAAGCCGCGAATTCCCTGACGCAATCGCAGGTATGAGGGATCAACGGAATTCCCGTCACCCTGCGTCCATTCCGGAGGCGCAACAGCCGCCCTGGCAAGGGAATTCGCATTTCGCGATCAGGCACGGACGGTCACCGTATGATCTGGCTCACGGGGCCCGGCGCGATCTGGCTTCCGTCCATGGCAAGTTGGCCCCAAAGCCATCAATTCGGACACTCGCCACCACCCGGACCACCAGGACCACCAGGAACACGCGGAGGAGCACACGTGACCCAGCAGATACCCCAGCCCCTGCCCGGCGGGCCCGGTCCCGCACCGGAGTTGACCGGCGTCCGCAACTTCCGCGACGTGGGCGGCCTGGCCGGCGCCGACGGGCGGCGGGTCAGGCCGGGACGACTGTTCCGAAGCGGACATCTCGCACATGCCACCGATACCGACGCCGAGTTCCTCGGGACCCTCGGTCTGCACACCGTCTTCGACTTCCGCAACGGGGCGGACATGGCACTGGAGGGCCCGGACGTCGAACTGCCGGGTGTCCGCAACGTGAACATCCCGCTGACGGACCCGGCCGACGGCCGGGAGTTCTGGAAGATGGTCCGCGAAGGGGACCTCGGCCAGCTCCGCACCGCGCTCGGCGACGGCAGGGCGGCGGCCCGGATGGCCCAGTCCTACCGGACCATGATCGCCTCCCGCACCGCCGAACACGCCCGGGTGGTGCACGCGCTCGCCGAGGACAGCGTTCCGGCGCTGATGCACTGCGCGGCGGGCAAGGACCGGGCGGGCGTGTCCATCGCGGTGACCCTGCTCGCGCTCGGCGTCGGGCGCGAGGCGATCGTGGCGGACTACCTGGAGTCGAACGCCCCGCACAACCGCTACCGCGTGCGGCGCGACGGCGACGCGGCCGAGGACCGCTCCCCCGAGGTGATGGAACTGCTGGCGCCGCTCTTCGACGCGCGCGCCGCGTACCTGCTCGCGGCCTTCGGGACGATCGACGAGCGGTGGGGCGGAACGGAGCGCTACCTCGCCGAGGGGCTCGGCCTGACCCCGGCCGCCCTGGAACGGCTGCGCGACCGGCTGCTGGACTGAACCGGGCCCCGGCCGGGCCGGGGGGCCCGCCCTCCGGGGGCCCGGCCCGGCCGGGGCCCGGTGCGGCCCCGGGCCCCCGCGCGGCCGCCCGCGCCGGACCCCGAGTCGAC
>NZ_JBICWZ010000001.1:0-296934 GCF_043199995.1 Streptomyces sp. NPDC048507 | reverse complement strand
CCCCACCGCGCCCGACACACCCCGTCACCCACCGTGCCGTCCCGACGCACTGCGGCCCCCCCGCGCGGCTGGACGGCGCGGCGGGCGACGACCCCCCCCCCGGGGCCCGGTGCGCACCGGGCCCCGCGCGCGGCGCGCGGCGCGTCAGCGGTTGGCGACCGCCTGCTTCATCAGGGTCCGGCCGAAGTCCCACATCAGGCCGCCCCCGCCGTGCGCCTCGTCCATGACCTCCCGGAAGGCGCCGACGAACCGGTCCACGTCCCGTTCGTCGACGATCAGCGGCGGGATCAGCTTGATGACCTCCAGGTGGTCGCCCGAGACCTGGGTGAGGATCCGGTGCCTGCTCAGCAGCGGCGCCACCACCATCTGCGCGAACAGCCCCTTGCGGGCCGCCTGGAGCACGGCCCAGCGACTGCGCAGCCCCAGGGAGGACGGCCGCCCGAACTCGATGCCGATCATCAGCCCGCGCCCCCGCACCTCGTGCAGCAGCTCGTACTCGTCCACCATGGCCGCGAGCCGGCCGCGCAGCAGGTCGCCCATGGCCCGGGCGTTCGCGACGACCTCCTCGTCCTCCATCACGCCCAGGACGGCCAGTCCGGCCGCCATCGCCTGCGCGTTGGAGCCGAAGCTCGCGGAGTGCACCAGCACCCGGTCCATGGAGGAGTAGACCCGCCGGAAGATCCAGTCCCTGCCCAGCGTCGCGCCGACGGGGACGTAGCCGCCGGACAGGGCCTTGGCCACGCACACCAGGTCCGGTTCCACTCCGGGCTCGTGCTGGTACGCGTAGAAGTCGCCGGTCCGCCCGAGGCCCGTCTGGACCTCGTCGGCGATCAGCAGGGCCTTGTGGCGGCGCAGCAGTTCCTGCGCCGCGAGCAGGTATCCGGGCGGCGCCGCGAGCACCCCCTTGCCCTGGACGGGCTCGACGATGAGCGCGGCGACGTCCCCGCGCGCCAGCTCGCGCTCCAGGGCGTCCAGGTCCCCGAGCGCGATCTTCGTGTCGGGCAGCAGCGGGGCGAAGCCGTCCCGGAAGCCGCCTTCGCCGTTGACCGACAGGGAGCCCGTGGTGAGCCCGTGGAAGGCGTGGTCGCAGTACAGGATCCGCGGCCGCCCGGTGGCGTACCGGGCGAACTTCAGGGCGGTCTCCACCGCCTCGGTGCCGCTGTTCCCGAAGAAGACCCGGTCCAGGTGGGGGCTGTACGAGAGCAGCTTCTCGGCCAGCAGCCCGGGCAGCGGCTGGCAGTCGAAGCGGGTCAGGTCGGCGAGCTGGGCGTCCAGCACGTCGTGCAGGGCCCGGCGCACCACGGGGTGGTGGCGGCCCACCCCCATGACCCCGAACCCGGCCAGCATGTCGAGGTAGTCGTTGCCCTCGTCGTCCCAGAAGTGGGCGCCCTCGGCGCGCACGTACACCTTGTCGAAGCCGATGGTGTGCAGCATCCGGGGCAGCTGGTGGTTGAGGTGGCGGGCGTGCAGCTCGTAGCGCTCCCCGCCGCGCTCGGCCAGCAGCGCGGCGAGGTCGAAGCCCTTGCCCCCCGGGGGCCGGGGCGTCATGACGAGGTGGCCCGGTTGCCGCCGATCGTCTCCCGGGCCGCGCGCAGGGACTCCTTCAGGGAGCCCATGGTGGCGAGGACGGCGGTGGGCTCGTAGCCGCAGTGCGCCATGCAGTTGGCGCAGCGCGGGTCCTTGCCGCGGCCGTACTTGCTCCAGTCGGTGTCGTTGATCAGTTCCCGGTACGTGGGCACGTATCCGTCGCTCATCAGGTAGCAGGGGCGCTGCCAGCCGAACAGCGAGTAATTGGGAATGGCCCAGGCCGTGCAGGGGAAATCCGCCTTTCCTTCCAGGAAATCGAGGAAGAGCGGGGAGTGGTTGAGGCGCCAGCGCCGCCGGTTGCCGCCGGAGAACGCCTTCCTGAAGAGTTCCCTGGTCTGTTCGACGCCGAGGAAGTGCTCCTGGTCGGGTGCCTTTTCGTAGGCGTAGGCGGGCGAGATCATCATTTCGTCGACCTGGAGGTCGTCATTGAGGTAGTTCAGCACCTCGATGATCGTCTGGGGGGTGTCGGTGTTGAAGAAGGTCGAGTTGGTGGTGACCCGGAACCCCCGCCGCTTCGCCTCCTTGATCGCCGCCACGGCCTCGTCGAAGACGCCTTCCTTGGCGACGGATTCGTCGTGGCGTTCGCGCAGTCCGTCGATGTGGACGGCGAAGGCGAAGTACGGGGACGGGGTGAACTTCTCGATCTTCTTGCGGAGCAGCATCGCGTTGGTGCAGAGGAAGACGTACTTCCGCTTCGCCACGAGCTGGCGCACGATCTCGTGGATCTGCGGGTGCATCAGGGGCTCACCGCCCGCGATGGACACCATCGGCGCCCCGGACTCCAGGACGGCGCCGACCGCCTGGGCGACCGGCATGCGCTGCTTGAGCACGCCGGCCGGGTGCTGGATCTTCCCGCACCCCTCGCAGGCCAGGTTGCAGGCGTAGAGCGGTTCCAGCTCGACGATCAGCGGGAACTTCTCACGCTTGCGGAGCTTCTGTTCGAGAAGATAGGTCCCGACCCTGATGGACTGTCGCAACGGCATGGCCATCTGGCTCACCTCCTGGGGAGCAGCAACGAACGGTGCCAGTCATAAAACGCGGGCCGTACGGCACGCAGCACGCGGAAGGCCGATATTCCACCGCGGACCGTGCCGATACGGACGAGCTCGTGCTCCGGAGCGTCCACGATCACCCGGACGGCCGCAACCGGGCGTCCGCCGTGGCCGTGCGCGGTCCACAGGGTGGCCGCGGACTCCATGTCGACCGCGACGGCGCCGGTGGCGCGCAGCTGCGCGCGCTCCTGGCCGCGGACGACGTGGTCTGATCCGGTCAGTGCGCCGGTGTGCACGGTCCGGCCGGGAGCGGCCCGGGCCAGTGCCTCGGCGAGCAGGGTGGTGGCGGTGCAGGCGACCGTGCCCCGCGGGTCCCGGGTCTCCTCGGCGACGACCAGGTCGCCGGGGTTCATCCCGGGGACCAGGCCGGCGCAGAAGCCGGTCGCGAGGACGGCGGCCCCCTGCATGCCCGGCCGCCGCAGGGCCCGGGCGACGGCGCGTTCGGCCGCGCGCGGGCCCATGCCCGTGCGCAGCAGCGCCCCTTCCGCGGCGCCGCCGCGTGCGGTGCGCAGGGCGGCCGCTTCGATGCGCAGGGCGCAGGCGATCAGCAGCGGGGGCCGGGCGGCGGAGCTCATCCGGCCTCCTCGGGGCGGGCCGCCGCGGTGCGGGGGCGGCCGGGCACGGCGGGCTCTCCGTGGAGGTAGCGGCCGAGCGCGGTGAGCGGGAACACCTGCCGGTAGAGGTGGTAGTTGATGGAGAAGTCCCAGGGGAAGCCGGTACCGGTGAAGTAGGGCTCGTCCCAGGTCCCGTCGGGGCGCTGGGTCTCCACCAGGTACGCCAGTCCCCGCTCGACGGCCCTGCCGTCGCGCTCGCCGGCCGACAGCAGGGCCATCAGCGCCCAGGCGGTCTGCGAGGGGGTGGAGGCGCCCTTTCCGGCCCAGGAGCGGTCCTGGTAGGAGCGCTGGTCCTCGCCCCAGCCCCCGTCGCCGTTCTGTACGGATTCCAGCCAGCGCACGGCCCGCCGGATCGCGGGGTGCGCGGGGGCCAGGCCGGCGGCGGTGAGGGCCGGCACCACCGAGCCCGTCCCGTACACGTAGTTGGTGCCCCAGCGGCCGAACCAGCCTCCGTCGGGCTCCTGTTCGGCGAGCAGCCAGGCGATGCCACGGCGGGTGCGGGGGTCGGCGGCCCTGCCCTCGAAGGCCAGCATCTCCACCACGTGGGCGGTGACGTCTGCGGAGGGCGGGTCGATCACCTCCCCGAAGTCGCAGAAGGGCAGCCGGTTGGGCAGGGTACTGGTGTTGTCGGCGTCGAAGGCGCCCCAGGCGCCGTTCTTCGACTGCATGCCGAGGTTCCAGGACACGCCGCGGGCGATGGCCGCCTCGACCTTGGCGGGTTCGGGGTGGCGGATGCGGCGCAGGGCCAGTACGACCTCGGCGGTGTCGTCGATGTCGGGGTAGTTGTCGTTGTGGAACTCGAAGGCCCAGCCGCCCGGTTCGAGGCCGGGGCGGCGCACGGCCCAGTCGCCGCTGCGCCGGATCTCCTCGCCGAGCATCCAGTCGGCGGCCTTGACCAGGGCCGGGTGGTCGGGGGCCACCCCCGCGTCGGCCAGCGCGATGGCGGCGAGGCAGGTGTCCCAGACCGGGGACTGACAGGCCTCGATCATCCGGGCGCCGTCCTCGCGCCAGACGGCGAAGCGGTCGAGGGATTCCAGCCCGGCCCGCATCACCGGGTGGCGCAGGTCGTAGCCGAGCAGGTGCAGGGCGATGACCGAGTACACGGCGGGTGGCTGGATCCCGCCCCAGCAGCCGTCGTTCTCCTGGCGCTCGACGATCCAGCGGCCCGCGGCGGTCATGGCGGCCTTGCGCAGCCGGCGCGGGGCGAACCTCCGGTAGACGTGCAGCACCTTGTCCATGCGCTGGAAGGCACCGTCCCAACTCGCCAGCGGTGCGGGCGGTTTGGCCGTGTAGGGGGCGCGGGCGTCGGTGTGCAGCTCGTCCAGGGCGAAGGGCGCCGGGCGGACGGGCCGCAGCGCGGAGACGACGGTCAGGGGGACGATGGTCTGGCGGGCCCAGCAGCCGAAGTCGTAGATGTTCAGGGGCACCCAGGGAGGCAGGAAGACCAGTTCGGGCGGGAGTTCGGGCAGGTGGTCCCAGTTCCACCAGCCGAAGAGCGCCAGCCAGATCCGGGTGAAGACCCGGGCCGAGGCGATGCCCCCGTGGGCCCGGATCCAGGCCGAGGCGCGGGCCATGTGGGGGGCGTCGGGCGGGTCGCCGGCCAGCCGCAGGGCGACGTACGCCTCGATGGTCGCGGAGAGTTCGGGCGGCCCGCCGTGGAAGGTGGCCCAGGTACCGTCCGCCCGCTGTTCGCCGCGGATGAAGAGGGCGGCGGCCTGCGTGACGGCCTCTTCGCGGATGCCGAGGAACTGCCGCAACAGCAGGTCCTCGGCGTCCATGGTGACGTTGGTCTCCAGGTCGCCCTTCCACCAGCCGGCCGGGTCCTGGCGTTCCAGCAGCTCGCGGGTGGCCCGGCCGGTGGCCTGCCGGACCCCGTGGAGCAGTCCTGCGGCGGGGTCCGTGGCACCGGGTGGCGTCCCGGGCGCGGTGGCGCGGGCGGGCGGCGGCGGGGCCGTCGCGCCCTCGTGTTCCGGATCCGCGCCGCCGGCCATCGCACCGGCGCCGTCGGTCGTCGCAGTCATGGCTTCTTCCCCTTAGAACAGTGTCCTCTGCTGTGCTGGGGTTCTGCCGTCGGCCGGCGCGCCTCCCGTGGGGGGGCGCACCGGCCGGCGACTCGCGCTATATCCGCTGCCGGGTGGCGATCACCTCTTGCGCACGACGACGAAGTCGGCGAGGGCGACGAGCTGGTCCCGCACCCGCTGCGGCATGTTCACGTCGTCGAGGGCGCGGATCGCCACCGCGTGCTGGCGGCGCGCCTCGTCGGCGGTCCACTGGCGCCCGCCGGCGGCCTCGATGAGCGAGGCCCGGTGGGCGAATTCCGCTTCGGAGAAGTTCTCGAAGTCGTTGCTCTTGGCGTCTGCGGCGAGCAGCTCGGCGAGTTCCTCGCAGGCGGGTCCGCCGGCCGCGAGGGCCGCGACCACCGGCAGGGACTTCTTGCGCTGGCGCAGGTCGCTCCAGGTCTGCTTGCCGGTGGCGTCCGGGTCGCCCCAGATGCCGAGGAGGTCGTCGACGGCCTGGAAGGCGAGGCCGAGGTGGTAGCCGTACTCCTCCAGCTTGTCGGCCGTGCGGTCGTCGGCGCCGCCGAGCACGGCGCCGATGGAGACCGCGCAGGCCAGCAGGGCACCCGTCTTGTTGCCCTCCATCTCCAGGCACTCCTCGACGCTGACGCGCTCGCGGTGTTCGTAGGAGATGTCCTGGGCCTGGCCGTCGATGAGCTTGCGGCTGGCGGTGGTCAGGCGGCGGGCGGCGCGGCCCGCCTCGACGGTGCCGAGCTCCAGCAGGACCTCGTTGGCCAGCGCGAAGAGGGCGTCGCCGACGAGGATCGCCAGCGCCGGTCCGTGCACCTTCCACACCGTGTCGCGGTGGCGGCGCTGCTCGTCGCCGTCCATCAGGTCGTCGTGCAGCAGCGAGAAGTTGTGGACGAGCTCCACGGCGACGGCCCCGGGAACCCCGACCTCCGCGGAGGCGCCCGCGGCCTCGGCGGAGAGCAGGGCGAGGGCGGGCCGCACCGCCTTGCCGCCGTCGCCGTCCGCCGGGTTGCCCTGGGCGTCGATCCAGCCGAAGTGGTAGGCGGCGACGGTGTCCATGGGCGCCGCGAGCCGGTCTACGGCGGCGCGGAGCACGGGGGTCGACAGCGTGCGGCCGCGTTCCAGGAGGGCGAGCGTGTCCGCCTGCTCCCCGCCGGCCGTGCCCACACTGGCAGCCGTGTTCTCGACAGCCGGGTTCCCCGGGTTCACTGGCTCTCCTCTGGTTCCTGTACGTGCTGTGCCGGTCGTGCTGGTGGTCGTGGTCGTCGTCATGCCGTCTCCCGCAGCGGGTGTCCGGCGGGGCGGCCCAGGGTCTCCAGTGCCGCGCGCGCGGCACCGATGCCGCTGCGTACGGCACCCTCCATGGTCGCGGGCCAGCCGGTCGCGGTCCACGCACCGGCGAGATAGAGCCCCGGCGTGTCGGTGCGGTGGCCGGGGCGCAGCCGGCCGACGCCCGGGGCGGGGGCGAAGGTGGCGGTGCGCTCGCGGGTGACGAAGAAGTCGCGCACCTTCGCGCCGCGGGCCGCGGGCAGCAGCCGCTCCAGTTCGGGGAGGTACTTGGCGCGCAGGACCGAGACGGGTTCGTCGATGTCGTCCTGGGCGACCGACTGGGACAGGGCCAGGTACTGGCCGCCGTCGGTGAGTCCGGAGGCGTCGGTGCGGTCGAACACCCACTGGACGGGGGTGCCGAGCGCGGCGAAGAAGGGCTGCCGGAGCACCTTGCGGTCGTACACGACGTGCACGTTGAGGATGGGTGCGGTGGCGATGTCGAGCAGCTTGTCCGGGTCGGCCAGCGCGCCGGGCGGGAGCAGGGCGTGGGCCTCGCGCTGCGGGACGGCGAGGACGACGGTGCCCGCCCGCAGCGACTCCTCCTCGGTGTCCACCCGCCAGTGGCCCTCGTCGGTGCGGGACAGGCAGGTGACGCGGGTGCGCAGCTCGGTGCGCACGCCGGCGGCGTCGAGGGCCTTGCGGGCGAGGGTGTCGTGGAGGTCGCCGAGCGGTACGCGGGCCCAGCCGATGTCGGCGGCGCCGTTCTCGGAGAGCAGGCCGGTCTTGAAGACCATGGCGGCCAGTGCCAGGGAGGACCGGTCGGCGGTGGCGTTGAGGGTGGCGATGCCGACGAGGTCCCAGAGCGCCTCGATGGTGCGCGGGGACTGGCCGTAGCGGGCGAGCCAGGTCGCGAAGTCCAGGCCGTCCAGGGCCGGGTCGGCGGGGTCGAGGCGGCGCAGGGCGAGGGCGGCGCGGCCGACGCTCAGCCGCTCGGCGAGGGAGAGGTGCGGGTAGCGGGCCAGCGAGGCGGCCAGGTGCAGGGGGACGGGCAGGGCGCTGCGGCGCAGCCGGCCCAGTCGGGGTCCCGCGGGGTGGGCGACGTCGAGGACGGGGACGTCGAGCCGGTCCTGGAGCGGCGCGAGGGCGGCGCCGTCGACCCGGTCGAGGAACCAGCGGTAGGCGGTGCAGCAGCGCAGGTAGACGTGCTGGCCGTTGTCGACGGTGAGGTCGCCGCGCTGGAAGGAGAAGGCGAGGCCGCCGAGCCGGGGGCGGCCTTCGAGGAGGGTCACCCGCAGTCCGGCGTCGGCGAGTTGCAGCGCGGCGGTGACTCCGGCGAGCCCGCCGCCGACGACGACGGCCCGCTCGCCGGCCTGCTGCGGCTCGGTGCTCATGCGTCCTCCCCCGTGGTGCGGTGGCCCTGCCGGGCGCTGCGGGCGGCCGGCCGCCGGGTGCGGGCGCGGGCCGGACCCGCCCGATGGGACGCCGTGGCGCCCCGCGGGGTTGCCCCGCCGCGGACGGCGCTCCCGGCGGCTCCGCGCCCGGACCGGGGCGCGGCCGTCGCGGGCGCGGCGGCCGGACCGTGCGCGCGGTGGCGCGGGCGCGCCGTCGCGGGCAGCGGGAGCGCGGCGGGCGGGGTGGCCGCCCGCACGGCGGGGGTCCTCGGGCGGGACATCAGATGCGCCTCCGCGTGCTCTGGCGGGAGATGGTGCGGGCGTCGAGGCCGGACAGGCCGCGGACGGCGACGTACGCCTTCTCGTGGGTCGGCAGCGAGACGCGGCCGCGCAGCACCGCCGCGGGTTCGCGCTCGATGCGGTCCAGGAGGCGGCGGTAGATGCCGGCCATCGCGGCCACGCAGGCGCCGCTGCGCCGGTCGAGCATCGGCAGCAGCCGGTAGCCCTCGACGAACAGGGCCCGCGCGCGCCGCACTTCGTGGTGGACGAGGCCGGCGAAGTCGGCTCCGGCGGGGGCCCGGTCGGCGGCGAAGCCGTCGGAGCAGCCGAATTTGGCGAGGTCCTCGGCGGGGAGGTAGGTGCGGCCGTTGGCCGCGTCCTCGCGCACGTCCCTGAGGATGTTGGTGAGTTGCAGGGCCAGGCCCAGGGTGTCGGCGTACTCGTCGGCGCGGGCCGCGTCGGCGCCGAGGGCGCCGGTGTCCACCGTGCCGAAGACGCCGAGGGAGAGCCGTCCGATGGCTCCGGCCACGCAGCGGCAGTAGGCCGCGAGGTCGTCCCAGGTCTCGTACTCCTCGCCGCGGACGTCCATCAGGACCCCGTCGATGAGTTCGTCGAGGCCGCCGAGGGGGATGGGGAAGCGGCGCGCGGCGTGCGCGAGGGCGACGGCCACCGGGTCGGTGTCGTCCTCCTCGACCTCCCCGGCCCGGATCCGGCCGAGCAGGCTGCGCGTCTCCTCCAGCCGGACGAACTTGGCCTCGGGGGCGAGGGTGCCGTCGCCGATGTCGTCGACGCGCCGCGAGAAGGCGTACAGGGCGGACATCGCCTGTCGCTTGTCGGTGGGCAGCAGCCTGATGCCGTACGCGAAGTTGCGCGCCTGGGTTCCGGTGACGGCCTCGCAGTAGCTGTAGGCCGCGAGGACCGGAGCGGACGGTACGGACGCGTGTGTGGGGCCCTCCACGTTCGGGCTCACCCCTTTCTCGGCGCTGTGCGCAAAACGGCGGCCACCTCGCGGAGCAGGAGGCTCCTGGTGGGCTTGGGCGGGCCGGGAAGCACGTCGAAACCGGTGGCCGAAATCGCTCGCAGGGCGGCTCGCCCCCCTCCCACGAATCCCGCGAGCAACAGCCGTAGCCTGCCGTTCACGCTACCCACGAGGGGGGTGCCTTCATTCAGGAGGTCGCGTGCCCGTTCAGTTTCGAACGCGACCAGGGAGCGCACGGATGCGCCGGCGGACGGGGCCCGCAGATCATTCTCGGCCACGTGGAAGCGGCGCATGTCCTCGGCGGGGAGGTAGATCCGGTCGCGGCCGAGGTCCTCGGTGACGTCTTGGAGGTGCTCGGCGATCTGCAGGGCGGTGCAGACGGCGTCGGACCGGCGGATCCGCTCGGGGGTGCTCGTCCCGGTGAGGCCCAGTACGAGGCGGCCGACCGGGTTGGCGGAGAGCTCGCAGTAACGCAGCAGGTCAGCATAGGTGGCGTAGCGGGTGACGCGCTGGTCCTGGCGGTTGGCCTCGATGAGTCCGAGGAAGGGTTCGGGGGTGAGTCCGTGCGCGCGCACGACGGGGCGCAGGGCCTGCAGCAGGGGGTGGCGGGGCGGGGCGTCGGCCGGTCCGAACACGCGCAGCAGGTCGGCCTCGAAGGCGTCGAGCATGGCGAGCCGGTCGTCCACGGCGTCCGGTTCCAGCCCCAGGAGGACGGCGTCGCGGCCGCCGGGGGCGAGGTCGCCGTCGCCGATGTCGTCGACGAGGCGGGCATAGCCGTAGACCGCCGTGAGTCCGTCGCGCCAGGCGCGCGGGAGGAAGGCGGGGGCGACCGGGAAGTTCTCCGCCGCGGCCTTGGCGAGGGTGGCGCGGGCGTGGGGGTCGAGGTCGGTGGCGGGAGCGCCGGGCCGGATGCCGGACCCGGGGGTCACCGCCCGCCGCCCGTGGCGGGGACGGCCACTGTGCCTGGGGGCCGCAGAATTCCCGTAGCCATTGCCGTCACGTCTCCCGTTCTACACTGCCGACCCAAGTCATCCCATTTCGGACACGCCGCCGAAGTTTACCCGGGAGTATCCGGGTGGACCGGCTGCGGGGAATCGTCCCCTCTTGGCGCGATTGAGAACTGGTCCAGCTTACGCTGTACAACACCGCGGGGGCCTATCGGGTGGGCCTAGCCTCCCGGAATGTCGGGCTCCCGGCCGGCCCCGGCCCGCCGCGGCCCGTCCGCCTCCCGCCCCGCCCCCGCCCCACGGCCGCCCGTCCGTACGCCGAGGCCCCCGCCGCGCGGAGCGGCAGGGGCCTGGCGACGGCCGCGGGGCGGCCCGGACCGGGTGGACCGGTCAGTGGCTGGTGGCCTTCTCGTACGCCGAGACGACTTCCTCGGTGGGCCCGTCCATCAGGAGTTCGCCCTTCTCCAGCCACAGCACCCGGCTGCAGGTGTCGCGGATGGAGTTGTTGTTGTGGCTCACCAGGAAGACCGTTCCGGCCTTCTCCCGCAGCTCGCGGATGCGCGCCTCGGAACGGACCTGGAACTTGCGGTCACCCGTGGCGAGGGCCTCGTCGATCATGAGGACGTCGTGGTCCTTGGCGGCCGCGATCGAGAAGCGCAGGCGCGCGGCCATGCCCGAGGAGTAGGTGCGCATGGGAAGGGAGATGAAGTCCCCCTTCTCGTTGATCCCCGAGAAGTCGACGATGTCCTGGTAGCGCTCCCTGACCTGCTCGCGGGTCATGCCCATCGCGAGACCGCCGAGGACCACGTTGCGCTCCCCCGTGAGGTCGTTCATCAGGGCGGCGTTGACGCCCAGCAGCGAGGGCTGGCCGTCGGTGTAGACCTTGCCGGACTCGCAGGGCAGCAGGCCGGCGATGGCGCGCAGCAGGGTGGACTTGCCGGAGCCGTTCGAGCCGATGAGGCCGATGGCCTCGCCCCGGTACGCCGTGAAGGAGACGCCCCGCACGGCGTGGACCCGGCGGACGCCCGGAGCGTCGCCCTTGCCGCGGCGGAGTATCTTGCTCAGCGCCGCGGTGGCGCTGCCCTTGCCGGAGCTGCCGGTGTTCACGCGGTACACGATGTGCACCTCGTCGGCGATGACGGTGGGCACGTTGGTCTTGACGATCTCAGCCACGGCCGTAACGCTCCTCAGCCTTCCAGAAGTACACGAAGCCGCCGGCGCCGATGAGGACGGCCCAGCCGGCCGCGAAGAGCCAGACGTGCGGCGGCAGGTTCGACGCGCCGTAGTCGTCGATCAGGGCGAAGCGGACCAGGTCCATGTAGATCGCCGCCGGGTTCCACTGGAGGACGTCGGCGATCCAGGACGGCTTGTCCTTCAGCATCTCGCCGATCGAGAACATGACGCCCGAGGCGTACATCCACGTGCGCGTGAGGAAGGGCATCAGCTGCGCGAGGTCGGGGGTCTTGGACCCCATCCGCGCGAAGACCAGGGCGAGGCCGGTGTTGAAGACGAACTGGAGGGCCAGCGTCGGGATGACCAGCAGCCAGGACAGCTGCGGGTAGTTCCCGAAGGCGACCGCCACGATGACCACGACGATCATCGAGTAGAGCAGCTGCTGGAGCTGCTGCATGGAGAAGGAGATCGGCAGCGAGGCGCGCGGGAAGTGCAGCGCGCGCACCAGGCCGAGGTTGGTGGGGATCGCCCGGACGCCCGCCATCAGCGAGTTCTGGGTGAAGGTGAAGACGAAGATGCCCATCACCAGGAAGGGGATGTACACCCCCTTCTCCATGCCCCGGCCCGCGTTCAGGATGAGGCCGAAGATCAGGTAGTAGACGAGCGCGTTCAGCAGCGGGGTGGCCACCTGCCAGATCTGGCCGAGCTTCGCCTGGCTGTACTGCGCCACCAGCTTGGCCCGCGAGAAGGCCATGATGAAGTGGCGCCGGCCCCAGAGCTGCCGCACGTATCCGCCCAGGCTGGGCCGAGCGCCACTGACCGACAGGCCGTACTTCCTGGCGAGCTCGGCGGGGCTCAGGCCCGCGTCGTCGGACGGCGGCTTGCTCGTGGCGAGGGCGCCGTCGTGGGTTGTGTCACTCACAAGTTGAAACTTTCCGTCTTCAAGATGCGGCAGGAGGGGCATCGGGGCTGGTGCGCCGGACCCTTGGTGGGGCCATGCTCCCAGACGCGAGCTTGTCAGATGACGGGCGGTCGGCCCAGCCGGGTCAGTCGCCAGACCGTACGCCACCTCATGGGGCGCCGGGGACCGCAGGGAGTGGTCCAGCCCTCCTTGAAGCCGCCGAACCACGCCTTCAGCGCCGGTGCGGAAGGCCTGCGTACGAGCGTCAGCGCGAGCCAGACCCCCAGATAGACCGGCACCAGCGGCGCGGGCAGGTTCCGGCGGGCGAGCCACACCCGGTTACGGGCCACCATACGGTGGTAGACGGCGTGCCGGGACGGGGCGGTCGTCGGGTGCAGGAGCACCATGTCGGCGCGGTAGTCGATCAGCCACCCCGCGTCCAGCGCCCGCCAGGCCAGGTCGGTTTCCTCGTGGGCGTAGAAGAACTCCCCCGGCAGCGCTCCGACCTGCGCGAACACCGCCGTACGGACGGCGTTGGCGCCGCCCAGGAAAGTGGTGACGCGGGAGGAGCGCATCGGGTCCGAGGCGCGCAGCCGCGGCACGTGGCGGCGCTGGGTCACCCCGGTGTCCGGATCGGCGATGCGGAAACTGACGATCCCGAGCTCGGGGTCCTCGGCGAAGGCCTGCCGGCACAGCTCCGCGGTGTCGGCGCGCTCCAGCAGCCCGTCGTCGTCGAGGAAGAGCAGGGCGTCCACCTCGCGGCCACCGGGGCCGAAGGCCTCGATGCCGACGTTGCGGCCGCCCGGGATGCCCAGGTTCTCGGGCAGCGCGACGGTGCGGACGCCCTCGGGGAGCCCGGTGAGCTCGACGCCCTGGCCCACGACGACCACCTCGACGGGATCCCCGTCCTGGCGGGCCACGGACTCCAGCAGCGCCTTGAGCTCGTCGGGGCGGTTGCCCATGGTGATGATCACGGCGCCCAGCCGCATCGGCGCGGTCACTTCAGCCTGCTGGAGGCCAGGATCGACACCAGGTGCAGCACGGTCTGGAGCAGGGCGATGCCCGCCAGTACGGCGACACCCAGCCGGGAGAAGAACAGGTCGCCGCGGACCTGGTCCAGGACGGCCAGCACCAGGATGAGCAGGGACGCCTCGATGCCGAGGACGAGCCGGTGGAACTTGAGCGCGGCGGCGGCCCGGCGGGCGAGCGCCATGCCGGAGGAACGCGGTTCGGCGGCCGACTCCTGTACCGGGGGCTTGCCCGTCTGGTGGCGGGCGACGCCGACCAGGTCGGTCTCGGCCTTGATCAGGATCGCGCCGAGTGCCGCGAGGGTGCCCAGGAAGGCCCACAGCCAGTCGATCCGCCCGCCGCCCCACAGGTCGGCGGCGCGCAGGCCGAAGCCGACCAGGACGGCGGCGTCGCACAGGTAGGCGCCGACCCGGTCCAGGTAGACCCCGGCGAGCGAGTACTGCTTCTTCCAGCGGGCGACCTCGCCGTCGACGCAGTCCAGCAGCAGGTACAGCTGGACCGCGACCACGCCGAGGACGGCGCCCCAGACGCCCGGCACCAGGAGGGCGGGCGCGGCGAGGACGCCGGCGAGGGTCATCACGTAGGTCAGCTGGTTCGGCGTGACCTTGGTGGTGACCAGGAGACGGGTGATGCGCAGCGAGATCTCGCGCATGTACAGGCGGCCGCCCCAGTGCTCGCCACTGCGCCGGTCCTTGACGCCCGGCGGGTGAACGACGGGCCGGAGTTCAGCTACGGATGGTCTGGGCATAGTCGGCGTAAGCGTCCCTGATCTCGGCTGCGGACAGGTTGAGGTGCTCCAGGACGGTGAAGCGTCCCGGGCGGGTCTGGGGGGCGTAGTCGACGGCCGCGACGAACTCGTCCACGCTGAACCCGATCTCCTCGGGCAGCACGGGCAGGCCGTGGCGCCGCAGGACCTCGGTGAACAGGCCGGACTGCTCGGTGGCGCCGCGCAGGTGCATGGCGAAGGCGGCGCCGATGCCGACCTGCTCGCCGTGGAGCGCGGAGCGCCCCGGGTAGAGCAGGTCGAAGGCGTGGCTGATCTCGTGGCAGGCGCCGGACGAGGGGCGGCTGTCGCCGCTGATCGACATGGCGATGCCGGAGAGCACCAGGGCCTCGGAGAGCACGGTGAGGAACTCGTCGTCCCCGCATCCGCCGGGATGGCGCAGGACGGACTCGCCCGCGGTGCGGGCCATCGCGGCGGCGAGGCCGTCGACCGCCTCGCCGGTGACCGCGTGCGAGAGCTCCCAGTCGGCGATGGCCGAGATGTTGGAGATCGCGTCGCCGATGCCCGCGCGGATGAACCGCACCGGGGCGTCCTTGATCACGTCGAGGTCGATCACCATGGCGATCGGCGTGGGCACGCCGTAGGAGCCGCGTCCGTTGTCGTTGTCCAGGATGGACACCGGGGAGCAGATCCCGTCGTGCGACAGGTTGGTGGCGACCGCCACCATGGGCAGGCCGACCCGCGCCGCGGCGTACTTCGCCACGTCGATGATCTTGCCGCCGCCCAGGCCCACGACGGCGTCGTAGCGGCGGCCCTTTATGTCGTCGGCCAGTTTGACCGCGGAATCGATGGTGCCGTCGACGACCGGGTACCAGTCGGCGTGCGGCAGGACGGGCTCCAGCTTGGCGCGCAGCGCCTGGCCGGATCCCCCGCTGATCGCGATGGCGAGCTTGCCGGACGCGGAGATGCGCTGGTCGGCCAGGAGGCCGGCCAGGTCGTCCATCGCGCCCCGGCTGATGTCGACGACGACGGGCGAGGGGATCAGCCGCGTCAGTACTGGCATGCGATCGTCCGGCCCTTGGCGAGGTCGTCGTGGTTGTCGATCTCGACCCACTTGACGTCGCCGATGGGAGCGACGTCGATGGTGAAGCCGTCGTTGACGAGCTGCTGGTAGCCGTCCTCGTAGTAGAGGTCGGGGTCCCGCTCGAAGGTGGTCTTCAGGGCCTCGGCGAGCTGCTCGGCGGCCTCGGGCTCGATGAGGGTGACGCCGATGTACTCGCCCGTCGCGTCGGCGGGCTCCATCAGCTTGGTGATCGTCCGCACGCCCAGGCCCTCGGCGGTGACGACCTTCATCTCCTCCTCGGCCAGGTCCTTGACCGTGTCGAGGGCCAGGATGATCTTCCGGCCCTCGCCGCGGGCGGCGAGGAGGGTCTTCTCGACGGAGACGGGGTGGACGGTGTCGCCGTTGGCGAGGATCACGCCCTGCTTGAGGACGTCACGCGCGCACCACAGGGAGTAGGCGTTGTTCCACTCCTCGGCCTTGTCGTTGTCGATCAGCGTGATCTTGACGCCGTACTTGGCCTCCAGCGCCTCGCGGCGCTCGTACACGGCCTCCTTGCGGTAGCCGACGACGACGGCGACCTCGGTGAGGCCGACCTCGGCGAAGTTGCCCAGGGTCAGGTCGAGGACGGTGAGGCTGTCCTCCTGCCCCTGGGGACCGACCGGCACGAGGGCCTTGGGCAGGGTGTCGGTGTAGGGACGCAGGCGGCGTCCGGCACCGGCAGCGAGTACAAGGCCGATCATGCTGGTTCTCCTTCGTCATGTACGGCGGGTGCTCCGGCGGAGACCCAGAAGCGGATGCTCTCCACGAGCACCACCAGAGCCACGAACACGGCCAGGGCCGTGAGCGCGACGGGGAAGTCCGCCGCGCGCGACGCCAGCACGGCGGCGAGCACCGCGGTGAGCAGCACCCGGCCCTCGTGCCCGCCGATCGTCCGCACCAGCCAGTGCGGGGGCGCGCCGGTCCCGCCGCGGATGCGGTAGACCGTGTCGTAGTGATGGTAGGCGACCGCCGCGATCAGGCCGAATGCCGCCGGGAGGGCCCCGGGGACGTCCGCCTTGACGGCGAGGACCAGGACCGTCGTGTATTCGGCGGCCCTGAAGAGCGGCGGCAGCAGCCAGTCCAGCGGGCCCTTCAGCGGCCGGGCGACGGCGTCGCCGCTGAGCACGGCGTACAGCAGGGCCGCGTAGACGACCGTCATGGAGCCGAAGGGCGCGTAGCAGGCGGCGCCGGTCACCAGCGCCGCGCCGAGCACCGCGAAGGGCACGCTCAGGGTGCGCCCCGGGTGGGAGAGGAGCCTCGCGGCCAGTTCGGCGAGCGGCCCCGAGTCGGTGAGGTCCCGCAGGGCCCGGGCGGCGCGGTCGGTGCGCCGCGCCTTGCGGGTCAGGGAGCGCAGCACCCGGCCGGCGGTGGTGTAGAGGGCGCCGAAGGCACAGCCGACGAGCAGGGCGTAGAAGACGGTCCGGGGGGTGGTGACGGCGGTCAGGACCGCGATCATGGCCCAGCGTTCGCCGATGGGGAGGATGATCATGCGGCGGACCCAGACCGTCCAGCCCACGCTGTCGAGCCGGCCGGACAGCGCCGCCGTCGGGCTCGTGTTGGCCGTGGCGTCGTGGTTGGCCTCGTTGAAGGCGAAGTCGACGACGTGCCGGCAGGTCATGAGGATCATCGCGCCGAGTGCGAGGGCCCACACGTCGTCGCCGTTCCTGGCGGCGCCGAGCGCGAGGCCCGCGTAGAAGGAGTACTCCTTCGCGCGGTCGAAGGTGGCGTCGAGCCAGGCACCCATCGTCGAGTACTGGAGCGCGTACCGGGCGAGCTGCCCGTCGGTGCAGTCCAGGACGAAGGAGACGAGCAGCAGCACCCCGGCGGCGACGTAGCCCCCGCGCTCGCCGGTGGCGGCGCAGCCCGCCGCGATCAGCGCGGTGAGCAGGGAGGCCGTGGTGACCTGGTTGGGGGTGAAGCCGCGGCGGGCGCACCAGCGGGCGATGTAGCGCGAGTACGGGCTGATGAAGAAGGTGGTGAAGAAGCCGTCGCGGGACTTGACGGCGGTGCGCAGGCGCACGGCCTCGTCGTCCACGGCGGCCACGGCGGCCATCGCCCCGGCGCGCTCCTCCCCGGTGACGGGCACGGCGGCGACCAGGCTGCCGAGCTCGGGCCGCTGGACGGTGGTCCCGGCGGCCTCGACGGCGCCGGCGAGGGCGTCGGCGTACGGGCCCGGGCCCTCGGGCGCGAGCGCGGCGGCCTTGTCCAGCGCCGCGCGGGCGCCCCGCTGGACGGCGAAGGCGCCGGTCACGGCGCAGGCGTCGAAGCGCGGGTCGGTCAGCGCGAGGCGCAGCGCGTGCGGGTGCCCGACGAAGGCGCTGTCCACGACGGCCACCCGCTCGTCTGCGGGTACGCCGGCCAGCGCGGCGGCGGTGTCTTCGGGGCCGGTGACCGGGCGGACGTCGAACCCGAGCGAGCGGAGCTCGTCTTCGAGCGGCGATCCGGGAACCGGCGGGCCGGTGAGGATGACGGTCGACAGACGGACTCACTCCTTGCAGCGGGCATCCAGCGAACAGGCGCGACGGATCGCCTGGTGGGGCGGCGGCACGTCGGCAGAGGCTATCGGATGAATGGAACGCGGCATTCATCAGCCGTTCGGGCCCCTCGGGGGCCGTTTGACGCCGGATGTTAGGGTGGACGCCGACGTGTTCGGATCCCGTGAACACGTCCGGGAACGAGAAATGAGGTGGGGTTGATGACCGTCGCAGTGGCCGCAGCAGAGCGCGGCGCATTCCGGTACGTCCCCTCCCCCGTTTCCCGGGCTCCCCGCCAGGGCTGACCCCAGCGATCGGCCCGTCGGCCGGAGCCCCCGTTCCAAGGGTTCGCGTTGACCGACAAGAACACTCGCACGTCTGAAAACACCCCGACGTCCGAGGACACCCCCACGTCCGAGGACACCGGCACGTCCGCGTCCGGTCCGGACGACTCCTTCCTCACCGCGTTCATGGAGCTGCACCACGGCCTGCCCCGGCAGGCCCCCGGCTCCGACGCGACCACCCGCCGCCTGCTGTCCCTGTGCGGACCGCTGCCCGAGCGGCCGCGCGTCCTCGACGTCGGCTGCGGCCCCGGCCGCAGTGCGCTGCTGCTCGCCGCCGAGGCGGGCGGGGCGGGCCTCGCCGAGGTGACCGCCGTCGACCTGCACGAGCCGTTCCTCGCCGAACTGCGCGCCGCCGCCGCGGCCCGGAGCCGGGCCGGCCGCGTGACGGCCGTCCGGGCGGACATGGGCGCGCTGCCCTTCGAGGACGGCTCCTTCGACCTCGTCTGGGCCGAGGGCTCCGCCTACTGCATCGGCTTCGACCGGGCGCTCGCCGAGTGGCGCCGGCTGCTGGCGCCCGGCGGCCGGCTCGTGCTGAGCGAGTGCGAGTGGACCGTCGAGGAGCCGTCGGCCGGGGCCCGGGCCTTCTGGGACCCGCGGTTCCCGCTGCGCTCCACCGCCCGCAACACGGCAGCCGCCCAGGCGGCCGGGTACCGGGTGCTGGGCACGCTGCTCCAGCCGGACTCCGACTGGGCGGGGTACTACGGTCCGCTCGGCGAGCGGGTCCGGACCGCCCCGCCCGCCACCACCACGGCGGCCCGGGCCGCACTCGCCGAGACCCGCGAGGAGATCTCCGTACGGGAACGGCACGGGCACGAGTACGGCTACCGGGGCTACGTCCTGGCCCCGGTGAGCGCCGGGGACGGGAACCGCTGGCCCGCCCGGCCGCAGACCCCGGCCGACACGGCCGCGGTCCGGGCCGTCAACCTGGCGGCCTTCGACACCCCGATGGAGGCCGATCTCGTCGACGCGCTGCGCGCCGACGCCGCCTGGCTCGCGGGGCTCTCCTTCGTGGCCGAGGGCCCGGACGGGTCGGTGGCGGCGCACGCCCTGCTGACCCGCTGCACGGTGGACGGCGCCCCGGCGCTCGCGCTCGCGCCGGTCGCCGCCGATCCCGCGCTCCAGCGCTCGGGCGCCGGCAGCGCGGTCGTCCGCGCCCTGCTCGCGGCGGCCCGGGAACGGGGGGAGTCGCTGGTCCTGGTGCTCGGGCACCCGGCGTACTACCCGCGCTTCGGGTTCGTCCCGGCGTCGCTCTTCGGGATCCGGGCACCCTTCGAGGTGCCCGACGAGGCGATGATGGCGCTGGTGCTGGACGATTCGGTTCCGGTCCCGTCGGGCACGATCGCCTACCCGGCCCCCTTCGGAGTCGGCTGACGCCGCCACAGGTCCGCCCCGCGCCGCCTATCACGCGGCGCGGGGCGGACATGCGTTGATCGCCGAAGTGGGGACAAGCCTCTTTTGTACGGCAGACTGAAGGCCGGAGTCCGAAGCGAAGGATGGGTATGCCGACCACACCAGCCACCGACGCGGGCAGCGCGTCCGCCGGCACCGGAACTCAGGAATCGATCATGCTCGAACTGGTCGACGAGTCCGGCAACACCATCGGCACCGCGGAGAAACTCTCCGCGCATCAGGCGCCCGGCCTGCTGCACCGGGCGTTCTCCGTGTTCCTCTTCGACGAGCGGGGCCGTCTGCTCCTCCAGCAGCGCGCCCTCGGGAAGTACCACTCCCCCGGCGTCTGGTCGAACACCTGCTGCGGCCACCCCTACCCCGGCGAGTCCCCGTTCGCGGCGGCGGCCCGGCGCACCCACGAGGAGCTGGGCCTGTCGCCCTCGCTGCTCGCGGAGGCGGGGACGGTGCGCTACAACCACCCGGACCCGGCCTCCGGGCTGGTCGAGCAGGAGTACAACCACCTGTTCGTGGGACTGGCGCAGTCGGATCCTTCGCCGGATCCGGAGGAGGTCGGCGACACGGCCTTCGTCACGGCCGAGGAGCTGGCGAAGCAGCACGCCGAGGTGCCGTTCTCGGCCTGGTTCATGACGGTGCTGGACGCGGCGCGGCCCGCGATCCGCGAGCTGACCGGCGACGCGGCGGGCTGGTAGGAGCGGGCTGGTAGGAGCGGGCGGCCGGGCCCGGCCCGGCCGCGGCGGCGCCGCGGTCCCCGCCCCTCAGGGCGCGGGGGCCGGAGCGGCGAGCGGGAGGGCGGCCCAGATCACCTTGCCGCCGGTCGAGGTGTGCTCGACGTCGCAGACGCCGCCGGCCTCCCGGGTGATCTCTCGGACCAGCAGCAGGCCCCGGCCGCCGGTCTGGCCGAAGTCGGCCTCCAGCGCCTTGGGCCGGTACGGGTGGTTGTCCTCGACGGCGACCCGCACCCACTCGCGGCCCACCGCGACCTCGACGGCCACCTCCGGGGAGAGCAGGGCCGCGTGCCGGACCGAGTTCGTCACCAGTTCGGAGACGATCAGCAGCAGGGAGTACACCAGGTCCTGCGGGGCGGGCACCCCCTGGCGGCCGAGCAGGTCGCGGACCGCTCGGCGGGCCTGCGGAACGGATTCTTCTACCGCGGGCGCGGTGAAGCGCCACACCCCCTCGTAGGCGAGGGGGTCCGCCGGAGCCGGCGCCTCACCCTCCCTGGCTGGCGGGACGCTCCCGCTGTCGTTCATCTTCCGGCCCCCGTCTTCACGCTCGATCGTCTCCACGTGCCAAGAGTGGGGAAGGCGCTGGTCCGGACCGCGTCGCTGACCAGAAGTCAGCGTCAATCGGACACTTTCTGACCATTGGCGTATGACAGAGTCAGTTGTTCGACTGCTTCTGATCCGATGCAGGCCTCTTCCCGGCCGTCTCCCGGACCCCGTCCGCCACGCCCGGCCCGGCCGTCCCGTCATCCCCGCCGACCAGGCCGAGGACGCGCCGGGCGCCCATTCCCAGCGCCACCAGGCTCAGCCCGTCGAACAGCAGGGCGAGCGAGAAGAAGGTGCCGATGACGTACAGGCTGTTGCCCGGCCAGTTGGACAGGATCAGGATCCCGAGCAGGACCCCGAAGGCGCCCTGGACCAGGGCCAGCCCGAAGTTGGTGCCGCGCACGACCAGCGCGCCGACGAGACGGAACAGCCCGCCGGTCAGGAACAGCAGCGCGGCGAACATGGTGAGCGCCTCGGCGCTCGCCTCGGGGCGCCGCAGGATCACGAACCCGGCGGCGAGGTTGATCGCGGCGACGATGACGGCGAGCCAGAAGTAGTTGCTCCCCCGCGACTGCACGGCCTGCGCCAGGCCCACCACACCGCCGATCAGCAGCAGCCAGCCGAAGAGGAACATCGAGGTCAAGGTGGCCACGCCCGTATAGACCAGGCCCACCAGGCCCGCCAGTACGAGGATCACCCCGAGCAGGGCCAGCAGCCCGAAGCTGCGCCCCAGCTTCTTCTTGTCCCGCCCGGTGCGCGGGTCGGTACGGCCGGTACGGTCGGCGCCCATGGGCGTGCCACCTTTCAGCACCCCCCTCGGCACCCCCCGCTGACGGACTCCCCTTGATCATAGGATCGGCTGCCCGGGATAGCATCCGGCGCATGGACGCAGCCCTCCGCTCCACCGTCACCGACGGCGTGGCCACCGTCGTCATCTCCCACCCCGCCAAGCGCAACGCCATGACCGCCGCGATGTGGCGCGCCCTGCCGCGGCTGCTGCCCGGCCTCGCCGCCGATCCGGCCGTACGGGTCCTGGTGCTGACCGGGGAGGGCGCGACCTTCTGCGCGGGCGCCGACATCTCCTCCCTCACCGGCTCCCCGACCGGCGCGGACGATCCGCAGGCGCTGGCGGTGGCCGCCGAGGAGGCGCTCGCCGCCTTCCCCAAGCCGACGCTGGCGGCGGTCAAGGGCTTCTGCGTGGGCGGCGGGAGCCAGCTGGCGGCCGCCTGCGACCTGCGGTTCGCGGAGGAGGGCGCCTCCTTCGGGGTGACCCCGGCGAAGCTGGGCATCGTCTACCCGGCCTCCTCCACCCGGCGGCTGGCCTCGGTGGTCGGCCCGGCCTGGGCCAAGTACCTGCTGTACTCGGCGGAGCTGATCGGCGCGGAGCAGGCGCTGCGCGCCGGCTTCCTGCACGAGCTGCTGCCGGCCGGCCAACTCGACAAGCGGGTGGCGGAGTTCACCCGGATCCTGACCGCCCGCTCGCAGCTGACGCAGGCCGCGGCGAAGGAGTTCGCGGACGGCCGCACGGACCGGGACGCCCACTGGGCGGGGCAGGCGGCCGCGAGCGGCGACACCGCGGAGGGCGTCGCCGCGTTCCTGGAGCGGCGGCCGCCGCGGTTCGGCTGGCCGTCCGTGGATCAGGCCGTCGCGGGTCAGGCACGATCCGGAAGAGACGGCCCGGCCGCGCGCAGGCGGGCGACGAGTGCGGACGGGGCCTTTTCGGGGGAACCGGCGTCGTAGGGCGGCTGCGGGTCGTACTCGCACATCAGCTGCACGGTCTGGGCGTACTCGTCCCCGGCGATCTTCCCGAGCAGGCCCAGGCCCATGTCGATGCCGGAGGACACCCCGGCGGCGGTCACGTACTTGCCGTCGTAGACCACCCGCTCCCCGGTGGGGCGGGCGCCGAAGCCGGTCAGCCGGTCGAGGTAGAGCCAGTGGCTGGTGGCCCGGCGGCCCTCCAGCAGCCCGGCGGCGGCCAGCAGGAGCGAGCCGGTGCAGACGGAAGTGGTCCAGGTGGTGGTGGCGTCGACGGCCCGCAGCCAGTCGAGGACGGCCGGGTTCTTCATCTCCTCCTCGGGGTGCGGTCCGCCGGGGACGATGACCACGTCCGGCCGCGTGACCTCGTCGAGCCCCTTGTCGGCGACGAGCGCGAGGGCCCCGTTGTCGGTCCGGACGGGCCCGGGGCGCTCGGCGACGAAGACGGTCCGCGCGCCCTGGAGCCGGCCGAGGGTGTCGAAGGGCCCGATGGCGTCGAGGGCGGTGAAACGGTCGTAGAGCAGTACGGCGATCTGCATGGCTCCTCCGGAGCGCTCGCTGGAACGGCCCCGGCGGGAGGTTCCCGCCGGACCGGGTACGGATGCCCCACCGGGGCGGCGGACGCCCCGGCCTACGGGCCGAAGCGGCGGCGGTACTCCGCCGGGGGCTGGCCGAGGTGGCGGGCGAAGGCGCGGCGCAGGGCCTCGGGGGTGCCGTAGCCGCAGGACCGGGCGATCTGTGCCACCCCTTCCCCGCCCTCCTCCAGGAGCCGGCGCGCGTGTTCCACCCGCACCCGCTCCACGTACCGCCCCGGCGTCACGCCCGTCTCCGCCCGGAAGGCCCGCGCGAAGTGCCGCGGCGACAGTGCCGCCCGAGCGGCGAGGGCCTCCACGCTCAGGTCCCCGCCGGGGTGCTCGGTGATCCACTGCTGGACGTCCCGCAGCGGTTCGCGCCGGGCGGTCTGCGCCGCCAGCTGCGCGCTGAACTGCGCCTGGTTGCCCGGGCGGCGCAGGAACACCACCAGGTGGCGGGCGATCAGCAGCGCCACGTCCCGCCCGAGGTCCTCCTCCACCAGCGCCAGCGCCAGGTCGATCCCGGCGGTGACCCCGGCCGAGGTGGCGACCGGGCCGTCCCGGACGTAGATGGGGTCCGCTTCCACCGACACCCGCGGGTAGTCCCGCGCCATCCCCGCGCAGGCGTCCCAGTGCGTCGTCGCCCGCCGTCCGTCGAGCAGCCCCGCCTCGGCGAGCAGCAGTCCGCCGGTGCACACCGAGACCAGGCGCTCCGCGCGTCCCCCGTGCGTACGGAGCCAGTCGGTCAGCCGGGGCTCGAAATCGGCGCGGTAGCGGCCCCCGGGGACCAGCAGCGTGGTCCCGGGGCCCGGCCGGGCGCTCTCCAGGTCCCCGTCGGGGACCAGGGCCAGCCCGCTGCCCGTCCGGACCGGGGCCCCGCCCGGGGACACCGTGCGGATCGCGTACCCGCCGTCACCGCCGGGGCACCGCCGGGCGCCGTCGAAGACCTCGACCGGGCCGGTGACGTCCAGGCTCTGCACCCCGTCGTAGAGGACGACCAGCACGTTTCGCAGTGGCATGGCTCCATGGTGTGACGCGGAGGCGGTGGCCGCAATGACGGCTGTCCCACCTATTCGGCCACGGGAGCGGACCGCACCGGGCGGAGCGGGACGCCCGTGGGGCGCGGATAGGATCGGGGCATCATGACTGCAACCCTCGTCGCCAAGAACCTCACCGCCGCGCACGGTGAGCGCACGCTGTTCGCCGATCTCGACCTCGTCGTCGCGCCCGGCGACGTCATCGGACTCGTCGGCGTCAACGGCGCCGGGAAGTCGACCCTGCTGCGGATGCTCGCCGGGCTGGACGCCCCGGAGACCGGTGAGCTGCGACTCTCCCCGCCGGGCGCGGCCGTCGGGCACCTCCCGCAGGAGCCCGAGCGGCGCCCCGGCGAGTCGGTGCGCGAGTTCCTCGCCCGCCGTACCGGGGTCGCGGCGGCGCAGGCCGCGCTCGACGAGGCCACGCAGGGCCTGGTCGACGGCACCCCGGGCGCCGACGACGCGTACGCGGACACCCTCGACCGCTGGCTGGGCCTCGGCGGCGCCGACCTGGACGAGCGGGCCCAGGAGGTCGCGGACGAGCTGGGTCTGTCCGTGGGCCTGGACCTGCCGATGGCCGCCCTCTCCGGCGGGCAGGCGGCCCGGGCCGGGCTCGCCTCGCTGCTGCTGTCGCGGTACGACGTGTTCCTCCTCGACGAGCCCACCAACGACCTGGACCTGGCCGGCCTGGAGCGGCTGGAGCAGTTCGTGAAGGGGCTGCGCGCGGGCACGGTCGTCATCAGCCACGACCGCGAGTTCCTGACCCGCACGGTCACCAAGGTCCTCGAACTCGACCTGGCCCAGCAGCAGATCAACCTCTACGGCGGCGGCTACGCGTCCTACCTGGAGGAGCGCGAGCGGGCCCGCGGCCACGCCCGCGAGGAGTTCGAGGAGTACGCGGGCAAGAAGGCGGCCCTGGAGGGCCGGGCCCAGATGCAGCGCAACTGGATGGACAAGGGCGTGCGCAACGCCCGCCGCAAGGCGGGCGACAACGACAAGATCGGCAAGAACCTGCGCGGGGAGTCCAGCGAGAAGCAGGCCGCCAAGGCCCGGCAGACCCAGCGCGCGATCGAGCGGCTGGACGTCGTCGAGGAGCCGCGCAAGGAGTGGGAGCTGCGCATGGAGATCGCGGCGGCCCCGCGCTCCGGCTCGGTCGTCGCCACCCTGCGCGAAGCGGCCGTGCGGCGGGGGGACTTCTCCTTCGGCCCGGCCAGTCTGCAGATCGACTGGGCGGACCGGGTCGCGATCACCGGCGCCAACGGCGCGGGCAAGTCCACCCTGCTGTCGGTCCTGCTGGGCCGGCTCGCCCCGGACTCGGGGGCTGCCACGCTCGGTTCGGGCGTACTGGTCGGCGAGGTGGACCAGGCGCGCGGGCTGTTCCTCGGTGACGAGCCGCTGCTGGAGGCCTTCTGCGCCGCCGTTCCGGACACCGAGCCGGCCGAAGTGCGCACACTGCTGGCCAAGTTCGGCCTGAAGGCGACACACGTGCTGCGCCCGGCGGCGACCCTCTCCCCCGGCGAGCGCACCCGCGCGGCACTGGCTCTGCTCCAGGGCCGCGGGGTGAACCTGCTCGTCCTGGACGAGCCGACCAACCACCTCGACCTGCCCGCGATCGAGCAGCTGGAGGCGGCGCTGGAGACCTACGAGGGCACGCTGCTGCTGGTCACGCACGACCGTCGCATGCTGGACGCGGTCCAGGTGACCCGCCGCCTGGAAGTGGCGGACGGCAAGGTCACGGAGCTTTAGGGACCGCGGCGGCGGGAGCGGGGCCCGGGGGCCGGTGTCAGCCGGTCCGGACCTCCGCCGGCGCGCGGCGGGTCCGGGCCATCCGCTCGGCCACGAAGCGGCGCGGGAGGTGCCGGACGGCGAGCGCGTACGCCTGGTAGTGGCGGCCGGTGACGCTGAGCGGGCGGCGCCGGGCGAGGTCGCGCAGCGCCTTGGCGACGACCGCCCCGGGCTCCAGCCAGACCGCGTCGCGCAGGGCGCTGACGTCCATTCCGGCACGCTGCTGGAACTCGGTCCGGGTGAAGCCGGGGACCACGGCCAGCACCCGCACCCCGTAGGGCTCCATGTCCACCCGCAGGGATTCGCTGAAGGCCGTGAGCCAGGCCTTCGCCGCCCCGTAGGTGCCGGTGGGCAGCAGGCCCGCGACGGAGGAGACGTTCAGGACGGCGCCCCGGCGGCGCTCGCGCAGGCCGGGCAGCAGGGCGTGGGTGAGCCGGAGCGGGACCTTCACGAGCAGGTCCAGCATCCGTTCCTCGTCCGCGACCGGGTTGTACGGGAAGGGCGCGGGCAGCCCGAAGCCGGCGTTGTTGACCAGCATGTCCACGGGCCGGGTGCGGTCGGCGAGCCGCGCCTCGACGGCCGCGCACTGTTGCGGCTCCAGCAGGTCGGCGGCCAGCACCTCGCAGGAGGCGCCGAACTCCCGGCCGAGGTCCGCGGCCACGGCTTCCAGGCGGGCCTTGTCCCGGGCGACGAGGACGAGGTCGCAGCCCTTGGCGGCGAAGCCGCGGGCGAAGGCGGCGCCGAGGCCGGCGCTGGCCCCGGTGATCAGAACGGTGGTGGGCACGTGCGGGTCACTTCCTGTGCGGTGCGGCGGGGGTGAAGGCGGTGGTCCGGGGGGAGGCGTAGGCCTGGGCGACGTCCACCAGGAAGCGGGTCTCCTCCGCCAGCCCGCCACCCTCCTCGCCGGCCTGCAGCGCGGACGGCAGGTCCAGGGAGGTGCCCTGGCCCGGCTGTCCGGGCAGCCCGGCCAGCTTCGCCCGCCGCGCCTCCTTCAGTACGCAGGCCAGCGCGGCCGCCGCGCGACGCCGGTCGGGTACACCGCTGCCGGCGACGTGGCTGCGGGCCAGGTCCGGCACGTCCGGGGACACGTACTCCCCGAGGATCAGGATCGCATCGCGGGTCTCGATCACCTTGCGGTAGACGAGCAGGTTGCGCGGTACGGGCGGCCACAGCAGTTCCAGCACCCGGCCGGTGCGGGGTTCGGACAGGACCACGTGCGGAACGGCCTGGACGAGGTCCCGCCACAGGGGCCACAGGCGCCAGGCGGTGGCGACGTCGGTGGTGGTGCGGCGCAGCACGAACAGGGTGGGCACGAGGATCGCGGCGGCGCGCAGCAGCCCGTGCAGGTTCATCATCAGCGGCAGGGCGGGCATCGCCCAGGCGCTGCCGAACAGGGCTTTGAGCAGGTACGCGAACCAGAACAGGCCGGCCAGCGCGGTGCCCAGGCCGAACAGCCGCAGCCCGGCCGCCAGGCCCCGGCTCTCGGTGCGCCGGCCGTAGCGCCAGCAGACGTACACGCAGACGGTGTTGGCGATGAGGTGGGCGCTGATCAGGACGAGCCAGTACGCGAGGGAGGGCACGGGCGGCCCGGCGGGCGGGATGGTGTGCGTGCCGTGACCGGGGGCGGCGGCGTCCAGGGCGACGAGGGCGCCGAGCCACAGGACCGTACCGGCCCGGGCGGCGAGCTGGAGGCGGCGGCCGCGGGTGGCGGCGGCGACGAAGTAGAGGACGGCGCCCGCCGACAGGACCCCGATGAGGTTGCGGACGAGGCCGACGGCGTGCGCGTAGCCGGGGGTGCGGTGCGTGGCGTACGCGACGACGTCGGGCAGGTTCAGGGTCATGGCCGCGGCGGCGGTGGCGACGGCCAGCCACAGACCGCGCTGCTGCGGGGAGCGCAGGGCGCCGGGGGCCCGCAGCAGGACGGCGGCCCACAGGAAGATCACGCTGGGGACGGCGAGCCAGTCCCCGAGGGCGGTGAGCTCAGCCGCCATCGCGCGGTCCCCGCTCGTACCCCATGGCGGATTCCAGGCGGGCCAGGGCGCCGCGCGGCGCGGGGGCCGCGTGCGGGTGGCCGGAACCGGCGGTGCGGATGCGGATCATGCTGGCGAGCAGCTCCGCCTCCTGCTCCTGGCGGCTGGTGTAGTTGGTGCGGCCGAGGATGACGGGCGCGCGGCCGTCGTTCTCCGCCCCCTCGACGGAGTGGTGGCCGAAGAGGATGTGGCCGAGCTCGTGGAGCACGATGTGCTCCCGGTGCAGGGGGGTGGTCTGGGCCTCGTAGAAGACGTAGTCCACGGTTTCGGTGCCCACCCACAGCCCGCAGACGCCGGATTCGGCGGCCTCCCGGGGCAGCGGGTGCAGCCGGATCGGGCGGCCGCGCTGCTCGGCCAGCCGCGCGCACAGCGCGTCGAGGGAGAACGGGTGCGTCAGGTCCAGGTGACCGAGAATCACCTCGCACCGTTTGCGCAGGCTGAGATTCCGGTGGGGCATGTGTTCCCTCTGGGGCCCCTTCCTGGGGCAGCGTCGGTAGGCGTGCGTGGGCATCGGCATGGGGTCCTGTGCCTGGAGGCGGCCTCGGGAGGGGATCCTGAGGGGGGAGACGGCGGAAGCCCGTCCGCACTGCGAACGGGCGTTCCACCATCCCTACAGATCGTTCCCGCGGATTGGCAAGACGGCCCTCTCCGCGGGGTGCCGATCCGGCCACTTCTTCCGATCGCCCGGAATCATGCGTTCCGCATGGCGTCCTACGACCGCTTGCGGGGCTCCTGCGGTCCGGTGAGGCCGGCCCGGCGCAGGGCGTCGGCCATGGCGCTGTTGGCCGGGGCCGGGGCGCCGGAGCGCTGCCCGCCGCCTTGGGCGCCCTGACCGCCCTGACCGCCCTGCCGGCGGCCGTCCTGGGCGCCGCCGCGCGCGCCCTGGCCCTGGCCTTGGCCCTGGGCGCCGCCGCGCCGGCCCTGGCCGCTCCGGCCCTGGTCACCGCCGCGCTGCTGCGGCGGACGGCCGCCGCCGCCCGCGCGCCGCTCCTGGCGTTCCTCGCGCGGGCGCGGGGCACCCGCCTGCCGCTCGGCGTCGTCCTCCAGCCGCAGCGTCAGCGAGATCCGCTTGCGCGGGATGTCCACGTCCATGACCTTGACCCGGACGATGTCGCCCGGCTTCACCACGTCGCGCGGGTCCTTGACGAAGGTCTTGGAAAGGGCCGAGACGTGCGCCAGGCCGTCCTGGTGGACGCCGATGTCGATGAAGGCTCCGAAGGCGGCCACGTTGGTGACCACGCCCTCCAGGATCATCCCGGGGGCCAGGTCGCCGATCTTCTCCACGCCCTCCTTGAAGGTGGCCGTCTTGAAGGCGGGTCGCGGGTCGCGGCCCGGCTTCTCCAGCTCGCGCAGGATGTCGGAGACCGTGGGCAGGCCGAAGGCCTCGGTGACGAACTGCTCGGGCCGCAGGGACCGCAGGACGCCGGAGTTGCCGATCAGCGCGGCGACCTCGGTACCGGCCGTCTTGCCCATCGCGCGGACCACCGGGTAGGCCTCGGGGTGCACGCTGGAGAAGTCCAGCGGGTCGTCGCCGCCGCGGATGCGCAGGAAGCCCGCGCACTGCTCGTACGCCTTCGGTCCGAGACGGGCCACGTCCTTGAGGCCCTTGCGGCTGCGGAAGGGGCCGTTGGCGTCGCGGTGGGCCACGATGTTCTCGGCCAGGGTGCCGCTGATGCCCGAGACCCGGGAGAGCAGCGGCGCGGAGGCGGTGTTGACGTCGACGCCGACGCCGTTCACGCAGTCCTCGACGACCGCGTCCAGCGAGCGGGACAGCTTCGTCTCGGACAGGTCGTGCTGGTACTGGCCCACGCCGATCGACTTCGGGTCGATCTTGACCAGCTCGGCGAGCGGGTCCTGCAGCCGGCGGGCGATGGACACGGCCCCGCGCAACGAGACGTCCATGTCGGGAAGTTCCTGCGAGGCGAAGGCGGAGGCCGAGTACACCGAGGCGCCCGCCTCGGAGACCATCACCTTGGTGAGCTTCAGCTCGGGGTGGCGCGTGATGAGGTCCCCGGCGAGCTTGTCCGTCTCGCGGGAGGCGGTGCCGTTGCCGATGGCGACGAGATCGACCGCGTGCTCCCGGGCGAGGCGGGCGAGCGTGGCGAGGGAGGCGTCCCACTTGTTGGCGGGAACGTGCGGGTGGATCACCTCGGTGGCCACGACCTTGCCGGTCGCGTCGACGACGGCGACCTTGACGCCGGTGCGGAAGCCCGGGTCGAGCCCGAGCGTGGCGCGGGTGCCGGCGGGGGCGGCGAGCAGCAGGTCGCGCAGGTTGGCGGCGAAGACCCGTACGGCCTCGTCCTCGGCGGCGGCGCGCAGCCGGGTCCGCAGGTCGATGCCCAGGTGCACCTGGATCTTGGTGCGCCAGGCCCAGCGGACCGTGTCGGCCAGCCACTTGTCGCCGGGGCGGCCGCGGTCGGCGATGCCGAAGCGGCGGGCGACGAGGCTCTCGTACGTGGACGGGCCGGGCACCTCGGACGGCTCCTCGGGCTCCAGGTCGAGCGTGAGCACGTCCTCCTTCTCGCCGCGGAGCATCGCGAGGACGCGGTGGGAGGGCAGCGCGGTGAAGGGTTCGGCGAAGTCGAAGTAGTCGGCGAACTTGGCTCCGGCCTCCTCCTTGCCCTCGCGGACCTTCGCGGCGAGGCGGCCGCGGCTCCACATGCGCTCGCGCAGGTCGCCGATCAGGTCGGCGTCCTCGGCGAACTTCTCGGTGAGGACGGCGCGGGCGCCCTCCAGCGCCGCGGCGGCGTCGGCGACGCCCCTGTCCGCGTCGACGAAGGCGGCCGCGGCCGCGGCCGGGTCGGCGGACGGGTCGGCCAGCAGGGCCGCGGCCAGCGGTTCCAGACCGGCCTCGCGGGCGATCTGGGCCTTGGTGCGGCGCTTGGGCTTGAAGGGGAGGTAGATGTCCTCCAGCCGGGCCTTGGTGTCGGCCGCGTCGATCCGGGCCTGAAGGGCGTCGTCGAGCTTTCCCTGCTCCCGTACGGAGTCGAGGATCGCCGCGCGGCGGTCCTCCAGCTCGCGCAGGTAGCGCAGCCGCTCCTCCAGGGTGCGCAACTGGGCGTCGTCGAGCATCTCGGTCGCTTCCTTGCGGTAGCGCGCGATGAACGGCACGGTGGAGCCGCCGTCGAGCAGCTCGACGGCGGCCTTGACCTGCCGCTCCCGTACGCCGAGCTCCTCGGCGATCCTGCCTTCGATGGACATCGTCACTGTGCGGTCCCGCCTGCCTTCGTTTGCGTGGAAGGCTGCCAATTGTGGCAGGTGGCGGTGACGGACGGCGGGAGCCCCTCAGCCCTTTCCGTTGAGGTCCCGGGGGAAGGCGCCGGCGGCGAGGGCCTGGCGGACGAATCCGCCGCCCAGTTCGTGGAGCCGGGCGAGGCCCTGCGCGCCGAGGTGCTCGTACGGGCCCGCGTCGAGGCGGTCGGTCTCGCTCTCCAGGCGTTCGCGCAGCGCACGCCCCTGCTCGGTCAGCTCTCCCGCGCCGTCCAGGACGCCGCGGGCGCGCAGCCGGGCGGCGGCGGCGTCGAGGTCGGCCTGCTCCCAGCCGCGGATGGCCATGTCCCACTTCGGGGCCATGCCGCGGCCGGTGGCGGCGTGGCTGACCAGGGCCTCCACCGGATCGAGGCCGGTCAGCAGGAGCGCGGCCACGTGGCCGTCGCCGCGGTGCTCGCGCAGCAGGGTGGTGGCGTGCCACAGGCGCAGGTGCGCCTCCTCGGGGACGGGGAGGTCGGCGTGGGCGGCGTAGAGGGGGCGGCCGGGGCGCGCACACCCCTCGGTCGCGCGCAGGGCGAGGTCTGCGGCCTCGGCGAGCTCGGGCGAGGCGATGGTGTCGGGGCCCAGCAGGCGGCGCAGGGTGGTGTCGGCGGCGCGCAGCCGGGCGGCGAGGGCCTGTTCGGGGGTGATGGTCCGCCAGACGGCGGGCAGGTGCCGGGCGACGTGGTCGTGGCGGTAGTTGTAGAAGGTGGCGGTCACCGCGCCGGGGCCGACGGCGCCGAGGGCCGCGGAGCGGCTGGCGAGGTTGACGGCGACCCGGTGGGTGACGCCGAGGGCGGCGAACTCGGTGGCGAGGTCGGGCGAGAAGTAGATCGTGGAGTGGAGGGGGTTGACGGCGGCGTGCCAGGTGCGGCGGGCGGCGTGCGGAGGTAGCGTCATGCGCCGCAGGTTACCGACTGCTCAGTATGTCGGGTACCCCGGGCCGGGGCCCTTGGCCGGGGCGGGCGGGAGCGGCACTATCCGGTCAATGTGGCCCCGGGTGCACCCGGGGTCCGTACGGCCCCGGGCGCACCCGGGAGCGGCGGCGGCGCGGGCGCCCGCCGGGCACCCGCGCGGGCTGGAGCGGCTCCCGCCGGCGGTTCCTTTGCGGCCGGATGGCGATCGTGTGACACGAGGGGCCATGGACATGACGTGAGCGGCCAGGGGTGAATACGGTCGAACGACGAGACCCCGAACCGATCTGTCTCCCCTACCCCTTGGAGCTCTTCGTGCGCCGCAAAGTCATCGCCCCGAGCGTGCTCGCCGCCTCCCTGCTGCTGGTGATCCCGGCGTCGGCGGCCAGTGCCGGTCCGGGCGCGCCGGGTATCGGCGACCCCTACTACCCGGCCAGCGGGAACGGCGGCTACGACGTCTCCCACTACGACCTGCGCCTGCAGTACCAGCCCGCGACCGACCTGCTGGAGGGCACGGCCACCCTGCTGACCACCGCCAAGCAGGACCTGTCGCGCTTCAACCTGGACTTCGGCCTGAAGGTGAGCGAGGTCCGGGTCAACGGGGCCAAGGCGAAGTTCGCCACCTCCGGCACCCAGGAGCTGGAGGTGACCCCGGCCCAGCCGCTCCAGAAGGGCAAGCAGGCCAGCGTCGTCGTCAAGTACGCGGGCAAGCCCTCGGAGTTCAAGGTCGACGGCTGGTCCGCCTGGCAGCGCACCCCGGACGGCGGCATCGCGGCGCAGGAGCCCGACTCGGCGGCCTGGTGGTTCCCGAGCAACGACCACCCGCTGGACAAGGCCACCTTCGACGTGTCGGTCAACGTCCCGGACGGTACGCAGGCCATCAGCAACGGCGTGCTCCAGTCGCAGAGTTCCCGGCTCGGCTGGACCCGCTACAACTGGCGCTCCAACAAGCCGCAGGCCACGTACCTGGCCACCCTCGCCATCGGCAAGTTCGACATCACCACCGACAAGACGGCGAGCGGCCTGCCGGTCCTCAACGCGTACAGCAAGGACCTCGGCGACAACGACGGTGCGGCCCGCGCGAGCGTCGAGCGGACCACCGAGGTCGCGGAGTGGCTGGAGGGCGTGTTCGGTCCGTACCCGTTCAACGCGCTCGGGGGCTACGTCCCGAACGTGCCCTCCGGTTTCGCGCTGGAGACGCAGACCCGGCCGTTCTACAGCCCCCGGCAGTTCGCGAACGGCGCGAACGTCTCGGTGGTCGTGCACGAGCTGGCCCACCAGTGGTACGGCGACAGCGTGTCCGTCGACAACTGGAAGGACATCTGGGTCAACGAGGGCTTCGCCCGCTACAGCCAGTGGCTCTGGTCGGAGAAGGAGGGCGAGGGCACCGCTCAGGAACTCGCCGACTGGACCTACGCCTCCCGCCCGGCCGACGACCCGTTCTGGCAGGTCAAGCCCGGTGACCCGGGCGCCGAGAACCAGTTCCACGGAGCCGTCTACGACCGCGGCGCCATCGCCATCCAGGCGCTGCGCAACGAGATCGGCGACGAGAAGTTCTTCAAGATCCTCAAGGGCTGGCCGACCGAGCGCGCCTACGGGAACGCCAAGGTCGGGGACTTCGTGCGGTACGCGGAGAAGATCTCGGGCAAGCCGCTCGCGCAGCTTTTCGAGACCTGGCTCTACACCCCGGGCAAGCCCGCCTTCGCCCCGCCCGCCACGGCCAAGACCCCGGGCGCCCGCTCCCAGGCCCCGGCGAAGCCCGCCGTCGAGCCGAAGTCCTGGAAGAAGATCGCCGCGACCAACACCCTCCACGAGCACTGATCCGGCCCGGAGGGACGCACGCGCCGGTACCCCCTCAGCGGGTGCCGGCGCGCCGCCGTGCGCGGGCCTCGCGGGCGAGGGGGAGGTAGCGCAGCCGCTCGGGCAGCAGGGGTACCAGGACGCGCAGGAGCGTGCTCATCCGCCGCAGCCGGCGCTCCTGGGCGGGGGTCCACTCCAGGCCGAGGGCGGCCCGGGCGTCGGGCGGCAGGTAGCCGACGGTGACGAAGGCCCGGAAGCGCAGGTACGCCGTGCGCAGCAGCGGCCAGCCGATCCGCAGCAGCAGCCGCAGGACCGGGGAGGCGGTGTCGGGGCGCGGCACGTCGGTGTCGGTGGCGAGCAGTTCGCGGGCCACCTTCGTCGGCTCGATCTCCTCGGCCAGCATCCGGTGGTAGTAGGGCCAGAACTCCTCGACGGTCTGCGGCATGTCCCGGTCGCGCAGTCCCAGGATGCGGCCCACCTGGAGCCACTCGCGGTACAGCTGCCGTTCCTGGGCCGGGGTGACGCGGCGGAAGAGGTAGCGCCCGGAGTGGAGGGCGACGGGGAAGCCCGTGGCGTGCACCCACGCGTAGCAGGCCGGGTCCAGGGAGTGGTAGCGGCGCCCCCGGGTGTCGGTGCCCCGGATCTCCTTGTGCAGCCGGCGCACCCGGCGGCCCTCCTCGGCGGCCCGCTCGCCGCCGTACACCCAGAGCATGACCGAGCGCAGCGAGCGTTCGCCGCGGCCCCAGGGGTCGGTGCGGAAGACGGAGTACTGGTCGACGCCGGCGCCGACGGCGGGGTGGGCGACCTGGAGGGTGAAGGCGGCGGGCAGGGTCAGCAGCGAGCGGACGTCGCCGGCATTGGTCCACAGCACCCCGCCGGGCGGGGGCGGCTCCGGGTCGCGGCCGCGCCGTACGGCGGCCGCTCCGGCGGTGTCGGTGCTGCTCATGCCTGCTCCCCCGGTCGTGCCCCGCGCGCCTCGCGGTCCCCCCATTATCGCCCCCTGCGCCCGACCGGCCGGTCCGGCCGTCAGCGGGCCCGCCCCACGTTGTCGTGGCACGGACAGAAAGTCTTGTCATGGGTGTTACCCCGAAGTAACCGCGGCTGCTTGGATGACGGCGTCGATCTTCCCCCGCAGGAATGACGGAGACCTTCATGCTGCTCACCCCGAACCGCCGCAACCGGGCCGCCGCCACGGCCGTCGCGGCGATCGCCGCCGGCACGCTGGCCCTCGCCGCCGCGCCCGCGGCCACCGCCGCCGAGGCCGGCGCGACCCCCCGGCTCAGCGTCCTGACGTACAACACGTTCCTGATGAGCAAGAACCTCTACCCCAACTGGGGCCAGGACCACCGGGCCGCCGAGATCCCCAAGGCGTCGTTCTTCCAGGGCCACGACGTGGTGGTCCTCCAGGAGGCCTTCGACAACGGCGCCTCGGACGCGCTGAAGGCGAACGCCGCCGCGCAGTACCCGTACCAGACCCCGGTCGTGGGCCGCAGCAAGAGCGGCTGGGACGCGACGGGCGGCTCCTACTCCGCCACCACCCCCGAGGACGGCGGCGTCACGGTCCTCAGCAAGTGGCCGATCGTGCGCAAGGAGCAGGTGGTCTACAAGGACGCCTGCGGCGCCGACTGGTGGTCCAACAAGGGCTTCGCCTACGTGGTGCTGAACGTCAACGGCACCAAGGTGCACGTCGTCGGCACCCACGCCCAGTCCACCGACCCGGGCTGCGGCGCGGGCGAGGCGGCGGAGATGCGCGCCCGTCAGTTCCGGGCCATCGACGCCTTCCTGGACGCCAAGAACATTCCGGCGGCCGAGCAGGTGATCGTGACCGGCGACATGAACGTCGACTCGCGCAGCCCGGAGTACGCGAGCATGCTCGCCAACGCCGACCTGGCGGACGCGGACAGCCGCACGGGCCACCCGTACTCCTTCGACACCGCGCAGAACTCGATCGCGAACTACCGCTACCCGACGGACCCGCGCGAGGACCTGGACTACGTCCTGTACCGCAAGGGCAACGCCCGCCCGGCGAACTGGAACAACAACGTCGTCAAGGAGCAGTCGGCGCCCTGGACGGTCTCCAGCTGGGGCACCTCCTACACCTACTCCAACCTCTCGGACCACTACCCCCTGATCGGCTCCTGAGCTGCTGCGGAAGCAGATCACGTGGTCGAAGGTCTGGTTCGGCCTCACAGGCATCGACCCCGGCGCGAGTCTGACTGCTACCTCCGGGTGTACGACGCCGCCGGGACGCTGCGCCGCGGCTTCACCGCAGACATCTCGGCGGCCCTGATGAACGGTCAACACCGGCTGGGGCAGCCAGTGGTACGGCGTCGCGTGAGCAGCAGAATGCCCCCTCTCGCCTTCGGGCGGGAGGGGGCGCTTTCGTGCGTCCGCCTGCCTCAGTCGAGTTCCGCGAGCATGTCCACCAGCACCCGCCCCTCATGGGCCCCTTGGCGGAGCAGCAGCGCGCCGACCTTGTGCAGCTCCCCCCACGCGTGGGGACGGCCGATCTCGGAAGCGTCACGAATCACACCGAGCGCTGTCGTCAGGGCGGCTTCGGCCTCCCCGGCGCCCGCGTACGCATGGGCCAGGCAGGATCCGTACCAGGCCCGGTCTCGGCGGTAGGTCGGGGCGAACCCCGCCAGCCCCAGAGTCAGATGCTCGGCGGCGCTGCTCCAGTCCTTCAGGTGCAGGTCGGCCATACCGCGCTGCGCCGCGAACCAGAACTCGCCGTAGAAGTAGAGCCACGGCGGGGCATCGGTGGCGTTGGAGATGATCATCTGAGCTTCGTCCAGCCTGCGGTAGGCCTCGTCCCCGTCACCGGCGAGCGCGTGGCCACGGCCGGCCATCTGCACCGCCATGGCGCGCGTCGCCTCGCTCGCGCCCGCCGTGGACGCTGCCGCCTCGCCGAGCCGAACACAGCGGCGCCCGTTACCCTGCGACCAGGCCAGGTGGGCCTTCATGCTCATGGTCGTCGCGGCCATGTCTCCGTACCCGGATTCCAGTGCCCAGTCGTACGACCGGTCGAACCAGGCGAGGGCGACGGCCGCGTTGTCCTGGTCCTGCGCCATCCACGCGAGGAACTGGGCGTACTCGGCCATGACCTTCACGAGCCGGTCCGCGAGCGGCCCGCGCGCCGTCTCGTAGAGCCCGGAGATCGCCTCGAACTGCGCGGCGACCACGGAGTTCATGACCCGCGACCCCAGCGTGTCCTCGGCCCGTCGGTGCTCCGCCAGCAGGCGCTCCATCACCCCGATGGAGGGGGCATCGAGCCTCAGCCCCGTCGCGGTCACCTGCCGCAGCCGCGTAGCTTCCGGATCGACCACCACGCCAGGCAGGACCAGAGAGGGTAGCGGCATCTCCAGCTGTGTGCCGCCGAGAAGCAGTTCGGCCGGAACGCCGAGGCCCTCGATGATGCGCTGCCGGACCTCGACGGAGGTCACCTCGCGCCTCCGGTTCTCGATGGCGGAGACGTCCGGCTGCGCCAGGCCGACGAGCGCACCGAGCTTGCTCTGGTTGCTGCCGGTGATCCTCCGCCACGTCTTCAGCAGCGCTGGCCAATCCTCTGCCGCCGCGGCTGCCCGAAGGTCTGGGTGCACCCATACGTCGAGCTCAGACTCCATGCTCGAAATATAGGACGGCCCTATAGGACGCGGCAGTGGATTGGCCCAGGTCCAGCCGACATTGTGGTCGTGCCGGGGTACCCAGCAGCACTCGATCGGGTGGCCGGCGCCCGTTGCACCATCCACTGATGACGGTAGGGAGCACCGCCATGGAGCCCGGCGAGACGCAGGCGATCGACGACCTCATCGGGCGCGCGATCGTGCCCTACTCGGACCGGCCGGACGCCAAGACCGTCGCCCACCTCATCGACGACCTCATCACCCACGGCCAGATCCTGCACGCCCGGGTCGCAGCACTCCCGCAGGAGCAGCGGACGGAGCGCGCGGGGGCCGCTCTCGTCGAGTGGGACTACTTCGCCGCCGCCGGCCCGATCGGGTCCGGCGATCACGCGAACTGGAACCACGCGCGTGCGCTGGCCCGGATTCTGCGGAACCTTCGGACGGCCGTCGACCAGGCGAGCCGCACCCCGTGATCGAGCACGCGCGGCAGCTGCTCTACGTCGTGATCGTCCTCGGCGTCCTCGCCGTCATCGTCGTCGGCACCCACTAGCGCCCGCCCCGCCGCGCATCTGCCAGGACCCGCGGACGGGACGGACCGAGCACCTCCACCACACCTGAGGAGGCATCACAGCATGACCGTCACCAGCGAGTCGACCATCACCAAGGCCGCCCGCCCCCTGATCACCGCCGAGGAATTCGCCGGGGTCACCGCCACCGTCCTCGACAACAACCCGGACATGGCGCCTGCCGACGCGGAGCGGATCGTCGAGGAGGCGCTGAACTTCGTCGCTGCGGCGGCCGCCCGCCCGGGTGGGATGCGGCCCTCCAGGACGGTCGACGAGCGCTGGCACGCCCTGATCCCTGCACACCCGCGTGTACGAGCGGCTGTGCGCCGCGCTCGGCCGGTTCGTCCACCACATTCCCGAGCGACCCGACCCGACCCGGCACGACCCGGGCGCCCTGGACCACACGCAGGCCAGCATCTTGGCGGCCGGGTTCGCCGTCGACCGGACGCTGTGGCTCGGGCCCATCAAGGGCATGCCGGTGGCGGCGAGCTGCGAGCACTCGTCGAACTGTGGCGACGGCGAGTGCTCGGGAAACTGCCGCGACGACCACCCCAACTAGGCTGAAATCGCTACGCTGCGGTCATCACCTCGCGGCAGAACGACGACGCCGGCGCGCTCCTGTCCCACCTGCGAGACCTGCGGCGCAGGCGCACCCCGCTCCCTCAGGGGGACCGGCGCCCCGGGTGTGCCGCGTGCGGCCGCCTGGGGCGCACGGTCCTCGTGGACGGGGCCTACGAGGTCGTGTACAGCCAGCCCTGCCTGGCATGCCAGGGCGGCGGCTCCACGGAGAAGGCGAACACGCCGGCGTAGACGCGTAGACCCGCCCCGGTCGGCATCCCTCCCGCCGGCCGGGGCAGCTGGCGCGGATACGCCGGATGGACAGTACGGCGGGTTCAGCCTGCGGTCGCGCGCTGCCATTCCGCGGCGTAGTCGTTGAAGATCTCCCGGAGGTGGTGGCCGATCTTGAGGTAGTCGAGGTCGTCGAGGTTGGCCAGGGAGACCCGGACCGACCATTCCGGGCCGTCGAAGCCGCCGCCGTTCAGGAGGACCACGGAGGTCTGCTCCGCGAGGCGGAAGAGCGGGTCGACGGGCTCGTAGTTCTTCTCCAGGAAATCGGCGAAGTCCTTGCCGTGGACGCGTTCGGCCTCGGCGAGCAGGTCGAGCTCGATGTAGTAGCCGGCCCGCTGGTCGTCCTCGCTGATCTTCATCTGGGCCCCCTCCAGCAGGAGGTCCAGGCGGCGGTGGACGATCGCGCGGATGCGCTCCTTGTAGGCCTGGCCCTCGTCGAGGAGGTCGAAGAGGGAGAAGAGCACCATCATCGTCTGCTGGGGCAGGGACAGCCCGGCCGTGTGGTTGAGGGCCACGGACCGCGAGTCGGCGACGAGGCGGTCGATGAAGCGGATCTTCCCCGGTTCCAGGGTGAGGGTGCCGTAGCGCTTGGCGAGGCGGTCCTTCTGCTCCTGCGGGAAGCCCGCGATCATCTCGTCGATGACGTTGTCGTCGTGCAGCCCGATGACGCCGAGCCGCCACCCGGTGCAGCCGTAGTGCTTCGAGTACGAGTACACGAGCAGGGTGTTGCGCGGGAGGTCCGCGGCGAGCGAGCGGAAACCGGGCACGAAGGTGCCGTAGACGTCGTCGGTGACGATCAGCAGGTTGGGGTTGCTGGTCGCGACGATGTCCCTGATCTGGTCGGCGACGCGTTGGCTCATCGCCAGCGACGGCGGGTTGCTGGGGTTGACCACGCACACCAGCTTGACGGCGGGGTCGGCGAGCTTGGCGACTTCCTCCTGCGGGTAGCGCCACTGGCGCACGCCGGTCTCCGCGAACAGGCCGGCCGAGACGTTGACGACATCGAACTCGAAGGTGTCGAGCTCGGGGATCTCGATGTACGGGGTGAACACCGGGGTCATCAGGGCGATCTTGTCGCCCTTCTTCAGCACCCCGTTCTTCATCAGGGAGTCGAAGATGTAGCACATGGCGGCGGTGCCGCCCTCGGTCGCGAAGAGCGAGAGGTTGTCCCCGGGCGGCCGCTTGTCGAACATCTCGTCGGCGAGGTAGCCGCGCACGATGTGTTCGGCGTGCGTCAGCATCCGGTCCGGGACGGGGTAGTTGTCCCCGGTGATGGAGTCGGTCAGCTCGTGGACGAAGGCGTCCTTGTCGAAGGGCCAGCGCTTGAGGGCGTACGCGACGCAGGCGGACAGCAGCTCGACGCCGGGCAGGTCCGGGTGGCGGCGCACCCAGGAGTCGAAGCGGTCGCCGATGCCGTGCTTCTCCGGCATCCCGCCGAGGTTGTCGGCGGTCCACACCCGGCGGGACTCGTCGAGGGCGAAGTAGCCCAGCGCGTAGAAGGCCTCGCGGGGCCCGGTGGCGACCCAGTTCGGGTTGCCGCGGCCCGCGTTGAGCATGGCGCGGGTGGTGGTGCCCTTCTGGCCCGGCTTGTCCTCCTGGGCGGCGGTGGCGAGCTGGATGAACTTGTCCTTCAGCTCGAAGGGGCTGAGCTGGGCGAGGGACTGGATCTCCTCGCGGCTGAAGCTGGTCTGCGGCACGGGGGTTTCCTTAGCGGCTCGGGGGCGGTGGTCCGGCGGCGGGAGTCAGTGGTTGAGGATGACGATGACGGCGCCCCAGATGGTCAGGAGGACGTTGGAGATGGCGTACGGGATCGTGTAGCCGAGCACGGGCACCTGGGAGCGGGACGCCTCGTTGACGGCGCCGATCGCGGCGGTGGTCGTCTGGCCCCCCGCCAGTACGCCCATCAGGATCGGGAAGCGGATCTTCTGGACGTGGTGGCCCACCAGGAAGCCCACGATCAGCGGGATCAGGGTGGCGATGGCCCCGAAGAGCAGCAGCCCCCAGCCCGCCGAGGCGAGCCCGCTGGTGAAGCCGGGTCCGGCGTTCAGGCCGACGACGGCGACGAACAGGCAGAGCCCGAGGGTGTCCATGAACCACTGGGCGCCGGGCGGGACGTTGCCGTACGTGGGGTACCTGCCCCGGATCCAGCCGAAGACCAGGCCCATGATGAGGGCGCCGCCGGAGGTGGACAGCGAGATCGGGACCCCTCCGGCGGTGAGCGCCGGGATGCCGATGCAGCCGCCGAGGAAGATGCCCAGGCCGACCCAGATCATGTCGGTGGCGAAGCTGGTGGGCACGGGTTTGCCGATGGCCTTGCCGGCCGGGTCGACGAGCCGCTTGGGTCCGGTCAGCACGACCGTGTCACCGCGCTCCAGGGGGGTGGAGAGGCGGTAGGGGAACTCGGCCCCCGAACGGTAGAGCTTGTCGATGTACACGCCGACCATGAACGGTTCGGCGCGCAGCTCCGCGACGGTCTTGCCGAGCTGGGCCTTTTCCGAGGCCACCACGTGCAGGGTCTCGGTCTGGTAGCCGAGGAGTTCGACGTCGTCCGTCTCGGCGCCGATGTGGGTGCGGGCGTCGAACTCGACGAGGGAGCCGCGCAGGGCGCTGATCGCGACGACGTCGCCCGATTTCAGGACGGTCTGCTGGGTGTGGTCGAGGATCTGGCCGTCGCGCCGCACCCGGGTGAGGTAGACGCGGCGTCCCAGGGACTTCTGCTGGCCCTCGAAATCGTCGATGGTGCGTCCGACGAGGTCCGGGCGCTGGATGGTGTAGGCCCGCAGGACGACCTCGTAGTAGCCCTCGTGGAGGTCGGGGTCGTCGCTGGGCGCGTCGAGTTCCTGCGCGAGCCGGGCGCTCTCGACGGCCAGGTCGCGCCGGTAGAGCCGGGGCAGGACGTTGGCCAGGAGCATGGCGCACAGGATCGTGCCGAGCGGGTAGGTGACCGCGTAGCCGACGGCCACGAGGTTCTCCTGCTCCTTGATCTGGTCGGGCGAGAGGCCCGGCAGGTTGGCGATGGCGTCCTGTGCGACGCCGATGACGGCGGACTGGGTGAGCGCGCCGCCGAGGAGGCCCGCGCTCAGGCCGGGGCCGTAACCGAGGAAGACGGCGAAGCCCCAGGAGACCAGCAGGCCGGTGACGCAGACGATGACCGCGTTGACCACCTGGGGCAGGCCGTCCTTCTTGAGGCCGCGGAAGAACTGCGGACCGACCTTGTAGCCGAGGGCGAAGAGGAACATCGTGAAGAAGAGGTTCTTCACGGTCCCGTCGATGGTGATCTTGAACTGGGCCCCGAGGACGAGCCCCACCACGAGGCAGCCGGTCACGGCGCCCAGCGCGATGGCCCGCCAGCGCAGCTTGCCGACCAGGAAGCCGAGGGCGACGGTCAGGAAGACCAGCAGCTCCGGGTGGGGCTGGAAGATGTTGCGGTTCAGGAAGTCGATCATGAACAGCCGTCCAGCGGGTCAGGCGCCGAGAATGCCGACGAGGATCGGACCGGTCAGGGGCAGCAGGAAGTTGGAGAGCGCATAGGTGATCGTGTAGCCGAGCATCGGGACGGAGCTCTGCGCGACCTGGGTGACCGAGGTGATCGCCGGGGTGGAGCACTGCTGCCCGGCGATGGCGCCGATGAGCAGCGGCTTCTCGATCTTCAGCAGCTTGGCGCCGATGAACAGGGAGAGCGTGGCCGGTACGAGGACCATCGCGATCCCGGCGAACGGCAGCAGGGCCCCGTACTCCTTGAGCAGCGGCCAGGCCTGCGGGCCGGAGGTCAGGCCGGTGCAGGCGATGAACACCGCGAGGCCCATGTCCTTGATGGTGGTCGCGGCCTGCGGGGGGAAGGCGCCGAAGGTCTGGCGGCGGGAGCGGAACCAGCCGAAGAGCAGCCCGGACACCAGGCAGCCGCCGCCGGTGCCCAGCGAGAGCGGTACCCCGCCGAAGCGGACGACGATCTGGCCGAGGAGCGAGCCGGCGGCGATGCCGAGGCCGAGGTAGATGAAGTCGGTGGCGTCGTTCTTCGCGACGGTGCCGATCTTCGCGACGATCTTGTTCAGTCCGGAGCGGGCGCCGACGAGGGTGACGACGTCGCCCCGCTGGATGACCGTCTCGGGGGTGGCGGGCAGGTTCTGGTCGCCGCGCAGCACGTCGGTGACGTAGACGCCGTCGCGGGCGAACTCGGGGTGTTCGTGCTGGATCCGGTCGATGGACTTGCCGGAGACGGCCCGGTCGGTCACCGCGATCTGGCTGGTGGCGAGCGGGGTGTCCACGCCCGGGATGCCGGGGGTCTCGGGGCCGATGGCGCGGCCGGCCTCGATGGTGTTGGCGCGGCGGCCGACGACCAGGACGAGGTCGGAGAGGGTGAGTGCGAGACCGGGGGCGGGGTCGAGGGTGCGGGAGCCGCGTTTGACGGCCTCCACGGTTACCCGGCCGCCGAAGGCGCTCTCCAGGTCCCCGACCGTGCGGCCGTCGGCGTGGGTCACCAGGTAGGTGCGGCCGACCAGCGCGGGCAGGGCCTCGCGCTCGTCGCTCTCCAGGGAGCCGCCGCCCCCGCGCATCTTCTCCCACAGCTCGCGCGAGGCGTCCCGCAGGTTGATGCGCAGCAGCATCGGCATGATCTGGCTGGTGTAGATCACGATGGTGACCAGCCCGAAGAGGTAGCAGACCGTGTAGGCCGTGGCCACGTGACCCTGGTAGGTGGCGATCTGGTCCGGGGTGAGCCCCGGCAGCTTGGCGATCGACTCCGTGGCGGTGCCGACCACGGCCGATTCGGTGGCGGCTCCGGCAAGGATCCCGGAGGCGGTGCCGACGTCCAGGTCGAACGCCTGCGCCAGCAGGTAGGCGATGGCGAGGACGGACACCAGCTCGATCAGGCACAGGGCGAAGAAGCGCAGGCTGCCGCGGTTGAGGTTCGCGAAGAACTGCGGTCCGGCGAGGTAGCCGAGGGCGAAGATGAACAGCGCGAAGAAGATCGTCTTGACGTCCGCGTCGATCTGGATCTTCGCCCAGGCGCCCAGCAGCAGCGAGACGATCAGCGTGCCGCAGATGCCGCCGAGGGTGATGGGCCCCACCCGCAGCTTCCCGACGAGGTAGCCGACGGCGAGACAGAGGAAGAGGGCGAGTTCGGGGTTGTCACGCAGCACGCCCACGGGCGTTCACCCCGCCCTCGGGGGCCCGAGCGTGGATCCGGGGCAGGTGTGTCCGCATGGCCCCAGCCTCACCCGGAGGGACGGCGCCCGCCCTCCGGGTGGGACCGTACGGGTTACTCGGGGGGCGGGGGCGCGGCCGCGTAGAGCTCCTCGATCAGGGGGCCGTACTTCTCCCGGACCACGCGGCGGCGCAGTTTCAGCGAGGCCGTGAGCTCACCGGTCAGCGGGCCCCACTCCTCGGCGAGCAGCCGGTGGCGCTTGATCTGCTCGGTGCGGTTGAGGCGGGCGTTGGCCGCCTCGACCGCCCGCGCGGTCTCCTCCAGGACGGCCGGGTGCTCGGCGAGCTCGCTGAGCGAGGCGGCCCCGATCCCCCGGGCGGCGGCCCAGGCGGGGGCCAGTTCGGGGTCCAGGACGAGCAGGGCGACCAGGTAGGAGCGGCCGTCCCCGTGCACCAGGGCCTGGCCGATCAGCGGGTGTTCCTTGACCGTGTTCTCCACCAGCGCCGGGGAGACGTTCTTGCCCGTCGAGGTGATGATCAGCTCCTTCTTGCGGTCGGTGATCCAAAGGAAGCCGTCGGCGTCGATCCGGCCGACGTCCCCGGTGGGGAACCAGCCCTCGGCGTCCCGGGCCCCCTCCACCGTCCCGTCGGCCCGCAGGTAGCCGTCGAAGACGGTCGCCCCCCGCGTGAGGACCTCCCCGTCCTCGGCGATCCGCAGCTCCAGCCCCTCGATCGGCAGGCCCACCGAGCCCAGCCGGAACCGGTCGTGCCGGTTGACGGTGCACACGCCGGAGGTCTCGGTCAGCCCCCACGCGTCCATGATGGTGATCCCCCAGGCCGCCCAGAAGCGGACCACGTCGAGCGGCATCGGCGCGGTGGCGCTGGCCGTCCAGGCGAGCCGGTCCAGCCCGGCCCGCTCCAGCAGCGGGTCCAGCACCCGTTCCTTGGCGAGGGCGTACGAGGCTTCGAGTGCGGCGGGCACCTCCTCGCCGCGCTCCCGGTGCCCGGCCCGGGCGAGGGCCAGGCCGCCCGCGTCCTCGATGGCCCGGCGCCGCTCCTCGGGGAGCCCGGCGACGACGGCCTTCACGGCGGCGGCCAGCTTCTCCCAGACCCGGGGCACGCCGAAGAACTGCACGGGGTGCAGCTCGCGGACGGCCGCCGCGACGGCGGCGGGGTCCGCGACCAGCCGGACGTGGGCGGCGCGCAGCAACGGCAGGTAGATGCCGAGGATGCGCTCGGCTATGTGCGCGAACGGCAGGTAGCAGACGTGTTCGGCGTGTTCCGGCAGTTCGGTGCCCCGGTCGAGGCGGACCGACTGGAGCCAGATGTTGCGGTGGGTCAGGCGCACGCCCTTGGGGTCGCCGGTGGTGCCCGAGGTGTAGACGACCGTCAGCGGGTCCTCGGGGCGGACCTCGCCGAGGGCCTTGTCGAAGTCCTCGGCGCGGTGCAGCCGGGTACCGCTCGCGCACAGGGAGGCGTACGTGGGGTGCGCCCCGGCCCCGGCGGCCTCGGCAACCACGAGCCGCTCCAGCGCAATGCCGGGGTCCGCCAGCAGCGGTTCCCACCGGGGCAGTTCGCGCTCCCCCTCGACGACGGCCAGGCGGGCCCGGCTGTGGCGGGCGATGTGGGCGATCTGCTCGGGGGCGGAGGTCGCGTAGACGGTGACGGGGACGGCGCCGAGGTGGACGAGCGCGAGGTCGCTCAGCCAGTGCTCGGGCCGGTTCGCCATCATCAGCAGGACGTGGTCGCCGCGCCCGACGCCGAGGGCGGCGTACCCGGCGGCGAGGACGGCGACCTGGTGACGGACCTCGCTCCAGGTGAGCGTCCGCCAGCCGTCACCCCCCGCGCGCCAGGAGAGGGCGGGCAGCTCGCCCTGTTCGGCGGCGTTGCGGGCCAGCAGGGCGGGGAGGGTGAGCTCCTCGGGTCGTCCGGGCAGTCGCAGGTTCGTGGTCATGGGCAGCTCCTGGCCGTTTCACATCGTTGGTGCGACAGCAATACTGTTGAACCCAAGCTGTGGAGCAGAGAGCGAGGAACGGACGATGGCCGACCGGGCGACCGAGCCGGTGCTCACCGTGGACGAGCTGGCGTCGAAGGCCGGTGTCACCGTCCGCACCGTACGGTTCTACAGCACGCGCGGGCTTTTGCCCCCTCCCGTGATCGGAGCCCGCCGGGTGGGCCACTACGGCCCGGAACACCTCTCGCGGCTGGCACTCATCGAGGAGTTGCAGCACCAGGGCATGACCCTGTCCGCGATCCAGCGCTACCTGGACGCGCTTCCCGACGACCTGAGCGCGCACGACCTGGCGATCCACCGGGCCCTGGTGGCCAGCTGGGCGCCCGACGCGGCGCGGGAGCTCTCGCGGGCGGAACTGGAACAGCGCGCCGGGCGGAGCCTGTCGGAGGGCGACCTGCGCCGGCTCACCGCGATGAACGTGCTCGCCGGGGCGGGCGACGGGTTCCGGGTGGACGTCGGCCTGCTGCGGCTCGGGGTCGCGCTGCTCGACGTACCGATCGCGCACGAGACGATCCTGGCGGCCCGCACGGTGCTGATGGAGCACGCCCGCACGGCGGCGCACGAACTGACGGCGCTGTTCCGGGACGAGGTGTGGGGGCCCTTCACCGAGGGCGAGAGCGACCCGGAGCGGGTGGAGTCCATGAAGGCGCTGTCGGCCCACATGCAGCCGATGGTGGTGCAGGCCCTGGTGACGGCCTTCCAGCGCTCGCTGACGGCGGAACTGCGTGCCGCTTTCGTCCCCGACGGCGGGTAGGTTCGGCGCATGGCAGTCATCCACCGCACCACCCTGACCCCGACCAAACTCGAACTCCTCGCCGAGTGGCTCCCCTTGAGGCCCTGGTACCGGAACTCCGGCGGGGCTCCCCTGCTGGCGCGGGCCGGCGGGTTCCGGCTCGACGACCCCGAGGGCGAGGTGGGCATCGAGTTCATGGTGGTCACCGACGCCGCCGGGGACGGCCCGGCCGCCTACCTGGTCCCGCTCACCTATCGCGGCGCCCCGCTGGAGGGCGCCGGGGACGCGCTCGTCGGCACCATGGAGCACGGGGTGCTGGGCAAGCGCTGGGTGTACGACGGCGCCCACGACCCGGTCCTGCTGGAGCGGCTGCTCGCCCTGCTGGCGGGCGGCGCCTCCGCGCAGGCCCAGAGCGAGAGCGACACCCCCGATCCGACGGTCGAGGTCCGCACCGAGGGGGCCCGCCCGGCGGCCGAGCCGGCCGGCCTCGCGGAGGTGGCCGACACCGACGGCGCCACCGTGGTCACCGTGGGCCCGGCGGCCCTGACCCTGTCGCGGGTCCTGCGTCCCGGCCCCGCCGCCGAGGGGGTCCTCGGCCAGGTGCTGGCCGGCTGGACCGCCCCGGACGGATCCGCGCGGCGCGGGGTGTTCGTCCGGCTGGACGACGCCGGCCGCTGAGCCGGCGGGTGTTCCGGGCCCGCTCGCGGGCGGGCCCGGAACGGCCCCGTCAGTCGGCGTACGTCTCGCCCCGTTCGGCCTTGGCCACGAGGGAGGCCGGCGGGGTGAAGCGCTCGCCGTAGGTGGCGGCCAGCTCGCGGGCGCGGGCCACGAAGCCCGGCAGGCCGCCCTCGTACCCGTTGACGTACTGGATGACGCCGCCGGTCCAGGCCGGGAAGCCGATGCCCATGATGGAGCCGATGTTCGCGTCGGCGATCGAGGTGAGCACGCCCTCGTCGAGGCAGCGGACGGTGTCCAGGGCCTCGGAGAAGAGCATCCGCTCCTTCATGTCCTCGAAGGGGACGCCGGCGTCCGGCTTGGCGAAGTGCTCGCGCAGGCCGGGCCAGATGCGGGTGCGCCGGCCCGACTCGTCGTACTCGTAGAAGCCGGCGCCGCCGCTGCGGCCGGGGCGGCCGAACTCGTCCACCATCCGGTCGATGACGGCGTCCGCCGGGTGCTGCGCCCAGGCGCGGCCCTCGGCCTCGAAGGCCTTGCGGGTCTCGTTGCGGATCTTGCGCGGCAGGGTGAGGGTGAGCTCGTCCATCAGCGAGAGGACCTTGGCCGGGTACCCGGCCTGGGCGGCGGCCTGCTCGACGGAGGCGGGCTCCACGCCCTCGCCGACCATCGCCACGCCCTCGTTGATGAACTGGCCGATGACGCGCGAGGTGAAGAAGCCGCGCGAGTCGTTGACGACGATGGGGGTCTTGCCGATCTGGCGGACCAGGTCGAAGGCGCGGGCGATGGCCTCGTCGCCGGTGCGCTCGCCCTTGATGATCTCGACCAGGGGCATCTTGTCGACGGGCGAGAAGAAGTGCAGGCCGATGAAGTCGGCGGGCCGCTCCACACCTTCCGCGAGCCCGGTGATGGGCAGGGTGGAGGTGTTGGAGCAGAGCAGCGCGTCGGGGGCGATGACGTGCTGGATCTCCTGGAACACCGTGTGCTTGAGCGCGGTGTCCTCGAAGACGGCCTCGATGACGGCGTCGCAGCCCGCCAGGTCGGCGGCGTCGGCGGTCGGGGTGATGCGGGCCAGCAGTTCGGCGCGCTTGGCCTCGGTGGTGCGGCCCCGGGAGAGCGCCTTGTCGAGGAGCTTCTCCGCGTAGCCCTTGCCCTTGGCGGCGGCTTCGGGGGTGACGTCCTTGAGGAGGACCTCGATGCCCGCGCGGGCGCAGGAGTAGGCGATGCCCGCGCCCATCATGCCGGCGCCGAGGACGGCGACCTTGCGGACCGGGCGGGGCTCGATGCCCCGGGGGCGGCTGCGGCCCGCGTTGACGGCCTGGAGGTCGAAGAAGAACGCCTGGATCATGTTCTTGGCGGTCTGGCCGGTGACCAGCTCGGTGAAGTACCGGGCCTCGATGGTCAGCGCGGTCTCGAAGTCCACCTGGGAGCCCTCGACGGCGCAGGCCAGGATGTTGCGCGGGGCCGGGTACGGGGCCCCGTTCAGCTGCTTCTTGAGGCTCGCCGGGAAGGCCGGGAGGTTGGCCGCGAACTTGGGGTTCGACGGGGTGCCGCCGGGGATGCGGTAGCCGGGTACGTCCCAGGGCTGGTGCGATTCGGGGTGGGCGTCGATGAAGGCGCGGGCCTTGGCCAGCATCTCCTCGGGGGTGGCGGCCAGTTCGTGGACGAGGCCGTTCTCCAGGGCGCGCTGCGGGTTGTACTGGGTGCCCTGCAGCAGCACCTTGAGCAGGGCGTCGGCGATGCCCATCAGACGCACGGTGCGGGTGACGCCGCCGCCGGCCGGGAGCAGGCCGAGGGTGACCTCGGGCAGGCCGATCTTGGAGCCCGGGGCGTCGAGGGCGATCCGGTGGTGGGAGGCGAGGCAGATCTCGTAACCGCCGCCGAGCGCCGCGCCGTTGATGGCGGCCACGACGGGCTTGCCGAGGGTCTCGATGCGGCGCAGGGAGCGCTTGATGGCGGTGCCGGTCTCGAAGGCGAGGGCCGCGTCCTCGGGGCGCAGCCGGATCATGTCCTTGAGGTCGCCGCCCGCGAAGAAGGTCTTCTTCGCGGAGGTGTAGACGATGCCCCGGATGGAGTCCTTCTCGGCCTCGGCGCGGTCGGCGACGGCCTCGATGGAGTCCTTGAAGGCCTGGTTCATCGTGTTCGCGGACTGGCCCGGGTCGTCGAGGACGAGGGTGACGACGCCGGTCTCGTCCTGTTCCCAGCGGATCGTGGTGGACTCGCTCATGTTCGCTACTTCCGTGTGAGAGGAGGGATCAGGGGATCAGGACGGGTCAGACGCGTTCGACGACGGTGGCGACGCCCATGCCGCCGCCGACGCAGAGGGTGACGAGCCCGTAGCGCTTGTCCTGGCGCTCCAGTTCGTCGACGATCGTGCCGAGGATCATGGCCCCGGTGGCGCCGAGCGGGTGGCCCAGGGCGATGGCGCCGCCGTTGACGTTGACCTTGTCGAGGGACAGGCCCATGTCCTTGACGAAGCGCAGCACGACGCCCGCGAAGGCCTCGTTGATCTCGACGAGGTCGATGTCGTCGATGGTCAGCCCGGCCTTGGCGAGGGCCTTGCGGGTGGCCGGGGCGGGGCCGGTGAGCATGATGGTGGGTTCGGAGCCGGAGACGGCCGCCGAGACGATCCGGGCGCGCGGGCGCAGGCCGGCCCGCTCGCCGGCCTCGCGGGAGCCGATGGCGACGAGCGAGGCGCCGTCGACGATGCCGGAGGAGTTGCCCGCGTGGTGGACGTGGTCGATCTTCTCGATCCAGTGGTACTTCTGCAGGGCGACGGCGTCGAAGCCGCCGAGCTCGCCGATGTCGGCGAAGGAGGGCTTCAGCCGGGCCAGGCTGTCGGCGGTGGTCCCGGGGCGCACGAACTCGTCGTGGTCCAGGACGACGAGGCCGTTGCGGTCGGTGACGGGGACCACGGAGGCGGCGAACCGGCCGTCCTTGATGGCCGCGGCGGCGCGCTCCTGGGAGAGGGCGGCGTACTCGTCGACGTCGCGGCGGGTGAAGCCCTCGATGGTGGCGATCAGGTCGGCGCCGATGCCCTGCGGGACGAAGTTGACGTCCCAGTTCGTCATCGGGTCGTTGAACCAGGCGCCGCCGTCGGAGGCCATGGGGACGCGGGACATGGATTCCACGCCGCCCGCGAGGACCAGGTCCTCCCAGCCGGAGCGGACCTTGGCGGCGGCCAGGTTGACCGCTTCCAGGCCGGAGGCGCAGAAGCGGTTCTCCTGGACGCCGGCCACGGTGTCGGGCAGTCCGGCGGCGATGGCCGCGACGCGGGCGATGTCGGAGCCCTGGTCGCCGACCGGGCCCACGACGCCGAGCACGATGTCGTCGATGGCGGCCGGGTCCAGGCCGGGGTTGCGCTCGCGCAGGGCGTGGATGAGGCCGACGACCAGGTCGATCGGCTTCGTGCCGTGCAGGGCGCCGTTGGCCTTGCCGCGGCCGCGCGGCGTGCGGATCGCGTCGTACACGTACGCTTCGGTGCTCACTGGTCAAGCCTTTCTGAAGGTCTGGCGTCAGCCGAGGAGGGAGCGGCCGATGATCTCTTTCATGATCTCGGTCGTGCCGCCGTAGATGGTCTGGATGCGGCCGTCGGTGAAGGCACGGGCGACCCGGTATTCGCTCATGTAGCCGTAGCCGCCGTGCAGCTGGAGGCAGCGGTCGGCGACGCGCTTTTGCAGTTCGGTGGCCCACCACTTGGCCATCGAGGCGTGGACGTGGTCCAGTTCGCCCGCGGTGTGGTCGGTGATGCAGCGGTCGAGGAAGGCGCGGGTGACGGCGCACTCGGTGGCCATCTCCGCGATCTCGAAGCGGATGTGCTGGAGCTTGGAGAGCGGCCGGCCGAAGGCCTCGCGCTCCTTGACGTACGTGGTGGTGATCTCCACCAGGTGCTCGGCGGCGGCGATGGCGGCCATCGCGATGCCCATCCGCTCCTGCGCGAGGTTGGTCATCAGGTGCACGAAGGCGCCGTTGAGCCCGCCGAGGAGGTTCTCCTTGGGGACGCGCACGTCGTGGAAGAACAGTTCGGCGGTGTCCTGGGCCTTCTGGCCGATCTTGTCGAGGTTGCGGCCGCGCTCGAAGCCCGCCGTGCCCCGTTCGACGACCAGCAGGGACAGGCCGTGTGCCCCGCCCTCGGGGGTGGTCTTCGCGACCACGATCACCAGGTCGGCGAGGATGCCGTTGGAGATGAAGGTCTTGGAGCCGTTGAGCAGCCAGTGGTCGCCCCGGTCCTCGGCGGTGGTGCGGATGCCCTGGAGGTCGGAGCCGGCGCCCGGTTCGGTCATCGCGATGGCCGTGATGGTCTCGCCGGAGCAAAAGCCGGGCAGCCAGCGGCGCTTTTGTTCCTCGGTGGCCAGTGAGGTCAGGTAGGGCCCGATGATGTCGTTGTGCAGGCCGATGGCGAGGCCGGGGGCCCCGGCGCGGGTGAACTCCTCGGCGATCACGGCGGCGTAGCGGAAGTCGGGGTTCCCGCCGCCTCCGTACTCCTCGGGGACGGCCAGGCCCAGCAGGCCCTGGCGGCCCGCGGCCCGCCAGGCCGCGCGGCTGACGATGCCGTCCTTCTCCCACTGGTCGTAGTGCGGCAGCACCTCCTTCGCCAGGAAGGTGCGGACGGTCTCGCGGAACGCCTCGTGGTCGGCGTCGAAGATGCGGCGTTGCATCGGTGGTCCCCCTACAGCCAGCTCTTGACGGTTTCGATCAGCCGGGACGGCTCGGGACCGACGGGCGTGACGTTGAGCATGGTGACGCCCGCCTCCCGGAAGGCCTCGACGCGCTCGCGCACGTATCCCTCGGGCCCGCACAGGGTCATGAGTTCGCAGAACTCGTCGGGGACGGCGGCCGCGGCGTCGCGCTTGCGCCCGGACAGGTACAGCTCCTGGATCCTGCGGGCCTGCTCGCCGTAGCCGTAGGCGACGGCGAGGTCGTTGTAGAAGTTCTTGCCCGGGGCGCCCATCCCGCCGACGTACAGGGCGATCTGCGGGCGGGCCAGGTCCCGGGCGGCGGCGGCGTCCTCGCCGATGGCCAGCAGGCCGCCCGCGACGGTCCGCAGCGGGCCCAGCTCCGGCGCCCGCTTGGCCGCGCCTTCGGCCAGGGCGCTGCCCCACACCTCGGAGGCCTTCTCGGGCAGGAACAGAGTGGGCAGCCAGCCGTCGGCGATCTCGGCGGTCAGCGCGACGTTGGCCGGACCGAGGGAGGCGACGTAGACGGGGATCCGGTCGCGGACCGGCCTGGTGAGGATCTTGAGCGGTTTGCCGTGCCGGCCGCCCTTCTCCGCGGGCAGCGGCATGTCGGTGATGCCGTAGTGGTCGACGGTCTCGCGGCGCCAGATCCGCCGGCACAGCTCGACGGTCTCGCGGGTCCGGCCGAGCGGCTTGTCGTACGGCTTGCCGTGCCAGCCCTCGACCACCTGCGGGCCGGAGGCACCGAGGCCGAGCAGGGCCCGGCCGCCCGAGACGGCGTCCAGTCCGGCGGCGGTCTGGGCGATGAGGGCGGGGGTGCGCGAGTAGACGTTGAGGATGGCCGAGCCGATCTTCATCCGCTCGGTCCGGGCCGCCAGGTAGCCCATGATCGTCGGGGAGTCGAAGCCCCAGGCCTCGGCCACCCACACGGCATCCAGCCCGGCCGCCTCCAGTGCGGCGGCCCCGTCGGCGGCCGCGCGCGGGTCGCCCGCGTAGTCGAGCAGCATGGACAGTTCCATCAGGCGTCCCCGTCCCGCGCGGTCAGGCCCGGTACGTCCCAGTCGGCGGCCACGGAGGCGGCGCCGGTGCCCGGCAGCGCGGGGCCGCTGGTGACGGCGGCCGGGGTCGCGGAGAAGCGGGGCGCGGGGGCGGGCTGGGTGATCCCGCCGAAGTCGGTGAAGGTGGCGCGGGCGGCGAGGTGGGGATGCTGCGGGGCCTCGCGCAGCGACAGCACGGGCGCCACGCAGGCGTCGGTGCCCTCGAACACCTCCGTCCACGCGGCACGGGTCCGGGACTTGAAGCGGGCGGCGACCGTCTCGCGCAGCTCGCCCCAGCGGGCCAGGTCCTTGCGGGCGGGGGCCTGCTCCTTGATGCCCAGCAGCTCCACGAAGGTGTCGTAGAACTGCTGCTCCAGCGCGCCGACCGCCATGTAGAGGCCGTCGGAGGTCTCGTAGGTTCCGTAGAACGGGCAGCCGCCGTCGAGGAGGTTGGCCCCGCGGCGGTCCTGCCAGCCGCCGGCCGCGACCATGCCGTGGATCATCGCGGTGAGGTGGGCGGTTCCGTCGACGATCGCCGCGTCGACGACCTGGCCGCGGCCGCCGGGGGTGCGGGCGTGGTGGAGCGCCGCGAGGATCCCGATGACGAGGTACAGGGAGCCGCCCGCGTAGTCGCCGACCAGATTGGCCGGAACGGCCGGGGGCCCGTCCGGGGCGCCGATCATGCCGAGCGCGCCGGTGACGGCGATGTACGCGATGTCGTGCCCGGCGGTGTGGGCGAGCGGGCCCTCCTGGCCCCAGCCGGTCATCCGGCCGTACACCAGCTGCGGGTTGCGGGCGTGGCAGTCGGCCGGGCCGACGCCGAGCCGCTCGGCGACCCCGGGCCGGAACCCCTCGATCAGTACGTCGGCCCGCTCCACCAGGTCCAGCACCAGGGCCGGGCCCCCGGGGGACTTGAGGTCGACCAGGACGGAGCGCTTGTTCCGGTTGGTGACGTCGTGGGCCGGGTCGATGGCGAGGCCGCCGCCGCCCGGCCGGTCCACGCGCACCACGTCCGCGCCGAGGTCCGCGAGCAGCATGGCGGCGAACGGGCCGGGGCCGATGCCCGCCAGTTCGACCACGCGTACGCCCGCGAGCGGGCCGGAGCCCGCCCGTGGGCCGTTCCCTGTCACTGCCATCGAGCCCCCAGCGCCCCTGGTGCGAGTGTGTGACACAACCGATGTAACACCAGTGATGCTAGGAACGCGTTCCACTCAGCACAAGAGCAAGCGCTTAGCCGATTGGCGGGATCGGTCCGCTCCGGGCGTCGCGCTCCTTGAGGTGCCGCTTGAGCGCCGTGCTCCGGTAGCTCTCCTCCACCCACTCGCACAGCACCCGCGCCGACGGCGCCCCCTCCTCCCCCAGCGGCACCGACACCCAGCCGGCCCGGCCCAGGCCGTAGCCGGTGGGTGCGGCGCCGGGCGCGGCCATCGCGTGGCCGTGCAGCGTCTCGTCCTTGAGCTTGACGGAAAGGCCCGGCGGCCGGGGTCCGTCCGCGTTCCCCAGGAAGACGAAGATCTTCTTGTTGACCTTCACCACGCCGTCCTCGGGACCCCAGGGAAACTCCTCGACGGCCTCGGGCAGCCCCAGCGCGAACTCCCGTACCGTCTGCCACCTGCGCACTGCTGCCTTCATCGACGCCTCCCGCCTACCGCCGGTCACACCCGCTCGTACGGACAGCCGGTCCCCACGCTAACCTCAGCCACCCACACCAGCCGGGAGGAGCGGTTCATGAACGCGCAGGTCCGCCAGGAAGGCCCGCGAAGGGCCCACGACGTCGTCCTCTTCGGCGCCACCGGATTCGTGGGGGCGCTCACCGCCGAGTACCTCGCCGAACACGCCCCCGCCGGGCTGCGCTGGGCGCTGGCCGGCCGCGACCTCGGCAAACTGGAGCGGCTGCGCGAGCGCCTGGCCGTCCGTCACCCGCACTGCGCGGCGCTGCCGCTGCTGCGCGCGGACGCCGGGGACGCGGGCGCCGTGCGCGAACTGGCCGCCGCCACCAAGGTGCTGGCCACCACCGTCGGCCCGTACGTCTGGTACGGGGCGGAGCTGGTCGCCGCCTGCGCCGAGGAGGGCACCGATTACGTGGACCTCACCGGGGAGCCGGAGTTCGTCGACCGCATGTACCTCGCGCACGACGCGCGGGCCCGCGAGACGGGGGCCCGGCTGGTGCACGCCTGCGGGTTCGACTCGGTACCGGCCGACCTCGGGGCGTACTTCACGGTGCACCGGCTGCCCGAGGGGGTGCCGCTGCGGGTCGACGGCTTCGTCCGCTCCAACGCGCTCGTCTCCGGCGGCACGCTCGCCTCCGCCCTCACCGCCCTGGGCCGGGGCCCGCAGACCCTGGCCGCCGCCCGCGCCCGGCGGCTTCGGGAGCCCCGGGCGGCGGGCCGGCGCGTACGGGGGCCCGTGGGCCCGCCGCGCTTCAGCCGCGAGACGGGGACCTGGGCGCTGCCGCTGCCCACCCTGGACCCGGCGGTCGTGGCCCGGTCGGCGGCCGCGCTGGAGCGCTACGGCCCGGACTTCCGCTACCGGCACTACGCCTCGGTGCGCCGGCTCCCGGTCGCCCTCGGCGGGACGGCCGCGATGGGCGCGACGGTGGCCCTGGCGCAGGTCCCGGCGGCCCGGCGGTGGCTGATGGCCCGCTGGGAGCCGGGCAGCGGCCCCGGCCCCGAACGCCGCGCGAGCAGCTGGTTCACGCTCCGCTTCGTCGGCGAGGGCGGCGGGCGGCGGGTGTTCACCGAGGTGTCGGGCGGCGACCCCGGCTACGGGGAGACGGCGAAGATGCTGGCGGAGTCCGCCCTGTGCCTGGCCCTGGACGCCCTGCCGGAGCGCGCCGGGCAGCTCACCACCGCGGTGGCCATGGGCGACGCCCTGCTGGACCGGCTGCGCAAGGCGGGTCTGCGCTTCCGGGTGGCCGACGCGCGCTGATCCGGGCACCCCGCGTACGCCGGGCGGGTGCGCCGCCGCCCGCGCGGGCCGGGTGCGCCCCCCGCGCGGGCCGGCCGCTCACGAGGCCTCGCGCAGGGCCCGGCGGCACAGGGAGTCGGCGTGGCGGGTGGTCTCGGGGATCCGGAAGCGGGGGCTCAGCGCGAGGGCGTGGGCGCAGGCGCCGTCCAGCGAGACGCGGTGGCCCACCGACACGTACACCGGCTTGATCCCGTCCTGGGTCCGCAGCGCCCGCCCGACGACGGTCCCGTCGGACGCCAGCAGCGGGGCGAAGTCGCCGCGCAGGCCGCCCGGTTCCTCGTGGGTGAAGGTGAACGGGTTCTTCGCGACGCCGATGCTGGGCAGCCCGGTGACCACCCCCAGGTGGCAGGCGAGGCCGAAGCGGCGCGGGTGGGCGAGGCCGTAGCCGTCGCAGACGACGAGGTCCGGGACGACGGTCAGGGCGTCGAGCGCGGCCAGTACGGTCGGCAGCTCGCGGAAGGCGAGTAGCCCGGGCACGTAGGGAAAGCTGACGCGTCCGACGGCGGTCGACTCCGCGGCCACCTCCAGGGTGGCCGCGTCGAGCACGACGGCCGCGGCGGCGACCAGGTCGCGCGCGTCGTCGTAGGCCACGTCCACTCCGGCGATCAAGCCCCGCCCCGCGGGCGGTCCGGGCTCGTCCAGCACCACCCCGGACCGCAGTTCGTCCTGTATCGCGCGGGCCTCGGCTTCGTCGGCGGGGGTCTTCACAGTCGTCATGGAGGGCGAGGGTAGCCTGACGATCATGTTCGTCATGGAGCTCACCTACACCGCGCCCGTCGAAGCCGTCGATGCCGAGATGGAAGCCCACGTCGCCTGGCTCGACGGCCACTACGCCTCCGGCCTCTTCCTCGCCTCGGGCCGCAAGGTGCCCCGCGAGGGCGGGATCATCCTGGCCGCGGGCGTCTCCCGGGCCGAGATCGAGCGGATCGCGGCCGGCGACCCCTTCGTGGTGGCGGGCGTCTGCGCCTACCGCATCACCGAGTTCGTCGCCACGAAGACGGCCCCGGCGCTGGCCGCGGCCCGCGAGACCCTCCCGGCGTAACCCCGCCCGCGCCCGCCCCGCTCCCGCTTGGAGGCAGCCGTGCGGATCCGTCCCGCCGTGGTGGCCGACGTTCCCGAGCCGATCCGGCTGCGCGCCGTCGCGCTGGACTCGCTCGGGACGGACCCCGGCCCCGCCGACTCCCCCTGGCGGGCGGTCGCCGACGGATGGTTCCGCGAGCGGCTGGGCGCTCGGGGCGACGTACGGTGCCTCGTCGTCGGCGGCGCTCCCGGTGAGCCCCTGGTGAGCACCGGCATGGCCTGGATCGCCCACCACCTGCCCGGCCCCCGGCAGCCCGACGGCCGCCGCGGCCATCGCCGGGTTCACCGCGGCCCGCCACCCGGGGATGGACCCGGTCATCGGCCCGGACGCCTGAGCGGCTCCAGCCGCGCCACCCGCCCCCGCTCTCCCGCCGCCCAGCAGCCCCCGTCCGGTGCGCAGTCGACGGTGTCGTAGGAGCCCGCGTCCAGGCTCCGCCAGGTGCGGCCCGCGTCCGTGGTGACGTCCGTACCGGTCGGGCCGACCGCCAGGGCCGTGGCGCGCCCGTACGGGAGCCAGGCCGCGCCCGAACGGTAGGCCGGCGGCGGGGTGAGCGCCTGGCTCCAGCCCCGGCCGGAGTCGGCGGTGCGGGCCGCGGCCCGGGGCGAGGCCTGGCCGGCGCGGTAGTCGCCGCCGACCGCGAGGCCCGTCGTACGGTCGCGGAAGGCCAGCGCGAAGGCCCCGCGCGCCGGATCCCCGGCCGGGAGGGTGGCGTCAGCGGCCCGCCAGGTCAGCCCCCGGTCGGCGGAGTGCAGCACCCTGGCCACCGGGCCGCCTCCGGTGGCCAGCCAGACGTCGCGCGGGCCGGAGCCCACCAGGCACTGGCCGCTCGCGGCGAAACCGGCCTCCCCGGGCAGCGCGGCGGGCATCCCGTCGTCCGGCAGCACCCGCCAGGCGCGGCCGCCGTCGTCGGTGGCCAGGATGCGGAACTTCCCGTCCACCGGGTCGCTCACCGCCAGCCCGTGGCGGGGGTCGAGGAAGGTCAGGCAGTCGTAGAAGGCCCGCGGGTCGGGGTTGCGGAACGCCTCGGTCCAGGTGGCGCCGCCGTCCTCGGTGCGCAGGATCCGCGAGGCAGCTCCCTCTCCGATCGACAGGGCCACCGCCCGGCGCGCGTCGAACGCCTCGATGTCGCGCAGCTCCAGCCCCTCGGCCACCGCGCCGGGCGACGAGACGTCCTGCCAGGTGCGCCCGCCGTCACCGGTGCGCAGCACGGTGCCGCCGGATCCGGCCACCCAGGCGGCGCCGCGGCCGACGGCCGCGAGGCCCCGGAACCGGGAGTCCTTGCCCGTCGCCTTGAGCGCCCAGCCGGCGCCCCGCGCTCCCGCGTCGGCGGCGCCGCCCGGTCCGCCGGCGTCGTCCGCCAGCGCGGGCGCGGCCAGCAGCCCCACCAGCAGGGCCGCCGCACAAGTACCCACTCCCAGAAGTCTCATGGCGCCGGAAGCTAATGCAGCCCCCGCCCGCCGTCCAGGGCGCCTCTCCCGCAGGGCCCGTTACGCCGGCGGGGTGAGCGGTAACCGGACGAATTGAAATGACTCCGGGCCCCGGGCAACCGCGCACCGCCCCTGCCCCGCCACCCGCATCCACCCGTCCCTGTGCGATCGCACAGCCGTGATCAGGCCAATCGGTGACACAGCTCACGTCATCCGCCGTGCACGGATTTGCCGATTCCGGCGTCTATCCGGTTGCCGGGTCCCACCCCACGGCCCGGCAGCAGATCCGCCGCAAGGGAGTGAGCCTTGATCACTGTCATCGAGCAGGCCGTGCAGGCCCGACTGGTCGCCACCGCGCCGAAGGTCGAGACCGTGCCCGTCACCCTCTGCTACGACCGCGCGGATCCCTTCGCCGTCCGCATGTCCTTCCCCGCACTGGCCACGCTGGAGGGCGTCGAGGTCTCCTGGACCTTCGCGCGCGATCTGCTCCGGTCCGGGCTGCGGCACCCGGCCGGCTGCGGGGACGTCCGCGTGCGTCCGTACGACGGGGACCGGACCACGGTCGAGTTCCACGCACCGGAGGGCGTCGCGATCGTGCTGATGGTGACGGCCGAGCTCCAGCGCTTCCTCGAACGGGCGGCCGCCCTCGTACCGCCGGGCCTGGAGCACATGTACCTCGACATGGACCACAGCCTGGACGAGCTGCTGCGCGGCTCCCGCTGACACCCGACTCCCGCTGACACCCGACTCCCGCTGACGCCCGGTCGTCGATCCGGCCGGTACCGGCGGCCCCGTGGCCGGCGTGGTGGAGCGCACCGCTCGTGCGCTCCACCACGGCCGGCCACAATTCGTTTGCGGACGGCTCCCACCCCGGCGTAGCTTCGTGAACGCCCCATTGCCGCCGAAACGGAGCAGGACATTGCTCGTCTGAGGTCCGAGACACCGACCGCGACCACATCTTCGTGACCCGTCGGCTGTCTCCCCGCGTTGCACGCACCATCCACGCAACCTGGAGGCCTCCATGAGTCATCCCTCTGCTTTCGTCACCTGTTCCGCCCTGTCCTTCGACTGGCCCGACGGAACCCCCCTCTTCGAGGCTTTCCAGCTGGCCGTCGGCCCCGGCCGCACCGGCCTGATCGGCCTCAACGGATCCGGCAAGTCGACCCTGCTGAAGCTCGCCGCGGGCGAGCTGACCCCCACCGCGGGACAGATCTCCGTCGCCGGGACCATCGGCTACCTCCCGCAGAACGCCACCCTGGACACCGCCCTGCGCGTGGACGAGGCGCTCGGCATCCGCTCCACCCGCGCCGCCCTGCACGCCATCGAGGCGGGTGCGGCCACGGAGGCCAACTTCGCCGCCGTGGGCGACGACTGGGACGTCGAGGAGCGGGCCCTGGCCACCCTCGACCAGCTGGGGCTCGCCCGGATCGGGCTCGACCGCACCGTCGGCGAGCTGTCGGGCGGCGAATGCGTCCTGCTGCGGCTGGCGGCGCTGCTGCTGGCCCGCCCGGAGGTACTGCTGCTCGACGAACCCACCAACAACCTCGACCTGTCGGCCCGCCGGCGCCTGTACGCGGCCGTCGACGCCTGGTCCGGGGTGCTGCTCCTGGTCAGCCACGACCGGGAGCTGCTGGACCGGGTCGACCAGATCGCCGACCTTCGGGACGGCGAAGTCCGCTGGTACGGCGGGAACTTCACCGACTACGAACGGATGCTGGCCGCCGAGCAGGAATCGGCCGAGCGGATGGTCCGGGTCGCCGAGGCCGACGTGCACCGCCAGAAACGCGAACTGGCGGAAGCGCAGGTCAAGCTGGCCCGCCGCAAGCGGTACGGCCAGAAGATGGCCGACAACAAGCGCGAGCCGAAGATCGTCATGGGCAACCGCAAACGCGCCGCCCAGGAGTCGGCCGGCAAACAGCGGACCCTGCACACCGAGAAGCTGGCGGACGCCCGCGAGCGGCTGGACCAGGCGGCGGAGGCGGTCCGCGACGACGCCGAGATCCGGATCGAGCTGCCCGCGACCCAGGTGCCCCCGGGCCGGCGGGTCCTGACCCTGCGGGACCTGCGCCTCGCGCACGGGGCGTCGGTGCCGGGCGAGTGGGAGGTCCGCGGTCCGGAGCGGATCGCCCTGGTGGGCGGCAACGGCTCGGGCAAGACCACCCTGCTGCGGACCCTCGCCGGGCTGGTGCCGCCCGCGTCCGGGGAGGCGGTGGCACACGTACCGGCCCGCTTCCTGCCGCAGCGGCTCGACGTGCTGGACGACGAGCGCTCGGTCGTGGAGAACGTCGCACGGTTCGCCCCGCACGCCACGAACAACCTGATCCGGGCGCGGCTGGCGCACTTCCTGTTCCGGGGCGCCCGGGCGGACCGGGCGGCCGGCACCCTCTCGGGCGGCGAACGCTTCCGGGCCGCGCTGGCGGCGCTGTTGCTGGCCGAGCCGGCCCCGCAGCTGCTGATGCTGGACGAACCGACGAACAACCTGGACCTGGCGAGCGCGCGCCAGCTCTCCGGCGCCCTGGAGGCGTACGAGGGGGCGCTGGTGGTCGCGAGCCACGACGTGCCGTTCCTGGAGTCGATCGGCATCACCCGGTGGCTGCTCCTCGACGGAACCCTGCGGCCGTCCTCCGCCGAAGAGGTCCGGGAGGTCCTCTGGCACGACTGACCCGCGGGGCCGCACGGGACGCTTCGACGGTCCCGGAGGCCGTCAAGGCGAAAATTCGGGACCCCCTCTGGCGTGATTCTGACCTTTCTGAAGCCGCTGAAGGGGGGTTCCATATGCGCAGATAACCGCAGGTAACCGGACACAACGACCCCTGGGGCTTGGCTGGCCTTGATGTCGCGCTTAACCTACGACTCCGTAGGCTACGGAACCGTAGGTAATTCGCTTTGTCCCCAGGAGCACCCGTGACGATCACCTCTCCCCACCTCGGCAGCTCGGAGGCGTGGACCGACGCCAAGCTGCTGTACGCGCTGGAAGAGGTGGTGGAGAAGGAACTCAACCGCCATCTGAAGGTCACCAAGGACTGGATGCCCCACGAGTACGTCCCGTGGAGCGAGGGCCGGAACTTCCCGGGCTTCTTCGAGGACGGCGAAGCCTGGGACCCGCAGCAGTCCAAGGTCACCGACATCGGCAAGATCGCGCTGGTCGTGAACCTGCTGACCGAGGACAACCTCCCCAGCTACCACCACGAGATCGCGACCCTCTTCGGCCGCAACGGCGCGTGGGGCACCTGGGTGCACCGCTGGACCGCCGAGGAGGGCCGGCACGGCATCGTGATGCGCGACTACCTGCTGGCGTCGCGCGCCGTGGACCCGGACAAGCTCGAGGCGTTCCGGATGCAGCACATGTCGGAGGGCTTCGAGTCCGACAACAGCCACTCGATGCTGCACTCGGTGGCGTACGTCGCCTTCCAGGAGCTGGCCACCCGCATTTCGCACCGCAACACCGGCCACCAGTCCGGTGACCCGGTCTGCGACCGGATGCTGGCCCGCATCGCGCAGGACGAGAACCTGCACATGATCTTCTACCGCAACCTGCTGGGCGCGGCCTTCGAGATCGCCCCGGACCTGACGATGCAGGCCGTGCGGGACGTGGTCGTCAACTTCCGGATGCCCGGCCACGGCATGCCCGGCTTCGAGCGGATGGCCGCGCAGATGGCGATCGGCGGGGTCTACAACCTGCGGATCCACCACGACGACGTGCTGAGCCCCGTGATCCGCTTCCTCAAGATCATGGACATCGACGGGCTCGGCCCGGAGGGCCAGAAGGCCCAGGAGGAGCTCGGGCTCTTCATGAACGGCCTCGACTCCGAGGCCAGCAAGTTCGACGAGCGCCTCGCGGCGCGCGCCGCGCGCCTGGCCGCCCGCAAGGGCTGACCGACCGGCTGACGCGGTGGAGCCCCGGCGGGCGGACCCGCCGGGGCTCCGCCGCGTCCCGGCGCCGCTCAGCCGCGCGGGCGCAGGGCCTGGCGCTCCGTTTCGGAGAGGCCGCCCCAGACCCCGAACCGCTCGTCGTTGGCCAGGGCGTACTCCAGGCACGCCCGCCGCCCCTCGCACGCCCCGCACAGCCGCTTCGCGTCCCGGAGCGAGGAACCCGGCTCCGGGAAGAAGAACGACGGGCCCGTCTGGGCGCACAGCGCGAGGTCGTACCAGGCGGGGGCGGAGGTGGCAGTGGTGTTCATCGACATGCCGCCGATCCTGCTGCGGCCCGATGGACGTCCGATCAACAGGTCATCAACACCCGGCCCGGCGCACCCCGGCCAGCCAGCGTCCGAGGACGTCGAAGTCGGCGGGCGTCAGCCCGGTACGGGGGTCGACCCGGTGCAGGAGCACGGGGGCACCGTGGCGGGCCGCCGCCCAGGCCCGGTCGGCGGCGGTGATCTCGTCGTCGACCCAGGCGAAGGGTGATCCGGACGCCCGGGCGAGCAGCGGACGGGTCTTCCAGTGCAGGCCGTCCCGACCCTCCAGCGCATCGGGCTCGGGCCAGTCGACCACCTCGAGCGACGGCAGCCCGATCCTCGGCGCGATGACCTCATTGGCCTCGTCTCCCCAGGTCGTGGCCCACACCAGCTCGCACGGCAGGGCGAGCAGCCGGGGCCCGTGCGCCGGGTCGAGCCTGGCCAGGAGGGGATGACCGGTGGCGTCCCCGGCGGGGTGGCCCGTACCCCCGAAGGGGATCAACGGGCCGTCCACATCGAGGAAGAGCAGGGGCCGCGGCCCGGACGAGGTCATCCCCCGAGCCTAGGCCGCCCCGCCACCGGGCCGTGCGGTCAGTGCTCGTGTTTCGCGCGGCTCGGCTGGACGCGCTTGGGTTCGCCCGGCATCTTCGGGTAGTCCGGCGGGTAGGGCATGTCGCCGAGACCGTGCTCGTGTTCGTCCCGCGCCGCGAGTTCCAGCACCGCGTCCAGGACGAAGGCGTGCTCGTCCATGTCGGCGTGCAGGTCGCCCAGCTCGGCGAAGCGCGCCGGCATGGTCACGATGTCGAAGTCGCGCGGCTCCGCGTCGTCGATCTCGTCCCAGCGCAGCGGCGCCGAGACCGGGGCGTGCGGGCGCGGGCGGACGGAGTAGGCGCAGGCGATGGTCCGGTCACGGGCGGTCTGGTTGTAGTCGACGAAGATGCGCTCGCCGCGCTCCTCCTTCCACCAGGCGGTGGTGACCTTGCCGGGCATCCGCCGCTCCAGCTCCCGTCCCAGGGCGATCGCGCACCGACGGACCTCGGTGAAGGTCCAGCGCGGGGCGATCGGCACGAACACGTGCAGCCCGCGCCCGCCCGAGGTCTTGGGCCAGCCGCGCAGGCCCAGCTCCTCCAGCAGGGCGCGCAGTTCGTGCGCGGCGGCCACCGCGTGGTGGTAGTCGGTGCCCGGCTGCGGGTCGAGGTCGATGCGCAGCTCGTCCGGCCGGTCGGTGTCCCCGCGCCGCACCGGCCAGGGGTGGAAGGTGAGACAGCCCAGGTTGGCGGCCCACAGGACGGCGGCGGGCTCGGTCGGACAGATCTCGTCCGCGCTGCGGCCGCTGGGGAAGGCGATGTGGGCGGTGGGAATCCATTCGGGGAGGTTCTTCGGGGCGCGCTTCTGGAAGAAGGACTCGCCCTCCACCCCGTCGGGGAACCGCTCCAGGGTGGTGGGACGGTCGCGCAGCGCCCGGGTGATCCCGTCCGCGACGGCCAGGTAGTACTCGGCGACGTCTCTCTTGGTGAGGCCCCGCTCCGGGAAGTACACCTTGTCCGGGCTGGACAGCCGTACCTTGCGCCCGCCGGCTTCGAGCTCGATCGCACCACCCGCAGCACCCATGTGCGCCACGGTAGGCGTGCCCGGCCGGGCGCGCACACCGGGCGGGTCCGGACGTACCACCGCAGAATCGATGACATGGATCTGCCGGTGATGCCCCCCGTGAAACCAATGCTCGCCAAGTCCGTGGCGAAGATCCCGCCCGGCATGCAGTACGAGGCGAAGTGGGACGGCTTCCGCGCGATCGTCCACCGCGACGGCGACGAGATCGAGATCGGCAGCCGCACCGGCAAGACGCTGACCCGGTACTTCCCCGAGCTGGTGGCGGCCCTGAAGGAGAACCTGCCGCCCCGCTGCGTGGTGGACGGCGAGATCGTGATCGTGCGGGGCGGGCGGCTCGACTTCGACCGGCTCACCGAGCGGATCCATCCCGCCGCGTCCCGCGTGAAACTGCTCGCCGGAACCACCCCGGCCAGCTTCGTCGCCTTCGACCTGCTCGCCCTCGGCGACGCGTCCCTGCTGGACACCCCGCTCAGTGAACGCCGCAGCGCCCTGGTCAACGCCCTGTCCACCGCTCTGCCCCCCGTGCACGTCGCGCCCGCCACCACCGACCCCGCGCTGGCGCGGCAGTGGTTCGAGCAGTTCGAAGGCGCCGGTCTGGACGGGGTCGTCGCGAAACCCCTCGATCTCCCCTACCGGCCCGACGCCCGGCTGATGTTCAAGATCAAGCACGAGCGTACGGCCGACGTCGTCCTCGCCGGCCTGCGTTTCCACAAGAGCGGTCCGATTGTCGGATCGCTGCTCCTGGGCCTGTACGACGACCACGGCGCGCTCCAGCACGTGGGGGTCTGCGCCGCCTTCCCGATGAAGCGCCGCGCCGAGCTGGTCGAGGAGCTGGAACCACTGCGCATGCCCGATCCCGCGGGCCACCCCTGGGCGGCATGGGCCGAGGAGTCCGCGCACGAGAGCGCCCGGCTGCCGGGGGCGCAGAGCCGCTGGACGGGGAAGAAGGACCTGTCCTGGGTGCCGCTGCGCCCGGAGCGGGTGCTGGAGGTGAAGTACGACCACATGGAGGGCGACCGCTTCCGGCACACCGCCCAGTTCGGCCGCTGGCGCCCGGACCGTACGCCGCAGAGCTGTACGTACGCCCAGCTGGAGGAGGTCATCGGCTACGACCTCGCCGAAGTCCTCGGCACCCCGCCGCTCAGCCCGCCGTGAGCTTTTCCCACTCCGCGCGGTCCGGTCCCACCGCGTTCGGGGCGTACTCCGGCCGGGCCGCGAGCCAGCGCGCCACGCGGGCCCGGATCAGGGGGTGGGCGTAGGCCCGCCCGGGCGGTTCCACGAGGTGGCGGACCCGGGCCCGGGCCCGCATCACCTCCGGATCCTCCAACGCGCATTCGAACAGCGCGGCGGCCTCGCGGGCGGTACCCGTCCGCCCGGCCCGGGTGGCGAAGCGCGCCCCGATGGCCGCGTCGGCGACGACCTGGAAGTCGAACCAGGGCTTGACGGTGCGCACCGCCCACGCGTGGTAATCGGCGGCGAAGCCGGCCGATCCGGGTTCCTGGTGCGCGGTCCGGGCCACCCGGTGGGCGGCCCACAGGGCGAGCGAGGTCCCCTGCCCCAGGGTCGGGTTGGTGTGCGTGAGCGCGTCCCCGACGGGCACCAGTCCGCTGACCACCGGGCCCCGCTCGTCCGCGAGGGCGCTCCACCGGTTGTCCAGGCTCGCCGTCGCCAGGACCCCGGACAGCGGTGCGGCTCCCAGTTCCAGCCAGGCCGCGCCGGGCGGGAAGGCGCGCGCCGCGGCCTCGAAGACGGCGGGCTCGCGCAGCGCCGCGCGGGTGGGGTCCTCGGTGTGCACGAACAGGGTGACGGCGAAGACCCCGTTGTCGGCGGGGAAGACCGCGCACCCGGCGAAGCCGCCGCCGGTCACCGTCCACGGCCGGCGCGGACCCTCCCGGACGCCGGGGGGCAGCCGGTACCAGCGGCAGAAGTACGCGAGGCCGGTCCGGTGCCGCTCGACGGTGCCCGGCCGACAGCCGGCGGCGGCCAGCCACCGTTCGGCGCCGCCCCGCCGCCCGCCCGCGTCCACCACGAGGTCACCCGCGTACGCGCCGCCGCGCGTGTTCACCCCGGTGACCCGGATCCCCGGATCGGCACCGGCCTCCGGGCCCTCCGCCGGCCCCGTCCCGGCACCGGCCCCCGTCGCGGGACCGGTCCCCGCCGCGGCCGTCCCGGAGACGGCCGTCACCCCGCAGACCGGCTCCCCGTAGTGCACCACCGCGCCCGGCTCGGCGCGCAGCGCGGTGGCCAGGGCGCTCTCCAGCACGATGCGGCGGGCCTGGAGCATGACCAGGTCCTCGTCCCCGGGCCGCGCGGGCGGCCGTACGTCGAACCAGTCCAGCTCGTGCCACTCCCGGGCTCCGAGCCGGAGCATCTCGGCGTGTACGTCGGGCAGTTCACGGACCAGCACCTTGCGGGCGGCGCCGAGCAGGGCGTGCGGCTGGGCCGCCTGGGGTACGGAGGGGCGGCGCCAGCCGAAGAAGTCCCGGTCCAGGGCGGTTCCGGGGGCGCGGGTGTCCCGTTCGAACAGCTCGACGGTGTGCCCCCGCCGGGCGGCGAGCAGCGCGGCCGCGAGACCGGCGACCCCTCCGCCGATGACCAGCACGTGTGCCATGCGCATCCCCCCGAGCCGGCGAACCGTACGACGATCGGACCGCCCAGAGCCTGCGCGGACGGGCCCTGACCGGAACCCGCACAACTGTCTGATTCTCCGCCTCTCGCCCCGATCGCCCCCACACCTGCGGGGTTTGACAAACCGTCGCACCGGCACGGCAAATGGAGCCATGGCTACCGAACACCAGAACCGGGCGGACCTACCGGAGCCGGCCGTGCGAGCCGTCCCCCAGCCCAACGCCGTCGTCGGCGTCGGGCTGATCGTGCTCGGCGACGACGGCCGCGTCCTGCTCGGCCAGGCCCACGACGGCCGGTGGGAACTGCCCGGCGGCAAGGTCGACCCCGGGGAGGGCTTCGAGCAGGCCGCCGCGCGCGAGCTCGCCGAGGAGACGGCCCTGCGGGCCGCTCCCGAGGGCATCGAGGTCCTCGCGGTCCAGATCGACGCGAACTCCGGCCTGACCCGGCTGACCGCGGCGGCCCTCACCCGGACCGCCGAGGGAGCCCCCACCGTCACCGAGCCGCACAAGATCGCCCGTTGGCAGTGGTTCTCCCCGGCCGAGGTGCCCTCCGCCCTCTACCCGCCCACGGCCGCCGTGCTCCGCACCTGGCGCCCGGACCTGCCGATGCTGCCGCACGTGCCCTCGTACGACTACCCGACGGGCCCGGGGACCGCCGCCGCCCCGCCGGCCGCCCGGTAGGCACGCCCGGGCGCACCTGTCCGCCCCGGACCCCGCCCCCGGACCGGCGTCCTCAGACCGGCGTCCTCAGACCGGCGCCGAGGCCATGAACACCGTGGCGGTGACCGCCGCCGCCTGCATGTCCCGGACGGCCGCGCGGACGCTCTTCCCCGCCCACTGACCGGCGGCTATCTCCCCCATCCGCGGGGCCACCTCCCGGGCCGGCCGGTCCGGGAAGGCCGGTCCGTGCAGCCCGGCCGCGTGCAGCAGGGAGATGAGGCCGGCCGTGCGCGCGTCGGGCTCCGCGCCCCCCAGGACGACGCGCCCGAGCCGCTCCCGCAGCTCCCGCTCCACGGCGGCGTCGGACCCGGGGTAGCGGCGCTGCGGGAACACCCCCGGCACCTTGCGCACCTCCGACCCGACCACGCCCCGTTCGGCGAGGCTGTCCAGCACCGCGCCGACCGCGTGGGAGTGGTCCTTCGTCAGCCAGTCCGTCACCCGCCGCTTGCTGCGGCCCCGCAGCCAGGAGCCGATCAGCTGGATCCGGCCGTCGAGCAGCCGCACCCCGGTCGGCGCCGGGTCCCGCAGTTCCAGGTACTTGCCGGTCACCGACACCCTCCGGGCCATGACCAGTTCGAGGAGTATGCCGCCCGCGACGGCCCAGCCCGCCGCCTGCCGCCGCCGCGCCGCCCCGGACCGCGCGTCCAGGGACAGCAGGACGACCTCCTCCGCCAACGTGACCGTCATGAGCGCCGCCCCCCGCTTCGCCCGCACGCCCGCACGCTTCGCCCGCGGATCCGTACGCACAGCGAAGGACGCCCGGGCCGGGCCCGGGGTTCCCCGCCGGGTTCCCCGCCCTACCCCCGCCGCACCAGGCGTGGCGCGAAATTGCCGTCGCCGAGGTCCTCGGCCAGCAGCCGCTTCGCGATCGCGTCCGCCGCCACCCTCAGCTCGGCGCTGCGGGGCCGCCCACGGTCCTTCTCCAGCTGGTCTCCGAGCCAGCCCGCCCACGCCCCCGAGATCACCCCCGCCTCCCGCTCCCCCGCCGGGGTGAGCGCGAAGAATCCGTTCTGCCGGGTCAGGAAGCCCTCCTCCGACATCCGGTCGAAGACGGGGAGCAGCACCTCGGGCGGCAGCGAACGCCGGGCCGCGATCAGGCCGAGACTGGCGTGGCCGACCGTCCGCGTCAGCAGGTCCACCTGCATGACCGCCCAGGCTCCCGCGATGTCCAGCCGCGTGTCGGAGGCGTCGACGATCCCGCGCGCCGTGTCCGGGCCCATGCTCCGGACGAGCTTGCCGACCGCCAGCTCCAGCAATTTGGCCGAATCCCCCGAGGCCGTGGCGGGCGAGGCGAAGCCGTCGCCCATGTCCGTGGACCCCGCGCGGGCGCTGTCGCGCAGCCGGACCTGCTTGAGGAAGAGGGCGACGACGAAGCCCACCGCGGCCACCGGCACCGTCCACAGGAAGACGGTCCGCAGGGCCTCCGTGTACGCGGCGATGACGGGCCCGGCGGCCGCCGGATCGAGCCCGTGCACCCCTTGGGGGCTCTGCGCGGCCGCGGCCAGCTTCGCCGGGTCGGCCCCGGTGGCGCGGGCGGCCCGGGCCACGGCCGCCGTCAGCTCGGGCTCCAGGCTGTTGGCGTAGATCGTCCCGAACACCGCCGTTCCGAACGCGCTGCCGAGCGTACGGAAGAAGGTGACGCCGGAGGTGGCCGTGCCGAGGTCGGCGTAGTCGACGGTGTTCTGGACGGCGATGGTGAGCACCTGCATGCACAGGCCGATCCCGGCGCCCAGCACGAACATGTACAGCGATTCCAGCCAGACGCCGGTCTGCGGCCCCATCCGCGACAACAGGTACAGGCCCACGCCCATGACGGCGCTGCCCACGATCGGGAAGATCCGGTAGTGCCCGGTCTTGCTGGTGACGTTGCCGCTGAAGACGGACGCGATGAGCAGGCCGATGACCAGCGGCAGGGTGCGCACGCCGGAGACGGTGGCCGAATCCCCGTCCACGTACTGCAGGTAGGTCGGCAGGAAGGTCATCGCGCCGAGCATGGCGAAGCCGACGACGAAGCTCAGCACCGAGCACACCGAGAACACCGGGTTGTGGAACAGCCGCATCGGGAGCATCGGCTCGGCGGCCCGCGTCTCCGCCAGGCAGAACAGCCCCAGGGCCAGCACGCCGCCCGCGAACAGCCCGATGATGACGGGCGAGCTCCACGCGTACTCGTTCCCGCCCCAGCTCGTGGCCAGGATCAGCGCGCTGGCGCCGACCGCGACGAGCGCGATGCCCAGGTAGTCGATGACCGGCCGCCCGGCGACCCGTACCGAGGGGATCGTGCGGGCGGCCGCGATGACGACGAGGACCGCGATCGGGACGTTGACGTAGAAGGCCCAGCGCCAGCTCAGATGGTCGGTGAAGAGCCCCCCGAGCAGCGGGCCGATCACCGTCGCGACGCCGAAGACCGCCCCGATCGCGCCCTGGTACTTGCCGCGTTCGCGCAGCGGCACCACGTCGGCGATCAGCGCCATCGAGGTGACCATCAGACCGCCCGCGCCGATGCCCTGCACGCCCCGCCACAGGATGAGCAGGGTCATGTTGCCGGCGAGGCCGCAGAGGAAGGAGCCGGTGATGAAGACGACGGCGGAGATCTGGAAGATGAGCTTGCGGCCGAAGAGGTCGCCGAACTTGCCCACCAGCACCGTCGCGACGGTCTCCGCGAGCAGGTACGCGGTCACCACCCACGACATGTGGGCCGCCCCGCCCAGATCGGCGACGATGGTGGGCAGGGCCGTGCCCACGATCGTCTGGTCGAGCGCGGCGAGCAGCACGCCCAGCATGATCGTGCCGAAGACGACGTTGCGCCGCCGCCGGTCGAGCACGGGGGGCGCGGCGGCTGTGGCGGGAGCAGTGGTCACTCTCGCACTGTCACAGCACGCACCCGTCCCCGCATGCCGCAAGCCGCCGTACGGGTGAACCGGACGCGAGCCCCCGCCCCGGCCGCCCCGCCCCGTCGCGGTCAGCGCAGGTACGCGAGACCCGGGTGCTCCGCCGCGTAGCCGTCCAGCAGCCTGCGCGCCACCGCCACCGAGTCCACCAGCGGGTGCAGCGCGAAGGCCTTCACCGCGTCGGCCCGCGCCCCGCTCGCGGAGGCGGCCAGCACCTCCCGTTCGGCCGCCTTGACGGAGGTCACCAGCCCCACCGCGTGCAGCGGCAGCGGGTCGACGGCCACCGGGTGGGCCCCGTTGGCGTCGACCAGGCAGGGCACCTCGATCACGGCCTCGGCGTCGAGCACCGACAGGGTGGCGCGGTTGCGGACGTTGAGGATGAGGGTGGCGCGCTCGTCCCGCGCGATGGCCCGCATCAGGGCGAGGGCGACCTTCTCGTACCCGCCCGACTCCAGGTCGCTGTCCTCGCGCGCGCCGACGCCGGCGACCTCCCGGTTCTCGGACATGTACGTGGCCTCGCGCTCGGCCCGCGTCCGGTCCCAGGCGGCGAGCGCCTGCCCGGCGGGGCCGTCCGCCGCCCGGCCGGCCTCGGCGTAGAAGGCGCGCTGCTGGTCGCGCAGGAAGGCCCCGCGCGTCTGCTTGGCCTCCTGGTACGCCCGGACGGTGTCCCGGTTGAAGTAGTAGTAGTGCAGGTACTCGTTGGGGATCGCGCCGAGCGAGCGCAGCCAGTCCGCGCCGAAGAGCCGGCCCTCCTCGAAGGACTCCAGGGCCCCCGCGTCGGCCAGCAGCCGGGGCAACTCGTCCCGGCCGCCGACGCGCAGGCCGCGTACCCAGCCGAGGTGGTTGAGGCCGACGTAGTCGATCCAGGCGTCCTGGGGGCGGGCGCCGAGCAGCCGGGCGATCCGGCGGCCGAGCCCGACCGGCGAGTCGCAGATCCCGATGACCCGGTCGCCCAGCACCTCGGCCATCGCCTCGGTGACCACCCCGGCCGGGTTGGTGAAGTTGATGACCCAGGCGTCCGGGGCGTGCCGGGCGATCCGGCGGGCGATCTCGCGCACCACGGGAACGGTCCGCAGGCCGTAGGCGATCCCGCCCGCGCCGACCGTCTCCTGGCCCAGGACCCCCTCGGCCAGGGCGATCCGCTCGTCGGCGGCGCGTCCTTCCAGTCCGCCGACGCGGATGGCGGAGAAGACGAAGTCGGCCCCGCGCAAGGCCTCGTCGAGGTCCCCGGTGGCCGTGACGGCCGGGGCGTCGGGGACCGCGGCGGCGGCGGCCTGGCCGGCGAGGACGCGGGCCATGGCGGTGAGCCGGGCGGGGTCCGCGTCGTAGAGCGTCACATGGGACACCCGGCCCTCGCCGCGGTCCGCGAGGAGGGCTCCGTAGACGAGCGGAACGCGGAATCCGCCCCCGCCGAGGATGGTCAACCGCACGCCCCTACCGCCTTTCGCCGTCACGGCCGCTGCCGTGGATCACCGGACCAGGGAACCACGGACGGCGCCGGGACCGCCCGGACCGCCGCGGATGCCACGATCGGTGACATCCGCGCGATGACGCGGATCGTGGCACGCACCCCGCGCGGACCCACCGCGGAAGGCGGCCGTGGCCCCGGGAACCGCGCTCCCGGTCAGTCCACCGGCGACGGCACGGCCCGCAGCCGCGCCCCCTGCTGCTGCGGGAACCCGGTCCCGCCGCGCACGGGACCCGAGGGCAGGCCCTGCGGCGCCGACAGCACCAGGGTGACCCGGGTCAGTCCCATGCCCTCCAGCATTCGGCTGGATTCCGCCACCATCCGGCACCGCACGACGCCGTATCCGGGGTCGGGGTGACGGACCGTCCGCACGGCCCCGTCCTGCTCGGCGGCCAGTTCCCCGTGGGTGCTCAGCCAGTGCGGGACCCCGTAGCGGTAGGCCGCCTCCATGAACGGGTCGCGGGCCACCTCCTGACGGATGCTCCGCAGTCCCTCGTCCTCCGGAGCCGCGCCGAGCGCGGTCGCGAACTGGGCGAGCAGCGGTACGCACCAGGCCGGTTCGTGGTCCTCCAGCACGGCCGCGGCGTCCGGGTGGAACAGCACGAAGCGCAGGAAGTTGTCGTCCGGCAGGGCCGTCGGATGCGGGCGCACCGACTGGAAGAGCCGGTCGAAGGCCGAATTGGTGAGCGCGACGTCCCAGCGGTGGTCCACCAGGAAGCTCGGGTAGGGAACGGCTTCCATGAGGGCCGCGTAGTCACACAGGTAATCGCGCTGGGCCGGGTCCTGGGGCAGCCGGTTCTCCTCGGCCGCGCGCCAGGTGGGCGGCGGATCGCGGTCGACCATCACCCTGAACAGCCAGAAGCACTGCCGCTCGCTCATCTCCAAGGCCTCGGCCAGGGCGAGGAGTTTGCGGTCCGTCCACTCCTTGACGAGCCCGCGCTCCCAGTTTCCGTACGCACGTACGCTGATGCGCAGGCGGGACGCGACGTCCTCCTGGCTCAGGCCCAGCTCCTCGCGGCGCTGGCGCAAAATCTCCTTGCGTCGCTCCGACCGCACTGCGCCACGGACGGACTCCTCGCCCGCCAGGCGTTCCTCACCGGCTCGGACGAGGCCATCAGACGGGCCCACCGCTGCGAGATGTGGCACCGAGAGCTCCCCCTCCTCACGGTCTGGATCTTCATTTCCGTGTGGCGATCCTGCTACCGACTTCATTCGAGTGTCAACTATTGTGGCAATTCCAGCCTCGCGACAGCTCATTCCCGCCACAGCTGTGGCAAGTTCTAGCTCTCCCGGGGTAGACCGGATAGATTCCCTGAGGCCGACCACGTGCCCACTGACCTCGCGCGATCTAGGAGAACCACTGGTGACAGACGGCTTCCCGGCTCCCGTCGCGGTGGCCAACGCGCCCCTGGCAGCGACCGTCACGCGGGTCGCCGAACTCGCGACGAAATTGGGCCGAACCAGGAACCAGGTCTTCGACCTGCGGCGGCTCTCCGAGGCCTCCGGGGTCCCCACGGACGTGATCAAGACCCTGCTCGACGGCCGCTCCGCCGGCGAACCCGATCTCCAGGCGCGCTTCCTCCAGCGCCTCGACCTGCTGCGACGCACCCGGGTGAAGCCCAACGGCCGCCGCTACACCCAGCAGGAGATCGCCGACGGCGCCGGCATGTCGCGGCAGCAGGCGGGCGCCCTGATCAACGGCGACCGCCGCCCCACCATGGAGCACTGTGACGCCATCCAGCGCTTCTTCGGGGTGCACGCCGGCTTCCTCACCGCCCACGACGCCGACGCCCTCACCGACGCCCTCCAGCGCACCGAGCAGCAGCTGCTCCAGGACTTCGCGGGGCGCGAGCGGCAAACCGTACCGGCCGAGGCCGCTTCGGCCGGCGATCCGCTGGCAAGACTCCTGCAGAACCACGGTGTACGGGGCATCGCCTGGCGCGCCGCCCAACTGCCCAGCGACAAGCACCGGGACAAGGTGACCGAATGGCTGGACATGCTTCTGGAAAGCGTCAAACCGAACGAATCATGACCCAGTCGAAAGTCTGGATCTGATCCTTGAGTCCTGATCCGGATCCGCGCCGACGGGGAGAACGGTGAGCATAGGCAGAGCGCAGCGGCGACTGTGCGGGGAGCTGGTGTCCGGCATCAGGCTGCCCGCCCCCGTCGAGCCCCTGGACCTCTACGCCGCCCTCTGCGAGGGCATGAGCCGGCACCGCGGGCGCCCGGTGGAGTTCCGGATGGCCGCCTTCCCGCAGGGGACGGCCAGCGGGCTCTGGCTCGACATGGCGGACCGCGACCTGGTCGTCATCGAAGAACGCACCGCACCAGACCACCAGCTGGTGATCCTGGGCCACGAGCTGTGGCACATGAAGGCGGGCCACTGCAGTCACCACGTCGACGGGGCCGCCGTCGCCGCGCGGCTGCTCGCCGACGGCGCCGACCTCGGCGAGACGGTGCGCAGCGTCGCGGCGCGCACGCGTGCGGACGTCCAGGAGGAGACGGAGGCCGAGACCTTCGGGCTCCTGCTGGGCAGCCGGTGCCGCACCTGGCTGGCCGGGTCCGCCGGACTGCGGGCGCCGGCCCAGCGCGACGAGCTGGCCGGCCGCATCGAGACCTCCCTCGGCTACCGGGGGCACAGGAACGACCGTTGAACGGACAGGACTACTACATCCCGGCAGTGGCGATGGCGGTCTCCCTCGTCTTCAAGCTGCCGGCCCTGCGCACCCACTGGCGCGATCCGCTCCTGCGGTCGGTCTGCGTCCTGCTGGTCCTGGCCACCCTGGTGTTCACCTTCGCCGCCCCGCCCACCATCGAGGCCGTCAACCGCTGGACCGGCATCCCCAACGTCTCGGCCCCGCTGGTGTACTGCCTGATGACGGCCTTCAGCGCCTCCTGCCTGATCCTGATGTTCAACTGGCGCGGCGGCCCGGCGCGGGAGATCCGGCGCACCACGCGGCGCTGGATCGCGGGCTACTCCGTCGTGATCGTGGCGATCATGGTGTTGTCCGTGCTGGGGGACACGCCCGTCGAGCGGCTGCGCGACTTCGACACGTACTACGCGAACACCCCGTACGTCCGCCTGATGATCGTGTCCTACCTGCTGGCGCACAGCGTGGCCGCAGTGACCATGGTCGCGATGTGCTGGCACTGGTCGGTACAGGTCCGCGGCTGGCTGCGCGGCGGACTGGTGATCATCGTGTCGGGCTACTCGATCAGCCTCACCTACGACGCCACGAAGCTGTCCGCCGTCGGCGCGCGCTGGCTCGGCCACGACCTCGACTTCCTGAGCACCTACGTCGCCCCGCCCCTGGCGTCGGCCGCCGCCCTGGTCAGCGCGGTCGGCTTCGTCCTGCCGCTGGTGTGCCAGCGGCTGTCGGACAGCTGGCACACCTGGACGACGTACCGGCGGCTCGGCGCGCTGTGGCACGAGGTGCGCAGCACCGCCCCCGGCACCCCCTGCGTGCGGATGTCCTGGTGGTCCCCGGCCGAGATCCGGGTGATCCAGCGGGAGTCCGACATCCACGACGGCTTCCTGCGCCTCGGCCCCTGCTTCGACCGCCGCCACCGCGACTCGGCGTACGAGCGGGCCCGCGCGGCCGGGGCGGACGAGGAGACGGCCCGCGCCGTCGCGGACGCCGCGATGGTCGCGGCCGCCGTGCGCACGAGCGCCGCCGCCCCCGAGGGGACGGCGGACGCGGACGGCGATCCGGACGGCGAGCAGGTGCTGGTGGCGGCCGACGGCCCGCGCGACCTCGTCCGGATCTCCGACGCCCTGCGGCACTCCCCGGTGGTGGCGGCGGCCCGGCGGCAGGCGGCCCTGGCGGCGAGCTGACGGGCCGCTGACGGGGAGCTGACCGGGCCTCCCGGGACCGCGTGACGCCTGCGGGACGACGGCTCAGCGCGAGGCCGTCACCGTCACCGCCGGGAAGAGGTCCTGGAAGGGCCCGGCGGAGTCGGTGCCGTCCCGCCCGTACGGGGCGTCGAAGCTCCACACCATGAAGAGCAGGAACACGATCAGCGCGCTGAAGAGGCCCGCCAGCAGCAGTTCACGTCCCGACCGCCGGATCTGGAGGGTGAAGATCAGCCCGATGGTGACGAGACCGCCGACCACCAGCCCGAACCAGATCACGCTCGGCAGGGTGGACTCGTCGCTCTGGGTGCGGGAGTGGCGGGCGTCGTCGGCGGCCGCGATGTGGTCCAGCAACGGCTGGTAGGCCTGCGCCTGGAGTTCATTGGCGGGGCTCTGGTGGGTGACGTCCCCGCGCAGCTTGCCGAGCAGCTGCGCGCCCTCGTCGGAGGCGCTCTGCCCCGACACCAGGCGCGGCCAGTCCACGCTGACGGTGTGGGAGACGTACGCGTCCACCTCGCCCCGGATCCGGTCCCGGACGGGCGCCGGGTAGACGTCGGCGCGCTGGGTGACCTCGTACAGGGACTGCGCCTCGCGGCGCACGCTGTCCTCGGCCGAGCCGCGCGCCTCCCAGACCCCGGCGATGGCCAGGCCCAGGACGATCGCGTAGACCACCCCGACCATCATCGTCATGTACTCGATGACGTCAGGGGTTTCGCTGGTGTCCTCGTCGGCCGCGACCCGGCGGTGCCGGATCGCGGTGATGGCGAGGACGACGGCGCAGACGAGCGCCATGGCGATGGCCAGGACCAGCCATTCGGACACGAGAAATCTCCCGTTCGTGGGTGCGTGGGTTCATCGGGTGCGTCAGCCGCGGCTCTTGGAGCGGGGGCGCAGCGCGGCGGCGGCGAGCACGGCCGGGGTGGTGACGACCACCAAGAGCATCATGGTCGTCAGGCCTTTCGGGCCGCGCCGCTCCGAGGCCGCGGAACGGTACGGGCGCACGTGGAAGGCGCTCACCCGTGCGAGGGCGGTCCCGGCCGCGGGCGGGGCGGGAGCGGCGGCCGGGACCGGCTCGGGTCCGGGCCCGGCGGCCGGCGCGGGCCGGGCCGGCCGCGCCGGGGCCCCCGGCGCCGGGGCCGCGGGCCCGGACACCGGCGCGAGGCCCGGCGCGACGCCCGGGTGGCGCACCGTGGGGCGCTCCACCCCGGGCGGACTCACCCGCACGGAGGGCAGGGCCACGGGCGGCACCGGCACCCCGGGCGGCAACGAGGCGGGCGGCCGCACGGCGGGCGGCTTCGGATGCCCGCCGGGCACGCAGACGTCGACCCGCGCCCCGTGGCCGTGGCCGTCGCCCGCGACCGCCACGTGGCCGTGCAGCGGGCACAGCGCCGCCACCAGACCCGCCCCGGCGAAGTACTGCCAAGCCGTCACCGCACGCCTCCCGATCCGGCAGCCGATGTGAGGGTTACGGCTGAAGAAACGATCAGGGGGCCGGTTCGACACGCGGCATACAGGTCAAGATCCTTGTGCGAGTACCGACTTCGGGCGCTCGCGGGGCGCGGTGTCCGCACCCCGCCGGCCGGCGGCCTCGGAACGGCCACCGCACGGCTTCCGGCAGGTCAGCGACCCGGCCGCGGCGGTGCGGGTTCGCTCTCCGGCCCGCTCGGGCCCGCGGCGTCGGCCGCGCCCGCGCCGCCGGCCGGGCCGTGGCCCGTCGCCGTGGCCGTGGCCGCCGCCGCCGCCGCCGCGAGGATCCGTAGCGCCGCCTCGGAGGGCGAGCCGGGCTCCACGGTGTAGGCGATCAGGATCTGGTCGGGGTCGTCGGGCAGCCGCAGGCTCTCGTAGGCGACGGTGAACCCGCCGGCCAGCGGGTGGCGCAGGTGGTAGCCGCCGTGCGTCTTCTCCGCCACCTCCTGCTCCTGCCAAAGCTCCACGAACTCCGGGCTGTGTTCGGCCAGTTCCTCGATCAGCGCGGCGAACCGGGCATCGTGCGGATGCCGCGCCAGGTCATAGCGGAGGTAGGCGACCAGGTCCCGCGCCTTGGTCCGCCAGTTGGCGTAGCGGCCCCGCACGTCCGGGTCCAGGAACACCAGCCGGGCCTTGTTGCGGCGCTCGGGCGGCAGGGCGGCGAAGTCCGTGAGCAGGGCGGCGCCCAGTGGGTTCCAGGCGAGGACGTCGGTGCGCCGGCCCACCACGAAGGCGGGGGTCCCGGGCATCGAGTCCAGCAGCCGGAGCAGCCCCGGCCGGACCCGCTGGGCCCCGTCGTCGCTGTCCGCGCCCCGCGCCGCCGTACGGGAGCCGGCGCGCCCGGCGTTGCGCACGAGCCGGGTCAGGTGCGCGGTCTCGGCGGTGTCCAGCCGCAGCGCCGCCGCCACGGCGTCGAGGACGGCGTCGGAGACGTTCTCGGCGCGGCCCTGCTCGAAGCGGGTGTAGTAGTCCACGCTGACCCCGGCGAGCCGGGCCAGCTCCTCGCGGCGCAGCCCCGGCACCCGGCGGCGTCCGCCGACTGCGGTCAGTCCCGCGTCCTCGGGGCGGATCCGGGCACGGCGGGACCGCAGGAAGTCGCCGAGCTCGGTCTTGGTGCTGGTCCGCATCATGATCCGATCCTAGAACGGGGCCCGCGCCCGCCCGCCCCGGAGCGCCCGTTCACCCGTACGGGCCCGCCGCCACGGCGCGCACCGCTCCTCCGGCCGATGATCGGAACACGCGGGACCGCGGACCCCCGGCAGCGGGCCCCCGACCGCGGGCCGCGGAGCACGGATCGCGGTGGGGGATCTCGGATCGCAGATCGCAGATCGCAGATCGCAGGTCGCAGGTCGCACCAGAGGGACGGTGGCGCGTGGCAGCAGACGATCAGGCCGCTCCGGCGGACGCGGGCGGCCGCCCCGACGGCGCCGGCCCGGCGGCACCGCCCCCGCCCGTCCCGCCCGTCGCGGAGCACGAACCCCCGGCCCCCGCCAAGCGGCTCGCGTTCCCCAGTGCCCTGACCGTCCTGGCCCTGGTCACGGTCGCGGTCTGGCTGCTGGCGTTCCTCGTCCCGGCCGGCCAGTACGCGCGCAACGACAGCGGCGCCCCGCTGTCCGGCACCTACCACCGCGTCCACGACACCCAGAGCTTCACCGACCGGCTGAACGACCTCTTCCTCTCCCCCGTCAACGGCCTGTACGGCATCCAGGACCTCACCACCCACGAGGTCGGCCCGAGCTTCACCGGCGCCCTGTACGGCAGCGCGGGCGTCTTCCTCTTCGTCCTCGCCATCGGCTCCTTCATCACCGTCGTGTTCGCCACCGGCGCCCTCGACCGGGGCATCGCCCGCCTCGCCCACCGGCTGCGCGACCGCGGCGCCCTGCTGATCACCGCCGTGATGCTCGTCTTCTCCGTGCTCGGCACCGTCGAGGGCTTCGCGGAGGAGACCCTCGGCTTCTACGGCCTGCTCGTCCCGATGATGCTCGCGCTCGGCTACGACCGGCTCGTCGCGGTCGGCGCCGCGATCCTCGGCGCGGGCATCGGGGTGCTGTGCTCCACCGTCAACCCCTTCGCGACCGGCGTGGCCTCCTCGGCGGCGGACATCTCGCTGGGCGACGGCATCGCGCTGCGCTTCGTGATGTGGATCGTGCTGACGGCCGTCACCATCCTCTACGTCGTCCGCTACGCGCGGCGCGTCCAGAAGGACCCGGCGAAGTCCCTGTGCGGTTTCCTGCCGGGCGACCGGATGCAGAAGGCCGCGGCCGATTCCGACGAGGAGCCGGTGCTGAGCGGGCTGCACCGGACGGTGCTGGTGCTGCTGGTGCTCGTCTTCGCCTTCATGATCTTCTCGGTGGTGCCCTGGTCCAGCGCGCTCACCGGCAAGGCCGACGCCGCCCCGTACTCCTGGGAGCTCGACTGGTCCTTCCCGCAGCTCTCGGCGCTCTTCCTGTGCGCGGCGGTGCTGGTCGGCCTGGTGGCCCGGATGGGCGAGGCGAAGCTGAGCTCCACGATCATCCAGGGCGCCGCCGACTTCATCTCCCCGGCCCTGGTGATCATGCTGGCGCGCGGGGTCACCGTCATCATGAACAACTCGAAGATCACCGACACCGTGCTGCACTCCATCGAGGGCGTGGTCAAGGGCACCTCGTCCAGCCTCTTCGCGGTGATCGTCTTCCTGGTCAACCTCCCGCTGGCCTTCCTGATCCCTTCCACCTCCGGCCACGCCACGCTCGCCATGCCCATCCTGGCCCCCCTCGCCGACTTCGCGGGCGTCTCCCGCGCGGTGGTGGTGACCGCCTGGCAGGCCGCCAGCGGCTGGATGAACCTCTGGGTCCCCACCACGGCCGTCACCATCGGCGGCGTCGCCCTGGCGAAGGTGGGCTACGACCGCTACCTGCGCTTCGTATGGCCGCTCCTGGCCGTCCTCCTGGTGCTGATCTGCGGCTTCGTGGCGCTGGGCGCCGCGATGTGACGGCACGTCGGGGCGGCGGGCGGCCCGGCCGGCGCCCCGCCCGGACGGCCTAGGCTGGACCGCATGTCCGCGATCACCTCCCCCCTCCCCGCTCCCCCGGTGGCCGTGTGGGAGGTGGCGCGGCGGCCCCTGCGGTTCCTCGGCTCGTGGTGGCCCTGGCGGTGCTGGGCCTACCTGGGCGGCGGGTTCCTCCTCGGCTGCCCCGTGCTCGTCGCCGTGGTGCTGCTCACCGGCCTCGCGGTGCTGCTCGCGGTCACCGGGGTCGGACTGCTGCCGGCGGCCGCCGCCCTGGCCGGCTCGGTGCCCCTCGGGGAGCTGGAGCGCGCCCGGCTGCGCTGGATCGACCCCGAGCCGGTGGCCGATCCGCACACCTCGCTCGCCGGGGCCGGTCCGGCCGCCTGGCTGCGGACCCGGCTGCGCGAGCGCGCCACCCGGCGGGAGTTCGGGTACGCCGCCCTGCTCGGGACCCTCTTCGGCGCGGCCGGCTTCGGGGTGCTGGCCCTGGTCGCGTTCTCGCTGCTCCTGGTGGCCTCCCCCGCGATCGTGTGGGCGCTCGCCCCGGAACCGGTGATGCTGATACCCGGCCGGGCCGTGGCGGGCCCGCTGGAGGCCCTCGGCGGAACGGCCGCCGGGCTGGCGGGGCTGGCCCTGTCGGCGTACGCGGGCGCGCTGGTCGCCGGGGCACAGGTGCGGACCGGCCGGTGGCTGCTCGGGCCCCGCGAGGAGGACGGCCGGGTCCTTGAGCTCACCCGCTCCCGGGTCCGCCTGGTGGAGGCCTTCGAGGCCGAGCGCCGCCGCATCGAACGCGACCTGCACGACGGGGCCCAGCAGCAGCTGGTGGCCCTCCGCATGACCCTGGGCCTGGCGCAGCTGCAGCTGCGCGGGATCCCGGAGGCGGCCCCGGCCGCGGCGCTGGTCGCACGGGGACACGAAGAGGCGAAGCTCGCCCTGGAGCAACTGCGCGACCTCGTGCGCGGGATCCACCCGCAGGTGCTCGCCGACCACGGACTGGCGGCGGCCGTCGCCGAGGTGGCCCTGCGCCATCCCGTACCGGTCACGGTCGATCTCGCCCGCCTGCCGCGGCTTCCCGAACCCGTGGAGACCACCGCCTACTTCACCGTCACCGAGGCCCTCGCCAACGCCGCCAAGCACAGCGGTGCCTCGCGGGTCGCCGTCGCCGGTAGGGTCGAGGGCGACCGGCTCACCCTCACCATCAGCGATGACGGCCGCGGCGGGGCCGATCCCGGCGCGGGGGCGGGCCTGGCGGGACTCGCGGACAGGGTGGCGATGTTGCGGGGCAGGCTGACGGTGTCCAGTCCGCTGGGCGGACCGACCGAACTGCGCGTGGAGGTGCCGTGCTCCGGGTGATCCTCGCCGAGGACTCCGTCCTGCTGCGCGCCGGGCTGACGGAGCTGCTGACCCTGGGCGGGCACCGGGTGCTCGCCGCCGTCGGAGACGCCCCCGCGCTGCTGCGGGCGGTGCGCGCCGAACGGCCGGACGTCGTCGTCACGGACGTGCGGATGCCGCCCGGGCTGCGCGACGAGGGCCTGCGGGCCGCGCTGGAGCTCCGGGACGAGGACCCCGGACTGCCGGTCCTGGTGCTCTCCCAGTACGTGGCCACGGCGTACGCGACCCAGCTCTTCGGCGGGGGCTCGGCGGCCGGGCTGGGCTACCTGCTCAAGGACCGGGTCGGGGAGGTGACGGAGTTCCTCGACGCCCTGGAACGGGTCCACGGCGGCCAGACCGTCATCGACCCGGAGGTGGTCCGGGTGCTCCTCGCCCCCCGGGACGAGCGGGACCGCCCGCTGGCCCGGCTGACGCCGCGCGAGCGCGAGGTGCTGGCGCTCATGGCCGAGGGGCTCAACAACCAGGCCCTGGCCGCCCGGCTGTTCGTCACCGAGGCGGCCGTCGTCAAGCACGCGTCCAGCATCTTCATGAAGCTCGACCTGGACCCGACCGAGGGCAACCGCCGCGTCCTGGCCGTCCTGGCCCACCTCCGCGGCGCGGCCGCCCGCCCCTGAACGCGGCCCCGGGACGGGTTGCCCGCGCGGACTACCGGGCCACCGCAGGGCGGCGTTCGCGCCGGCCCGAGCGGGCCACGACGCGGGAGGGGGCCGGCTGCGGCCGCGGGGCCGTCGCGCGGGCCCACAGCACCAGCAGCACCGGCAGGGCCAGGTACCCGAAGCGGCCCGCCGGAGCCAGCAGGAAGGCCAGCGTCAGCCCGAGGGCGAGCCGGTCGGCGGCGGCGACGAGGGTCCGCGGCGGGCACACCCGGAGCGAGAGCGCCACCGCCAGGCCGCCCAGCGCCAGCAGGCCCACCGTCAGGTACCAGCCCCACGGCCCGAGTCCGGCCAGCAGGTGGCCCGGCAGCGGGCTGCTCGCCGGGGTCGCCACCTCCGCCCGGCCCGTCGGGAAGGCGAAGACCTGCCGCCACAGCTCCTGCGGCTGGAGCAGTACCCCCGGCAGCACCAGCACGGCCGTGCCCGACGCGGCCACCGCCGCGCAGCGCACCGCGGCACGGGCTCCCCGGCAGGCCCCGAGGACGGCGAGGACCACCGCGACCGCGGGCAGGGCCGTCCACTTGAGGGCGCACGCCGCCGCGAGCGCCGCCCCCGCCACCGCCGGGCGGCCCGAGACGGCGGCCGCGAGCGCCAGGCAGCACAGGCCCGCCAGCGGCAGGTCCACCCCGCTCACCACCAGCGGCAGGGCCACCACCGGCGAGGCCACCAGGACCGGGAGGAGCTGCTGGGCGGGCCCGCCCAGCATCCGGCGGCCGGCCCACAGGCTGGCGAACAGCACCGCCGCGCACCAGATCCGGGCATCACCGAGGAGGCGCACCGCCCAGCCGTCGCCGCCGCCCAGCAGGGCGCGGGGGAGGCCGAGGAGGGCCATGCCGGGCAGGTACGGGGTGTACTCCTCGACCCCGGCGGGCCGGTCCACGTAGAGCCGTCCGGATTCCAGCAGGAGCCGCCCGGACCGTTCGATCACCCCGACCTCGGACTGCCCCTGCCCGGTGAGGACCAGGTACAGCAGGGGGACGGCCACGGCTCCCAGCAGGGCCGCGCCCAGTGCCGCCCGGCGGCGCCCCAGCACGGTGGCCCCGGCGGCGGCCAGGTACCCGGCGGCCGCGCACCAGCCCCACAGCCGGTGCGGGCCGAGCGAGGAGACCAGCGGGAACGACAGGGCCCAGGCGGCCGCGAGCAGCCACCCGGCGGTCCGGCGGACGGCGGGGGAAGCGGCCCGGAGGCGGGAGGAGGGGGTCATGGACCCATTCCAGCCGCGCGGCCCGCTGCGGTCTGCACGGTCAGGCGGAGCCTTCGCGGTCGGGTTTTCCCTACCTGGGGCACCCGTACCCGGGGGACGCCCGCACCGGGGACACCCGCACCCGGGGGACCCGCGCCCGGGGGACCCGCCGCTCACGCCGAAGGGCGCGACCTGGGAGGTCGCGCCCTTCGGGAGCCGGATGCGGGGACCGTCAGGCCTCCGGGGTGCCGCCGAAGCGCTCCCGGTAGGACTCCAGGTCCTCCTCGGTGATCTTCGCGAAGAGCACCGGCGGCACGGTGAACGGGGTCCCGGCCGGGACGGCGTCCAGCGCCTTGGCCTGCTCCGCCGTCACCCACGTCGCGGTGTCGTCGGCCAGGGCGAACGCGGAGCGCATGGCGCGCGCCGAGGTCGGGATGAAGGGCTCGGAGACCACCGAGTAGAGGTGGATGAGGTTCATCGCGGTGCGCAGGGTCAGCGCCGCGCCCTGGGGGTCGGTCTTGATCTCCAGCCAGGGGGCCTTCTCCTCCAGGTAGGAGTTTCCGGCCGACCACAGGGCGCGCAGCGCGGCCGCCGCCTTGCGGTACTGGAGCGTGTCCATGTGGCCCTCGTACTCGGCCAGCAGCTCGGCGATCTGCTCGCCGAGCTTCGCCTCCGCCTCGCCGGCCGCGTTGCCCGCCGGGACGTCGTCGCCGAACCGCTTGCGCGAGAAGGACAGCACGCGGTTGACGAAGTTGCCGAGGGTGTCGGCGAGGTCCTTGTTCACCGTGGCGGTGAAGTGCTCCCACGTGAAGGAGGAGTCGTCGGACTCGGGCGCGTTGGCGATGAGGAAGTAGCGCCAGTAGTCGGCCGGGAGGATCTCCAGCGCCTGGTCGGTGAAGACGCCCCGCTTCTGGGAGGTGGAGAACTTCCCGCCGTAGTACGTCAGCCAGTTGAAGGCCTTGACGTAGTCGACCTTCTTCCACGGCTCGCGGGTGGCGAGCTGGGTGGCGGGGAACATCACCGTGTGGAACGGGACGTTGTCCTTGGCCATGAACTGCGTGTAGCGGACGTCCTCGGCCTCGTACCACCACGACGTGTGGGACCGGTTCGCCGGATCCAGGTCGGCCCACTCCTTGGTGGCGCCGATGTACTCGATCGGAGCGTCGAACCAGACGTAGAAGACCTTGCCCTCGGCGGCCAGTTCGGGCCAGGTGTCCGCGGGGACCGGCACGCCCCAGTCGAGGTCGCGGGTGATGGCGCGGTCGTGCAGACCCTCGGTGAGCCACTTGCGGGCGATGGAGGAGGCGAGCTGCGGCCACTCCTCCTCGTGCTCCGCGACCCAGGCCTCGACCTCGTGCTGGAGCACGGACTGGCGCAGGAACAGGTGCTTGGTCTCGCGGACCTCCAGCTCGGTGGAGCCGGAGATGGCCGAGCGGGGCTCGATCAGGTCCGTGGGGTCCAGGACGCGGGTGCAGTTCTCGCACTGGTCGCCGCGGGCCTTGTCGTAGCCGCAGTGCGGGCAGGTGCCCTCGACGTAGCGGTCCGGCAGGAAGCGGCCGTCGACCGGCGAGTAGACCTGCCGGATCGCGCGCTCCTCGATGAAGCCGTTCTCCTGGAGCTTGCGCGCGAAGTGCTGGGTGATCTCCCGGTTCTGCGCGGACGAGCTGCGGCCGAAGTAGTCGAAGGACAGCTGGAAGCCGTCGTAGACCGCCTTCTGGGCGTCGTGGGCCTGCGCGCAGAACTCGGCGACCGAGATCCCGGCCTCCTTGGCGGCGAGTTCGGCGGGGGTGCCGTGCTCGTCGGTGGCGCAGATGTACAGGACGTCGTGGCCGCGCTGGCGGAGGTACCGGGAGTACACATCCGCCGGAAGCATCGACCCGACCATGTTGCCCAGGTGCTTGATCCCGTTGATGTAGGGAAGCGCGCTGGTGATCAGGTGTCGAGCCATCCTCGGATGCTCCATTCGTTTCATTTGTACGGTGGTGACGGATTCATCCGCGACGGCGTGCCGTGACGGATTGTGATGCGGTTCATCGTATCGAACCGCCGAAAGGGCACGCGCCCGCATTTCGCCCGGGTGGTCGTGACGCAAAAACGGCGAGGGCGGTGACCTCTGCGTCACGGCCCTCGCAAGGGGCCCATGGTACAGGCGCAGGGCGGACGACCCGACCGGCGTCCGGGGTCCGGACGGCCGTCCGATCGGCGTCCGGAGGCCGGTCCGGAGGCCGGTCCGGGCGCCGGTCGGACGGGCGGTCCGGCCGGTCAGTCGCGGCCGCCCGCCCCGCCGTCGAGGGCGGTGATCCGGGCGCCGCTCGCGAGCCGCGCCGTCAGGGAGACGGGGGCGCCCTCCGGTCCCGCGGGTGCGGTGAGACTGCGGCCGGCCGCCTCCGCCCGGACGGCGCCGCTCGCGGTGATGGCGGCGACCTCCCGGCTCCCGGCGGCCAGCAGGTACCAGCGGCCCGCCGGGGAGCGCCACCGGGTGCCCGCGAGCAGGTGCTGGCCGAAGCGGCCGCAGGCGGCGGTGGCCCGGGCCCGGGCCACCTCCTGCGGGGGCCCGGCGGGCGGGCGCAGCTGGACGAGGACGTCGCCCGGCCCGGCCCAGCCGGAGGCGCGGGTACAGCTCCAGACGGCCCGGCCGCCCCCGTCGGGGAGGTCGGTGCCGGCGAAGTCCCAGACGTTGACGGCCCGTACGCCGTCGCCGCGCAGGGCGCGCAGTCCGCAGGCCCCCGGCGCCCAGGCCGCGCGGGCGGCCGCTCCGGTGGCCTCGCGCGGCTGCCGGGCGGCCACGGCGCCGGGGCCGTCGGGCAGCGGGGTGTAGGTGAGGTGGACGGGGGTGAGGGTGCCCAGGTCGGCGAGGAGGAAGGAGTGCTTCTCGACGATGCGGGCGGAGGAGGTGAGTTCGACCACGGGCCAGGCGTCGCAGGCCCCGGCCTCGCGGGGGACGGCGACCGGGGCGGTGACTCCGTCCGCGGCGACCGTCAGGGGCCTGGTGGTGTCCCCCGCGCGGAGCAGGTCGCGGGTACCGGCGGAGGCGATCCAGGGCGCGAGCAGGTAGCGCGCGGCCGTCCCGTCGGGGGCCCGGGTCAGGGTGAGGGCGGCCGCGGTGGTGACGCCCGCCTCGTCGGTACGGGCGAGGTCGAGGGTGCGCGCCGCGCCGCCGGATCCGCCGGTGCCGGACCCGCTGCCGCCGGACCCGCCGCCGCCCCGTTCGGGTTCGGTGTAGCGGACGACGCGGTCGCCTTCGGCGTCGAGCAGGACCACCACGGCGGTCGCCGCTCCCGCGTCCCGCCCCGGGGCGGCGGGCACGTCCCCCGCGTACAGCAGGCGCGGCGGCCGCCCGGGCGGGTCGGTCGGGGTGCCCGGCGCGGCCGTGGTGCGGACGCCCCCGGGCCGGGCCGCCCAGGCGCCCAGGGCCCGGGTCAGCAGGGCCCGGTCGGCGGTGCGGGCGCCCCGGGCGGGCCAGGCGGTGAAGTCGACGCGGGCGGTGTCGGCCCAGGCCTCGGCGGGTACCCGGACCAGCCGGGCCGGGTCCATCACCCCCGCGGCCACCGGCCCGGCCGCGGGGGCGGCTTCGGTGCGCGGGGGCGAGCCGTCGGCGACGAGGACCCCGCCGACCAGGGCCACCACGGCCGCGGCGGCCCACCCGGCGCGGACCCGGCGGCGGCGGCGCAGCAGGTCGGTGGGGCGGGCGCTGACCACGCTGGCGTCGAACTCCGGGTTCAGCAGCGCCGGCGGGAGGGGCTCGCCGGCCGCCACGGCCTGGGCTTCGCGGACGGCGTCCGGCCCGGGCGCTCCGGCAGCGCCGAGGAGCCGGGCGACGGCCTCCTCGGGCAGTCCGTCCAGCCGGTGCAGGACGAACGCGGCCCGGACCGGACCCGGCGCCTCCGCCAGCAGCCGGGCCGCCTCGTCGATGCCGCCCGCCGGGGGCCACAGCCGCAGCCCCCACACGAAGGGCGGGGCGGGCGGCCAGCCGGTCCGGGCCAGCAGACCGCGGGCCCCGCCCGCCGGGGCGAGGGCGGCGCGCAGGACCCGTACCCGCAGTTCCTCCAGCGGGCCGCCGGGGCTGTCGGGGCTGCCCGTTCCGCCGGGGTCGCGGCCGCCGCCGGTGCGGGGCAGGGCGTGCTGGACGGCGCGGTGCGCGAGGAGGACCCGGGTGTGCCGACCGAGGGAGGGCGGGAGGGTCACGTAGGCGAGGCGCACCAGCCGGGGGTACTGCTCGACCAGGACGGCCTCGGCCCGCTCGACGGCCCCGCCGCCGGGGGGCGCCGGGGACGGCGGGGTGGTCTCGGGCTCGGAACCGGATCGCGGTGTTGTGGCCACGACCGGACAAACGAGTGAATCGTGGGATGGTCACACGCCACCGGGGCCGTCGCGCCCCCTGAGGGACCGTCAGCCGCCACCGGACACCGGACCGACACCGGACCGGCACCGGACCGACACGGGACCGGCGGTTCCGGATCGGAAGCCCGACCGCCGCCGGCCCGGTCGGCATCGATCACCAACCGGCCATCACCGAACGTAATATTTCCAGGTTTCTCCTCTGCGCCCTCCGCGTGCGCCCGCGCTGCTTCCATGGACCCGCACAGGGGATGAGGTGGGGACCGGTGAACGATGGCGGACCGGAGGAGTCCGGCGGGGCCGTGGGACTGCCCAGCCGGAGGCGGCAGCCGACGCCCGTGAGCCAGTGGGATCCGAGCGCGCGCCTGTCGTACTGGGCCTTCCACGCCAACCGCCGGCCCGCGTACATGCGCTTCGCGTACCTCCAGCTCGGCTCGGACGCGGCCGCCGAGGACGCCGTGGACGCCGCCTTCGCATCGATCATGGACGAGTGGCTCCGCATGCTGCACATGGACCGGCTCGACGCCTACGCCTGGACCGTGCTCAAACAGCGGATCGTCGACGGCGGGCGGCGCCGGGACCCGCGCCGGCGGCAGCCCGAACCGATGGACACCACCGCCTTCGAGGCGGCCCTCAAGGAGGCCCACGCCGACCGGTACGAGGTGCTCGCCGACACCATCCGCTTCTACTCGGCGGTCTCCCGCCTCGCCGAACGCCAGCGCGACACCGTGATCCTGCGCTACGGGCTCCAGTGCACCCCCGGCGAGGCCGCCGCCGTGATGGGCGTCGACGAGGCCACCGTCCGCTCCCAGCTGGGCCAGGCCCACCGGCGCCTCGCCCGGCTGCTCGCCGTCTCCGCCGGATCATGAGGCCCCGCGAGCACACCGGCCCACCCGCCGGGCCGCCGCGCGCCCTGGCCGAGCTCCTGGCGCGGGCGGGCGTGCGCGAGCGCTACCCGCACTACGACCTCGGCGCCGCCGAGTCCCGGCTGCTGCGCGCCCCCCGCGCCCCGGACGCCCCCGCACCGGCGGTCCGCAACCGGCGCCGCCCCTTCGGATGGAGCGATCCGGCCCGCGACCGGCCCCTCGACTCCGAACGGGCCCGCCGCGACCTCAAGGCCGCCTGCCTCGCCGTGGTCTGCGACCCCCGCGCCGGGCAGGACCTCGGCCGCTTCCTCGACGGCGGCCACGCGGACCCGCCCGGCGCGGCCGTCTTCGGCTGCCTGCTGCACCTGGCGGGGCTGCGCGAGGGCTCCCGCTTCTGGTGGCAGTTCGCCGCGGGCGCCGGGACCCAGCGCACCGCCCCCGCCGCGTACTGCCTCTTCCTCGACCACTCCCGGCGCGGCGAGCACCACGACGCCCGCCTCTGGGCCCGGGAACTGGGCCGCCGCGGCTTCCGGCCGGGCGGCCGCCGCGAACTGCGCGAGATCCGGCTGTGCGCGCAGGCCGCCGTCCTGCGCCACGTCGACCGGCTCGACGACCCCGACCTGGGCCCGGTCCCGCTGCCGAGACCGGGCCTGCCCTCGGTGCTCCCCGCCTTCCTCCCCCCGCCCGCGGCCCGCCGCCCCCACCCGGAGCCGGCCTCCGCCGCGCGCGGGACGGCCGTCCGGACCGGCTCCGGCGACGCCCTGGCGCACGCGCGGCGCGCGCTGGCCGTCGTACGGGTCCTGGAGCGCCACCCGCTGGGCGTCCGGGCCGCCCGGCTCGCGCGCGAGTCGGGCCTCACCGAGCGGGCCCTGCGTCCCCTGCTGACCATGCTGTGCGAGGAGGGGTACGCCTGCCGTCCGGGCGCGGGGGTGTACGCGCGCGGCCCGGCCCTGGAGCGGCCCGGCGCCCCCCACCACCGCCGGGCCCGGCTCACCGCGCGGCCCCCCACCGACGGCCGGACCCCGTTCGGCGCCGTGGCGCCCCGGGGCCCCGCCTTCGACCCGCGCGCCTACCTGGTCAACGACCCCGTCACGGCGGCGGCCTACCTCTTCGAAGCCGACCCCGACCCGTACCGCCTCGCCCTCCCCCGCACCGTCACGGACATCACCCCGAGCACTCTCCCCCACCCCGACGGCCTGGTGGTCCTGCGCATGTGAGACCGCCCGACGGTGGCACAGGGGCGGGACGGCAGGCGTTGAGCCGGATGACCTTGGCGCGGCTCCGGAGGCGGCGATCTTCCGCTGGAAAAGCAAAAAACCCCACACGAAGTGGGGTCTCAGCTGGTGTCCGAGGGGGGACTTGAACTCTCCACTCGGGCACCAGCCTCTTACTCAGCTGACCTGCATGAACGCCCCCGTGGAGGTCGTCCAGGGCCTGCCACGGTTGGTCACTCTCACCTGCTGCTTCTGCCTGTTTCAGGCCGCTGTTGGTCATGCGTTGGTCACGTGACCAACTCAGTCCAGGGCCGCCAGCGCACCTGTTATGAGAGATCGAGCAGCAGCACCCCGGGCGGCTCCTTGTGAGAGCCGTTCGAAGGCTCTGGCGTACAGCTCGACTTGGCTGGGCTGCATGAGGGTGGAAGCGGCATCCAGACTGTCCGCATGCACCCTGGCGTCATCGAAGATCGTGAAAGTGGGCATCGGCCACACGGTCCGCTGTGCCGAGAAGGGAACGATGCCCACGGCGACATTTTGGAGATCCATCACCCCGAGTAGGTGGCCAAGCTGCGCCGCCATGGTCTCGGCACTGCACAGGCGATACCGCAATACGGACTCCTCCAGGACGAACGAGAACCGGCGTGCGCCGCTGCTCAGCACCGCGTTACGCCTTATGCGGGCCGCCACGGCCTCACTCACGTCGTTGGGGGTTCCCCGGAAGTCCGCGATGGACGACAGAAGGGCAGCGGCGTAACCGGGCGTCTGGAGGAATCCGGGGACGACGTCGGAAACGTAGACCCGGAACGCTTTGGTTTGTTGGTATAGGTCGCCTGTGGACTCTTGCAGGCGACGAAGACCGCTTCGCTGGAGTCCTCTCCACTGCACGTGAGCATGGGCGGACTGCCTGTTTGCCGCAATCAGGTCAGAGGTCTGATCGTCTGCCGAGCAGGCTCGGCACCACGCTTTGATGTCCGCGTCGGATGGTGGGGTCTTGGCGTTCTCGATTCTGGACGACTTCGACTCGGACCAGCCGCACCTGACAGCCAGCTCCCGCCCGCTGATCCCTGCATCCTTCCGGATCTCGCCCAGACGCCCGGCAAGGTCTTCGCGGGCCTTCTGCACGCTGGAAGAGGGGTGTGGGGACATGGAGCCGGCCTTCGTCAGATCTCGTACAGGTGGTGCGGGATCGCTCGCTCCCAGACCGCCTTGAAAGCATCGGAGCACAGCTTCACGGCTTCCGGGTCGGCCGTGATTTCGTCCTCCACCACCACTCCGTCACCCGAGAAGTGGTGCACTCGGAGAAGCGCGCCATCGAACAGCCAGAAGTCGTTCCCTGGCAGGGGGACGCTCGTGGCCCGTCGCCGTGGCAGCCACCGGACCTCCTCGCCAGCAGCAACGTTGGCGTGGGTGACGTAGTGCTCCCAGCGGATGTATTCCGAGACGGGCTCGGAGACCACCCGGGCCCGGCGGATCGCCACGCCCCGGGCCACGGTATCCGTGATCAGCTGGTCATAGGAGTGCCACCAGGATTCGCGGTCTTCCCACTTGATCCGCTCACCCCGCCTCCACGCCTCGAACCGGTCCGTCGGGGCGTAGGAATCACGCAGCTCCAAGTGGACGGCGGACCGCTCGCACTGGCCAAGCAGCTCAGCGAAGCTGGGCACGCTCGACGGCATCACATGCCTCCCTGATCATCGGAATCATCCGGGCCGGAATCCTGACGATGGCTTCGCTCTCGGGTACCGGACCGTTCGCGGGACTACTCCCCTCGCACTCCGCCTGAGTCTCGGGGGTCGGCTTCCATCCCTGCAACAAGATCTCCTGAGCTTCTGCATCCGCCCACACAGTGGGGCAGTGGTCCCGGTCAGTGTTGGGGTCGATACCCACGAACTCTACGGCCATGGATGGCTCCCTGGTCTAGGTGCTTGCTCGGGCTTGCATGAGCTTGGCTGAGCAGCAGAGACAGCGTCAACAGGGCTACCAGCCAAGCAAATTGACGTGCAAGCTGATGCAAGTTTGTGGAGCCCGCGACTGCTCACTTCCTAGGGTCCTCGCATCGACCTCGGAAGCAATCGGGAGGGGCGCGACATGGCAAGGGCGACGAAGGCGGAGGCCCTGGAGCTTGATCGGGATGGGTGGGAGTACCTGACCTACGCACCCGGACATGAGTGCTACGCCTGCCACCGGCCCATCCAGTCCCTGGAGCCCGTACGCCGACGCGTCGTGGACCGCACGTCGGGTCCGCCGGCCACCGTGTACCGGCACAACAAGTGCCTCAGCGCTCAGGCTGTGGCCGCCTGATGGAGATACAAGCGTGGCGGGATGGCCGCTACGGCCTCGGGCCGTGACGCCCGGACCCGACCCGGCAGACACCAGCACTCACCTGATCCCGGGCGTGACCTATTGCGGCACCTGCATTGGGCGTCGAACGGTCTGGTGTGACTACTGCTGCGGGTTCGACTTCGAGCAGTGCCGCATGTGCAAGCTCGGCCGCCGCAGGTGCCCCGACTGCGCCGGAGGGAACGCCCAGCGGATTCGCTGGTGATGCCCGACCGCGACCGAGAGGAGGTGAAGCGATGACCGACCCCGGAGAGAAGGACGGCGGCGAGAAGTTCCCGCCCCCGCCCGCCGCGTAACCAGCCCCCAACCGTTGAGAGAGGGAATCCCACTGTGACGACCATGCTGGAATCACCCGTCGCCTTACGGCACGGTCGGGACCTCGTCAGTCCCGAGCTGTTCGAGAAGGTGTCGGAGTTCTGCGCGGAGGAGTACGGACACGAGCTGTCCACCGCCCGCCGGATCGTGGACCAGGCCCTTGCCTTCCTCAAGGTCATGGGCGACACCCGCGCGTTCGACATGACCCCGTCCGACGCCGTGGACCCCGGATGGCACTCGTTCGTGCTCCACACCCAGGCATACGCCGCCTGGTGCGACGAGCAGTTCGGGTTCTTCCTCGGACACGAGCCCGGGGCCACCGTCCGCACCCGCCCGCTGATCGGTTCCGTGGTGGACCGCGTCAAGGCCGCCGGGTTCCACGTCGATGACCGGCTGTGGGGCGCGGCGAGGGACTGCAACCCGCCCGCGTGCTGCGGTGACGGCGACGGCTGCTGATCCACTCTCACCGAACGGAAGCGGTCCGGGCGTGGCTAAGGCGCCCGGACGGCCACAGCCAAGGGTTCCAAGGATGAGCGGCAATGACGAGGGCCTGACCGGACGCAGTCGGGTCACGGTGTTCGCGATGTTCGGCACGGTCTTCGGCTACGCCACCCACCACCTTGACGACCGGCGGATCGGAGAGGTGGCCGTCATCGGCCCCTTGAGCCCAGGCGTCGAATGGCCCCGGCTCTGGCAGATGGCCCGCACCTGCGGCAGGCCGGCCGCCAAGGACGCCGAACTTGCGCAGTGGATTCTGATCCAGGCAACGCGCTCGTTCGTCTGTGGCAGCGACCGCATTGCCCAGTTCCAGGACCAGGTCTGGAGGTTGGAGCCCGGCGGAAAGCGCGTCGGCTTCGATTCCCCCTACGCCCACCGAGACCACCTGTGGACCGGCAACCTGACCGTGGACAGCCTCAGCCCTGATCAGGTAGCCGCGCGCCCTTCGCTCCACGGAACGCAACCAACGGCCCGGTGAACCTCCACGTCAGGCCGGGGATGCCAGGCCGGGTCGGCTCGCTCCGGAGGGGGCGATCTTCCGCTGGAAAAGCAAAAGACCCCACACGAAGTGGGGTCTCAGCTGGTGTCCGAGGGGGGACTTGAACCCCCACGCCCGATAAAGGGCACTAGCACCTCAAGCTAGCGCGTCTGCCATTCCGCCACCCGGACCAGGTGGTCGGCCCCGGTTTCCCGCGGCGACATGGACAACAATAGCAAAGGATCGGCGGGCCTCCGACCACTTATCCGGGCGGCCGGACGGCGGACGCGCCGCGCTGACCTGCGGGCATGCCCAGCGGGATGGGCGAGACGGGGCGTCTCGGTCACTGGCCGGCGCCGTTCCTGATCCAGTCGTCGTTGCGCTGCCAGGCGTAGAGGGTGTCGCCTTCGGTATACGCGTAGTACAGGCCACAGCGCGCGGTGGCCCTGTCCTCGGCGTCCTTGGGGAACCAGGACGCCGTCAGCTCCGGCTCGCCCGCGCCGGAGCCCGGGGCGCCGGTGCATCCGGGCGGGAGGCCCGGGGTGCGGAGGGTGGCCTTCAGGAGGCGCTGGCCGCCGGTGGTGCCCATCGCGTACTCCACGGACGTCGCGCCGTCCGGGAGCCAGCGCGGGACGGAGGCCCGGGCGCCCTTCGCCTCGGCGCCGGTCGCGTAGCCGCCCGACTCCTGGTGCCGGCCGCCGTACCAGTGGGCCGCGGCCGGCAGGGCCACCACGGCCGCCAGGCCGACGACGATGACGCTTGCGGCGGTGGTCAGGGCGAGGGTCCTGCGGCGGCTCATGGGGATCGTGCTCCTGGTGTCGACGGGCGGGACGGAGTGCGTACTGCCATCCTGCGGCGGGCCGGAGCCGGCAGGCATCAGTCCGGCGGGCCACATCCGCTCCCTCTCAGGTCGCACGCGCCACAGGCCCGGCCCCGGGGTGGGGACGGGCCTGCGGGGTGCGATGCGGGGTGCGGACTACGGGCAGCGGATGACCTGACCCGCATAGGAGAGGTTGCCGCCGAAGCCGAAGAGGAGGACCGGGGCGCCCGAGGGGATCTCGCCGCGTTCCACCAGCTTGGACAGGGCCATGGGGATGCTGGCGGCGGAGGTGTTCCCGGAGTCGACGACGTCGCGGGCGACGACGGCGTTCACGGCCCCGATCTTGGCCGCGAGGGGCTCGATGATGCGGAGGTTGGCCTGGTGCAGCACGACGCCGGCCAGGTCCTCGGGGGTGATCCCGGCCTTCTCGCAGACCTTGCGGGCGAGCGGCGGGAGCTGGCTGGTGGTCCAGCGGTAGACGGCCTGGCCCTCCTGCGCGAAGACCGGGGGCGTGCCCTCGATGCGGACCGCGTGCCCCATCTCCGGCACCGAGCCCCACAGCACCGGGCCGATGCCCGGCTCGGCGCAGCCCTCGACCACGGCCGCGCCCGCGCCGTCGCCGGTCAGCACGCAGGTGGTGCGGTCGTTGTAGTCGGTGATCTCGGTCATCTTGTCGGCGCCGATGACCAGCGCGCGGGTGGCGGCGCCCGCCCGGATCGCGTGGTCGGCGGTGGCCAGGGCATGGGTGAAGCCCGAGCAGACGACGTTGATGTCCATCACGGCCGGGCCGCCGCCCATGCCCAGTTTGGCGGCGACGCGCGCGGCCATGTTGGGGGAACGGTCGATGGCCGTGGAGGTGGCCACCAGGACGAGGTCGACGTCGTCCGGGAGCAGCCCGGCGTTCGCGAGGGCCTTGCCGGCGGCCTGGTAGGCCAGCTCGTCCACCGGCTCCTCGGGACCCGCGACGTGCCGGGTCCGGATGCCGACGCGGGAGCGGATCCACTCGTCATTGGTGTCGACCATGGCCGAGAGGTCCTCGTTGGTGAGCACTTTCGCGGGCTGGTAGTGCCCAAGCGCCACCACGCGTGAACCGGTCATGGGCGGGGTCCCCCTTTGTACGGCGGTCAGGATCACCCAGCTTGGCCTGCTACTGGTGGGTACGGGTGCGCGTGACCCAACAGGATTCCCACACCGTAATTTGGAGAATTCCGAGCAACTTGCTGCCGGGAGCGCCGTGCACCGTGGATCCGGGAGAATGTGCTCGTCAGGTGCACGACCACGAGAGAACGGGTGGCTGATCGCCATGGGACGGGTCACCGAGCGGCGCCGCGTCGTGCGGATCCGGGGCGGGGCGGTCGTCATGCGCCCCGACACGCTGGTCGCGGAGGAGCCGCTGGAGATACGGCTGAACGGCAAGCCGCTGGCCATCACGATGCGGACGCCGGGGGACGACTTCGCGCTGGCCGTGGGTTTCCTGGCCAGCGAGGGCGTCATCGCGCACGCCTCGGACGTCCGGGCCGTGACCTACTGCGAGGGCGCGGCCGAGGACGGCTCCAACACCTACAACGTCGTCAACGTGCAGCTGGCCCCCGGAGTGCCGGTGCCGGACATCACGCTGGAGCGGAACGTCTACACCACCTCCTCCTGCGGACTGTGCGGCAAGGCCAGCCTCGACGCGGTCCGGACGGCGACCCGGTTCCCTGGGCTGGCCGGGGATCCCGTACGGGTACGGGCGGAGCTCCTGGCCGAGCTGCCGGACCGGCTGCGCGCGGCGCAGAAGGTCTTCGACCGCACGGGCGGGCTGCACGCCGCCGGGCTGTTCACCATCGGGGGCGAGCTGCTCGACGTACGGGAGGACGTGGGGCGGCACAACGCGGTGGACAAGATCGTGGGGCGGGCGCTGCAGGCCGGGCGGCTGCCGCTGGCCGGTGCGGTGCTGCTGGTGTCGGGCCGGGCCTCCTTCGAGCTGGCGCAGAAGGCGGTCATGGCCGGCATCCCGGTGCTGGCGGCCGTCTCGGCGCCGTCCTCGCTGGCGGTGGACCTGGCGGTGGAGGCCGGGCTGACGCTGGTGGGCTTCCTGCGGGGCCGTGACATGAACGTCTACGCGGGCGAGCAGCGCGTGATCCTGCCCTCCGGCCCCGCCTCCCCGGCCTGAGGCCCGAGGCCCGAGGCCTAGCGGCGGCGGGTCTTGCGCGGGGCCGGGGACTGCTTCGGTTGCGGCGGGTCGATGCGGTGCAGGTCCAGGGTGGCCGGCAGCGGTGCGACACCCGGGCCGCCGGACTGCGCCCAGGCGATGACCTCGTCGGTCGCGGTGTCGTCCAGGGCCCAGCCGAACCAGGCGGCCCGCGCACCCCGGCCGCGGGCTTCGCTGGTGGGCTGGACCACGATGACGTTGGCCTGGGCGCAGGGCCCGAGGCAGTCGCTGGTCCGGACGGCCAGCCGCCCCTCGGAGGCGGCGGCGGCCTCCCGCAGGCGGGCGAGCTGGCCCGCATGGTCGGTGCCGGGGTTCTTGCGGGGGTCCCCGCAGCAGCAGCCGCGGCAGACCACGAGCGTGCAGGGGCGCGGGGCGCGGGCGGCGAGCGGGCGTATCCAGGTCACCGACGCACGTTACCGGCCCCGCGCGGCGGGGTGTTGGGCCGGGGGCGAGACCTCCGCCACACGCGCGCCGGGGAGTTCGGGCTCCAGCGGGTCCCGGGCGCGGCGCCGGGCCAGGACGGCGCAGACCATCAGCTGCATCTGGTGGAACAGCATGAGCGGCAGCACCGCGAGGCCCGCCTGGGCCCCGAACAGCACGCTGGCCATGGGGAGTCCGGCGGCCAGGCTCTTCTTGGACCCGGCGAACTGGATCGCGATGCGGTCCTCGCGGCCGAAGCCGAGCCGGCCCGCCCCGTACCAGGTGACCAGGAGCATGACGGTCAGGAGTACGGCCTCCACCGCCAGCAGGGCCGCCAGGCGCGGGAGGCTGATCTGGTGCCAGACCCCGGCGGCCATGCCCGCGCTGAAGGCGGCGTAGACGACGAGCAGGATCGAGCCCCGGTCGACGTAGCCGAGGACCGGCTTGTGCCGGACGAGGAAGGCGCCGACCCGGGGGCGCAGGAGCTGGCCGAGGAGGAACGGCAGCAGCAGCTGGACGACGATCTTGAGGAGGGACCCGGCGGAGAAGCCGCCCGCGCCCGAGCCGAGCAGGGCGGCGGCCAGGAGGGGGGTGAGGACGATGCCGGCGAGGCTGGAGAAGGATCCGGCGCAGATCGCGGCGGGCACGTTGCCCCGGGCCAGGGAGGTGAAGGCGATGGAGGACTGGACGGTCGAGGGGACCAGGCACAGGAAGAGCAGCCCGCTGTAGAGGGGCTGGGTGAGCAGGCCGGGAGCCACCCAGCGGGCCGCCAGGCCGAGCACCGGGAAGAGGACGAAGGTGCAGGCCAGGACGGTGAGGTGGAGGCGCCAGTGGCGCAGGCCGTCGAGGGCTTCGCGGGTGGAGAGGCGGGCTCCGTAGAGGAAGAAGAGCAGGGCCACGGCGGCGGTGGACGCGCCGTCGGCGACGGGGGCGGCGGCGCCCCGGGCGGGCAGCAGGGCGGCGAGGCCCACGGTGGCGAGCAGCGCGAGGACGTACGGGTCCAGGGGCAGCCGGGCGGGGAGGCGGGGGCGGGGGCGTCGCATGGTCGGTGCTCACTCGGTGTCGGGGCGGCGGGGGCGGGTCGGCGGGCGGGGTGGATCGGCGGACGGGGCGGGTCGGCGGGTCGGCGCAGCGGACGGGTCGGCGCGGCGCGGCGGGCGGGGCAGGAGGGCCGCCGGGGGCCGCCCGCGGGCTCCCCGTTCATGCTCGCCGCTGCGCGCCCATCGGGAAACACGCACACCACACTCACTGTCATCACGCAACGCGATGGGCCGCCCTATGCTGGCCCCATGTACGACCCCGTCCAGCTGCGCACCTTCCTCACCGTGGCCCAGACGCTCAGCTTCACGCAGGCCGCGGCCCGGCTCGGCGTGCGGCAGTCCACCGTCAGCCAGCACGTGCGGCGGCTGGAGGAGGCCACCGGGCGTCCGCTGTTCGCCCGCGACACGCACAGCGTGGCGCTGACGGAGGACGGCGAGGCGATGCTGGGGTTCGCGCGGACCATCCTGGAGGCGCACGAGCGGGCGGCGGCCTTCTTCACCGGGACCCGGCTGCGCGGGCGGCTGCGGTTCGGGGCGTCCGAGGACTTCGTGCTGACCCGGCTGCCGGAGATCCTGGAGGGGTTCCGGCACGAGCACCCCGAGGTGGACCTGGAGCTCTCGGTGGAGCTGTCGGGCACCCTGCACGAGCGGCTGGACGCGGGCCGCCTGGACCTGGTGCTGGCCAAGCGGCGCGGCCCGCAGGACGAGCGGGGCCGGCTGGTGTGGCGGGACCGGATGGTGTGGATCGGGGCGGAGGGGCTGCGGGTGGACCCGGAGCGCCCGGTGCCGCTGATCGTCTTCCCGCCGCCGGGGATCACCCGGGCGCGGGCGCTGGAGGTGCTGGAACGGGACGGGCGGGCCTGGCGGATCGCGTGTACGAGCGGCAGCCTCAGCGGTCTGGTCGCGGCGGCCCGGGCGGGGCTCGGGGTGATGGCGCACACGCGGGGGCTGATCCCGCCGGGCCTCGTCCGGGTGTCGGGCCTGCCGGAACTGGGGCCGGTGGAGTTCGCGCTGCTCCTGGGCCGCCGCCCCGCCCCGGCGGCGGAAGCCCTGGCCGCGGCCGTCCTGAGGGGCGCCGACCGGCTGAGCCGTCCGGCCTGAAGCGGGCCCCGCCACCGCCGCCGTAGGGATCTTGTGGAGGTTTCCCGGGGGGTGCCGGCCGGCGGGGTGGGTGGGGTAGCGTCGCGGCGCCCAGCACGGAGAGGAGCGGGATGTTGCGCGAGTTCACCGTGCCCCCCGTGGTCACAGGAGCGCCGGTCGGCGGTCTGGCCGACGTCGTCTTCCAGCACGCGCAGCAGGATCCGCACCGGGTCGTGCTCGGGCGCAAGACCGGCGGGACCTGGTGCGACGTCACCTCCCTGGAGCTGGCCGGCGAGGTGCTGGCGCTCGCCAAGGGACTCCTCGCCCAGGGGATCCGGTTCGGGGACCGGGTGGCCGTGATGTCCCGCACCCGCTACGAGTGGACGCTGTTCGACTTCGCGCTGTGGTCGATCGGCGCCCAGCCGGTGCCCGTCTACCCCTCTTCCTCCGCCGAGCAGGTGCACTGGATCCTCTACGACTCCTCCTGCACCGGGTGCGTCGTGGAGGACGAGGACCAGGCCATGACCGTCGGCTCGGTGATCGAGCGGCTGCCGCAGCTGCGGATGCTGTGGCAGCTCGACGCGGGGGCAGTGGCGGAGCTGGTGGCGCAGGGCGGATCGGTGGCCGAGGACGTGGTGCACCGCCACCGCCGGGCGGTGACCCCGGACGCCGTCGCCACCGTGATCTACACCTCGGGCACCACGGGCCGCCCCAAGGGGTGCGTGCTCACCCACGCGAACTTCATGTTCGAGGCCGACACGATGGTGACCCGCTGGGAGTCGGTGTTCCAGGCGGGCGGCGGGGAGCAGCCGTCCACCCTGCTCTTCCTGCCGCTGGCGCACGTCTTCGGGCGGATGGTAGAGGTGGCCGCCGTACGGGCCCGGGTGAAGCTGGGACACCAGCCGGTGATGGCGGCGTCCGAGCTGCTGCCGGACCTCGCCGCCTTCCGGCCGACCTTCGTGCTGGGGGTCCCGTACGTCTTCGAGAAGGTGTTCGCGGCGGCCCGCCGCACGGCGGAGGCCGAGGGGCGCCGGGGGCCCTTCGACCGTGCGGTGGAGACGGCCGTGCGGTACGCGGAGGCCCGCGAGCAGAAGCAGTTCGGCACCGGGCCGGGGCCCTCCGCCGGGCTGCGGATGGAGCACCAGCTGTTCGAGAAGCTGGTGTACGGGAAGGTGCGCGCGGCGCTCGGCGGCCGGGTGCGGCACGCGATGTCGGGCGGCTCGGCGATGTCGCGGCGGCTCGGGCTGTTCTTCGAGGGCGCCGGCATCACCGTCTTCGAGGGGTACGGGCTGACGGAGTCCTCCGCGGCCGCCACCGCGAATCCGCCCGGCGCGACGAAGTACGGGACGGTGGGGCGGCCGATCCCGGGCTGCACCGTGCACATCGCCGACGACGGGGAGGTGTGGCTGAGCGGCGGCCACGTCTTCTCCGGGTACCTGAACGATCCCCGGGGCACGGAGGAGGTGCTGCGCGGCGGCTGGCTGGCCACCGGTGACCTGGGGCGCCTGGACCGCGACGGGTACCTGACGATCACCGGCCGCAAGAAGGAGATCCTGGTGACCTCCAACGGCAAGAGCGTGGCGCCGACGGCGCTGGAGGAGCGGGTGCGGTCGCATCCGCTGGTGTCGCAGTGCGTACTGGTCGGCAACGACAGGCCGTTCATCGCGGCGCTGGTGACCCTGGACCCGGAGGGCATCGCGCACTGGCTGTCGATGCGCGGGCTGGCGCAGCGGCCCGCCGAGGAGCTGGTGGGCGACGCGGAGCTGGCGGCGGAGGTGCGGCGGGCGGTGGTGGCGGCCAACACGCTGGTCTCGCAGGCCGAGGGGATCCGGGCCTTCCGGGTGCTGCCCGGGCAGTTCACCGAGGAGCGCGGGCTGCTGACGCCGTCGCTGAAGCTGAAGCGGCGGGCGATCGAGAAGGCGTACGCGCGGGAGGTGGCGGCGCTCTACCCCTCCTGAGCCGCCACCGGGCCGTGACGCCCGGTCCGCCCGGCGCCCTGCACGTTTCTGACGGTCCGTCATTCCACTCCGTCCCGGATATTGACGACCCGTCAGGTCCCGCACAGAATGCGGGGATTCCTACCGGAGGGGATCACCGCCCATGTCGCGCACCGTCCGTGCCCTGGCCGCCGCAGCGGCCGCCCTCGCGCTCGTCTCCGCCTGCAACTCCGCCTCGAAGCAGGGCGACCCGGGCAAGCCCGGCGCCTCCGCCGGCAACACGCGCGGGGTGAGCGCCGACGCCGTCAAGGTGGGCGGCATCGTGTCGATGACCAGCGCCAGCGGCTACAGCAAGAAGGACACCGACCTCGGGGCGAAGGCCCGCTACCTGCGCGCCAACGCCGAAGGCGGCGTGGGCGGACGCAGGATCGACTACATCGGCGCGCAGGACGACGGCCAGGACCCGGGGAGGAACCTGGCGGCGGCCCGCAAGCTCGTGCAGCAGGACAAGGTCTTCGCCGTCTCCCCCATGAGCTCGGTGACCTTCAGCGGCGCCGACTTCCTCCAGCAGGAGAAGGTGCCCACCTTCGGCTGGGGCACGCTGCCCTCCTTCTGCGGGCCGAGCTACCTCTACGGGTTCAACGGCTGTCTGGTCCCCTCCCCCGGCGGCACCCTCAACCAGACCTGGCCCGAGGGCATCGCGAAGGTCCTCGGCGGGGCCGCCGGGAAGTCCGTGGCGATCATCGCCAACGACAGCGACGCCGGGAAGTTCGGCATCCGCACCTTCCAGCAGGGCTTCGCCGCCGCCGGGTTCACGGTCTCCTACGCCAAGGCCTCCGTACCGGCGACGGCCGTGCCCAGCGACTGGTCGGCGTACGTCCGCGAACTCCTGGCGGGCGAGGGCGGCAAGGCGCCCGACGCCGTCGTCTCCGTCATGCAGACCCCGAACAACATCGGGCTGTTCACCGCCCTCAAGCGGGCCGGCTACCGCGGGGTGCTGAGCGACCCCACCGACTACGACCCGGGACTGCTCGCCAAGGACGCCACGAAGCAGGCGCTGGACGGGGTCCACGTCCTCCTCCAGTTCGAGCCCTTCGAATCGACGGACCCGAAGATGGCGCAGTTCAAGGCCGACATCAAGGCGGCGGCCGGCGGCCAGGACGTACCGCTGAACATGCACATGTTGACCGGGTACATGTCGGCCGACCTGTTCGTGTCCATCGCGAAGAAGGCGGGCCGGGACCTGACCGTCGAGTCCTTCCAGGCCGCCGCGCAGGGCTTCTCCGACCCCGGGACCCTGGTCGGCGACCGGTCCGAGCCCAAGGGGCAGAAGGACAGCTTCGGCTGCGGGGCGCTGGTCCAGCTCAAGGACGGGGCGTACGAGGTCTCCGTACCGTTCGCCTGCCACGAGCCCATCCCCTTCAAGTAGGGCCCCGGCATGGGAGATCTGCTCGTCTTCGTGCTGAGCGGCCTGGTCTCGGGCGCCCTGTACGCCCTGCTGGCCACCGGGCTGGTCCTGTCGTACTCGGCGTCCGGCCTGTTCAACTTCGCGCACGGGGCCACCGCCTACCTGGGCGCGCTCGTCTTCTACGAGCTGCACTCGGGGCTCGGCTGGCCGGCGGTCCCGGCGGCCCTGCTGGTGGTGTGCGTCCTGGCACCCGGGCTCGGGTGGGGGCTGGACCGGCTGATGTTCCGGCGGCTCGCCCGGGTCGGGGAGGCCGCCCAGATCGTGGCGACCATCGGGCTGCTCGTCGCGCTCCCGGCGGCCGGGCTGTGGACGGTGGAGCTGCTCGCGGACGCGGGCGTCCCCGTCAAACCGGCCGAGAACCAGTTCGGACTGCCCGGGGTGGGGCCGAGTCCCGCGACGTCCTGGCGGCTCGCGGACGGCATCGGCGTGGACTCCGACCAGCTGATCACCTGGGTGGTGACGGCCGTGGTGGCGGTGGCGCTGTGGGTGCTGCTACGGCACACGCGGCTCGGGCTGCGGCTGCGGGCCGCGGTCGACGACCGGTCGCTGACCGAGCTGCGCGGGATCAGTGCCGACCGGCTGTCGTCGGTGGCGTGGATGATCGCGTCCGGGCTCGCGGGCCTGGCGGGGGTGCTGGCGACACCGCTGCTGGGGCTGTCCGCGCACGACTTCACCCTGTTCCTGTTCGTGTCGGCGACGGCCGCGGTGATCGGGCGGTTCGCGTCCGTGCCGCTGGCGTTCGCGGGCGGGCTGGGGCTCGGCGTGGTGCAGAACCTGGTGGCCGGGTACGCCTCCTTCGCCGAGTCCGTCACCGGGTTCAGGACGGCGGTGCCGTTCCTGATCCTGTTCGGCGGGCTGCTGGTGCTGACCCGGCGGGCCCGGACGGCGGGGGTCGCGGTGGTGGAGACGCCCGCGCCGGACCCTCTGGCGGGGGCGTCCTGGGGGCGGCGGTGGGGGGTGTGGGCGGCGGGCGGCGGCCTGCTGTGCACGGCCTTCTACACCGTCACCACCCCCTTCTGGAGCGGGCTGCTCGCGCAGGGGCTGGCCATCGGGCTGGTGTTCCTGTCCTTCACGGTGGTGACCGGGCTCGGGGCCATGGTCTCGCTGGCACAGGCCACCTTCGTCACCGCCGCGGCGCTGGTGGCGGGGCTGCTGATGAGCCGGGGCTGGCCGTTCGTGGCGGCGCTGGCGGCGGGCACCTGCGTGGCCGCCCTGCTGGGGGCGCTGGTCGCGCTGCCCGCGCTGCGCCTGGGCGGGCGGGCGCTGGCCCTGGCCACCCTGGCTCTGGCGTTCCTCGCGGACCAGGTGCTGTTCCAGATGCGGTGGCTGCGGGGCGGGGACGCGGGCTGGGCGGTGCCCAGGCCCGTGGTGGGGCCGGTGGACCTGTCCGACGACCGGGCGCTGGGGGTGGCGCTGGTGGTGCTGGTCGCGCTGGTGGCGGCCGGGCTGAGCGCCCTGCGGAACTCGCCGTCGGGGCGGGCGATGCTGGCCGTACGGTCCGCTCCGGCGGCGGCGACGGCCTCGGGGGTCTCCGTACTGCGCACGAAGCTGCTGCTGTTCACGCTGTCGGCGGGGCTGGCCGGATTCGGGGGCGTGCTGTACGCCTCGTACAACACCCGTATCACCGCGACGGACTTCACCGCGATGACGGGCCTGGTGTGGCTGGCGGTGGTGGTCGCCGCGGGCGTGCGCAGGCCCGCGTACGCGGTGGTGGCGGGCCTGGTGTTCGCGGTGGCGCCCAGGCTCCTGGCGGACTACGTCACCGATTCCTCGCACCTGCCGGTGATCCTGTTCGGCCTGGCCGGCCTGGCCCTGGCCAACGACCCCGACGGCTACTGCGCGGCGCTCCCGCTCCGCCTGGCGAAGCGCCGCGCGGCGGCATCGGGGCGGAATACGGCCGTCCCGGCGCCCCGTACGGCGGACGCCGCGGACCGGCCCCCGGCCCCCGCGACCGGCCCGGAGACCGGGACCGGCCGGGGCCCCGGGACCGGAGCGGACCGGGGGCCCGCCGGTGGCGTCCGGGGGCGGGGCGCGGCAGCGGCCCGGCCCCGTCCCGGCGCCGCCCGGGAGCGGGACCCCGCCGGCCGTGCGGGTGCGGGGCCCGGACCCGGCGGGGCGGCCGCCCTCGAACTGCGCGGGGTCTTCGCCGGGTACGACGGCGGGACCGTGCTGCGCGGCGTCGGGCTCGCCGTGCGCGGCGGGGAGGTCCTCGCCGTGCTCGGCCCCAACGGGGCCGGGAAGAGCACCGCCTGCCGGGTGGCCGCCGGGCTGCTGCCCGTCGCGGGCGGCTCGGTCCTGGTCGCCGGGCGGGACGCCACCCGTGACGGCCCCGTGCGCCGCGCGCGGGCCGGGGTGCTGCTCGCCCCCGAGGGGCGCGGGATCTTCCCCGCGCTCACCGTCGAGGAGAACCTCGCGCTGTACCTGGCGGACCCCGCCGAACGGCACGCCGTGTACGACCGGTTCCCCCGCCTCGCCGAGCGCCGCGCGGCCGCCGCCGGCGCCCTGTCGGGCGGGGAGCAGCAGATCCTGTCGCTGGCCCCGCTGCTCCAGCGGCCGCCGGCCGTGCTGATCGCGGACGAACCCTCGCTCGGGCTCGCCCCGCGCCTGGTGGAGGAGGTGTACGTGCTGCTCGGCGAACTCCGCTCGTCCGGCACGGCGTTGCTGCTGGTGGAGGAGAGGGCCGCCGAGGTGCTCGGGATCGCCGACACCGTGGCCTGCCTCTCCCGGGGCGAGGTCTCCTGGTGCGGCCCCCGGGCCGAGGTGGAGACGGACCGGCTGACCGAGGCCTACCTGGGGACGGCGCCGTGAGCGCGGGCGGGTACGTACTGGAGGCGCGCGGGGTCACCGTGCGCTTCGGCGGGGTCACGGCCCTGACCGGCGTCGGCCTCGGCGTCCGGGCCGGGGAGGTGTGCGGGCTGATCGGCCCGAACGGGGCCGGGAAGACCACCCTGTTCGACGTGTTGTCGGGGATCCGGCGGCCGGACCGGGGCCGGATGCTGCTGGACGGGACGGACATCACCCGCCGCTCCCCCGTCTGGCGCTCCCGGCACGGGATGCGCCGGACCTTCCAGCGCCAGCAGCTGTTCGGGCAGCTCAGCGTGGCCGACAACGTGCTCGTCGCCCAGGAGTGGCGGGGCGGCGGGGGCGGGCTGCCCGCCGACCTGCTCGCGGCGCCCGGCCGCCGGGCACGGGAACGCACCCGCCGGGAGCGCGCCGAGCGGGTGCTGGCCGACTGCGGGATCGGCCCGCTCGGGCCCGCGTCCGCGGCCGGGCTGCCGGTGGGGCAGGCCCGGATGGTGGAGCTGGCCCGGGCGGTGGCCGACCCGCCGCGGGTGCTGCTGCTGGACGAGCCCGCCTCGGGGCTGTCGGCGCCCGAGCGGGACCGGCTGGCCGCGGTGGTGCGGCGGCTGGCCGAACGGGAGGGCTGCGCGGTGCTGCTCGTCGAGCACGACGTGGCCTTCGTGATGGAGCTGTGCGCACGGATCGTCGTACTCGACCTCGGCAGCGTGCTGGCCGAGGGCACCGCGGCCGAGGTCCGGGCGAACCCCCTGGTCCGGGAGGCGTACCTGGGGTCGGCCTGAGCGGCCGCCCCCGGGGAAAGACCCACCGGATGGCGGGAATACGGCGTACGAGGGGCCGGTTGTGGCCCCTCGTACGCCGTGGCACGGGCCACACCGCACCGATCCCCGAGGGAACGACCCCACGTGAACCAGGTCCCCACCATCAAGCTCAACAACGGCACGCTGATGCCCCGGATCGGCTTCGGCGTCTGGCAGGTCCCGGACTCCGAGGCCGAGCGGGCCGTCGGGACGGCGCTGGAGGCCGGCTACCGCAGCGTCGACACGGCGGCGGTCTACGGCAACGAGCGCGGCACCGGCCGGGCCCTGGCCGCGTCCGGGGTGCCGCGCGAGGACCTGTTCGTCACCACCAAGCTGTGGAACGGCCCGAAGCAGCGCTGGGGCCGCGACGAGGTGCTGCGGGCCTTCGACGAGTCGCTCGGCAAGCTGGGCCTCGACCGGGTCGACCTGTATCTGATCCACTGGCCGCGTCCGATGCGCGAGGACTTCCTTGCGATCTGGCAGACCTTCGAGGAGATCGCCGCGAGCGGCCGCGCCGGGGCGGTCGGCGTGTCGAACTTCCGTCCGGCGGACCTGGAGCGGCTGGCGGGCGAGAGCGGCCTGGTGCCGGCCGTGAACCAGATCGAGCTGCACCCCCTCTTCCCGCAGGAGGAGCTGCGCGCCCTGCACGCGGAGCGCGGCATCGCCACCGAGGCCTGGTCCCCGCTGGGCCAGGGCAAGGAGCTGCTGACCCTGCCGGCCGTCGCCGCCGTCGCGGCCAAGCACGGCCGCAGCGCCGCGCAGGTGGTGCTGCGCTGGCACCTCCAGCTCGGCAACGTCGTGATCCCCAAGTCGGTGACGCCCGAGCGGATCCGGGAGAACCTGGACGTGTTCGGCTTCGAGCTGGACGCCGGGGACCTCGCGGCGCTGGACGCCCTGGGCGCGAGCGCGGCGGGCCGCCGGATCGGTCCCGACCCGGCCGTCTTCGACGTCTGAGGGCGGCGTGGACCTTCCGGACGGGATCTACCGGATCCGCAACGTCGGCAGTGGGCTGGTGCTCCAGCTGGAGGGCGCCTCGCGGGTGCGGGTCGGCCCGGACGGGCCGCCCGCGCCGGCGGCCGCCCGCCGGTGGCGGATCTCGCCGGTGCACAGCGGCGGCGGGATCTTCCACGTGGTGAGCGAGGACAACGGCCGCCGCCTCGACGTCGCGAACGCCTCGACGGACAGCGGTGCCCGGGTGCAGGTGTGGCGGGCCAACGCGTTCGGGGCGCAGGAGTGGCTCGTCGAGGAGCACCTCGACGAGCCGGGCGTGGTGTCCCTGATCGCGTGCATCAGCGGCCTCCCGCTGGAGGCCGACGCGCAGGGCGCGGCCCGCCAGGGCGAGGACACCGACTCCCCCTCCCAGTGGTGGCGCCTGGAACGGGCGTAGCCCCGGGCCGGGGAGCCGGGCTCAGCCGCGGACGAAGCTCCGTACGCGGTACGTCGGCTCCGCGCGCGGGGCGTCCTGCCCGGGCAGCTCCGCCAGCCGGGCCGCCAGCAGGGCCGCGGTGGTCCCGCGCGGGCTGATCCGCGAGGCGTAGCGTCCGGCCAGCAGATCGGCTGCGGTGGAGCGCGGGGTGCGGCCCTGGCCGTGGCCGGTGAACCGCGTCTCGCGGTCGGGGCGCAGGCCCGCCCGGGCCGCGTACGCCTCGACCTCGTGCGAGGCGTCGGCGGGTCCGGTCGTCAGGTGCGGGGCGAGCAGGGCGTCGATGTCGCTGCCGACGTCGTGCGCGGCGTCCTTGTCGACGGTGGTGACGAGCACCCCGCCGGGCCGCAGCACCCGCCCCGCCTCCGCGACCAGCTCCGCGACGGCGCCGGGGCCGCGCAGCAGGTGCAGCAGCCAGACGGCGCTGACCGCGTCGAGGCAGGCCGGGCGCAGCGGCAGCCGGCTCCCGGAGGCGAGGACGGTGCGGACGCCGCGCCGCGCGGCCGTCGAGGCCATCCCGTACGAGGTGTCCGCGCCGAGGACGGTGAGCCCGGGCCGGGTGAGCCGGGCGGTGACGATGCCGGTGCCGCAGCCGAGGTCGAGCAGGGTGCGGGCGGGGTCGGGGAGCAGGCCGAGCACCGCCGCGGCGGCGGCTTCGGCGCGCGGGACGCCGCCGCGCGTGGCGTCGTAGGCCCCGGCCTCGGCGTCGTAGTCCAGCAGCGGTCGCGCTGCCCGCATCAGGCGGCCCCGTGGGCGGGGGCGAGGGCCTCGACGCGTTCGGCGAGGCCGAAGTCCTTCTCGGTGACGAGGCCGCCGGCGTCGTGGCTGTTCACCGCGAGGCGGACGGTGTCGTAGCCGAGGGTGAGGTCCGAGTGGTGGTTCAACTCGTCCTGGACGACGGCGATGTGCGCGACCAGGGCGCTGGCGGCCCGGTGCGTGGCCAGCCGGTAGGTGCGCAGGATCCGGTCGTCCTCGAAGGCCCAGCCGGGGAGCTCCCGCAGCCGGTCCTCGATCTCCTTCTGCGAAAGCGGCTCGCTCGGCATCCGCGTTCTCCCTCCGTGTGACGTCCGGTCAGTTTCCCACAGGGACCGCCGGTGGGACCCCTTCGCGCCCCGGTGCGCCCGGGCGCACCGGCGCGTTCGCGCGCCCCCGGGGACCGCGGCGGGCCGCGGCGTCGTCCGCTCGGCTACCGTCGGGGCATGACGACGGCGAGTGTGGGTGCGCTGCTACGGGCCTGGCGGGAGCGGCGGGGGGTCAGCCAGCTGGAGCTGGCGGGGCGCGCCGACTCCTCGTCCCGGCACATCAGCTTCGTGGAGACGGGCCGGTCCCGGCCGAGCGAGGAGATGGTGCTGCGGCTGGCCGAGCACCTGGACGTGCCGGTGCGCGACCGCAACGCCCTGCTCGTGGCGGCCGGTTACGCCCCGCGGTACGCGCACACCCCGCTGGACGCGCCCGCCATGGGGGCGCTGCGCGAGGGCATCGAGCGGCTGCTGACCGGCTACGAGCCGTACCCGGCGCTGGTGGTGGACGGGACGTACACGGTGGTGGCGGCCAACCGGGGCATCGCGATGCTGCTGGACGGGATCGACGAGGATCTGCTGGAGCCGCCGCTGAACGCCATGCGGCTGACCCTGCACCCGCGCGGGCTCGCGCCGCGGATCCGCAACCTGCGGCAGTGGCGCGGCCACCTGCTGGAGCAGATGGAGCGGCAGATGGCGCTGGTGCGCTCGGAGCCGCTGCGCGCCCTGTACGAGGAGGTCGCGGCCTACCCCGTCGCTCCGCGGGACGAGAAGGGGGAGGACGCGGGCGGGGCGGAGGCCGGCGGACAGGGATACCCGTGCTTCGCGCTGCCGCTGCGGATCGAACACGGCGGGCAGCTGCTCTCCTTCGTGTCGTCGGTGTCCACCTTCAACACGCCGCTGGACGTGACCGTGGCCGAGCTGGCCATCGAGACCTTCCTCCCGGCCGACCCGGCGACGGTGAAGTACCTGCACTCACTGGGCTCCTGAGCCCGCCGGGCGCAGGGCCAGCCACTGCAGGAGGGCGAAGGCGGCGACGACGAGGGCCTGTGCCGGGATCCACACCGCTCCGGCCACGGTGGGCGAGAGCCACAGGAGGGGCGCGAGCAGGCTGAGCACCGGCCAGGCGCAGTTGGCCCCGATGACGCACCGGACCAGCGGCACGGGCGGCCGCCGCCGCGCGGCCAGCAGGCCGACCCCGGCGCCGTAGCCGGTCAGGGCCAGGCCGAGGACGAACAGGACCGGGCGGTCCACGCCGAGCAGCCGGCCCAGCGGCCCGGCGAAGAGGGCGTAGGCGAGGCCGTTGCCGGCGGTGACCACCGCGTCGAGGGCGAGGAAGCGGCGCAGCGCGGCCTGCGGGGCGCTCGTACGGGCGAGGGTGGCGCAGAGGGTCGCGGACATGGCGGATCGGCCTCCGTCGAGGGGTGGGTGCGCGGGCGGGTACGGACCCCGGGGCCGTGTGCGCGGCCCCGGAACCCTTGCCCCCACCCTGCCCGGGCGCCGGGGCGGGGTCGATTACCTCCGGGGTCAACCCGGCGGGCGGCAGCCCGGCGGCCGGGGCCCGCCGCACGGGTTCCGCCTTTTGGGCGGGTGCTGGTTGGGCGGCGGGAGCGGGGCTAGGCTGCGCGGAGCCAACCACTCGAACGTCTTGTCGACAAATGGAGAATGACCCGGTGCGAGCCGCCGCCCGACCCGAACCCGCCGTGGCCCCGGACCCGGCCATGGGGAGGGCGTCATGAGGACCACCCGGGAGATGCGCGGGCTGGGCGCCGAACTGCTGGCCGAGGTGCGCGGCGCGCCGCCCGCCGACGTCGCCGGACTCCTGCGCGCCCTGTGCACGGCGTTCGGGCGCCGGCGCGGCGGGCGGCCGGTCGACTTCCACTTCACCGCCTTCCCGCCGGAATCGGCCAGTGGGCTGTGGCTGGAGCTGGAGGACCTCGACCTGATCGTCATCGAGGAGCGCACGCGCCCCGAGCACCAGATCGTCATCGCCTGCCACGAGCTGTGGCACGTCGCCGAGGGCACCGGCTACGAGCTCGGGCCGGGCATGGCGGTGGCCGCCCGGCTGACGGCGCGCCACGCCTGCCTCGCCGAACTGCTGGCCCGCGAGGGCGGCCTGGACGCGGTGGTCCGGCAGGCCGCCGCCCGGGCCGACCAGGGGGATCCCGCGGAGATCCGGGCGGAGACCTTCGGCCTGCACGCGGGCATGCTCCTGCGGCCCTACCTGCCGGCCCCGCGCGAGGACCGCTTCCCCGGGGCGCTCGAACGCATCAACACCTCGCTCGGCTGGGGAAGCCCCACGTCCCGCGGGTGACCCGCCCCGCACACCCACCGCGTGCCGAAGTCCCGGCACGGCCCCGGACAGAGAGCACGACACGATGAACCAGTCCCCACCGCGCCGCCACGCCGTCGTCATCGGCGGCAGTCTGACCGGGCTGCTCGCCGCCGCCGTCCTCGCCGGACACGCGACGGTCACCGTCATCGACGCGGACCCGCTGCCCGAGGGACCGGCCCCCCGCCGCGGGCTCCCGCAGGGCCGCCACACCCACCTGCTGTGGTCGGGCGGCGCCCGCGCCATGGAGGAGATCCTGCCGGGCGTCCTCGACGCCCTGACGGACGCGGGGGCGCTGCGCCGCAGCCTGCCCGCCGACCTGGCCACCATGACCGCGCGGGGCTGGATCCCGCGCCGCGGCGGAACCCAGTTCACCGTCTCGTGCAGCCGCGACCTCCTCGACTCGGTGCTCCGCGCCCGGGTGAGCGCCCTGGACGGGGTCGGCATGCTCCCGCGGAGCCGGGTGCGGGGGCTGGAGGGCACGGCGGACCGCGTCACCGGGGTCCGCGTCGACACGCCCGGGGAGCGGGACCGGCTGGTGGCCGCCGACCTCGTGGTCGACGCGAGCGGACGCGGCTCGCGGGCGGTGGCCTGGCTCGGGGCCCTGGGCGTGGACGGCGTCCGGCGGGCCGAGGTCGACTCCGGGCTGGTCTACGCGACCCGGATCTTCGAGGCCCCGGCCGGGGCGCACGCGGCGGGGTTCCCCATCGTCAACGTGCAGTCCGATCCGCGGATGCCCGTACCCGGGCGGACCGGGACGATCGTGCCGATCGAGGACGGGCGCTGGCAGGCCACCCTCTCCGGCACCCGGGGCGGCCAGCCGACCGCCGATCCGGAGCTGTTCGTACCGTTCGCCAAGGGCCTGCGGGACCCGGTCGTCGGTGAGCTGCTGGAGGACAGGAAGCCCCTGACGGACGTGGCCGTCACCCCGGGCACCGCCAACCGGCGCCTCTACTTCGAGAAGGCCGCGCTGCCCGAGGGCTTCTTCGCCGTCGGCGACTCGGTCGCCACCTTCAACCCGCTGTACGGGCAGGGTATGACGGTCGCCGCCCAGGGGCTGCTGGCCGTGCGCGCCCTGCTCCGGGACCGGGACCTCGCCGCACCGGGGACCGGCCGCGCGGCGCAGCGCGCGATCACCCCGCAGGTGGCCACCGCCTGGGAGCTGGCCACCTCGCAGGACATCCTGTACCCGGGGGCCACCGGGATGGAGCCGAAGGCCGGGTCGGGCCTGCTCGACCGGTACGTCGGCCGGCTGATGACGGGAGCCACCACCGACGAGGCGCTGAGCGCCGCCCTGTTCAAGGTGATCACCATGAGCGGACCGCCCACCGACTGGCTGCGGCCCTCGGTGGTCTGGCACGTGCTGCGCGCCTCGGAACGCGGCGCGCTCCAGGGACCGCCGCTCACCGCGGCCGAGCGGGCCGTGGCCGGGCTGGGTCCCGCCCGGTGAACAGCGGGCTGCTGCGCTACCTGCCCGGTTCCCTGATGGTCCTGGCGCTGCTGGTCAAGGCACCCTCACTGCGCTGGGACTGGGACCGGCCGCTGAACCGGACCGCCTGCCTCCTGCTCGTGCTGGGCGCCCCGATCACCTTTCTGGCGTCACCGCCGACGATCTCGGCCGTCAACCGGGCGACCGGGGTGGTCAACTTCTCGGCGCCGCTGGTGTTCTCCCTCGCCACGCTGTTCTCCGGGACCTGCGTGGTCCTGGTCCTGCGGTGGCGCGGCGGGCCGCCCGTGGCGTTGCGGCGGGCCACCCGGCTGACGGCCGCCGTCTTCGGATCGACGACCGTGGCGATCGTCGTCCTGTTCGTGATCGGTGACGCGCCGGTGGAGCGGCTGCGGGACCTGGACACGTACTACGCCACGACGCCCTGGATCCGCGAGATGATCGTCTGCTTCCTCGTGGCGCACACCGCCGGCACCGTGACCCTGACCGTGCTGTGCGCGAAGTGGTGGCGGCACGCGGACCGTTCGCTGCGCACGCTGCGCACCGGACTGGCCCTGATCGTGCTCAGCGGGCTGCTGGACCTGGCCTACCTCGCCGCCAAGTGGGCTTCGGTGGCCGCCCGCTGGGCCGGCCGCGACTGGGTGGTGCTGTCCACGGACGTGGCGCCGCCGCTGGCCTCCGCGGCCTCCCTGACGGTCGGCGCGGGATTCCTCGTACCGCTGGTCGCAGGCTCGTCGGCCTGGCGGGACCTGCGCCACTACCACGGGCTGCGCCCGCTGTGGAAGGCGCTGCGCGCGTTCGCGTCCCGCAGCGTGACGACGGTGCCGCTGGCCTGGTGGTCGCCGCTCGGGATCCGGCTGGTCCACCGCGAGTCGGTGATCGACGACGGGCTGCTGGCCCTGGCCGGCTGGTTCGACCCCGCCGTCCGCGAGGCGGCGTACGCGGCCGCGCGCCGGCAGGGTCTGGACGGCCCGGCCGCCTCCGTGGTGGCGGACGCGGCCGTGCTGGCGGCGGCCTGCCGCGGCCGGGAGGCCGCGGACCGCGCGGGCACGGCGCAGCCCCCGCCCTGGCCGGCCGGGGCGGACGCCGGGCGGCTCCCGGAGCGTCCGCCGCTGCGCGCCCTCGCCCGGGCGCTGCGCACCTCCCCGATCGTGGCGGCGGCGGGCCGGGGGGAGCCGGCCGGCTGAGGGCGCGGCCGCTCAGGCGGCGGCCGCCACCGGTACGGGGGCCGCGGCTTCGCCGGTCAGGGCCTTCAGATGGCCGGTGAACAGGACCATCACCGCGCCCGCCACGATCACCAGGGCGCCCTGCCACAGGAAGTTGAGGCTCTGGCCGAACACGGCGTCCAGACGGGGCAGCTGCGCGCCGATGGCGTCCCCGGTGGCGGCGGCGAGGAACCACACGCCCATCATCTGATTGGTGAAGGCCCTCGGGGCCAGTTTGGTGGTGACCGACAGGCCCACCGGGCTCAGGCACATCTCGCCCATGACCTGGATCACGTACACGCCGACGAGCCACATCAGGGAGACCTTCACCCCGGTGGAGGCCAGGGCGGCCGCGCCGGACATCACCACGAAGGAGGCGCCCGTCAGCAGCAGGGCCAGGCCGAATTTGAGGGGGGTGCTCATCCGGCGGCCCCGGCGCACCCAGAAGGCGGCGAAGACGGGCGCGAGGAGGATCACGAACAGGGCGGGCAGGGACTGGGTCCAGCTGGCCGGGACGTGCCACCCCAGCAGGCTCAGGTCGGTGCTGCGGGCGGCGAACAGGTTCAGCTCGCTGCCCATCTGGTCGTAGACCAGCCAGAACAGGGTCGCGGCGAGGAACAGCCAGACGTAGGCCCGCAGCCGGGTGCGCTCCACGGCCGTCACCTTGGGACTGCGGTACATGGACAGCAGCACGGCGGCGGGGACCAGGACGGCGACGACCGTCAGGGCGAAGGTGACGCCGTCGATGCTCAGGGCGTGCCCGGCGTACAGCAGCCCGGTCGCGGCGGCCGCGGCGGCCAGCCCGTAGCCCGTGGTGCGCCGCAGGCGGGCCCGCTCGGCGGGGGTCGGGGGGACCACGGGCTCCTCGCGCAGCTGTCCGGCCAGGCGGCGGCCGCCCAGGACGTACTGGAGCAGGCCCAGCGCCATGCCGACGGCGGCGGCGGCGAAGCCGAGGTGCCAGTTGACCTCCTCGCCGAGGTAGCCCACGACGAGCGGGGCGATGACGGCGCCGAGGTTGATGCCCATGTAGAAGATCGAGTAGCCGGCGTCGCGGCGCTGGTCGTCGTCGGCCGCGTAGAGCCGGCCGACCAGGGCGGAGATGTTGGGCTTGAGCAGGCCGGTGCCGATGACGATCAGCACCAGGCCGGGCCAGACGAAGGCGGGGCCGGGGACGGCCATGAGCACGTGGCCCGCCATGATGACGACGCCGCCCCACAGGACCGCGCGGCGGGCCCCCAGGAAGCGGTCGGCGACCCAGCCGCCGGGCAGCGCCAGGAGCGAGATCATCGCCATGTAGACGCCCTCGACCGCCTCCGCGGTGCCCTCGTGCAGGCCCATGCCCCCGTGGCCGCGGGAGGCGGCGAGGAAGTGCACGAGGACGGCGACCATGCCGTAGAGGCTGAAGCGCTCCCACAGCTCGGCGAGGACGAGGGTGGCGAGCCCGCGCGGGTGCCATCCGGGGGCCCGCCCGGCCCGGGAGCGCTGGTCAGTGGAGGTGTCCGTCGATCCGTTCACGTACACCAGTGCAGCGCCGGGCGCGGCGGTCGCGGATCGGTCTTTCGGCCCCCGCGCGGGCGGACGCGACGCCCCGGACCGAAGGACCCGGGGCGTTCGCCGTGCTCCGTGGGGCGCGGTGGGGGTCAGAGGTCCGCGAGGAGCTCCGCGAGGTCCAGGCCGGCCTGGGCGGCGGCGGCGTGCACGGTCTGCTCCAGCAGGACCGCGATGGTCATCGGGCCGACCCCGCCGGGCACCGGGGTGATCAGGGAGGCGCGGGCGGCGGCCGACTCGAAGTGGACGTCGCCGACGTTGCCCTCGTTGTAGCCGGCGTCGAGGACGACCGCACCGGGCTTGATGTCCTCGCCCCGGATGAACTCGGCCTTGCCGACGGCGGCGACCAGGACGTCGGCCTGGCGGACGATGGAAGGCAGGTCCACGGTGCGGGAGTGGCAGTAGGTGACGGTGGCGTTGCGCTCCAGCAGCAGCATGCCGGCGGGCTTGCCCAGGATGGCGCTGCGGCCGACGACGACGGCGTGCTTGCCGGTGAGGTCGACGTCGTAGGCCTCCAGCAGGCGCATGATGCCGCCGGGGGTGCAGGAGACGAAGCCGGGCAGGCCGAAGCCCATGGCGGCGAAGGAGTGCATGGTGACCCCGTCGACGTCCTTGCCCGGGGCGATGGCCTCGAAGGCGGCGCGCTCGTCGATGTGGTGCGGGACGGGGTGCTGGAGCAGGATGCCGCTGATCTGCGGGTCCTCGGAGAGGGCCGTGATCTGCGCGACGAGCTCCTCGGTGGTGGTCGAGGCGGGCAGCTCCACGTGGCGGGAGGTGATCCCGGCCTTGGCGCAACGGTTCTGCTTCATGCGTACGTAGGTCACGGACGCGGGGTCCTCGCCGACGAGGACGGTGGCGAGGCAGGGCGCGGTGCCGGTCCGCCCGGTGATCTTCGCCGCGAGGGCGGCGGTCCGCTCGGCGGTGCGGCGGGCGAGGGCGGTGCCGTCCATCAGGCGGGCGGTGGCGGTCGTCATGGGGTCTCCTGGACGTCGCAGCGGATCGCGGATCGCCCAGGCGCGCGGCAGTCGGCGTACGGGAGTGGGTGTACGCCGGGCCGCTCCCCGGTGGTGATCCACCCGAACGCCAGTCACGGCCCGCCGCACAGTCTAGTCGACATATCCGGTGGTTGACGGGCTTCGGACCTGGGACGATCGGGGCATGACGCGCACTTTCGACCATCTCGTCGCAGAAGCGGAGTCCGTCTCCGTGGACGGCTGGGACTTCTCCTGGCTCGACGGCCGGGCCACCGAGCAGCGGCCCTCCTGGGGCTACCAACGGCTGCTGGGCGAGCGCCTGGCACGGGTCCGCTCCGCGCTGGACATCCAGACCGGTGGCGGCGAGGTGCTCGCCGGGGCCGGGCCGCTGCCCCCGCTGACGGCGGCCACGGAGTCGTGGCCGCCGAACATCGAAAGGGCGACGCGGCTGCTGCACCCGCTGGGCGCGGTCGTGGTCGCGGACTCCGACGAGCCGCCGCTGCCCTTCGGCGACGGGGCCTTCGAGCTGGTCACCAGCCGGCACCCGGTGACCATCTGGTGGGACGAGATCGCCCGGGTGCTGACACCGGGCGGCAGCTACCTCTCCCAGCAGGTCGGTCCGGCGAGCGTGTTCGAGCTCGTCGAGTACTTCCTGGGCCCCCAGCCCGAGGAGGTCCGGCGCGGCCGGCACCCCGACGACGCGGTCGCCGACGCCGCGAAAGCGGGCCTGGACGTCGTCGATCTGCGCTCCGAGCGGCTGCGGACGGAGTTCCACGACATCGGAGCCGTGATCTACTTTCTCCGGAAGGTGATCTGGATGGTGCCCGGCTTCACGGTCGGGCAGTACCGGGACCGGCTGCGCGAGCTCCACGAACGGATCGAGCGCGAGGGCCCGTTCGTCGCGCACACCGCCCGGTTCTTGATCGAAGCCCGCAGAACGGGCTGACGTTTCGGCCGGCGGAGGGCACGTATCCGGGGCGGACGGATCCACGCGGGATCGGTTGCGCGGCCACAGCGTGGCGCAGGTCACTCAATTCAGCGCGTAACGAATCGACTCGGGCATGCGATGAACCGACAGGTGTCCTCGCGCGGCCCCGGAATACAGACCCCCCTCGGGTCTGTTTCCCGAGTTCGCGCGATGATGTCCCGCCCACTCCCTATCTGTTCGCAACGAGAGGCTCCTTGTGTCGCTCAGCCCGTCCCGTACGTTCCCTCCGGAGATCGCCGAATCGGAGGCCCTCGTCGCGCTCGTCGAGCGCGGCCGCGAGCAGGGTCACATCAACGGTGACGATGTGCGTCAGGCCTTCGAGGCCGGCCGCATCCCGGTGGACCAGTGGAAGCGGGTCCTGCGCAGCCTGAACCAGGTCCTGGACGAGGAGGGTGTCGCCCTCCACGTCAGCGCCGCCCCCGCCACGAAGGCCGCCGCCAAGAAGCCCCGCAAGGCGGCAGCCGCTCCTGCCCGCACCGTGACGAAGAAGGCCGCGGCGCCGCGCCCCATCGGCGCGCGCAAGACCGCGGCCACCGCCGCCCCGGCCGCCGCCGCGGCGATATCCGCTTCGCCGGCCGGCGCCGAGGACGAGGCGGCGGCCGCGGCCGCCACCGAGCCGAAGAAGCGCACGGTCAAGAAGGCCGCCGCGAAGAAGGCCACGGCCACGAAGAAGACCGCCGCCACGAAGAAGGCCGGCGGCAAGGACGGCGACGACGCCGAGACCCCCGCCGCCGAGGGCGAGGACTGGGCGGCCGAGGACCTCGCCGACGAGCCCGAGGAGGAGGCCCCCAAGGCGGGCGGCACCCAGGGCTTCGTCCTGTCCGACGACGACGAGGACGACGCCCCGGCACAGACGGTCATGGTGGCCGGTGCCACCGCCGACCCCGTCAAGGACTACCTGAAGCTGATCGGCAAGGTGCCGCTGCTCAACGCCGAGCAGGAGGTCGAGCTCGCCAAGCGCATCGAGGCGGGCCTGTTCTCCGAGTACAAGCTCGAAGAGGAGGAGGACCACAAGCCCGCGTTCAAGCGCGAGCTGGAGATCCTCGTCGAGGACGGCCGGCGCGCCAAGAACCACCTCCTGGAGGCCAACCTCCGCCTCGTGGTCTCCCTGGCCAAGCGCTACACCGGCCGCGGCATGCTCTTCCTGGACCTGATCCAGGAGGGCAACGTCGGTCTGATCCGCGCGGTGGAGAAGTTCGACTACACCAAGGGCTTCAAGTTCTCCACGTACGCGACCTGGTGGATCCGGCAGGCGATCACGCGTGCCATGGCCGACCAGTCGCGCACCATCCGCATCCCCGTCCACATGGTCGAGATCATCAACAAGCTCGCCCGCGTGCAGCGCCAGATGCTCCAGGACCTCGGCCGGGAGCCCACTCCGGAGGAGCTGGGCAAGGAACTCGACATGACCCCCGAGAAGGTCATCGAGGTCCAGAAGTACGGCCGCGAGCCGATCTCCCTGCACACCCCGCTGGGTGAGGAGGGCGACAGCGAGTTCGGTGACCTCATCGAGGACTCCGAGGCGGTCGTCCCGGCGGACGCCGTGTCCTTCACGTTCCTCCAGGAGCAGCTCCAGTCGATCCTGGGGACGCTCTCCGAGCGCGAGGCGGGCGTGGTCTCCATGCGCTACGGCCTCAACGACGGCCAGCCGAAGACGCTGGACGAGATCGGCCGCGTGTACGGGGTCACCCGTGAGCGCATCCGCCAGATCGAGTCCAAGACCATGTCGAAGCTGCGTCACCCGTCCCGTTCGCAGGTGCTGCGCGACTACCTCGACTAAGCCCTCAGGCCAGTCGGAAGACCGGCCCCTTGGGAGTGAACGGCAGGGAGGCACCCTGCGGAACCAGGAAGGCGTGTTCGCGCCGGATCCGCAGGGTGTCGCACCACCCGTCGGTGATCACCAGGACCGGGGCGCCGGGCGGGAAGTCCGCGGCCCGGTGCAGCAGGTCGACACCGGGCTGGAGCACGGTCCCGCCCCGCCCGCGCACCCGTACCCGGCCCGCGATCTCGCTCGGCGGGACATAGCCCGCGTCGTACGGCGCCGCGTCGCAGAACACGACGCGGGCCGCCGGTACGTCGCGGGCTTCGGCGTACGAGGCGATGGCGCCCAGCGCCTTGCCGAGCAGCTCGGCGTTCATGGACGCCGAGGTGTCGAGGACCACGCCGAAGGTGCAGCGGGCCACCTCCTCGGTCGGGTGGTGGCGGCCGGCGCGCGGGATGTCCGGCGTGGACGCCTGGCGGCGCGCGGGGCGTCCGTAGGTGCGCACCGGCACCGGGCGCGGTACGTGTTCGTCGAACCAGCGGGCCAGCGCGGCGTCCCAGGGCACCGGCGGGTGCGCCAGGGCGCGGATCTCCTGGACGAGCCCGGCGGGCAGCAGACCGCGGTCCCCGTACGCGTGCAGGTCGAAGCCCTGGAGCAGGGCGCGCCGGTAGAACGTGTCGAGGTCGGTGTACGGGCGGGCGGCGGGGTGCGGCAGCGGTTCGCCCATGATGTCGCCGAGGCCCTTGCCCCGGAGCGTGGCGAGGCGGCGCGAGCGGCGCAGGTCGGTGGTGATGCGGTCGTAGACCTCTTCCACGGACAGACCGGCGAGGGCCTGGTCGTGGAGGAGCCCCTCGGGCATGTCGCCGACCCCCATCTCGACGAGCCAGCCGTTGACGACGTAGTCCGCGGCCACGTTGTGCAGGTACGGGTCGCGGGCGCCGCGGCGCTCCCCGTGGCGCAGGGCGGCGTGCAGCATCTCGTGGGCGAGGACGAAGCGCCACTCCTCGTCGCTGAAGGTGCGCAGCGGGTTGACGTAGATCTCTCCGGCGCTCGCGCTGACGGCGGCGACGGCGATGCCCTGGGCGCGGGCCAGCTCGGCGTCGGCGACGACGGTCAGTCCCGCGGCGAGGCCGCCGAGCAGCGGGTACGCGGAGACGAACCAGTTCAGCGCCAGGTCCCAGGGATGGCGGCGCACCCTCTCGCCGGTGGTCCGGTCGCGGCGGCCGCCGGCCACGTCCATGGCGGCGGAGACGCTGCGGGTGAGGGCGTGGGCGAAGGCGGTCTCCCAGTCGGGGGCGGTCTTGTTCCAGGTGTTCCAGGTGAGCCAGACCTGGTCGGGACGGTCCCCGGCGGTCCCGCACCGTTCGTAGGCGGCGGGGATGCCGTCACGGCGCCAGCGGGCGGCGAGCGTCTCCTCGTCGCCCCCGGGGTACGCGCCGGGGAGGTGGTCGGGGGCGCGGCCGGCCGGGAAGGTCAGCAGGAAGCGGTTGACCACGGCGCAGCGGGCCGCGAGGTCGAAGCGGTCGGGCTGGGCGCGGCGCTCCTCCCGGGCGGCGGGCACGTGTCCGAAGCCGAGGTGCAGGAGGGCGTGGGCGAGGGTCCAGGCCCACTCCGCGGGCTCGGCGCGCCGGGTGGGGTGGACGTGGACGGTGCCGTTGGAGTCCACGGCGGCCAGTCCCGCGGCGGCGGTGTGCGGGCATCCGGCCCGGCGGCAGACGTGGGCGTCGAGGGCGGCGAGCGCCGGGTTGCGCTTGACCAGGGCGAGGCCCGCGGCGAAGGCCTCGGCGGCGGGGTCGGGGCGGTCCTCGGCCCGGCCGCGGCGGCGGGTGGTCACCGGCGGGCCTCGACGAGGCGGGGCATGTCGCGGGCCGCCTCGACGAGGAACCAGGCGGGCAGGACGGGCAGGCCGTCGGCGTCGTCGGCGATGACGGTCTGGGCGACCTCGACGGAGATCTCGGCGAGCTGGACCAGCAGGGACTTGGCGCGGTGGGCGGTCTGCCGCAGGGCGGGCGAGACGTGTTCCTTGCGGGCGGGGAGCTCCTTGACCAGGCGGCCCCGGAAGGCGTCGGCGAGGAAGTAGAGGAGGTCGCGGTCGGCGGGGCGGGTGGGCCAGGAGGCGTCTCCCTTGAGGATCGCCTCGATGCCGAAGGAGTGGCGGACGATCTTCGCGTAGCCGCAGAAGGAGACGGCGTGGGCGGGGGTGAGGGTGCCGTGCGCGACGATCTTCAGGGTCTCCTCGTCCAGTCCGGTCCCGAAGGAGTGCAGGGCGTCGGACAGCATGTGCCAGGAGCGCGGGGTGGAGAAGGGTTCCTCGGTCTTGGGCGGCGGCGACCAGAGGTGGTCGGGGCGGTCGGTGAGGTAGTCCGTGACCCAGGGGTGGATGCCGTTCTCCCCGGCCCACACGAGCCAGTCGGCCGCGGACGCCTGGAGGTGTACGTGGGTGAGCCGGTTGACGAGGGCCGAGGCGATGGGGCGGGCCAGGGCGTTGTCGGTGGCCCGGTTGCCCGCGCCGATCACGATGGAGCCGGCGGGCAGTTCGTAGGAGCCGATCCGGCGGTCGAGGATCAGCGAGTAGAAGGCCTTCTGGACGTCCGGGGTCGCGGCGTTGAGCTCGTCGAGGAACAGGCAGTAGGGCTCGTCCCGGGCGATGGCTTCGGGCGGGCAGAACACGGACCGGCCGTCGCGGATCTGCGGGACGCCGATCAGGTCCTCGGGGGCGAGCTGGGTGCCGAGCAGGCTGACGCACTCCAGGCCGAGCGAGTCGGCGAACTTCCGCACCAGCGAGGACTTGCCGATGCCGGGCGCCCCCCAGATGAAGACGGGCCGCACGGTGGCGAGTCCGAGGAGCAGTTCGGGTATCCGGGCGGGGGTGACGGTGGCGGCGGCCTGCACGAGTGCTGTTCCTCGGGGATCGGGTCGTGTGGTGCGCCCAGTGTGGGCGCACCGCACGGCCCGGGGCATCAGGTTTTTCCGCCCTGCGGCGCGGCGGCGCGCTGCTTGCGGGCCGCCATCAGGGCGTAGCCGAGGACGCCCGCGAAGAGGAAGAGCACGCCCTGGTAGACGGCCGCGTAGCCGGATCCGGCGACCAGCCACATCGAGAAGCCGAAGGCCAGGGAGGCGAGGACGGCGTCGCGCACCAGCCGCCCCCGCCGCACGCGCCCGCCCTGGCCGGAGGCCAGGAAGTAGAGCTGCGCCGCCGTGGACAGCAGGTAGGGGACGGTCGCCGTGAAGGTGGTGACCAGGACCAGGACCTCGAAGACGCCCTCGGAGCCGGCGGTGTAGTTGTAGACGGTGAGCGCGGAGGCCAGGGCGGCCGTGACGAGGACGCCGACGACGGGGACCCCCCGCCGCTTGGTCGCGAAGACCTTCGGGAAGAGCCCGTCCTCGGCCGCCGCGTACGGGGTCTGCGCGCTGAGCAGGGTCCAGCCGTTGAGGGCGCCGAGCATCGAGATCACGGCGGCGCAGGCGACGAGGGTGCCGCCCCAGGTGCCGCCGAACATCGCGTTGACGGCGTCGGTGAAGGGGGCCTGGGAGTCGACCAGCCGGGCGTGGGAGACCAGGCCGAAGACGGAGAGGGTGCCCAGGAGGTAGACGACGGCGGCGCCGCCGGTGCCGAGGATGGTGGCCCGGGCGACGTTGCGGGCCGGGTCGCGGACCTCGCCCGCGCTGACGGCGGCGGACTCCATCCCGAGGTAGCTGAAGAGCAGGATCGCGGCCGAGGCCGAGACGGCCCCGACCGGGCCCTGGCCGGTGGCCCGGAAGGGTCCGAGGTTCGCCGGGTCGAAGAAGAACAGCCCGCCCACGGCCACCAGGAGCAGCGGGACCAGCTTCAGGACGGTCGCCACCAGCTGCACGGCGCCCACGTACCGGGTGCCGGCCAGGTTGGCGAGTGCGGGCAGCCACTGGACGGCGAGGGCCGCCAGGCACATGGACCACCGGTGGGCGCCGACGGCCGGGAAGAGCACGCCGAGGTAGCCGACGGCCGCCACGGCGAGGGCCGCGTTGGAGACCCAGGCGGTGATCCAGTAGCTGTAGGCGGCGAGGAAGCCGGCGAAGTCGCCGAAGGCCGCGCGGACGTACACGTACGGGCCGCCGGTGCGCGGGTGGCGTTCGGCGAGCCGGCCGAAGACCAGGGCCAGGGCCACGGCGCCGGCGGTGAGGACGGCGAAGGCGACGAGGCTGATGGTGCCGAAGGGGGCGACCGAGGCGGGGAGCAGGAAGATCCCGCCGCCGATGATGTTGCCCATGACCAGGCAGGTGGCGACCGGGAGACCGAAGCGGCGGGCGTGCCGGTCGCCGCCCGGGCCGGGGGCCGGCGCGGGCGTGCCGGTGGCGGTGCCGGTGGCGGTGTCCGCCGAGGGGGGTGCGGGGGCCGTGTCGGTCACGGCGGGTGGTGCTGCGGTGCTGGTCATCGGGGGTGCGCCTCGGGACGTCTCACATGGTGGGCAGGTCACCACATGGTTGACCACGCCGGAGTCGGCACCAAATCACCGGATTTCGTCCGGTGCGGGGAGCTCTGCGGAAGGAAAGGTTCCACCCGATTCCGGCACCAGCCGGTGATCCTCCCGCCGGGGCTCCGCCCCCGCTCCGCGCACCGGCTCCCGTACCGGCTCCCCGCCGGTCAGCGGGACCTGCGGGCCGTCGGCCTCCCGCAGCCAGCGCCGCAGCACCCGGTGCACGGACTCAGCGCCCACCAGGTCCGGCCCGGGCTCAGACAGCTCCGTCGGCCACATCAGGAACGGGTGCCCCTGCTCCCCGCCGAGGCCCCCGTGCGAGCCGATCTGCTCTTCGAAGGCGTGCACGGACCCGGTCCGCGGGTCGTACGCGGAGTTGACCATGATGTCGGCCACGTGCGGGAAGGAGTCCGTCCGGCGGACCGCGTCGGCCGCGCCCGGACCGAAGGCCGCCAGCAGTTCCTCCGCCGCCCCCGGCACGTCCAGCCGGGCGCTCGCCCCGCCCGGAACCAGCACCTCCCCGTCCACCAGCAGGAAGCCCACCCCCGGGTGGTGGGCCAGGGTGGGCAGCAGGGCCGGGTGCGCGCGCTCGATCCACTCACGGGTGGCCCGGCCCGGCACCTCGGGGAAGGAGACCAGCCCGAGGTTGCCCGACGCCAGCACCACCGGATCGGAGCCGGGCGCCGGGCGGGCCTCCTCGCCCGCCTCCTCCACCGGCCGGTGCAGGGCCGCCAGGACGGCCGCCCGGGCCTCGGCGCCGCTGCGGGTGCGGCCCGCCCGGCGCGGGACGGGCAGCCCGCAGCCGGCCCGGACCAGGTCCTTCAGGGTCAGCCCGTACCGGGCGAGGAAGGTCTCCCCCGGGCTCTGGCCGTGGTCCGACAGCAGCACCAGGCGGTACTCCCGCGGCGCGTGCTCGGCGACCCGGGCGATCAGTGCCAGGCTCCGGTCCAGCCGGGCCAGCACCTGGTCGGTGTCGCGGCCGTGCGGCCCCGAGTGGTGCGCGACCTCGTCGTAGGCCACCAGGTCCGCGTACACCGCCGCCCGGCCCGCCAGCATGTCCCCGATCACCGCCGAGACGACCACGTCCCGTTCGATGACCGTCGCGAAGGCCCTGATCACCGGGTACAGGCCGCCCCGCGAGACCCGGGGCCTCACCTTGCGCGCCCGCGCCCGCAGCGACTGGCCGATCTCCCGGGCCACCTCCGCGACCAGGGACAGGGCGGTGCGCACCGCGTTCGCCGGATCGCAGAAGTACGCGAAGTAGCCCGCGCGGGAGCGGTTGGCGCGGCCCCGGCGGGCGGCGACCGAGAGCACCAGGGCGAGCTGGTCGGCGCCGCCGCTGAAGAGGTTGCCCCGGCTGGCGCCGTCGAGGGTGAGCAGCCCGCCGTCCGCGGTCCGCTCGATCGCCCGGCGCTGGAGTTCGGCGGCACTGGTGGGCCGGTTGCAGACCATCACCTCGCCCGTGTCCTTCTCGTACCAGCGGAAGGCCGGGACGTCGAAGTTGGAGCCGTGCAGGATGCCGAGCTGGCTGGCGCCGGTCTGGCTGGACCAGTCCGTGCGCCAGGGGGTCAGCCGGTGGGTGCGCTCCAGCCGGTCGGCCACGGCCGGCATCAGGCCGTCGGCCGCCGCCCGCCGCAGCGCCTCGTACCCGACGCCGTCGAGCTGGAGGAAGACCAGCCCGGGGCCGGCCCCGCCCGCCGGCGCCCCGTGGCGTCGCCGGCGCCGGTCGGCCAGCCGGTGCAGGCGGCGGCGGTACGCCTCGTCGTCGCGCACCGCGAGGGCGGTGGAGGTGGCCGACGCCACGGCGGACATGACGGCGGCGACGACCACCGCGGTCTCCGGGGCGACCCTCGCCCCCCGCCCGTCGGGGATCAGGTCGAGCGCCATCAGCAGCAGCGAGCCGTTGAGGAAGAACACGAGGAGCCCGAGCACCAGGGCGGGCACGAGCAGCAGGGCCCGTACCAGGACCGGCCAGACCAGCGCGCTGAGCAGGCCGAAGGCTCCGGCCGCCCAGGCGGCGGTCAGGGCGACCCGCGAGACGCTGGCGCCGTCGGCGGACTGGAGGCGGAAGTCGGGCAGGACCGCGGCGAGCGCGAGCATCGTGAGGGTGGACGCGGCCCAGACGAGGACCACCCGTATCAGTGCCCGGCCCGCGGCCCGCCACCGCAACCGCCCTCGCCACACGCCGTACCGCCTCGCTCCACGGTCCGCGCCCCGCCCGCGGATCCCCGGCCAGCGTCGCACAACGCGCGCGTTCCGGCTGGTCGGCGGGTCACTCGCACGCGCGTTCGCGATGCGGGGACGGGGCGGACCGCCCCGTCCGGAGGGGTCTACGTGCCGTCGTAGCCGGCGGTGGGCATGGACAGGCGCCGGTGCACCTCGGCCTTCATGGCGGAGGTGTAGGCGGGTTCTTCCAGTCCGGCGGTCTCCAGGCGGACGCCGCGCCGCGCGCACTCGGCGGTGAACTCCTCCACCGAGCACAGGGCGCGGGCCAGGACCCGCCTGTTGGGGGCGACGAACAGATCGACCTGTCCGGCGTCCACGTCGCACCAGAGTCCGCAGTGGTCGGCCCGCAGCCCGTAGAAGAGCAGGTGGCGGGTGACCACGTAGCCCCGGGCGTCGGCCCAGCGCCCGCACATGGCGTGCTGGCCGCGGGTGTCCACGGCGAAGGGGTCGGTGTCGAGTTCCTCGAGCGGGGCCAGGCTGGCGATCGCGGCCACGCGCAGCGCTTCCATGGCGCCCGACCCTACTCCGATCCGGGCTCCGGGAGGAGGGGGCGGCCGGGACCGGTTGCCGGAAGCGGGCCGCGCGGGCGGGCGGGCGCGGCCGGGGCCCCGGATCCGTGGTCACCCGCGCGTCGCGGGGCAGACGGGAGGGTGACGACAGGCCCTAGGCTCGACGGACCGCGGGGCGCAGGGCGAGGGAAGGAGTCCGGGGTGCCGGTGGAGATCACCTGGTGGGGGCACGCGACGTGCACGGTGCGCGATTCCGGGGTGCGGGTGCTGACGGACCCGCTGTTCGCCCGGCGGTTCGCGCACCTGCGGCGGCGGCGCGGGGCGCTGCCCCCGCCCGAGGCGGCGGAGGCGGACCTGGTGCTGGTGTCGCACCTGCACGCCGACCACCTGCACCTGCCGTCGCTGGCCCGGCTCGCTCCCGGCACCCGGCTCGTGGTGCCCAGGGGGGCGCGCCGGGCGGTGCCGGGCCTGGCCCGGCTCGCGCGGGTGCGGGGGCTGGCGGTGACGGAGCTGGCCGCGGGCGAGGAGGCGGACGTGCGGGAGGGCGTACGGGTCCGGGCGGTCGCGGCCCGGCACGACGGGCGGCGGATGCCGTTCGGGCCCGAGCGGGCGCCCGCGCTGGGGTACGTGGTGCGGGGCTCGGAGCGGACGTACTTCGCCGGGGACACCGGCCTGTTCGACACCATGGCCGAGGAGGTCGGTCCGGTGGACGTGGCGCTGCTGCCGGTCGGCGGCTGGGGCCCCTACCTGGGGGCGGGGCACCTGGACCCGGAGCGGGCGGCGCGGGCCGCGGCGCTGCTGCGGCCCGCGGCGGCGGTGCCGGTGCACTACGGGACGTACTGGCCGGTGGGCATGGACGCGGTCCGGCCGCACGAGTTCCACGCGCCGGGCGAGGAGTTCGCCCGGTGGGCGCGCCGGCTCGCGCCGGAGGTGGCCGTACGGGTCCCCGCGCACGGGGAGCGGGTGCTGCTGCCGTGACGGCGTGGTGGGAGGCGGCCCAGACCGTGGGCCGGGTGACCCCGGAGGGCACCCGGCAGGCGGTGGGGTACCCGGCGCTGTTCGTGCTGGTGGCGCTGGGGGCCCTGATACCGGTGATCCCGACGGGGGCGCTGGTGAGTTCGGCGGCGGTGGTGGCGTTCCATCAGCGGTCGCTGCCGTTCGGCGTGCTGCTGGTGTGCGCGGTGGCGGCCCTGGCGGCCTTCTGCGGGGACGTGGCCCTGTACTGGCTCGGGCGACGGGGGGTGCACTCGAAGAACGGCTCCCGCTGGCTGGAGTCCCTGCGCGGGCGGGCGACGCCGGAGCGGCTGGAGCGGGCGCAGACGAAGCTGGACGAGCACGGAGTGCTGGTGCTGGTGCTGTCGCGGCTGGTCCCGGCGGGGCGGATCCCGGTGATGCTGGCCTGCCTGCTGGGCGGGATGCCGCTGCGGCGGTTCGCGCGCGGGGACGCGCCGGCGTGCCTGGCCTGGGCGGTGACGTACGGGCTGATCGGGATCCTGGGCGGCTCGCTCTTCTCGGAGCCCTGGAAGGGCGTGGCCCTGGCGGTGGGCCTGACCCTGCTGATCAGCGCGGCCCCGGCCGTGTGGCGGCGCCTGCGCCCGGCGCCGCCCGCGCCCCCGCCCGCGCCCCCGGCCGCGTGAGCCGGCCCGGCGCCGGGGCGCCGGGCCGGGGTGTCAGGCGGCCGCGCCCGGTCGGCGGGCGGTCCAGGGACGGGCGGCTTCCAGCTGGGCGGCCACCCCGAGCAGGGTGGCCTCGTCGTGCTCCCGGCCCACCAGCTGGACGGAGAGCGGCAGTCCGTCCTTGGCGAATCCGGCCGGGACGGCGGCCGCCGGATTGCCGGTGACGTTCCACAGGGCGGTGTAGGCGATCATCGGGCGCGAACGGAGCATCGCCCCGGCCATGCCCCGGCCGTCGAGGACGCCCACCCGCCGGGGCCGGTCGGCGAGCGTCGGGGTGAGCAGCAGGTCGACGCGGTCGAAGACCCGGTTGGCGCGCACGGCCATCCGCTCCCCCGCCCGGACGGCCCATTCCACGGCCGCCCCGGGCGCCAGCCGGGCGGCGCGCACGGTCTGCCGGGTCCGGCGCTCCAGCAGTTCCGGGTGCTCGACGGCCAGCGCCTCGTAGCGCACGCCCCCGTAGAACTGCGGGAGGAACGCGGCGGTGGTGTCGGGGTGGCGGGGGTCGGTCTCCCGTACGTCGTGGCCCAGTTCGCCGAGGGCCCGGACGGTCTCGCGCAGGGCCGCCAGGTGGTCGGGGTGGGGGCGTACGCCGGGCACCGCGGGCTTGGCCGACCAGCCGATCCGCAGCCTGCCGGGCGGTGTGGACGCCGCCCGGACGAAGCTCGTCGCGGCGGGCCGGGCCGCCCAGCGGTCGCCGGGGGCCGGGCCGCTCAGCACGTCGTAGAGCAGGGCGCTGTCCAGCACGCCGCGGGTGAGCGGCCCGACGGTGCCGAGGGCGTACCAGAGGTGGGGGTGCGGGGCGGTGGAGACCCGGCCGCGCTGCGGTTTGAGCCCGAACAGGCCGCAGCAGGCGGCGGGGATGCGGATCGAACCGCCGCCGTCGCCGCCGAGCGCGGCGCCGACGAGTCCGGCCGCGACCGCCGCGGCGCTCCCGCCGCTGGAGCCGCCGGTGGTGCGGGAGGTGTCCCAGGGATTGCGGGCGTAGCCGTGTGCGGCGGATTCCGTGAACGGCCACTGCCCGAACTCCGGCATCGTGGTCTTGCCGACGATCACCGCGCCGGCCGCCCGCAGCCGGCGCACCGCCTCGCAGTCGCGGGCGGCCGGGGTGCGGTTGGCGGCGCCGCCGAAGGTGGTGACCTCTCCGGCCACGTCCAGCTCGTCCTTGACCGCCACGGGGACCCCGAGGAGCGGGAGGTCGGCCCCGGCCGCGCGGGCCGCGTCACGGGCGTCGGCCTCCGCCAGCGCCCGGGCGCCGAGGACCACCCGGAAGGCGCCCAGGTCCCGGTCGAGCCGCTCGATCCGGCGCAGCGAGGCCTCGGTCAGGGCCCGCGCGGACACCTTCCCCGCGCGCACCAGGGCGGCCTGCCGGGCGGCTCCCAGGAACAGCAGCTCACTGTCGTCCACGTACGCGCCTTCCGCTGCGGGGTGTGTGTCGCACAGATTAGCGACACCGGGCCCCGGCGCGGCGGCGGATGACGACCGGCCGGGGCGGGTCAGCCGGCCAGGCCGGCGAGCACCGAGCGGAGCCGCTCCAGCGCGTCCCGGACGTGCGGCAGCGCCAGCGGATCGCCGGAGCCGAGCGCGGCGAGGCGTTCGGCGGGGGTGGCCCCCAGCAGCGGGCCGGTCGACAGCCGCACGCGCAGCGCGCCCAGTTCATCCGCGAACCGCTGCCCGCCCGGCGTGGGCGCGCCCAGCCGGGCGCCGAGCCAGTCCTCCAGCTCCATCGCGTCGCCGACGCCGTGCCGGGCCAGCGCGCCCCGCAGCGGGGTCAGGTCCGCGTACAGGTGGCGGCCGGCCTGCGGGGGCCGGGCGAGCGCCCCGACGGCCAGGAGTTCGCGGTGCGCGGCCGCGGCGACGGTGCCGTGCAGGGCGGCGGCCGCGTAGGCGCGGCCCGCGACGGCGTCGGACTCGTCGAGGGCGTGCGCGGCGGCTCCCGCGACGGGCCCGGCGACCAGGGCCCCGGTGGCGGTGAGGACGTCGAGGGTACGGGCCCGCAGCCAGGTGCCGCGCGGGGTGCCGGGAAAGCGGACCACGGCGGCGGGCCAGCCGGCCGGCAGCAGCGCGCCGGACAGGTCGATCAGGACGGCGGCCTGCTCGGGGAGCATCTCGGCGGGGCTCAGCACCAGGGTGTCGTGGGGCCGGTGCACGGTGTCGCGCCAGCTCTCGTCGCTGACCACGAACAGCCCGGCGGACTCCGCCGCCTCGCAGGCCTCGCGCAGCATCTCCGGCGGCGGCACGGTCGCGGTGGGGTCGTCGGCGACGGACAGCAGCAGGACCCGCGGGTCGCCGCCCTCGGCCCGCACCCGCCGGACGGTCTCCAGCAGGGCGTACGGGTCCGGGATGCCGCCGCACTCCGCCGGGGTGGGGACGTGGTAGGCCCGCCGTCCCAGCAGCCGGACCTGCGGGGTCCACCAGGCGGGACAGGGCCGGGGCAGCATGACGTCCCCGCCGTAGGCCCCCAGCAGGGCCAGCAGCAGGGCGGGCGCGCCCGGGCCGGCGGCCACGTTGTCGGGGGCGGTGGCCAGCCCGCGCCGGCCCCAGTGCCGGCAGGCGGCCTCGTGCACGGCCGGCCCGCCGCCGGGGGGCTCGGGGGCCGCCCGCCCGGCCGCCTCGGCGAGGACGGCGGTCAGCTCGGGCAGCACGGGCAGGCCGGGCTGCGGGGCGGGGGGTCCGTAGCGCACCGGACCGCGCCCCTGGGCGGCGGCGCGCCACGCCCCGGACGCGCCGGAGGCCCCGGACACCCCGGCCAGCCGCCCTTCCGCCATCCCCGACACGTGTCCGCCTCCCGTTGCCGCCGCCACTGCGTCACCGACCGACCAGCCGTGACCTTTATACGACCATTTACTCCGCCATGCCCGCTTGTGTCAGCCCCGGACGGGCGGCGTCGGACGGGCGGCGGCTCCTCAGCCCCGTCTGCCGACCAGCGCCAGCAACCGGGTCTGCGCGTTCGCCCCGGCGGGGAATTCCAGCGGCGGGGCGAACATGCCGCCGTCCGCGAGGGTGTCGGCGTAGGGCATGACCTCCTTGAGGGCGAACTCCACCAGGGCGTCGGGCAGCCGCTCGTCCGCGCCGATCGCCCGCGCCAGGTCCCAGGTGTGCACGACGCAGTCGGTGGTCAGCTCCGAGCAGTACGCCGAGCCGCGCGTGGGCCCGTACGACAGCGCGACGGTCCGCTCCAGCGCACCCGGCTCGGCGAAGGCCTCCAGCGCGGCGGCCGCGGCCCGGTCCCAGGCGGCCACCGGGTCCGTGCCGAGCGGGTCGCCGGACAGCGCGTCGCCGACGTCCGCCACCGTGCGGCCCTCGGCGAGCAGGGGCGGGATCCAGAGCTGCTCGCCGGTCACGTGGCCGACCAGGTCCCGCACGGTCCACTCGGCGCAGGGGGTCGGCGCGCCCCAGTGGTCCTCCGCGACCTCCCGCACCCGCTCACCGAACAGCCGCAGCGCCGCGGCGTGCTGTCCGAGCAGCGTTTCCGGCATGGCTCTCACCGTCTTCCACGCTCTGGCATCCCCTGCGCCCCACTGTCCTCGCCCACCTCAAACGCTGCCACCGTGTCGGCCATGCACCTTGGCGCGCCAGCCTTGTGTCCATATATCGAAACACCTATCTCACATATCAATCAGAGGGGCTACCGTGATCACCACGCTTCGACGACGAGGAGTCCCGCCATGAACGACCCGCACCGGGCACGCGAGAGCGCCGTCTACACGCACGGCCACCACGAGTCGGTCCTGCGCTCGCACCGCTGGCGCACGGCCGCGAACTCGGCGGCCTACCTGATCCCCGAACTGCGTCCGGGCATGCGGCTGCTGGACGTGGGCTGTGGCCCGGGCACCATCACGGCGGACCTGGCCGAGCTGGTCGCCCCGGGCGGTCGGGTGACGGCGGTCGACGCGGCGGCGGACGTACTGGAGCAGGCCGCGGCCCACGTCGCCGAGCGCGGGAGCGCCGGGTCCGTGGACTTCGCGGTGGCGGACGTCCACGCCCTGGACTTCCCCGACGACTCCTTCGACGTGGTCCACGCCCACCAGGTGCTGCAGCACGTCGGCGACCCGGTACGGGCGCTGCGCGAGATGCGCCGGGTGTGCCGGCCCGGCGGGATCGTGGCGGTACGGGACGCCGACTACGCGGCGATGACCTGGTACCCGGCCTCGCCCGCCCTGGACGAGTGGCAGGACCTGTACCGGACGGTCGCCCGCGCCAACGGCGGCGAACCGGACGCCGGACGGCGGCTGCACGCCTGGGCGCGGGAGGCCGGGTTCACGGACGTGACCTGCTCGGCGACGGCGTGGTGCTACGCCACCCCCGAGGAGACGGCCTGGTGGTCGGCCCTGTGGGCGGACCGGACGACCGCCTCCGCCTACGCGGACATCGCCGTCCGCGGCGGGCACGCGACGGCGGACGGCCTGGCCGCCGTCGCCGGGGCCTGGCACGCCTGGGGCGGCCACCCCGACGCGTGGTTCTCGGTGCTGAACGGCGAGCTGATCTGCCGCGCCTGACGGCGGGGCCCCTAGGGGCTGTCGTCAAAGTCGTGTCTGCCCCGCGACGCCCGGCACGCACTCTCGCCGTGCCGGGCGAAATCCCGAGTACGTCCAGTACGAGGGCTTCCGCCCGGCACGCCGAGAGCACGCACCGGACGCCGCGGGACCGCCCTCCGGGCTACGACACGACTTTGACGACAGCCCCTAGGCCGGCCGCATGCGGAAGTCGTACGCCGCCGGGAGCGGGGCGTCCGTGAGGGCGGACCAGATCTCGGACAGGGTTTCCTCGCCCTCCCTGAGATCGGGCAGTTCGAAACCGTCCTCGAACAGGCGGCGGGCCGCGCCCACGTGGCCCTCCGCCGCCAGCAGCCGGGCGGCCAGCAGCCGGAAGCGGCCCTGCTCGCGCAGGGCGGGCCGGAGCCGGTCCCAGACCGCGCGGGCCGCCGCCGGCCGGCCGGCGCCGAGCAGCGCGGTCATCGCCTCCCGCCCCAGCGCGGACTCGGCCGCCGCCCACCGGTCACCGCCCCGGCTCTCCTGCACGAGGTCCTCGAAGGCCTCCGCATAGCGGTCGGCGGCCCGTTCCCTGTCTCCGGCGAGCTCGTCGGCCACCGCCAGCGCCCGCAGCAGCGGCCAGCGCGAGGGCGCCAGCGCCAGCCCGCGCTCCCAGCTGCGTACGGCCTGGGCGGTGTCGCCCGCGTGCCACTGGGCCACGCCCAGGTGGTACTCGGTCAGCGGGTCGGCCGGGGCCGTCTCCAGCATGTCCCGCCAGTGCGCGGCGACCAGCGCCTCCCCCGGCGGCACCACCTTGCGGGGGGCGGGGAACACCCCGGTGCGCCACAGCTGCGCCCACGGCTCCTGGGCCTCCCCGAGGCCGGACTCCGGGAAGGGGGTGCCGGGCAGCTCGAAGCCCCCGCACAGCACTTCCAGCGCGCCCCAGCCCGAGCCCTCGGCCAGCCGCTCCCCCGGTTCGGTGTCGGCGTGCGCGCGCCAGGCGGTGCGGGCCGCCTCCAGGGCGGCGGCGGGCAGTGCGGCGTCCAGGGCCGCCGAGGCGGCCCCCCGGGCCGCCGCCCAGTCCTCGCCGTGCACCGCCGAGGGATCCGCCGACAGCGGTCCGTACGCCTCCAGCCAGCTGAACTCCGCCCCGGCCTCCAGCCGTACGTGCTCCAGCTGGGTCCGGGCCAGCCCGGCCTGGATCTCGGCGTAGCCGCCGGTGCCCGGTTCGGTGAGCCATTCCTGCCAGCGGCGGCCGCCCGCGCCCGCGCCCCACACGAAGAGCTTGCGCCCGCGCAGCAGGCGGGTGGAGGCCTGCACCAGCCCCTGCCCGTCGGCGTCGAGAGAGGCGATCCAGGGCCGTTCCTCGTCCTGGACCTCGTAGAAGAAGTCGGCGGGGTGGGCGCTGTCCAGCGGGTACGTGCGGTCGGCGTCCTCCCAGCGGGGTACGGGCACGCGGCGCAGGGTGCGCTCGTAGCCGAAGTGCCAGGCCTCTTCGGCGGGGGCCAGGACCCGGCTCCCCGCGGCCTCGGGGACGGCGGTGTTGGACCACCAGTAGACGGGGGCGGGCCGCTCGTGCGGGTTGCGGACGCGGACGCCGACGTAGAGGAAGTCGGAGTCGGCGGGCAGCCACAGGTCGACCTGGAAGGGCAGGTCGCGCAGCCGCTCCCACTCCCACAGCCGCACCATCGTCCCGCCGTCGGGGGCGGGGACGAGGGCGGCGTGCAGCGGGGCGCAGGACAGGGTGGTGTGGCCGGTGGCACCGATGTTCCATTCGATGCCGCCGGAGAACCAGGCGCCGTTGAGCGCGAAGTTCGCGGGCTGGAACACCGGGTTGCGGTAGAGGAGTTCGCGTCCGCTCGGCAGGTGGACCAGGGAGTGGATCCGGCCGCCCAGTCCGGGCAGCACCGTGGCGCGCAGCCGGCCGTTGTCGATGACGACCGCCTCGAACTCCCGCTCCGCGCGCTCGCGTCCGTACCCGTCGCGCAGGCGCACCGGCAGCAGCGAGCGCAGCGGCTCGTGGCCGACCTGGCGGGCCATGTCGCGCGGCAGCCCGTGGCGCGAGCGCTCGTCCAGCTCGTGGACCGCGACGGGTGCGCGCAGGGCGGGGAGGGGGTTGTCGGGACCCAACGGGGCGGCCGGGAGGGTCAGCAGGGCACGTCGGACGGTGGTGGCCATGAGGGAATGGAACACTCCGTCCCGGCCGGTGCACAGGGGTTCCGCGCATCACCACCGGTCAGGATTACGCAAAGCCCCCCGTGGCGGGGCCCGGGGGCCGGGCGTCCGCACACATGTCCGCCGTCACGGCCCAGCGTTCGTGGTCCCGCCAGGCGCCGTCCACGTGGAGGAAGTCGGGGGAAAGGCCCTCCAGCCGGAAGCCGCGCCCCCGTACGAGAGCGAGGGAGGCGGTGTTGCCGGGCTGGATGTTGGCCTCCAGCCGGTGCAGTCCGAGGCCGCCGCGCTCCTGCGGGGCGAAGGCGCGGGCGAGGACCAGATCGAGGGCCTCGCCCATCAGGCCGCGTCCGGCGGCGTGCGCGAAGGCCCCGTAGCCGAGCGCCCCGCAGCGGAAGGCGCCGTGGACGATGTTGTTGACGTTGACGAATCCGGCGAGGGCGCCGCCGTCGAGCTCGCGCACGAGGAACCCGGCCCGTCCCTCGCCGCCGGCCAGCCGGGCGGCGTAGGGCTCGTACTCCTCGATCGTGGCGGGCGGGAACAGCCAGGGGGCGTGCAGGGCGCGGCTCTCGCGGGCACGGGCGGTGAACTCGGGACCGTCGGCGGGGGTAACGGGGCACAGGCCGACCCGCCGGCCCGTGGCGAGGTACGAAGGAAAAGACATCGCCCCAGGTTAGGGGGTGTGGCAGCATCCCGGCGTGATGATCACTCCGGAGACTCCCGAAGACCTCGTGCGCATGGCCGCCCGCAACAACGCCGAGTGGTGCGCCGCCGTCAGCCGCAGCGGCACCTTCTCCGCCTCGGTGTGGAGCAGCGCGCGGCGCACCCCGCCGCTCCATCCCGACGCGGTCACCCTGACCCCCGGGGCGACGGCGGCGGAGGTGGTGGGCGGCATCGACACCCGCTGCCCCGGCTGTGCGGTGAAGGACAGCTTCGCGGCGCTGGACCTGGCCCCGGCCGGTTTCGAGGTCCTCTTCGAGGCCCGGTGGATCCACCGGGCGGCGGGGCCCGCCGGGGCGGCGGACACGGGCCTGCGGTGGTCCGCGGTCCGCACCGCCGGGGAGCTGGGTGCCTGGGCGGCCGCCTGGAGCGGCGGGGCGGACCCCGGGCCGTTCCACGCCGGCCTGCTCGGCGGGGACCTGGTCTTCCTGGCCGGGCGCCGCGGGGAGCGGATCGTGGCGGGGGCCGTGGCGAGCGCCGGGGGCGGCGTCGTGGGCGTGTCCAACCTCTTCGGCGCGGCCGGGGCGGACGCCGGGGACGGCGCGGACGCCGGAGCCGTCTGGGCGGCCGTCCTGGACGCGGTCGCGGACCGCTGGCCCGGTCGGCCGGTGGTGGGGTACGAGCGGGGCGAGGACCTGGAGGCGGCGGTCCGCGCCGGGTTCGCGCCGATCGGCCCGCTGCGCGTGTGGCTGCGCACCGGCTGAACCCCGCGGCCCGGGGCCCCCGGGGGCTACGGGCGGCGGCGCCGGGACAGGTAGGCCCCACACACCCCGCCGAGGAGGGCCGCGGCCAGCAGGGCCAGGTAGAGCGGCATGGTGACCTTCGGGATCAGCAGCCGGATCTCGGTGGACTGGGTGTTCTCGAAGATGAAGACCAGGGTGAGGGCCACGAGGGCGAGGATGCCCACGCGGCCCGGGGTGAGCGCGGTGCGGCCCGTACGGCCGTCCTTCGGTGCGTGGCGGGTCATGGCCCCATGCTCGCCGCTCACCGTCACGCCGGTCGGCTGTGCAGGGCCAGACGGGGGACGTCGTCCCGCTCGAAGCCGAAGACCTGCGCGTACAGGGACAGCTCCGCCTCCAGGGCCCGGACCATCGTCTCCGACCGGCGGAAGCCGTGGCCCTCGCCCTCGAAGGTGAGGTAGGCGTGCGGCACCGCGCGGCCGCGCAGGGCGGCCAGCAGCCGTTCGGCCTGGGCGGGCGGGCAGACCGGGTCCTCCAGGCCCTGTAGCAGGACGAAGGGGGCGGTGATCCGGTCGGCGAGGGCCACCGGGGAGCGTTCGCGGGAGCGCACGGCCAGCGTCTGCGGGGGTCCGGCCAGCCCGTCCACGTAGCGCGATTCGAGGTCGTGGGTCTCGGCGGCGAAGCCCCACAGGTCCAGAACGGGGTAGATCACCGCCGCGCAGGCGTACACGTCGGTGGCCGCGAGGGACGCGGCGGCCGTCCAGCCGCCGGCGCTGCCGCCCCGGATGGCGAGCCGGGCGGGGTCGGCGGTGCCCTCGGCGGCCAGGGTGCGGGCGACCGCGGCGCAGTCCTCGACGTCGACGACGCCCCACTGTTCGCGCAGCCGCTCCCGGTAGGCGCGGCCGTAGCCGCTGGAGCCGCCGTAGTTGACCTCGACGACGCCGATGCCGCGCGAGGTGAAGTAGGCGATGTGCAGGTCGAGCACGGGCGGCACGTGATCGGTGGGGCCACCGTGCGCCCACACCACGTACGGGGGAAGTTCGTCGGCGGGGGCCCGCCGGGCGGGGTGGTGCGGCGGGTAGACGTGGGCGTGGACCTCCCGGCCGCCGGGGCCGGGGAAGGTCCGGGTCTGGGGTTCCGGGTAGTGGGCCGGGTCGACGGGGTCGGTGGCGGGGGCGCCGACGACCCGGGTGTGTCCGGTCACGGTGTCGAGTTCGACGACCTCGTACGCGCTGCGGGGACTGGCGGCGACCCCGTAGACGCGGGTGCCGCTGACGGCCAGCGCGGGCTGCCAGGCCGTCCACGGTCCGGCGGCGTCGACGAGGTCCCCGCTGTCGGGGTCGAGGACGCCGAGGGCGCTCGCGCCCTGGCCGTGCAGGACGGCGAGCAGCCGGTCGGGCAGCGGGGCGAGCCAGCGGAGCCCGGGTTTCCACAGCGGGCCGCCGAACTCCTCCTCCCGGGGGCACAGGTTGACGGCCGCGCCGCCGTCCGGGTCGACCCGGTACGGGTTCCACCAGCCGCTGCGGTCGCTCACCGCGAGGAGGGCCCCGTCGGACGCCCACGCCACCTGGGCGACGGCCTCCTCGGGTCCGCCGAGCACCGTGCGGGGGGCGCCGAGCGTGCCGTCGGGGGCGATGTCGGCGAGCTGGAGCTCGGTGCCGTCCCAGGGCATCCGGGGGTGGTCCCACACCAGCCAGGCGGCGCGCCGCCCGTCGGGGGAGGGCTGGGGGCCGGTCCGGAAGCGGTGGCGGTCGTCGGTGAGCTCGCGGACGGCGGAGCGGTCCCGGGCGGCCGATCCGTCGAGCGGGACGGCGGCGGCGACGCGGCGCACGTCGGTGGGGGCGGGCCCGGTGAACTCCTCCAGTACGCACCAGACCTCGCCCCCGCGCAGCACCGGATCGGCCCAGCGCAGGCCGCCGCCGGTCGCGGAGAGGGGGGTGAGGGGGCGCGGCGGCGGGCTGCCGGGGGCGTCGGGTTCGTAGGCGTAGAGCCGCTGGTCGGCGTGGTGGACGAACACCACCAGCGGTCCTGCGGTCGGGCGTTCGGCGCCCGCCCAGGGCAGCCCCCCGTACTCGGTGAGGCGGCTGCGGACGTTCCACGGCGCGGGCAGCACGGAGCGGGCGACGCTGCCGTCGGCCGCCCGGCGCACCAGGGTGCGGCGGCCGCCCTCGCGGGGGCGCGGCTCGGTCCACCAGACCTCGGCGCCGACGGTGCCCACGTATTCGGGGCGGCCGTCGTGGGAGGCGGCGAGCGCGGCGTCGATCGGCGAGGGCCAGCTGCCGTAGGGGCCGCCGGAGGCGGTGGGGGCCGTCAACGCGGGCCCATCACAGGGCCCGCAGGGCGCGGTCGAGGACGCGGACCCCGAAGTGCAGGGCGTCGACGGGGACGCGTTCGTCGACGCCGTGGAAGAGGGCCCAATAGTCGAAGCCGGGCGGCAGTTTGAGCGGGGAGTAGCCGTAGCCGGTGATGCCGAGGCGGGAGAACTGCTTGGCGTCGGTGCCGCCCGCCATGCAGAAGGGGATGACGTGCCCGTCGGGGTCGAAGTGCTCGACCGCCTCGCGCAGGACCGCGTACGTCCGCCCGTCCACGGGTGCTTCGAGGGCCACTTCGCGGTGGTGGAACTCCCACTGGACGTCGGGGCCGGTGAGTTCGTCGAGGGTGGCGGCGAATTCGGCCTCGGTGCCGGGCAGGGTGCGTCCGTCGATGTGGGCGGTGGCGCGTCCGGGGATGACGTTCAGCTTGTAACCCGCTTCCAGCATGGTGGGGTTGGCGCTGTTGCGGACGGTGGCGTCGACCAGGGCGGCGGCCGGGCCGAGGGCGGCGAGCACCCGGTCGAGGTCGAAGCCCGGGTCCGCCGGGTCGGCCGAGAGGCCTTGGAGTGCGGCGAGTTCGGTGATGCAGGCGGCGGTGGTCGCGGTGAGCCGGACCGGCCAGGTGTGGTCGCCGATCCGGGCGACGGCGCCGGCGAGCCGGCTGACGGCGTTGGCCTTGTTGGGCTTGGAGCCGTGTCCGGTGGTGCCGTGTGCGGTCAGCTTCAGCCAGGCGGTGCCGCGTTCGCCCGCGGCGACCGGGTAGAGGGCCCGGCCCGGTCCGGTGTGCACGGTGAAGGCGCCGGACTCACTGAGCCCCTCGGTACAGCCCTCGAAGAGGTGGGGGTGGTGGTCGGCGAGGAAGCCGGACCCGTCGACGGCGCTGTCCTCCTCGTCGGCGGTGAAGGCGAGCACGATGTCCCGGCGCGGCCGCACGCCGTGCCGCGCCCAGGCCCGTACGACGGCCAGCACCATCGCGTCCATGTTCTTCATGTCGACGGCGCCGCGGCCCCAGACGACGCCGTCGCGGACCTCGCCGGAGAAGGGGTGCACGCTCCAGTCGGCGGCCTCGGCGGGGACCACGTCGAGGTGGCCGTGGACGAGCAGGGCGGGGGCGTCGCGGTCGGTGCCCTCGACGCGGGCCACCACGTTGGTCCGGCCCGGGGTGCGTTCCAGCAGGACGGGTTCCAGGCCGGCCCCGGCGAGGCGCTCGGCGACGTACTCGGCGGCGGGCCGTTCGCGGCAGTCGCCGCCGCCCCGGTTGGCGGTGTCGATGCGGATCAGCTCGGAGGTGAAGGTGACGGCCTCCTCGAAGGCGGTCGCGTCGGGGCATCCCCCGGCCGCCCCGCCGGGCCCGGGGTCCGCCCCGGCCGGTCCCGCTCCCGCGGCGGCCGCGCCGCCGTCGCCGTCCGTCCATCGCATGTCAGCCATACTGCTCCTCCACGGCCGCGGAGACGACCGTCGTGACGGCTTTGAAGGTCCGGATCCCCTCGAACATGGTGCCACTGGTGTACGCGATCCGGCGCTCGGCGCAGCGTTCGACGCCGGGCACCACGGTGGCCGCCATGGAGAGGTGTTCGGCGTCGAACTCCACCTCGACCGCGAACGGGCCGCCCCGTACCGGCTCGTACCGGACGGCGAGGGACACGGCCTCGGCGGCGGCGGCGCGGATGTCGGCGGCGGTGCGGGCCGGGGTGCGGCACACGGCGGCGTAGCGCGAGACGTGGTCCTTGACGGCGACGGTGCGCGCTTCGGGGGCGTACGCGGCGGCGTCGGCACAGGTCAGGTCGTCCCCGGTGACGAGGATGACGGGGACCCCGTACTCGGCGACGACGTGCGCGTTGAGCAGTCCCTCGCTGGCGCGCAGGCCGTTGAGCCAGACCCCGGTGATGGAGTTGGCGAGGTAGGTGTGGGCGAGGACGCCCTCGGCGCCGGCGCCGGTGTGGTAGCCGACGAAGGCGACCCCGTCGACGTCCCCGTGCTGGACGCCCTCGACCATGGAGAGGGTCTTGTGCCGGCCGGTGAGCATCTCGGCGCGGGCGTCGAGCTTCTCCAGCAGCAGGTTGCGCATGGTCCAGTGGGCCTCGTTGATGACGACCCGGTCGGCGCCGCCGTCGTGGAAGCCGAGGACGGCGGCGTTGACGTCGGAGGTGAACATGGCCCGGCAGCGTTCCCACTCGGCGGTGCCGGGCAGCACGTCGGCGGGCCAGGTGACGCCGGTGGCGCCTTCCATGTCGGCGGAGACGAGGATCTTCATCGGGCCCCCGGTGGGTCGGGTCGCGGAGCCCCACCCTAGCCGCCCGGCCGCCTCCGGTCCCGGGGCCACGCCCGGGGCCGGCCGCGGTGCGCGGGGCGGCTCACCGGGAGCGGGAAATCCACCCGATCCGGTGAGCCGGCCGCCCGGGCTCGGGACCAACGGCCTTGCTCAGGACTCGACTTCCTGCGCCAGGTTCGCGAGGAGGGTGTCGTAGATGCGACCGAGGCCCTTGGGCGCGAAGGTGCGCTCGAAGAAGCCGCCGATGCCGCCCGCGCCGTTCCAGACGGTGCTGACCACGACCTTGGAGCGGCCCTCGCCCGCGGGGGTCACCGTCCATGTGGTGACCATGGAGGAGTTGCGGTCCTTCTCCACGAGCTGGCCGTCCGTGGGCTCGGTGACCTCCAGCAGGCAGTCGCGGACGCGCTTGCTGGTGGCCTGGAGCTTCCAGTGGACCAGGGTGCCCTCGCCGTCGCCGCCCTCGCGCACCTCGTACTCGCTGAAGTGCTCGGGGAGCAGCTTGGCCCGGCTTCCGCTGTAGTCGGCGAGCGTGTCGAACACGGTCTCCGCGTCGGCCCCGATGATGCGCTCCGTGGTGGCCTCGACCTGCGCCATGGCTGTTCCTCCAGCAGTCGTTCTCGCTCGTCGCGGCAAGCCAACCACCTTCGGGGCGGGCGCCCAAATCCGGGGTGCCGGGGAACACGCCGCACGATCATGGGAACGTTTGTTCTATTCTCGGGCGGACGGCTAGCGAAAGGCGGCGCCATGCGCTGGAACCATCTGACCGAGGACCCGCGGGCCGCCGACGGCGGGCGGCCCGGCGGCCCGGCCGCGCTCTTCGGCGCGGACTCCGTCGTCACCCGCACCGTCGACACCCCCGAGTTCCGCGGGATCACCTTCCACGAGGTCCGGGCCCGGTCGGTCCTCAACCGGGTACCCGGCGCCTCGCGGATGCCGTTCGAATGGACCGTCAACCCCTACCGGGGGTGCAGCCACGCCTGCGTCTACTGCTTCGCCCGCAAGACGCACTCCTACCTGGACCTCGACACCGGCACCGGCTTCGACTCCCAGATCGTGGTCAAGGTCAACGCCCCCGAAGTGCTGCGCCGCGAGCTGGGCGCGACCCGCTGGAGCGGGGCCCACGTCGCGATGGGCACCAACGTCGACTGCTACCAGCGCGCCGAGGGCCGCTACCGGCTGATGCCCGGGATCATCGAGGCGCTGACCGAGCGCGCCAACCCCTTCTCGATCCTGACCAAGGGCACCCTGATCCTGCGCGACCTGCCGCTGCTGCGGCGGGCCGCCGCCGTCACCGACGTGGGCGTGTCCGTATCGGCCGGGTTCACCGACACCGCCCTGTGGCGCACGGTCGAGCCCGGCACCCCCTCCCCCGCCGCCCGGCTGGCCGCCGTCCGGACGCTGACCGACGCGGGCATCGAGTGCGGGGTGCTGATGGCGCCCGTGATCCCGTTCCTCGGGGACGCGCCGGAGCAGCTGCGCGAGACCGTCCGCGCCGTCGCCGCCGCCGGGGCCACCTCCGTGACACCCCTGGTACTCCATCTGCGGCCCGGGGCGCGGGAGTGGTTCACCGCCTGGCTGGAACGCCATCACCCTCACCTGGTCGAACGCTACGCACGCATGTACGCGGGCGGCGCGTACGCCCCGACCTGGTACCAGCGCCGGATCACCCGCCAAGTCCACGAACTCGCGGCCGAATTCGGCATCGGCCCCGCGGGGCCGCGGGCGGCGCGCGCGGTCGCGGCGCCGGAACGGCCCGGGCGGCCCGCGGCCGCCGGGCCGACCCAGCTCACCCTGCTCTGATCACCCCGTCGGCCCGACACGCCGTCCGAGGGGTCATCACATCGGGCCAATGGACGGCCCAATCCCGTCTTCCCGCCACGGTTTCCGGGACGATTCCGCCCAGAACCCTCGGCTGGGAGGCCCCATGCTCCACCCCGTGCCCCACCCCCTGAAGAAGCGCGCCGCCGTCCTGCTGTCGCTCTCCACCGTCGCCGCCGCCCTCGCGAGCCCCGTCACCGCGGCCCCGGTGCCCGCCCCGGCCGCCCCGGCCGCCGCCCCCGCCGCCGCCCCCGCCGCCGCCCCCGCCTGGACCGGCTGCGCGACCCCCCGCTACCCGACGCTGCAGTGCGCCTCCCTGAAGGTCCCGCTCGACCACGACCACCCCGCCGGGCGGCAGATCTCGCTGGCCCTGACCCGGGTCCCGCACACCTCCGCCACCTTCCAGGGCCCGCTGCTCGTCAACCCCGGCGGCCCGGGCGGCAGCGGGCGCGGCCTGGCCGGGTTCGTCGCCGCCACCCTGCCCAAGGACGTGGCCGGTCAGTACGACGTGATCGGCTTCGACCCCCGGGGCGTGGGCAAGAGCGAGCCCGCCCTGGACTGCGGGGCCGGCCACTTCACGCCGGTGCGGCCCGATTCCGTACCCCTCGACACGGCGACCGAGCAGGCGAACCTGGAGCGGGTGCGGTCCTTCGCCGAGTCCTGCCAGAGCAGGCACGCCGACGTCCTCCCGTACGTGGGGACGGTGTCCGCCGCCCGCGACCTGGAGGTGCTGCGCGCCGCGCTCGGCGCCGAACGCCTCAGCTACTTCGGCTACTCCTACGGGACCTACCTCGGCGCGGTGTACGCCCGGTTGTACCCGCAGCGGGTGCACCGCCTGGTGCTGGACTCCGTGGTCGACCCGGGCGGGGTCTGGTACGAGGACAACCTCGCCCAGGACCGGGCCTTCGACGCCCGCCACAAGGCCTTCCTCGCCTGGGTCGCCCGGTACGACTCCACCTACCACCTGGGCACCGACCCGGCCCGCGTCGAGGCGGCCTGGTACGCGATGCGCGGTGCGCTGCGCGCGGACCCGGCGGGCGGCAAGGTGGGTCCGGCGGAGCTGGAGGACACCTACATGCCAGGCGGCTACTACGACGGCTACTGGCCGGCCCTCGCCGAGGCCTTCTCGGCGTACGCGGTGCGCCGGGACCCCGCGCCGCTGGTGGCCGCGTACGCGCGGTTCGGGGCGGTGGAGCCCTCGGCGGGCAACAGCTACAGCGTGTACACGGCGGTGCAGTGCCGGGACTCGGCCTGGCCCCGGGACTGGAACCGGTGGCGGGCCGACATGTGGCGCACGCACGCCAAGGCGCCCTTCATGACCTGGAACAACGCCTGGTACAACGCCCCGTGCGCGTTCTGGAAGACGGAGCCGCTGGCCGCCCCGGACGTGACGAACGCCGAACTGCCCCCGGCGCTGCTGTTCCAGGCGACCGAGGACGCGGCCACCCCGTACGAGGGCGCGGTGAGCATGCAGCGCAGGCTGGTCGGCTCGGCCCTGGTGCGGGAGGAGGGCGGCGGCAACCACGGCGTCGCCCTGAGCGGCAACAAGTGCCTGGACGAGAAGCTCGCCGCCTACCTGAGGACGGGTCTGGCTGCCGACGCCTCCTGCCCCGCCCAGCCCGCGCCGAAGCCGGCCACCGCGACCCGGGTGGTGCCGCCCTCGGCCGGCGGCGCCGCCCTGCACGGCCTGCTGGGGTTCCGCGGCTGACCCCTGCCGGGCAGGATCGTGTCCATGACCACTACGGAGTACGACGCCGACGGCGGCCTCACCCGGATCACGGCGGTGGACGGGGTCGCCCCCGGCTACGGCTACCACCACGTCGTCTGGGGGACGGGCCGGTTCATCGCGGTGTCCGGGCAGTGCGCCCTGGACGAGGAGGGCCGGGTGGTCGGCGCGGGCGACGCGGCGGCCCAGACCCGGCAGGTGTTCGAGAACCTGCGCCGGTGCCTGGACGCGGCCGGGGTGGGGTTCGAACACGTGGTGAAGCTGACCTACTTCGTCACGGACGTGGCCCACTTCCCGCAGATCCGGGCCGTCCGTGACGCGTTCCTGCCCCCGCACCTGCTGCCGGCCTCCTCGGCGGTGCAGGTGTCGGCCCTGTTCCTGCCCGAACTGCTCCTGGAGGTGGAGGCCTTCGCCATCGCGCCGGCGCCGGAGGGCTGAGCGGCTACGCGTCCGGGTGGCCCGCCAGCAGCCGGCCCAGGGCGTCGGTCGCGGCCACCGCCAGCCGGGGGTGGGACTGCGCCCGGACCAGGACGTCGCGGGCGCGCGGGTCGGCCAGCGCCCCGAGCCCCTCGACGCAGGCGAGGGCCACCCGCCAGTACGGATCGTGCGGCGCGAGCAGCCGCGACAGGGTCGCGATCAGGGCGGGGGCCGACTCGGGGGCCCGCAGCGCGGCCAGGAGGCGCACCGGGTGCAGGGCGTAGGCGGTGCGCAGGCCGTTCGTCGCCAGGGCCGCCGCCGCGCGGGCGGTGCGCGGGTCCCCGAGTACGGCCAGGGCCTGCGCGGCGGCCTCGCAGCGAAGCGGGTCGCGGTGGTTGAGCAGCAGGACGAGCGGCTCGAAGGCACGCCGGTCCCCCGCCATCCCGAGCCGGTACGCGGCCAGTTCGCGGGCCCACAGGGGCCGGCCGGCCGAGGTCAGCGACGCGGCGAGCGCGTCGGGGCCCGCCACCAGCAGCTCCGGGTACAGGTCCGCGTACTCCGGCGATCCGTCAGCCTCGGCCCGCAGCCGCTCCAGCACGTCGTTCACGGGCCCACCCTAGGCCGTGCGCGCCGGGGGCGGGCGGCGTACGTCACATCTCCCCCGCTCTGGCCAAGCAGTTACCGAGGAGTTACTCTCCCTTCAACACGTACGGGACCGGCCTGGTGACGCAGCCGCCCCGTGCCGTTCGGTCCGGTACCCCAGGTACCGCGGCAGCTCGCGCTGCCTCTCCCACGGTGTGGCCCCGGGACAGGGTCCGCCGTTTTCCGCGCCCCTTCGGGCATGCCGTGCGCTCGCACCGCACGCCGCCCGCGGCCGCGCCCCGTGCACCGCGCGCGCCGCGCCCCAGCCGTCACCCTCTTCCACTGGAGTCCCGCGATGGACCTTCCGTCCACGTCCGGTCAGTCCGCCCCGTCCAGCAGTCCCCGCACCATCGCCGTCGTCGGCCTCGGCACGATGGGCTCCGGCATCGCCGAGGTCCTCGCCCGGGCCGGCCGCGAGGTCATCGGCATCGACGTCAGCGAGGCCGCCGCCCGCCGGGCGGCCGCGGCCCTGGCCACCGCCACCGCCCGTTCCGTCGCCCGGGGCCGGCTCACCGAGCAGGAGCGCGAGGCGGCCTTGGCCCGCTTCCGCACCTTCACCGAGCTCGGTGCCGCCGCCGACGCCGACCTCGTCATCGAGGTGGTCCCGGAGGACTACGACCTCAAGCACCGCCTCTTCGACGAGCTCGACGCGATCGTGCGCCCCGACACGGTCCTGGCGACCGGCACCAACGCCCTGTCGGTGACCCGGCTCGCCGCCGAATCGCGGCACCCCGAGCGGGTGCTGGGCCTGCACTTCTTCAACCCGGCCCCGGCGATGAAGCTCGTCGAGGTGGTCTCCTGCGTGCTCACCGCCCCGCCGGCCGTCGAGGCGGTCACCGCGCTGGCCCGCGAGCTGGGCAAGCAGCCCGTGGCGGTCGGCGACCGGCCGGGCTTCGTCGCCGACGGCCTGCTCTTCGGTTACCTCAACCAGGCCGCCGCGATGTACGAGGCCAAGTACGCCTCCCGCGAGGACATCGACGCGGCGATGCGGCTGGGCTGCGGCCTGCCGATGGGCCCGCTCGCGCTGCTGGACCTGATCGGCGTGGACACCGCGCGCACCGTGCTGGAGGCCATGTACGCCTCCTCCGGCGACCGCCTGCACGCCCCGGCGCCGATCCTCGGCCACCTCGCGGAGGCCGGGCTGACCGGGCAGAAGTCGGGCCGCGGCTTCTACACGTACGAGGCGCCGGGCAGCTCCGTGGTCGTCCGCGACCTGCAGACCCCGCTGGACGGCTCCCTGCTGGGTACGGGCCGCCCGGTCTCCGGCGTCGGCGTGGCCGGCTCGGGGACCATGGCGAGCGGGATCGCCCAGGTCTTCGCGCAGGCCGGCTACGCGGTGGTGCTGGCCGCCCGCAGCCAGGAGAAGGCCGAGGCCGCGAAGGCCGCGATCGGGAAGTCCTTGGGCCGTGCGGTGTCCAAGGGCCGCCTGACCGAGGAGGCGGCCGCACTGACCCTGGGCCGGATCACCCCGGCGGGTTCGCTGGAGGCCTTCGCCGACGTGGACCTGGCCGTGGAGGCCGTCGCCGAGGACCTGGCCGTCAAGCAGGAGCTGTTCGCGGGGCTGGACAAGGTCTGCAAGCCGGGCGCGGTGCTGGCCACCACCACCTCCTCACTGCCGGTGATCGCCGTCGCACGGGCCACGGCCCGGCCGCAGGACGTGATCGGGATGCACTTCTTCAATCCGGCGCCGGCCATGAAGCTGGTCGAGGTGGTCCGGACCGTCCTGACGGCGGACGACGTCCACGCCACCGTCCGCGAGGTCTGCGCGAAGGTCCGCAAGCACCCGGTGGACTGCGGGGACCGGGCGGGGTTCATCGTGAACGCGCTGCTGTTCCCGTACCTGAACAACGCCATCAAGATGGTGGAGCAGCACTACGCGACGCTCGACGACATCGACGCGGCGATGAAGCTGGGCGGCGGGTACCCGATGGGCCCCTTCGAGCTCCTCGACGTCGTCGGCCTGGACGTGTCCCTCGCCATCGAGAAGGTCCTCCACCGGGAGTTCCGCGATCCGGGCCTGGCCCCGTCCCCGCTGCTGGAGCACCTGGTCGCGGCGGGCTGCCTGGGCCGGAAGACCGGCCGCGGATTCCGTGAGTACGCCCGCCGGTAAGGGGACCGACCCCGATCGCGCGGCCCACGAGCAGGATGCGTGGGGAGGGCTGCTCGGGTCCGCCGGACCCTCACGGCGGACGAACCCTCCCGGGCCCAGTGCGGGCCCTCCCCCGCATCCGACCCCCCGCGACCCCCCGCAGGCGCGCTCCCCTGCGCGAATGAAGTACTTTCGCTCTATGTCCCAGCCCGCCAAGACCTCGCCCCGCGCCTCCTCCGCCACCGATGCCACGGAGAGCGCGGCCGGTACGCGGGCGGCCGCCCAGCGGCTCAAGATGCGCCGCGAGCTCGCCGCGGCGGCCATGGAGCTCTTCGCGACCAAGGGGTACGAGGCGACGACGGTCGACGAGATCGCGGCGACCGCCGGAGTGGCGCGCCGGACCTTCTTCCGTCACTTCCGTTCCAAGGAAGAGGCGATCTTCCCGGACCACGACGACACCCTGACCCGCGCCGAGGCGGTCCTGGACGTGGCACCGGCGCACGAGCACCCGCTGGACACGGTGTGCCGGGGGATCAAGGAAGTCATGAAGATGTACGCCGCCTCCCCGGCGGTGTCGGTGGAGCGCTACCGGCTGACCCGCGAGGTGCCGGCGCTGCGCGAGCGGGAGATCGCCTCGGTGGCCCGCTACGAGCGGCTGTTCACGCGCTACCTGCTGGCCCATTTCGACGAGCAGGACCACCACGACGGCAACGACGACCCGCTGCTGGCCGAGGTGGCCGCCTCGGCGGTGGTGACCGCCCACAACCACGTGCTGCGGCGCTGGCTGCGGGCGGGCGGGCAGGGGGACGTGGAGGCGCAGCTCGACCACGCCTTCTCGATCGTCCGCCAGACCTTCGGCTCCGGGATCGGGGCGGGCCGTACGCTCGGCGCCGGCGGCGACGCGGCGGCGGCGCAGCTGCCGCCGCGGGCGGCCGTGCGGACCGAGGGCGAGGTGCTGGTCGCCGTGGCGCGGACCGACGCCCCGCTGGACCAGGTCATGCGCACCATCGAAGAGGCACTGCGCAACAAGAAGTAACGACCACTGCTCGTCACAGCGGCCGCTCCCGTCCGGGGGCGGCCGCTGTCGTTTGTCCGGGTTGCCCCTACTCGCCGGTAACTCTGATCGATCATCGCTCATCTGCGCAGGTCAATCGGCAAATGAGAGAAACTTTTGGCACGGGGTGCCTTGTCGAGTGACACCGGGTGCCATACGTTGAATCTCGTCCGGATGTCCCCGCGGCCCACGCCCACTCGGCACGGAACGCGCCCCGGATGCCTGCGTCACCAGGCCACCGCACCCCACCACGGGTGCGCCACAGCACCACAGCCCCGCCGGACCGACGGCACCGCAGCACCCACACCAGCTCCCACGCACGACGCGTATCCCTCAGCGCACCCTCATCAGCGCATCGCCGGAGGCAACACCGTGAAGGACATCCTGGACGCGATCCAGTCGCAGGCCGCCACCACCGACGACTTCGCGGCCCTGCCGCTCCCCGACTCGTACCGCGCGGTCACCGTGCACAAGGACGAGGCGGAGATGTTCGCCGGGCTCACCACCCGCGAGAAGGACCCGCGCAAGTCCCTGCACCTGGACCAGGTCCCGGTCCCCGAACTGGGCCCGGGCGAGGCCCTGGTGGCCGTCATGGCCTCCTCGGTCAACTACAACTCGGTGTGGACGTCGATCTTCGAGCCGGTGTCGACCTTCAGCTTCCTGGAGCGCTACGGCAAGCTCAGCGACCTCACCAAGCGCCACGACCTCCCCTACCACGTGATCGGCTCCGACCTCGCGGGCGTCGTGCTGCGCACCGGCCCGGGCGTCAACGCCTGGCAGCCCGGCGACGAGGTCGTCGCGCACTGCCTCTCGGTCGAGCTGGAGTCCTCCGACGGCCACAACGACACGATGCTCGACCCCGAGCAGCGCATCTGGGGCTTCGAGACCAACTTCGGCGGCCTGGCCGAGATCGCGCTCGTCAAGTCCAACCAGCTGATGCCCAAGCCCGGCCACCTGAGCTGGGAGGAGGCCGCCTCCCCCGGCCTGGTCAACTCCACCGCCTACCGCCAGCTGGTCTCCCGCAACGGCGCCGGCATGAAGCAGGGCGACAACGTCCTCATCTGGGGCGCCAGCGGCGGCCTCGGCTCGTACGCCACCCAGTTCGCGCTGGCGGGCGGCGCCAACCCGATCTGCGTGGTCTCCAGCGCGCAGAAGGCCGACATCTGCCGGGCCATGGGCGCGACCGCGATCATCGACCGCAGCGCCGAGGGCTACAGGTTCTGGAAGGACGAGCACACCCAGGACCCCAAGGAGTGGAAGCGCTTCGGCAAGCGCATCCGCGAGCTGACCGGCGGCGAGGACATCGACATCGTCTTCGAGCACCCCGGCCGCGAGACCTTCGGCGCCTCCGTGTACGTCACCCGCAAGGGCGGCACCATCACCACCTGCGCCTCGACCTCGGGCTACATGCACGAGTACGACAACCGCTACCTGTGGATGTCCCTCAAGCGCATCATCGGCTCGCACTTCGCCAACTACCGCGAGGCGTGGGAGGCCAACCGCCTGATCTCGAAGGGCAAGATCCACCCCACCCTGTCGAAGGTCTACTCCCTGGAAGAGACCGGCCAGGCCGCCTACGACGTCCACCGCAACCTCCACCAGGGCAAGGTCGGCGTCCTCGCGCTCGCCCCCGAGGAGGGCCTGGGCGTCCGCGACCACGAGATGCGCGCGACGCACCTCGACGCCATCAACCGGTTCCGCAACATCTGAAGTCCGCGAAGGATCGCCTGAGATGACAGAGCGCCAGAAGGACAGGCCGTGGCTCATGCGGACGTACGCCGGCCACTCCACGGCCGAGGCGTCCAACGAGCTGTACCGCCGCAACCTCGCCAAGGGCCAGACCGGCCTGTCCGTCGCCTTCGACCTGCCGACGCAGACGGGCTACGACCCCGACCACGTCCTCGCCCGCGGCGAGGTCGGCCGGGTCGGGGTTCCGGTCTCCCACCTGGGTGACATGCGGAGGCTGTTCCAGGACATCCCCCTGGAGCAGATGAACACCTCGATGACGATCAACGCCACCGCCATGTGGCTGCTGGCGCTCTACCAGGTGGCCGCCGAGGAGCAGGGGGCGGACGTCTCCCTGCTCCAGGGCACCACCCAGAACGACATCGTCAAGGAGTACCTCTCGCGCGGGACGCACGTCTTCCCGCCCGGGCCCTCGCTCCGCCTGACGACGGACATGATCGCGTACACGGTCAGCCACATCCCGAAGTGGAACCCGATCAACATCTGCTCGTACCACCTCCAGGAGGCCGGGGCCACCCCGGTCCAGGAGATCGCGTACGCGATGTCCACCGCGATCGCCGTCCTCGACTCGGTGCGCGACTCGGGCCAGGTGCCCGAGGAACGCTTCGGCGAGGTCGTCGCCCGCATCTCCTTCTTCGTGAACGCGGGCGTCCGCTTCGTCGAGGAGATGTGCAAGATGCGCGCCTTCGGACGCATCTGGGACACGATCACCCGCGAGCGCTACGGCATCGAGAACGACAAGCAGCGCCGCTTCCGCTACGGCGTCCAGGTCAACTCCCTGGGGCTGACCGAAGCGCAGCCGGAGAACAACGTCCAGCGGATCGTCCTGGAGATGCTGGCGGTCACCCTCTCCAAGGACGCCCGCGCCCGCGCGGTGCAGCTGCCCGCCTGGAACGAGGCGCTGGGCCTGCCCCGGCCGTGGGACCAGCAGTGGTCGCTGCGCATCCAGCAGGTCCTGGCGCACGAGAGCGACCTGCTGGAGTACGAGGACATCTTCGCGGGCTCGCACGTCATCGAGGCCAAGGTCGAGTCCCTGGTCCGGGAGTGCCTGGCCGAGATCGACCGGATCCAGGAGATGGGCGGCGCGATGGCCGCCGTCGAGTCCGGCTACCTGAAGTCCCAGCTGGTCTCCTCGCACGCCGAGCGGCGCGCCCGGATCGAGGCCGGCGAGGACAAGATCGTCGGTGTCAACTGCTTCCAGCAGACCGAGGAGAACCCGCTCACCGCCGACCTGGACGGCGCCATCATGACGGTCGATGCGGCCGTCGAGGCGCTGACCGTGGAGCGCATCGGGCGGTGGCGCGCCGAGCGGCAGGAGTCCTCGGACCGGCAGGGGGGCGGCGACCCGTTCGTCTTCCCGACCGTCGGCCAGGCGCTGGACCGGCTCAAGGACGCCGCCGCGGGCACCGAGAACCTCATGGAGGCCACCCTGGAGTGCGCCAGGGCCGGCGTCACCACCGGCGAGTGGGCCAACGCGCTGCGCGAGGTGTTCGGTGAGTTCCGCGCCCCGACCGGGGTCTCCTCGGCCCCCGTCGCGGTCACCGCCGAGGAGGGCACCCCCATGGCCCTCGTCCGCACCAAGGTCTCCCGTACGGCCGACGAGCTCGGCTCGGGCCGGCTGCGCCTGCTGGTCGGCAAGCCCGGCCTGGACGGCCACTCCAACGGCGCCGAGCAGATCGCCGTCCGGGCCCGCGACGCCGGCTTCGAGGTGGTCTACCAGGGCATCCGGCTGACGCCCGAGGAGATCTCCTCGGCGGCACTGGCCGAGGACGTGCACTGCGTGGGACTGTCCATCCTGTCCGGTTCGCACAGCGCGCTCGTCCCGGACGTACTGGAACGCCTGCGCACCGCGGGGGCGGGTGACATCCCGGTCATCGTCGGGGGCATCATTCCGAACGCCGACGCCGTGACGCTGAAGGCGGCCGGGGTCGCCGCCGTCTTCACCCCCAAGGACTTCGGCATCACGGAGATCATCGGACGTATCGTCGACGAGATCCGCAAGGCCAACAAGCTCGAACCACTCGACATCCCGGACAGCACGGAGGTCCCCGCATGACCACGCCCACTTCCCCGGTCAACCGGCTGCGCCCGCGCCGTTCCTGCCTCGCGGTGCCGGGTTCCAACCCCCGGTTCCTGGAGAAGGCCCAGGGGCTGCCCGCCGACCAGGTCTTCCTCGACCTGGAGGACGCCTGCGCCCCGCTCGCCAAGGAGGGCGCCCGCCACACGATCGTGGACGCGCTGAACAACGGCGACTGGACGGGCAAGACCCGGGTGGTCCGCGTCAACGACTGGACGACCCACTGGACCTACCGCGACGTCATCACGGTCGTCGAGGGCGCGGGCCACAACCTCGACTGCATCATGCTGCCGAAGGTCCAGGACGCCCAGCAGGTCGTGGCCCTGGACCTGCTGCTGACCCAGATCGAGAAGACCATGGGCTTCGAGGTCGGCAAGATCGGCATCGAGGCGCAGATCGAGAACGCCAAGGGCCTGGTGAACGTCGACGAGATCGCCGCCGCCTCGCCCCGGCTGGAGACCATCATCTTCGGCCCGGCCGACTTCATGGCCTCCATCAACATGAAGTCCCTGGTCGTGGGCATGCAGCCGCCCGGCTACGGCGCGGACGCCTACCACTACATCCTGATGCGCATCCTGATGGCCGCGCGCACCCACAACCTCCAGGCGATCGACGGCCCCTTCCTCCAGATCAAGAACGTCGACGGCTACCGCGAGGTCGCGGGCCGCGCCGCCGCCCTCGGCTTCGACGGCAAGTGGGTCCTGCACCCCGGTCAGGTCGACGCAGCGAACGAGGTCTTCTCCCCCTCGCAGGAGGACTACGACCACTCCGAGCTGATCCTGGACGCCTACGACTGGTGCACCTCCGAGGCGGGCGGCAAGAAGGGCTCGGCGATGCTCGGCGACGAGATGATCGACGAGGCCAGCCGCAAGATGGCCCTGGTCATCGCGGGCAAGGGGCGGGCCGCCGGCATGCAGCGCACCAGCAAGTTCGAGATCCCCGCCAACTAGAAGGGCCCTGAGCACCATGCAGTTCGGACGCACGTACGAAGAGTTCGAGGTCGGGGCCGTCTACAAGCACTGGCCCGGGAAGACGGTCACCGAGTACGACGACCACCTCTTCTGTCTGCTGACCATGAACCACCACCCGCTCCACATGGACAGCAACTACGCCGAGAACACCACCGACTTCGGCAAGAACGTGGTCGTGGGCAACTACGTCTACTCGCTCCTGCTGGGCATGTCCGTCCCCGACGTGTCGGGGAAGGCCATCGCCAACCTGGAGATCGAGTCGCTGCGGCACGTGGCGCCGACCTTCCACGGCGACACCCTCTACGGCGAGACCACGGTCCTCGACAAGACCCCGTCGAAGTCGAAGGACGACCGCGGGATCGTCTACGTGGAGACCAAGGGCTACAAGCAGGACGGCACCGTCGTCTGCGTCTTCCGGCGCAAGGTGATGGTCCCGACGCAGACGTACATCGAGGAGCGCGGCGGCGAGCAGCCCGGCCGGCCCCAGCTGAAGGAACAGGGGAAGTAGCCATGGCCCGACTCGCCCAGACCGCAGGCCTCACGGACGACCAGCGGGAGATCCTCAAGACCGTCCGGCAGTTCGTCGACAAGGAGATCATCCCGGTCGCGACCGAGCTGGAGCACCGCGACGAGTACCCGCAGCAGATCGTCGACGGCCTCAAGGAGCTCGGCCTGTTCGGCCTGATGATCCCCGAGGAGTACGGCGGTCTGGGTGAGTCGTTGCTCACCTACGCGCTGTGCGTCGAGGAGATAGCGCGGGGCTGGATGTCCGTCTCGGGCATCATCAACACGCACTTCATCGTGGCGTACATGCTCAAGCAGCACGGCACGCAGGAGCAGAAGGACCACTTCCTGCCGCGGATGGCCCTGGGCGAGGTCCGGGGCGCGTTCTCGATGTCCGAGCCGGGTCTGGGCTCGGACGTGTCGGCCATCACGTCCAAGGCGGTGAAGGACGGTGACGAGTACGTCCTGAACGGCCAGAAGATGTGGCTGACGAACGGCGGCACCTCCACCCTGGTGGCCGTTCTGGTCCGAAGTGACGAAGGACACCCCGAGGGCACCGCGCCCCACAAGTCGATGACCACGTTCCTCGTGGAGAAGGAGCCCGGCTTCGGGGAGGTCCGTCCGGGCCTGACGATCCCGGGCAAGATCGACAAGATGGGCTACAAGGGCGTCGACACGACCGAGCTCATCATGGACGGACTGCGCATTCCGGCCAATCGTGTCCTCGGAGGCCAGACCGGCCGAGGGTTTTACCAAATGATGGACGGGGTCGAGGTCGGCCGGGTGAACGTGGCGGCCCGTGGCTGTGGCGTCGCTCAGCGTGCGTTCGAGCTGGGTGTCTCCTATGCCCAGCAACGTCATACTTTCGGCAAGGCCATCGCCGAGCACCAGGCCATCCAGTTCAAGCTGGCCGAGATGGCTACCAAGGTCGAAGCCGCCCATGCGATGATGGTCAATGCAGCACGCAAAAAGGACTCCGGGGAACGAAACGACCTCGAAGCGGGGATGGCGAAGTACCTCGCCTCCGAATACTGCAAGGAGGTCGTCGAGGACGCGTTCCGTATCCACGGTGGCTACGGCTTCTCGAAGGAGTACGAGATCGAGCGGCTCTACCGGGAGGCGCCGATGCTGCTGATCGGTGAAGGTACCGCCGAGATCCAGAAAATGATCATCGGGCGACGCCTGCTGGAGGAGTACCGGCTCCAGGGCTGAAAGTCCCTTTTGCGGCGAATCATCCATTGGTTTTCCGCCGCGGGGTCACTGCCAGTCACTGGTTACGGGCCATCGACTCGGCTTCTGGCTTGCCCAGTTGTTGCGCGCAACCGATAGCATTCCAGTAAAGCCGCCGTCCCGTCCCCCCGTTTACGGCGCGGCAACCACCCGCTACGAAGGTCATCCATGCCCCACAGCCAAACCTCTGCACCTCGCGTCGGCATCCTCGGTGGACGTCTCGCACGCGGAGCATCGCCGTGGCTCCTGCCGACCGTCGCCACCGCGGCGCTCAGCCTCACCCGGGCCCGCAAGTCCGGACGCTGGGCGGCAGTGGCCGTGCCCACCACCGCGCTCGCGGCGGGCATGCTGTGGTTCTTCCGCGACCCCGAGCGTGAGATCACCCAGGGCCGGGTCATCTCCCCCGCCGACGGTGTGGTGCAGAGCATCATGCCGTGGAAGGACGGGCGGACCCGGGTCGCGATCTTCATGAGCCCGCTGAACGTCCACGTCAACCGCGCGCCGCTGGCCGGCACGGTGACGTCCGTGGAGCACATCCCCGGCGGGTTCGTCCCGGCGTTCAACAAGGAGAGCGAGAACAACGAGCGCGTCGTCTGGCACTTCGACACCGAGCTCGGCGACATCGAGATGGTGCAGATCGCCGGTGCCGTCGCGCGTCGCATCGTCCCGTACCTGCCGGCCGGCACCAAGGTGGAGCAGGGCGAACGCATCGGTCTGATCCGCTTCGGCTCGCGCGTCGACATCTACCTCCCCGAGGGCGTCGAGGTCGCGGTCGAGGTCGGACAGGCCACCACCGCGGGGGTGACCCGAATTGACCGTGACTGACCCTGAGACTCCGGCCGCCGGCTGGGTGCCCGAGTCCGCCGAGGAGGAGTCCGCGGAGGACGACATGCCGCTGTCACTGCGGCTGTCGATAGCGGACACCCTCACCCTCGGCAACGCCACCTGTGGATTCATGGCGGTGTACTTCACCACCACCGGGATCCTCATCCCGCACCTCACCGGCAGCGGCGAATCGGGCATGGCCCGCAGCAGCGCGGCGACGGCAGTGATACTGATGCTGCTCGCCGCCGTCTTCGACCTCTTCGACGGCATCGTGGCCCGCAAGCTGCGCAGCTCGCCGATGGGTGCGGAGCTGGACAACCTGTCCGACCTGATCAGCTTCGGTCTGGCGCCCGCGTACTTCGTCCTCGTCTACGGCATGGTCGCCGACGACGCGGTCCAGAAGATGTCGGCGCTCGCGGCGATCGTGGTGCTGCTGGCCGTGGTCCTGCGCCTGGCGAGATTCAGCTGCGTGACGATGAAGGACGGCATGTTCCAGGGCATGCCGAGCCCCTTCGGAGCCCTGACGGTGGTCTCCATCGTCCTGCTGGAGCTGCCGTTCATCCCGACCCTGCTGGCGATCGTCGGCGTGGCCTGGCTGATGGTGAGCCGGGTCGAGTACCCCAAGCCGCGGGGTGTCCTCGCGGCGGCGATGCTCAGCTGGATCGTCGGGGCGATGGGGCTGCTGGCGGCCTGGGCGTTCGACGCGCCCGGCGGGCAGCTCCTCCTCCAGACGGGCTGCGCGCTCCAGATCGCCCTCGCGGCGACCATCCCGCTGTTCGCGACGACCCGTCGCGCGAACACGTTCCGCCACAACCGGCGGGAGGCGCGGGCGGCGCAGCTGCCGTAACGCTGCCGCCCCGCCACCCGCGAAGGCCCCGGACGCCCCAGGCGTCCGGGGCCTTCGCGCATCACCGGAGGGGCCCGGACCGGCCCCGCGCTAGGCTTGATGTCGGAAAACCGCCAGCCCGGGCCGGGCCGGAACGGGAAGCTGGACGCATGTACACCGACACCGATCGCTGCGTCAGGGCCGTGCAGTCGAAGGACGCCCGTTTCGACGGGTGGTTCTTCACCGCGGTGCGGACCACCGGGATCTACTGCCGGCCCAGCTGTCCGGCCGTGCCCCCCAAGGTCGAGAACATGAGCTTCCTGCCCAGTGCCGCCGCCTGCCAGCAGGCCGGGTACCGGGCCTGCAAGCGGTGCCGGCCGGACACCAGCCCCGGCTCCCCCGAGTGGAACGCGCGCGCCGACGCCGTCGCCCGGGCGATGCGGCTCATCCAGGACGGGGTCGTCGACCGCGAGGGCGTGCCGGGCCTGGCCGCCCGGCTGGGGTACTCGGCGCGGCAGGTCGAGCGGCAGCTCGGCGCCGAGCTGGGCGCCGGACCGCTGGCCCTGGCCCGGGCCCAGCGCGCGCAGACCGCCCGGGTGCTGATCGAGACCTCCGAGCTGCCCATGGGCGACGTCGCCTTCGCCGCCGGGTTCGCCTCCATCCGCAGCTTCAACGAGACCGTGCGCGAGGTCTTCGCGCTGACCCCCGGCGAGCTGCGCGCCCGGGCGGCGAGGGCCGGGCGGCGCGAGCCCCGGGTGCCCGGGATGATCAGCCTGCGGCTGCCCTTCCGGGCCCCGCTCAACCCCGACAACCTCTTCGGGCACCTGGCGGCGACCGCCGTGCCCGGGGTCGAGGAGTGGCGGGACGGGGCCTACCGGCGGACGCTGAGGCTCCCGTACGGCACCGGCGTGGTCACGCTCACGCCGGGCCCCGAGCACATCGGCTGCCGGCTGGCCCTGACCGACCTGCGGGACCTGACCATCGCCATCAGCCGCTGCCGGTGGATGCTCGACCTGGACGCCGACCCGGAGGCCGTGGACGGCCGGCTGCGCACCGATCCGTTGCTGGCCCCGCTCGTGGACAAGGCTCCCGGGCGCCGGGTCCCCCGTACCGTGGACGCGGCGGAGTTCGCCGTCCGGGCGGTGCTGGGGCAGCAGGTGTCCACCGCGGCCGCGCGCACGCACGCGGCCCGCCTGGTGAGCGCGTACGGGGAGCCCGTGGAGGATCCCCACGGCGGTCTGACGCATCTCTTCCCGAGCCCCGCCGCCCTGGCCGCCCTGGACCCCGGGGCGCTGGCGATGCCGCGCAGCCGCCGTACGACGCTGACGACCCTGGTCGCGGCGCTGGCGGACGGTTCCCTGCCGCTGGGCATCGACAGCGACTGGGAGGAGGCCCGCGCCCGGCTGGACGCGCTGCCCGGCTTCGGACCGTGGACCACCGGGATCATCGCGATGCGGGCACTGGGCGACCCCGACGCGTTCCTGCCGTCCGACCTGGGGGTCCGGCGGGCCGCCCAGGGGCTGGGACTGCCGTCCACCCCGGCCGCCCTGACCGCCCGCGCGGCCGGCTGGCGGCCCTGGCGGGCGTACGCCGTGCAGTACCTGTGGGCCACCGAGGACCACGCCATCAACCACCTCCCCGTCTGAGGAGCGAAGCAATGAACAGCAAAACCCACACCGTCGTCGACAGCCCGCTGGGGCCGCTGACACTCGTGGCCACCGACGGGGTGCTCAGCGCCCTGTACATGAGCGAGCACCGGCACAAGCCGGGCGAGGAGACCTTCGGGGAGCGCGTCCCGGCGGGCGAGGAGCCCTTCGCCGCGGTCGTGCGGGAGCTGACCGCGTACTTCGGCGGCGAGCTGACGCGGTTCACGGTCCCGGTCCGCCTGGAGGGCACGCCCTTCCAGCGCAGCGTCTGGGCGCAGCTCCAGCGGATCCCGTACGGGGAGACCTGGTCCTACGGCAGGCTGGCGGCGGAGCTGGGCAATCCGAACGCCTCGCGGGCCGTGGGCCTGGCCAACGGGAAGAACCCGGTCAGCATCATCGTGCCGTGCCACCGCGTCATCGGTGCCTCGGGCGCGATGACGGGCTACGGCGGCGGCCTGGACCGCAAGGTGCGGCTGCTGGAGCTGGAACGGGAGCCGGGGCGGACCCCCGCCGGTCAGATCACGGCGAGGGGGACCAGGAGCGCGAATCCCGCTCCCGCCTCCACCGCGTAGGCGTAGAGGGACGGGTGCTGGACGGGCGCGGCGAGCAGGACCACGCTCTGCTGGGCGGCGGCCGCCGTCACCCAGTCCCCGTCGGCGCCGAGACGGCCCTGGTACCAGCCTTCGCAGGCGCCGGGGCCGGTGACGGCGAGGAGGTCGTCCTCGCGGCGGTAGAAGGCCTGCCAGCCCTCGGCGGGGGCGGACCAGCCCTCGAAGTCCTCGAAGGGGGACCAGCCCCCTTCGCGTATCGCGGTGTCGAACAGCCAGACCGGGGTGCCCTCTTCGGTGACCTCGCCCCCGGACTGCTGCTCGGTGGTGAAGTGGACCATGGGGAGGGCGTCGGGACCGTCGGCCGTGCTGGGCCAGGCGTACATCGTGATCATCTGCTGATTCTGTCCTGCTCGCAGTGGGCGACGTGATGAACCCCCCGGCCCTGCCGGGGTCTTACGCGGGGTCGGGGCGGCGGCCGTTCTCCAGTTCCACGGTGCCCTCGCCGGATTCCAGGACGCGGCAGGCCTCCTGGGTGCGCAGGCCGAGCGAGCCGAGGAGGTACTCGGGGAGCCGGGCGGGCTCGACGAGCCGCCAGGAGAGGAGTTCCTCCTCCTGGAGCACGATGGAGTCGAGCCGGGCGGCGTCGAGGACGCCGCCGTCGTAGAGGTAGGCCACCATCGGCGGGCGGCCGGCGCCCAGGCTCCAGTCGACGGCGAGGAGCCGGCCGAGGGGGAGGTCGAGGCCGATCTCCTCGGCGCTCTCGCGGCGGGCCGCGGTGCGCGGGGACTCGTCGCGGTCGGACTCGACGGTGCCGCCCGGCAGGGCCCAGCCCTCGCGGTAGTTGGGCTCGACCAGCAGGACGCGGCCCCGCGCGTCGCGGAAGAGGGCGGCCGCGCCGGCCAGCACCCGAGGCAGGCTCGCGATGTAGTCGGCGTAGTCATCGGTGGTGGTCACGCGGCCACCCTAACCGGCCGCCCGGGCCGGGGCGGCGGGCGGCCCCGCGATCATCCCTCCGGGGGGCGGCCGTCGTCCTCGCGGTCGCGTCCCCTGGACTCGGCGACGCGCCGCAGCCGGGGGTGGCGGGCGGTGCCCTGCTCGGTGATGGCGTCGCCGACCATCGCCTTGACGGCGTCGCGCAGTCCGTGGTGGGCGTGGTGACGGGCGGGCCCGGCGCCGGGGTCCTCGCGCAGTTCCGTCACCAGGGCCCAGCACAGTACGAGCATGACGATGACGAAGGGCAGCGCGACCAGGATGGTGGCGGTCTGGAGGGACTGCAGGCCGCCCGCGACGAGCAGGACGGCGGCCACGGCGGCCATCAGGACGCCCCAGGTGACGACGAGCCAGGTCGGCGGGTTCAGCGAGCCCCGGCTGGTGAGCGAGCCCATGACCAGGGAGGCGGAGTCGGCGCTGGTGACGAAGTACGTCATGACCAGGATCATCGCCACCCAGGAGGTGACGGTGCCGAGCGGGAGCGCGTCGAGCATCGCGAAGAGCGAGGCCTCGGTGCCCTCCTTGATCTTGACGGCGAGGTCGGCGGCGCCCGTGGACTGCAGGCGGATGGCGGTGCCGCCCATGACGCAGAACCAGACGACGGTCGCGCCGCTGGGCACCAGCAGGACGCCGATGAGGAACTCGCGGATGGTGCGGCCGCGGGAGATCCGGGCGATGAAGGTGCCGACGAAGGGGGCCCAGGACAGCCACCACGCCCAGTAGAAGATGGTCCAGGCGCCCAGCCAGGCGCTGTCGGTGAACGCGCCGGTGCGGCTGGCCATGGGCAGCAGTTCGTGCAGGTAGCCGCCGACGCTGGAGGGGATCACGTCCAGGACGTAGACGGTGGGGCCGAGCACGAAGACGAAGAGCATCAGGACGGCGGCGAGGACGATGTTGATGGTGCTCAGCCACTTGACGCCCTTGTGCAGGCCGGAGAAGGCGGAGAGCACGAAGGCGGCGGACAGCGAGCCGATGATGATCAGCTCGACGCTGGTGGAGTCCTCGACTCCGGTGGTGATGCTGAGGCCCTTGGAGACCTGGAGGGCGCCGAGGCCGAGGCTGGTGGCGGTGCCGAAGACGGTGGCGAAGACGGCGAGCAGGTCGATGGCCTTGCCGGCCGGGCCGTCGGCCCGCTCCTGCCCGATCAGCGGGACGAAGGCGGAACTGAGGCGGTTGCCGCGGCCCTTGCGGAAGGTCGCGTAGGCGAGGGCGAGTCCGGCGATGCCGTAGATGGCCCAGGGGGTGAGCGTCCAGTGGAAGAACGAGTACTCCATGGCCGCGAGCGCGGCCCCGCCGGTGCCCGGGGCGGCACCGGAAGCGGGCGGCGGGTTCAGGAAGTGGGTCAGCGGTTCGCCCACGCCGTAGAACATCAGGCCGATGCCCATGCCGGCGCTGAACATCATCGCGATCCACGCGAGGTTGGTGAACTCGGGTTCGGAGTCGTCGGCGCCGAGCCGGATCCGGCCGAAGCGGCTGACGGCGAGGACCACGCACATGACGAGGAACACGTCGGCGGCGATCACGAACAGCCAGGCGAAGTTGTTCAGCACCCAGGCGAGGGCCGTGCCGGTCGCGGTGTCGAAGGAGTCCTTGCCCAGGGCCGCCCAGGCGACGACGGCCAGCACGGCGATCACCCCGATGGTGACGACGGTGTGGTCGGGCGTGCCGTCCACCTGGCCGTCCCGCCCCCCTCCCGGGGGATGTGGAGGTGACTGTTCCAGCGAATCCGTGCTCATGCGGCCACACTATGCAGACGTATATGCCTATTTAGGGGCATGGCGCGCCGGGTGTGGCCCAGGCCACCCATGGGCATAGGAGGATCCTCCGGATAGGCTCATGGGGGCGCGACTGCACTGTTCGATAGCAAGGGATTAGCAAGGTGACGGACGGAGCAGTAACTGAGACCGCGCGCGTGCTCATCGCCGCGGACAAATTCAAGGGCTCGCTCACGGCCGTTCAGGTCGCGGAGCGGGTGACGGCCGGGCTCCGCAAGGCCGTACCCGGCGTGGAGATCGAGACCCTCCCCGTCGCGGACGGCGGCGACGGTACGGTCGCGGCCGCCGTCGCGGCCGGTTTCGAACGCCGGGAGGTACGGGTCACCGGACCCCTCGGCGACCAGGTCACGGCCGCCTTCGCACTGCGCGAGGGCACCGCGGTGGTCGAGATGGCGGAGGCCTCCGGGCTCCAGCTGCTGCCGGCGGGTACCTTCGCCGCGCTGACGGCGACCACGTACGGCTCCGGCGAGCTGCTCAAGGCCGCGCTGGACGCGGGCGCGCGCTCGATCGTCTTCGGCGTGGGCGGCAGCGCCACCACCGACGGCGGCGCGGGCATGCTGGCGGCGCTGGGCGCGGTCTTCCTGGACGCGGACGGCGAACCCGTCGGCCCAGGCGGCGGCGCGCTGGCCGCGCTGGCCTCGGCCGACCTGACCGGGATCGACCCCCGCTTCGCGGAGGTGGAGTTCGTCCTGGCCAGCGATGTGGACAACCCGCTGACGGGCCCCAAGGGCGCGCCCGCGGTCTACGGCCCGCAGAAGGGCGCCTCGCCCGAGGACGTGGCGACGCTCGACGCGGCGCTGGCTCACTTCGCGGTGGTGCTGGAGAAGTCGGTCGGCCCGAAGGCCGCCGAGTGCGCGGTGCTGCCGGGCGCGGGCGGGGCGGGCGGCATCGGATACGGCGCGCTGCTGCTCGGGGCCACGTTCCGGCCCGGCATCGAGCTGATGCTGGAGGTGCTGGGCTTCGCCCCGGCGCTGGAGCGCGCCACGCTGGTGATCACGGGTGAGGGGTCGCTGGACGAGCAGACCCTGCACGGCAAGGCCCCGGCGGGCGTGGCGGCCGCGGCACGGGCGGCGGGCAAGCCGGTCGTGGCGGTCTGCGGCCGTCTGCTGCTGGACCAGGCGGCCCTGGAGGCCGCCGGCATCCGCAAGGCGTACCCGCTGACGGACCTGGAGCCCGACCCGGCCAAGTCCATCCCGAACGCGGGACCGCTGCTGGAGCGGGTCGCGGAGAACATCGCCGCCGACGTGCTCTGAGTCCCGCACGTACGCACGCACGCTTGCCGGTACGGCCGAGGCCCGGCGCCCCCACCACGGGGGCGCCGGGCCCCGGCCTTTTCCGGGCGTCCGGGGTGCCTACGGCCGGGCGCGGGAGGCGGCGAGCAGGGCCGCCGTGGTCACCACCCGGGCGAAGCCGCCGCCCTGGAGGTTGACGGCGGTGGCGGTGGCCAGCTCGTCGGCGGTCAGGGACAGCCCCGCCGGGCCCGCGAGGTCGAAGGTGTGGGTGGCGTCGAGCGGGACGAGGACGTCGTAGCCGAGGTTCCCGGCCATACGGGCGGTCGTCTCGACGCACATGTTGGTCTGGATCCCGATGACGACCAGCTGGCCGATGCCGCGGGCGGTCAGCCATTCGGCCAGGTCGGGGGTGCCGTAGAAGGCCGAGTTGACGGTCTTGGTGATGACCGGGGCGTCCCCCCGGCGTTCCTCCACGAGGTGCTTGAAGGCGTGGCCCGGCCCGTCCGGCGCCAGGACGGAGCCGGGGCGCACCGAAGCGTGCCGGACGAGGACGACGGGACGGTCCGACGCGTGCCAGGCGTCCATCAGCGCGGCGATGTTCTCCTCGGCGGCCGGGTTGTTGCGCGGGCCCCAGAAGGAGGCGTCGTCGAAGCCCTTCTGGACGTCGATGACGATCAGGGCGCTGTCGGGGGCGATCTCGATCGCGTGCTCGTTCATGGCTCCATCGTGGCCGCGGGGCGGGATGCGCCCCAGGGGCTCCGGAGACCCGAAGCGATGGGATCCTGCCAGTATGGCAGTCAGTCCGGATGCGGTTCTGGCAGAGTGGCGGCATGCACCGCGTCGCGATCGTGGCCCAGCCCGGGATCCGGAGCTTCGACCTCGCCGTCATCACCGAGGTCTGGGGACCGGACCGGAGCCGCAGCGGGGTGCCCCCCTTCGAACTGCGCCGCTGCGCCCTGGAGCCCGGACCGATCGCCCTGCCCGGCGGGCTGACCCTCGCCCCCGACCGGGGCCTCGACTGGCTCAGCGTCGCCGACCTGGTCGTCGTACCGGCCCTGGCCGATCCCGCCGACCCGACCCCCGGGCCGGTCCTGGCCGCGCTGCGGGCGGCGCACGCCCGCGGGGTGCCGGTGGCCGCCCTGTGCGCGGGGGCCTTCGTCCTCGCGGAAGCCGGGCTGCTGGACGGGCGGCGCGCCGTCACCCACTGGTGGCTCGCCCCGCAGCTCGCCGCCCGCTACCCGCGGGTGCTGGTCGAGGAAGCCCCGCTCTACGTGGAGGACGACGGGCTGTGGACCTCCGCCGGGGTGGCCTCCGGGATCGACCTGTGCCTGCACCTGGTGCGCGAGGCCCACGGCGCGGAGGCGGCCGCCGCCATCGCCCGCTCGATGGTCACCGGCCCCTTCCGCACCGGGAACCACGCCCAGTACCTGGACCGGCCCACCCCCGCGGCGGACCGGACCGCCGAGGCGCTGGCCGCCGTACGGGAGCAGGCGCTGCGCCGGCTGCACGAGCCGCTGGACGTGCCCACGCTGGCCCGCTGGGCGGGCATGTCCCCGCGCTCCTTCGCCCGGCACTTCGCGGCGGCCACCGGCACCACCCCGCACCGATGGCTGCTCGGCCACCGTCTGGACGCGGCCCGCAGACTGCTGGAGCGCACCGATCACCCGGTGCCCGAAGTGGCCCGTCGGGCCGGGTTCGCCAGCGAGGTCACCTTCCGCCAGCACTTCGCCGCGCACGTCGGCGTGAGCCCGCGCGCGTACCGCCTGGCGGCGGGCGCCGCATCCGCCACCGCCCCTGCGGGCGGCGACAGTGTTAGAAAGGGCTCATGACCGGACGTTCGGGTCGAAGCGGGGAAGCGCGGCCGGTGAGCCTGCTCGCGCGCCTTTCGCTGGCCCGGCGCAGTCTCGCCGGGCAGGTCTTCGCGCTCGAAGCGGTCATCGTGCTGGTGCTGATCACGGCCGCCACCCTGGCCCTGGTCTTCCAGGCCCGTTACGACAGCCAGCAGGACGCCCGCCACCGCTCGCTGGCCGCCGCCGAGGCCTTCGCCCACGCCCCCGGCCTGCCCGCCGCACTGGCCTCCGCCGACCCGACCGCGGCCCTGCAGTCCCGGGCCGAGGGCGCCCGCCGGGCCTCGGGCGTCGACTTCATCGCCGTCCTGTCCAGGGACGGAGTCCGCTACACCGACTCCCGGCCCGATCTGATCGGCCAGCGCACCACGGGCGACCTCGCCCGGGCGCTCGCCGGCCAGCCGTTCACGGAGGTCTTCACGGGCAAGCCCAGTGACGCGGTGCGCGCCGTGGTCCCCGTACGCGACGACCGGGGGGCGGTCGTCGGGCTGGTCTCGACCGGCATCGAGGTGCAGAACGTCGGCCAGGCGCTGCGCGGCCAGCTCCCGCTGCTGCTCGGCTCCGCCGCCGGCGCCCTGCTCCTGGGCACGGGCGGCGCGGCCCTGGTCAGCCGGCGGCTGCGGCGCCAGACGCGGGGGCTGGGGCCCACCGAGATGGCCCGGATGAACGAACACCACGAGGCGGTGCTGCACGCGGTCCGCGAGGGCGTGCTCATCGTCGACGCCGGCCACCGGCTGCTGCTCGCCAACGACGAGGCCCGCCGGCTGCTGGACCTGCCGTCCGACGCCGAGCAGCGCCACGTGGGCGACCTGGGCCTGGATCCGGGCATGACCGAGCTGCTGGTCTCCGGCCGGGTCGCCACCGACGAGGTCCACCTCGCGGGCGACCGGCTGCTGGCGGTCAACGTCCGGCCCACCAAGGCCTTCGGCGGCCGGCCCTCGGGCAGCGTCATGACCCTGCGCGACACCACCGAGCTCGCGTCGCTGTCCGGCCGCGCCGAGGTGGCCCGGGAGCGCCTCCAGCTCCTCTACGACGCCGGGGTGCGGATCGGCACCACCCTGGACGTGGTGCGCACCGCCGAGGAGCTGTCGGAGGTGGCGGTCCCCCGGTTCGCGGACTTCGTCACCGTCGAGCTGCTGGAGCCGGTGCTGCGCGGGGACGAGCCCACGCCGGCCCCCGGGATGCACACCTCGATGCGCCGGGCGGCGATGACCGGGGTGCGCTCCGACCAGCCGCTCCAGCCGGTCGGGGACCTGATCCGGTTCGTGGTGCCGACGGCCCCGATGTCAGCGGCCCTGGACGCCGGGCGCGGGGTGCTCGCCCCCGACCTCAACGCCGCCATGGGCTGGCGGGCCCAGGACGCCGACGGGACCCGGGTGGCCCTGGACTACGGGCTGCACTCGCTGATCTCCGTACCGCTCCAGGCGCGCGGCGTGGTCCTCGGCATGGCCAACTTCTGGCGGGCCGCCGACACCCCCGAGGCCTTCGACGAGGAAGACCTGTCCTTCGCCGAGGAGCTGGGGGCCCGGGCGGCCGTCTCGATCGACAACGCCCGCCGCTACACCCGGGAGCACGCCACCGCGGTGACGCTCCAGCGCAGCCTGCTGCCCCGGGTGCTGCCGGAGGTCAGCGCGGTGGACGTGGCCTTCCGCTACCTGCCCGCGAAGGCCGGGGTGGGCGGCGACTGGTTCGACGTGATCCCGCTGCCGGGGGCCCGGGTGGCGCTGGTGGTGGGCGACGTGGTGGGGCACGGCGTGCACGCGGCGGCCACGATGGGCCGGCTGCGCACGGCCGTGCACAACTTCTCGACGCTGGACATGCCGCCCGACGAGCTGCTGGGGCACCTGGACGAGCTGATCGACCGGATCGACCAGATGGAGAGCGCCGAGCCCGGCCCCGGGGATCCCGAGGGCCAGGAGGTCGAGGACACCGCCGGGATCACCGGCGCCACCTGCCTGTACGCCGTCTACGACCCGGTCTCCGGAGTGTGCGCCATGGCCAGCGCCGGGCACCCCGGGCCCGCCCTGGTGCACGCCGACGGGCGGGTGGAGTTCCCCGCGCTGCCGACGGGGCTCCCCCTCGGGGTGGGCGGCATGCCCTTCGAGGCGGCCACGCTGCGGCTGTCCGAGGGGAGCCGGCTGGTGCTGTTCACCGACGGGCTGCTGGAGGACCGCGACCGGGAGTTCGACACCGGCCTGGCGCTCCTCGGCGAGACCCTGGCGCGGCCGGGCCGCAGCCCGGACGAGGCCTGCTCGGACGTGCTGGACGCGCTGCTGTTCCCGTCGCCGAGCGACGACATCGCGCTGCTGGTCGCCGACACCCGGCGGCTGGAGCCGTCGCGGATCGCCGAGTGGGAGGTGCCCGGCGATCCGGTGGCCGTCTCCCGGGTGCGCCGGGAGGCGGCGGCTCAGCTGGTCGCGTGGGGGCTGGAGGAGGTCTCCTTCTCCGCCGAGCTGGTGCTCAGCGAGCTGACCACCAATGCCATCCGGTACGGGAACGCGCCGATCCGGGTCCGGCTGCTGCACGACCGGAACCTGATCTGCGAGGTGTCCGACGGCAGCAGCACCTCCCCGCACCTGCGGTACGCCGCCACGACGGACGAGGGCGGCCGCGGGCTGTTCCTCGTCGCGCAGTACGCCGAACGGTGGGGGACGCGCTACACGGAGCGCGGCAAGGTCATCTGGGCGGAGCTGTCCCCGGCCGGGGGCGGCGAGCCGGCGCCGGCGGTGGTGGACCTGGACGCGCTGGAGGACCTGGCCTGGTGACCGTGCCGGGCTCCCGGCGCGGGGCCGGGGGTCAGAGCGGACGGGTACGGGCCAGCAGGACCGCCACGTCGTCCTGGGGGGCCGCGGGGAGCAGTCCGGCCAGGATGCCCTCGCAGAGTTCCTCCAGGGGCTCCTTGACCTGCCCCAGGGCCCGCGCGAGGCGTCCCATGCCCTCGTCGAGGTCCCGGTCGCGGGTTTCGATGAGGCCGTCGGTGTAGAGGGCGAGCAGGCTGCCCGGCGGCAGGGGGACCTCCTCGGTGCGGAAGTCCCGGCCGCCGGTGCCCAGCGGGGTCCCGGGCGGGGCGTGCAGGAAGGTGACGGTGCCGTCGGGGCCGGCCACGGCGGGCGGCGGGTGTCCGGCGCGGGCGATGAGGCAGCCGCCGGCGGCCGGGTCGTGGACGGCGTAGACGCAGGTGGCCATCTCGTCCTCGCCGAGGTCGGCGACGACGGCGTCCAGGGAGCCGAGCATCCGGTCGGGCGGCACGTCGTGGCGGGCGAGGGTGCGCACGGCGGTGCGCAGCTGTCCCATGACGGCGGCCGCGTGGATGCCGTGGCCCATCACGTCGCCGATGACCAGGCCGGTGCGGCCGCCGGGCAGCTGGATGACGTCGAACCAGTCGCCGCCGACGTCGTGGTCGCTGGCGGGCAGGTAGCGGCCGGTGAGTTCGAGGCCGGGGACCTCGGGCAGGGCGCTGTTGGAGAGGCTGCGCTGGAGGGTGAGGGCGGCCCGGCGCTGGGTGGTGTACATCCGGGCGTTGTCGATGTTGAGGGCGGCGCGGTTGACGAGCTCGTCGATGAGGACGCAGTCCTGGTCGTCGAAGGCCTCCCGGCCGCGCAGCCGGGTCACGGCGACGGCGCCGAGGACCTTGCCGCGGGCGACCAGGGGCACCATGCGGGCGCAGCCGAGGGTGGCGAGGTAGGCGCGCAGGGCGCCGGCCCGGGGGTCGGTGACCAGGGCGGGGATGTCGGCGCGGAACAGGTTCATCGGGAGGCCGTCGGCGATGACCCGTTCGTAGGCGGTCCCGGCCGGGATCCGCAGGGTCTGGCCGACCTTGAGCCGGGAGGTGGGGGCGAAGGGGTCGGGGAAGGCGGCGGCGAGGCGGCGCAGCAGGCCGTGGCCGGAGACGCCCGCCTCGTCCGGTTCGAGGACCGTTTCGAGGAGCTGTACGTCGGCCGAGTCCGCGAGCTGCGGCACCAGCAGGTCGACGATCTCCTGGGCGGTCTGGCGCAGGTCCAGGGTGGTGCCGATGCGGGTGCCCGCCTCGGCGAGGACGGCGAAGCGGGAGCGGGCGCGTTCGGCCTCCAGCAGGGCCCGCTGGCCCTCGGTGATGTCGATCAGGGAGGCGATCAGGCCCAGGGGGCGGCCGCTGCCGTCGAGGAGCGGGGCGTAGGAACAGGACCAGGTGTGGTCGTGGTCGGGGTCGGAGGGGGTGCGGCCGGTGCGGCGGATGTCCACGACGGCCTTTCCGCACTCCAGCACCCGGCGCATGGTGGCCTCCAGCGCGTCGGCGTTGACACCGGGGACGACCTCGGTGAGGCGTTTGCCGAGGTGGTCGGCGGCGGGGACGCCGTTCATCCGGGCGAGGGCGTCGTTGACCCGCAGGAAGCGCAGGTCGGGGCCGAGGGTGGCGAGGCCGATCGGGGACTGCGTGAACAGGCTCTGCAGGGCGGCGAGGGAGTCCCGCATGTGCAGGACCTCGGACGTCTCGACGGCGATGAGCATGGCACCGGGCCGGCCCTGCGGGTCGGCGGCGGGCACGATCCACATCTCCATGACCACCTGGTGGCCGTCGCGGTGGCGCACGGGCAGGGTCCCGACGACGGTCTCCCCCGCCTGGACGCGGCGGGTCAGGTCCTCGGCGAGTTCGCGGTTGGCGTCGGGGACGAGCACGGCGGCGCCGGGCCGTCCGAGGATGTCCTCGGGCGGGTGGCCGAGCAGGTCCTGGGCGGCGAGCGACCATTCGACGACGCGGCCGTCGGCGTCCTCCCGCCACAGGGCGATGGGCAGCAGCTCGCGCAGCACGCCCGCGTACCCGACGGCCGCCGCCGGCGGATCGGGCACCTCGCTCGTCGACTGGTACGTGTCCAATGCACCGACCTCACCCCGGGGGGTCCGATTCCTACCGATTCACCCTATCCGAGGGCTCGGCGCGGGGCGCTGCGTCGGCCGGCGCCTGCCGGACCCGTGCGAACGGATCCGGCAGGCGTCCGGCAGGCGTCCGGCAGGCTCAGAAGTCGACCTGCGCGCGCACGTCCGCCCGGCCCACCGACTCCAGCTCCCAGGTCTTGCAGTACAGCTTGCGGATGTACTCGATGTCCGCGTTGCGGGCGCGGGACTCGCGCACCGGGTACAGCACGGTGAGCTCGTACGATCTCTCGCGGTTGATGTCGCCCTCCTTGTCGCGCCACTGGCCGCGGGCCTCCTGGAGGGTGAGCCCGGAGGGGAAGCGGGGGGTGATCACGTCGGCGACGAACTTCATGAACTGCTCCTCCGTGATCGGCGGGTTGCCGTTGTGCCGCCCGGTGCCGAAGTAGAGATGCGTCGAGATGTACGGACTGCCCTCCTCGGCGACGTTCTGCTCGCTCGCCGCCGTGGCCGTGCGCGTGCCGAAGGCGGCCTCCGACGCGGGTCCGCCCAGCGCGAAGAGCAGGGCCGCGGCGGCCAGCAGGGCGGCCGCGGGCGTCGAGATCCGGATGGGTCGCATGTCGTGGTCCTGTCTGTGGTGTCCGTGGTGCCGTGGTGTGGGTCGTGGACGTCGTCGGGGGGGGGCGTGCGGGCGGGCCGGGCAGCGCGGGGGTGTCCGGCCCCCCGGCGGCGCGGGCGGGCGCGGGCGGTCAGGCGGGCAGCGACTCCAGCAGGAAGGCCGCCGCGTCCCGCACCCCGCCCGGGGCCCCCGGCCTCCGGCGCAGGGCCGCCGCCGTCCGGGCGAGGCGCTCGGTGGCCCGGACGGAGCCGATGCCCGCCGCGCGGGGCGCCAGCCGCGCGATCAGGTCCTCCGCCTCCCGCCACGCCCCGGCCCCGGCCAGCGCGGCCAGCAGCTCCGCGGTGAACAGGTGCCGGTAGGCGGGCCCGGGCGCGGCGACCGCCTCGTACAGCAGCGGGACGGCCCGGTCCCAGCGGCGCAGCCGGGCCTGCACCCAGCCGTGGTGGCCGAGGAGCTCCGCCTCGTCGATCCACCACGCCCAGTGCGGGTCCCGGCGGGAGGGGCCGTCCAGGAAGCGGCTGCGGGCCCGGGCCATCAGCTCCAGGGGCTTCCGGTGCGCGCCGAGCAGTGCGGTCGCGTGCGCGCGCCGCACCAGGACCAGGCTGGTGACCCGGGCGGGCAGCGGGCGCGGCCCGGCCACCCGCTCCGCGCTGCGCAGGGCGGCGCGCGGGCGGCCCGTGTGGGCGGTGAGCATGCTGTGGTTGAGCAGGACCAGCCGGGCCGTCCAGCGGTCCCCGCACAGCCGGGCCAGACCCAGGGCCCGGGCGTTCATCCGGTGGGCGGGGCGGTAGCGGCCCGCGTCGAAGAGGATCCAGCCGATCACCTCGCACAGTTCGGCGAGGGCGGCGAGCCGGTCGGCGTCCTGGCCGCGCAGCGCCGCCGGGTCGGCCGACAGTTCCGGGATCCGCGACGCGGCCTCCCGTACGGCGGGCACGGCGGCGGTGGCGCCGCGACCGGAGTCGAGGGCCACCAGACGGCCGGCCTCGGCGAGGGCCTCGGCCGCGGAGACGGGCGGGCCCACGGGCGGGCGCGGCGGGGGCCCGCCGGGGCGTCCGGGGCGGGTCATGACAGCAGGCCGGCGCCGACCGGCCCGGGGCGGCTCTGGCCGAGGGCCTCGAAGGAGTCCGCCACCCGGGTCAGCCACTCCACCTCGTCGCGGAAGTCCTCGTAGGGCGGCCGCGCCGGGATGTCGGACTCGGCGTCGGCGCGCTCGGCCCGCTCGGCGCGCTCTTCGGCGGGCCGGCTCAGCACGGCGCGCACCTGGAGCGCCTCGCCGAGCGGGGTGGTGGGGTCCTGGGGGAGGTCCAGGGAACGGGCGACGCGGGAGAACTCGGCCATCGAGAGGGCGGTGCGCAGGATCAGCTGGCCGTCGCGTATCTCGATCACGCGCCGGTAGAGGCTGTACTGGGGGTCGCGGGGCGGGACCAGGTCGCCGAGCCAGGACCGCGGGGGGTCCAGGGCGATGTCGGGCGACGCCTGGTAGAGCGCCCACCACAGGGGCCGCAGCCGCAGGTAGGAGCGGTAGCTGCGGAGCCAGCCGCGGGCGCGGGTGAGGTGGATGCCCCAGGACGGGATGGTCCAGCCGGCGATCTGCAGCAGGGCGCCGACGCTGCCGCTCGTCCACTGGACCGGGTCGAGGGCGTCGGCGGAGTAGTGCAGCCGGGTGCCGGCGATCTGGATGCCCCGGGTGACGCAGTAGACGAGGATCATGGCGGCGCCGACGGTGACCGTGCGCATGCCGACCTTGAGCCACTGCCGGTTGGCCATCGAGGTGAAGCGCAGCGACAGCCGCACCGTCTCGAACTGCCCCACGGCGCAGACCAGCAGGTAGAAGGTCATGTAGAGGGCGTACTCGCCGTGCTGGATGCTGAGCAGGATCGTGGAGGTGGCCGTCTCCGAGTGCGCCACGGGGCCGGCGTAGAAGGAGGACACCACCAGCACGGCGAGGGCGGCCCCGAAACCGAGCACGCGGCGGCGTGCCATGCGCGGGGCCTCGGCGGGCGGCGCCGACCAGTAGACGAGGACGACCTGCTGGGCGGCGGTGAGCACGACCACCGCGGCCTGGGTGATCAGCGAGGTGATGTTCGCCAGCCCGAAGAAGGCGGAGATGTGCAGCCGCAGCTGGTCCAGGTCGACGAGGAAGCTGACGCCGGAGCACAGGAAGTAGGTGCACAGCGCCCACAGGGCGATGTCGTGGCGGCGGCGCAGCAGGTCGGGCAGGCGGTAGCCGAAGGCGGCGAGGCCCACGAAGGCGCAGACCCACGCGAGGATCGTGTAGATCACACGGGCCCCTGGTCGGGCCGGCCCAGACCGCGCTCGATGCGGGCCACGATCTCCGCGGCCTCCGCGGGGACGCCCCAGGCCGGTTCGGTCCAGCGCTTCGCGGCGCGCGCCAGGATGAGGGAGGCCATCGTCTCGGCCTCCTGCTCCTCGTCGTCGCTGTAGCGGGAGCGCATCAGGATGCTCCGCACGGCTTCCGGTTCGACGTCGGGGAGCAGCCGGCCCGGGCCGGCCGGACCGGTCTGGTCCAGGCGTACGGAGCCGCTGTGGTCGAAGGCGATGTGCGCGAGTTCGTGCGCGATGATGTGCTCTTTGTGGGAGGGCGTCGCCGCCTGCTCGAACACGATGACGTCGAAGTCGTCCATCTTCAGCCAGATTCCGAACAGGTGGCGTTCGGGAAAGGGCGTGGCCATCACGTGGATGGGCCGCTCGCGCCGTTCGCTGAGGCGGCGCAGCAACTCGTCTATTCCACAGCCGTGTTCCATGCCCCACTCTTCGAGCAGGGCCTCACAGGTCTGACGGACCTTCTTGAGGCGGCGGCGCAGCCGCCTGTCCTCCGACACCGGTAACGCGGAGCCAGGTAACTTCATCCCTCAGTCCTCCGGCGAACCCAGCGGTCGGACAACGCGGCCATGATGCCACACACCCAACTGGCGGCCACCCGACGCACGTTCTATCCGGCCACTCCCCCGCCCCGGGGCGAGGGGGCGCCGGGAGGCTCAGCGCGAGCCGAGGACCGCCGCGACGCCCCGGGCCAGGCAGGGAACCCGGTCGGCGGGGAGGCCCGCGATGTTGACGCGGCCGGAGGTGGTGCCGTAGATCGCGTGTTCCCGGCGCAGCCGCAGCATTTCCCGCGAAGTGAGCGGCAGCATCGAGAACATCCCGCGCTGGCGGGCGAGCGAGCGGGCCGCCCTCCCGTGGCCGGCCGCGTCCAGACGGGCGGCCAGTTCCCCGCGGTTGGCCTCGATCCGGGCGCGCATGACCTCCAGTTCCTCCCGCCAGAGCGTGCGCAGGTCCGCGTCCTCCAGGATCGCCGTCACGACGGCGGCGCCGTGTTCGGGCGGCATCGAGTACAGCGTGCGGGCGGCGTTCTGCAGCGCCGTCTCGGCGTGCCGCACCGAACGGCCGGACGCGCCGAGGACGATGGCGCAGCCGGTGCGGTCGCTGTAGAGGCCGAAATTCTTCGAGCAGCTCACCGCGACCAGCATCTCCGGCACCCGCGCGGCCAGCAGGCGCGTGGGCGCGAGGTCGGCCTCCAGCCCGTCGCCGAGACCGTGGTAGGCGAGGTCGACGAAGGGCACCCAGCCGTCGCGGACGGCGAGTGCGGCCAGCGCCGTCCAGTCCTCGGCGGACGGATCGGCCCCGGTGGGGTTGTGGCAGCAGCCCTGGAGCAGGACGACGTCGTCACGCCGCGCCCGCCCCAGCTCGCGCAGCACCCCGGCGGAGTCGAAGCCGCCCTCGGGGTCGCACCAGCCGTAGGTGCGCACCCGCAGCCCGGCGGCCTCCAGGATGGGCCGGTGGTTGACGTACGCCGGGTCGCTGATCCACACCGTGGTGCCCGGGCGGGTCCGGCAGATCAGGTCGGCCAGCAGGCGCAGCGCGCCGGAGCCCGCGACGGTCTGGACGGCCGCCGCCCGCTCCGCCCCTTCCCCGGGGCCGAGCACCATGCTCAGCAGGGCCCGGTTGAAAGCGGCGTTGCCGGACAGCCCCCGGTACTCCTTGGACTCCGAACGCTCCGCGAGCCGGATCTCCGCCTGCCGTACGGCGGCCATCACCGGCGTCCGGCCGGTGTGGTCGCGGTAGACGCCGAGGACCAGGTTGAGCCGCTCGGCGCGCTCGTCACAGCCGTACTCGTACGTGAGGTCCCACAGCGGGTCGGTGGGCGGCGGGGGAAGGAGCTCAAGCATCTGCGGGGACCTCGGGGCGCGGGAGCGGACGGGCGGCGGGGGCGGCGGGGCGGCGGTTGGCGAGGACCACGCCGACGGTGATGAGGGGGACGCCGATCAGCACGGCGGCGGTCGGGGATTCGCCGAGCACCGGGACGGCGAGGAGGACGACGGCGACGGGGCTGAGGCTGCCGACGACGGAGCTGCGCTCGGCGCCCAGCCTGCGGATGGCGAAGGCGTACAGCAGACCGGCGCAGAGCCCGACGCCGAGCCCCTGCACCACGAGGAACAGCGCGATGTCGGTGCCCGCCGCGTGGGCGAGGCCGGTCGGGAGCACCCCGGCCAGCACCAGCAGGCCGATGACGGCGAAGGAGGGCAGGCAGAGCAGGCCGATCGAGCCGACCGGGTCGAGCCCGACGTCGCGCAGGCCCACCGTGTACAGGGCCCACAGCCCGCTGGCCACCAGCAGGGTGCCGGCGCCCTCCAGAACGGCGGCGTCGACGGGGACGACGTAGCGCCAGACGAGGGCGGCCACTCCGGCGGCGATCAGGACGAGCCCGCCGGCCTGGGTGCCCCGGGGCACGCCGCGGCCCCGGGCGGTCATCAGCGCCGCGACGAACAGGGGGACCATGCCGGGGACGATCGACCCGACGAAGGCGGCCGAGGTGAGGGCGCCGCCGTGCATGGCGGCGAGGAAGAACGGCACTCCCGCACCGCAGACGATCTTGGCGGCGGGGCCCGGCCGGACGGCCGCGATGGCCCGCCGGCGTTTCCACAGGGCGGGGAGCAGGACGACCAGGGGCACGCCGAAGCGCAGCAGGGCGGCGTCGGCGGGCAGCAGGGTGGAGGAGCTCAGGGCGCGGGCGCTGAGGGCGAAGGCGGCCCAGATGGCCACCGTCACGAACAGCGCGGCCATGCCCTCGGCCTGCGTTGACAGGCGGGGGACGCCCCGGCGGAACGGCCGGGGGGTGAACCGGCGGGCCGGCCGGGGGGAAGGCCCGCGCCTGCCGGGGTCACCGGCACGCGGGCCCGCCTCGTCGGGGGACGTGGCCGCTCGGGTGGTGTTCGTCGCGACCAAGGAAAACTCCAGCCTCCGGGGCCCGGACCGGTCCGGTCCGTGCTCCCGCAACGCTAGGGCTTCGGCCGGGGCAGCCGATTGCCAGTTCTGCCTCTCGGACATACGTTTGGGGCAGGATCTGCCACGGAACGCCGGGGCGGCACCGGAATGAGCCGAGGAGCGCCGGAGCGTGGCCATGGACGCCGTCGATCTGCAGATCATCCGGGAGTTGCAGGCCGACGGCCGGCTCTCCAACCAGGACCTCGCCGACCGGGTGCGGCTGTCCCCCTCGCCCTGTCTGCGGCGGGTCCGGCGGCTGGAGGAGGCGGGCCTGATCCGCGGCTACACGGCGATGGTCGACCAGGTCGCCTTCGGGCTGCCGGTCACCGTGTTCGTCCGCATCCGCCTGGAGCGGCACACCGCGGAGGCGGTCGCCGCCTTCGAGGAGCACGTGGCGGTGATCGAGCACATCCAGGACTGCTACCTGATGGCGGGCAGCAGCGACTACCTGCTGCGCGTCGTCATCGAGGACCTGGAGGCCTACGAGTCCCTCGTGCGCCACCGCGTCCACGCCATTCCGGGCATCGCCTCCATCGAGTCGAGCTTCGCGTTCGGCAGCGTGAAGCAGTCCCGGACCTACCCCCGGCCCAGTCCGGGCAGCGCCTCCCGGCGGCCCTGAACCGGCCGTCAGGGCCCGTCGGCCGCGACCGCGGCCGCGAAGGCCGCGTACGCCGTCTCGTCGAAGAGCACGAAGCGGACCTCCTCGACGTCGGTGCGCGCCGCCCGGACCGTCTCGACGGCGATCCGGGCCCCGTCGGCCATGGGCCAGCCGTAGACGCCGGTCGAGACGGCGGGGAACGCCACGGTCCGGGCGCCCAGGCCGTCGGCGACCCGCAGCGACTCGCGGTAGCAGGAGGCGAGCAGCGCCGAGCGGTCCTCCTCCCGGGACCAGACCGGTCCGACCGTGTGGATGACGTGCCCGGCGGGCAGCCGGCCGGCCGTGGTGGCGACGGCGCGGCCGGTGGGCAGGCCCTTGCCGTAGTGGGAGCGCCGCAGGTCCTCGCAGGCGGCGAGGATCTCCGGGCCGCCGCGGCGGTGGATCGCTCCGTCCACCCCGCCGCCGCCGAGCAGCGAGGAGTTCGCGGCGTTGACGATCGCGTCGGCCGGCTCGGCGGTGATGTCGCCCCGGACCAGGGTGATGCGGACCATCAGGATGCCTTTCGCAGGTGGCGCCAGACCGCCTTGGCGGCGTTGTGCCCGGACATCCCGTGGACGCCCGGGCCGGGCGGGGTGGCGGAGGAGCAGAGGAAGACGGCCGGGTGGGCCGTGGAGTACGGGGACGGGGTGATCTTCGGCCGCAGCAGCAGCTGGAGGCCGGAGGTGGCGCCGCAGGCGATGTCCCCGCCGACGTAGTTGGGGTTGCGGGCCGCGAGCTGCGGCGGACCGGCGGTGGCGCGGGCCAGCACCAGGTCGCGGAAGCCCGGGGCGAAGCGCTCCAGCTGCCGCTCGACGGCGTCGGTGAGGTCTCCGTCCCAGCCCGCGGGAACGTGCCCGTACGCCCAGAAGACGTGCTTGCCGCGGGGGGCCCGGCCGGGATCGACCAGGCTGGGCTGGGCGGTGATCAGGAACGGGGTGCGGGGCGCGCGGCCGCCCGAGGCCAGTTGGAGGGCGGCGTCGATGTCACGGGTGGTGGGCCCGATCTGTACGGTGCCGGCCCGGCGCGGGGCCTCGGCGGTCCACGGCACCGGCCCGTCCAGCGCGTAGTCGAGCTTGAAGACGGAAGGCCCGTACCGGTATCCGTCGTAGGCGCGGCCGAGGCGGGCGATCCGCGCGAGGGCGGTCGGTGAGGTGTCGAAGACGTACGCGCGGGCGGGCGGCAGGTCGTCGAGGCGCTTGACCTCGAAGCCGGTGTGCACGCTGCCGCCGAGGTCCGCCAGGTACGCGGCGAGCGCGTCGGAGATCGACTGCGAGCCGCCGCGCGGCAGCGGCCAGCCGCCGGCGTGCGCGGCGAGGGCGAAGACCAGGCCGACGGCGCCGGTGCCGATCCCGCCCAGCGGGGCGTTGACGTGCGCCACGAGACCGGCGAACAGGGCGCGCGCCCGCTCGTCGCGGAAGCGGCGCAGCAGCCAGGTGGACGGCGGCAGGCCGGTCAGGCCGAAGCGGGCCAGGGTCAGCGGGTCCCGGGGCAGGGCGGTGCCCGGCAGCGACATGAAGTCCCGGGCGAGGGTGTCCCACTTGCCGAGGTACGGCTGCACCAGGCGGCGGTAGGCGCCCGCGTCACGGGGCCCGAAGGAGGCCGCGGTCTCGGCGACGGAGCGGGCGAGGACCGCGGCCGTGCCGTCGTCGAAGGGGTGCGCCATGGGCAGCGGGGCGTGCAGCCACTCCAGCCCGTAGCGGCCCAGCGGCATGGTCGCGAAGACCGGGGAGCCGGCGCCCAGCGGGTGCACCGCCGAACAGGGGTCGTGGCGGAAGCCGGGGAGGGTCAGCTCCTCGGTGCGGGCCCCGCCGCCGATGCCGTCCGCCGCCTCGAACACGGCAACGGAGCGGCCCCGCCGGGCCAGTTCGACGGCGGCCGTCAGGCCGTTGGGCCCCGCCCCCACCACGACTGCGTCGAGAATCGACGACACTGACAGCTCCTTCGTCCGGCGGCGGCCTCTGCCCCCAGGATATGGCGCCCGTCCAGGACGGCTCCTCCCGGTCACTCGCCCCGCAGCAGCCCGCGCACCCGCAGCATGGTGGTCTCGTCCCGGCCCACGGCGAAGGGCAGGGCGTTGTCGCGGTCCACCCGGAAGGGGACCCCGTCGACGGTGGACTGCGCGCCGCCCGCCTCGGCGACGAGCAGCAGTCCGGCCGCGTGGTCCCAGGCCGACGGCCACGTGAAGGCCAGGGCGTCCATCTCGCCGCGGGCCACCTTGAGGTACTCCAGCCCCGCCGAACCGCACGGCCGGGCGGCGACGCCGGGCACGTCCAGCCGCTCCAGGGTCCGCTTGTCCTCGTCGGAGGTGTAGAGGGGATGGGCCATCGCCACCCGCAGCGCGGCCCCGGGCGGCGGGGAACCGGCCGTGATGCGCTCGCCGTTGACGAACGCGCCCTGGCCGCGCACCGCGGTCGCCAGCTCGTCCAGCGCCGGGGCGAAGGTCCAGGAGGCGAGTATCTCCCCGCGCAGGGCCAGCGCCACCAGGGTGCAGAAGCCCGGGTCGCCGTTCACGAACTGGCGGGTGCCGTCGACGGGGTCGACGATCCAGACCGGCGCGTCGGCGCGCAGCGCCCCGTACACCCCGGGGTCGGCGTGGACGGCTTCCTCACCGACCACCGCCGAGCCCGGCAGCAGCCGGGTCAGCTCGGCCGTCAGGTGCTCCTCGGCCCGCCGGTCGGCGATGGTCACCAGGTCGTGGGGGCCGCTCTTCTGGTCGACTTCGTGCGCGGCGAGCTGCCGGAATCTCGGCATGATCTCGACCGCCGCGGCCTTGCGGACGGCCTCTTCGACAGCGGACAGGTCACGGGCCAGAAATTCATCGATCATGCCCCCATCACATCACGCCCCGCTGACAAACCCCACCGGCATTCCCGTCGCCGTCCCGCACACCGGGTGTACTCCCGGTGAACCGCGCCGGGGCCGGGACGAGCGGCGCCGGAGCCCCGGTGGAGCGGCCGCTCGCCACCCCGGTTCCTGGGTAGGGCCCGGGGATGAGTGACGTACGCCCCGGCAAGGGGTACACCCGCGACAGCCGCTACATCACCACCCGGATCACCGCCGACGGCCGCGACGGCTTCCCGGTGGAGCCCGGCCGCTACCGTCTCGTGGTCAGCCGGGCCTGCCCCTGGGCGCACCGCGCGGTGATCGTCCGGCGCCTCCTGGGGCTGGAGGAGGCGCTACCCATGGCCGTCGCCGGACCGACGCACGACAAGCGGAGCTGGACCTTCGACCTCGACCCGGACGGCCGCGACCCGGTGCTGGGGATAGAGCGGCTCCAGGAGGCCTACTTCGCCCGCGACCCCGGCTACGACCGGGGCATCACCGTGCCCGCGATCGTGGACGTGCCGAGCGGCGAGGTGGTCACCAACGACTACGCGCAGATCACCGCCGACCTGTCGCTGGAGTGGACCGCGCACCACCGCGCCGGGGCCCCGCAGCTGTATCCGGCGGCGCTGCGGCCGGAGATCGACGCGGTCAACGAGGGGATCTACGCGGACGTGAACAACGGTGTGTACCGCACCGGGTTCGCCACCTCGCAGGAGGCGTACGAGGAGGCGTACGCTCGCCTCTTCGCCCGCCTCGACCTGCTCTCCGAGCGGCTGGAGCGCTCCCGCTACCTCGTCGGCGAGACGATCACCGAGGCGGACGTGTGGCTGTTCACCTCGCTCGTGCGCTTCGACGCCGTCTACCACGGCCACTTCAAGTGCAACCGGCACAAGCTGAGCGAGATGCCGGTGCTCTGGGCGTACGCGCGGGACCTGTTCCAGACGCCCGGCTTCGGGGACACGGTCGACTTCGGCCACATCAAGGAGCACTTCTACGTCGTCCACGGCCACATCAACCCGTCCGGGATCGTGCCCGCGGGCCCCGACCCGTCGGGCTGGCTCGCGCCGCACGGCCGGGCGGCGCTGGGCGGGCGGCCGTTCGGCGACGGCACCCCGCCCGGTCCCCCGTCCCCCGCCGAGGCCGTGCCCCCGCAGCGGCGCTGACGCCGGCGGCGGTGTCAGCCGCCCACCGCCGGGATGACGTGCTGTCCGTAGGCGTCGATCACCGCCTCCTTCGCGTCGTGCATGTCGTACACGGCGAACTGGTCGACGCCCAGGTCCCGCAGGGTGCGCAGCTTCTCGATGTGGGCCTCGACCGGGCCCAGCAGGCAAAAGCGGTCGACGATCTCGTCGGGGACGAAGTCGGCGGACGGGTTCCCGGTGCGGCCGTGGTGGCTGTAGTCGTAGCCCTGGCGTGCCTTGACGTACTCGGTGAGGGCGTCCGGGACCATGCCGGAGTGCTCGCCGTAGCGGGAGACGAGGTCGGCGACGTGGTTGCCGACCATGCCGCCGAACCAGCGGCACTGGTCGCGGGCGTGCGCGAGGTCGTCGCCGACGTAGGCCGGGGCCGCCACGCAGATGGTGATCGCGTCCGGGTCGCGGCCCGCCGCCGCGGCCGCGTCGCGGACCGATCTGACCATCCACTCGGTGAGGAAGGGGTCGGCGAGCTGGAGGATGAAGCCGTCCGCCTTCTGCCCGGCCAGGGCGAGGGCCTTCGGCCCGTACGCGGCCATCCAGACGGGCAGCTTCCCGTCGGTGATCCAGGGGATCCGGATGGGATTGCCGTCGACCTCGGCCTCGCGGCCCTCGGCGAGGTCGCGGATGACGTCGATGGCCTCGCCGAGCCGGGCGAGGGTGTTGGGGGCCCGGCCGGCGACCCGCATCGCCGAGTCCCCGCGGCCGATCCCGCAGACGGTGCGGTTGCCGTACATGTCGTTGAGGGTGGCGAAGGTGGAGGCGGTGACCTCCCAGGTGCGGGTGCCCGGGTTGGTGACCATCGGGCCGAGGCGCAGCTTCCGGGTGTTGGCCAGGATCTGGCTGTAGATGACGAACGGCTCCTGCCACAGCACGGCGGAGTCGAAGGTCCAGCCGTAGCGGAAGCCGTTGCGCTCGGCGCGCTTCATGAGGCTGACGACCGCCGAGGCGGGCGGGTCGGTCTGCAGGACGAGGCCGAAGTCCATGCGTCGCTCCTTGCTGGGGAGTGCGGGTGCCGGGGCGTGCGGGCCCCGGCACCGCTAGAGGTACTGACAGGTGGAGCGGTGGACGAAGGAGCCGTGCCCCGCGTGGCCGGTGTACTCGCGCCGGTCGATGACGAGTTCGCCGCGCGAGAGGACCGTATCGACCCGTCCGGTGATCCGCCTGCCCTCGTACGCCGAGTAGTCCACGTTCATGTGGTGCGTCTCGGCGGAGATGACCTGCTCGGCGTGCGGATCGTAGAGGACGACGTCGGCGTCGGCGCCCGGTGCGATGGTGCCCTTGCGGGGGTAGAGGCCGAACATCCGGGCCGGGGTCGCGCAGGCGATCTCGATCCAGCGGCGGCGGCTGATGTGCCCGTCCAGGACGGCCTGGTGGAGGAGGTCCATCCGGTTCTCCACCCCCGGCAGCCCGTTGGGGATCTTGGAGAAGTCCCCGCGGCCCAGCTCCTTCTGACCCCGGAAACAGAACGGACAGTGGTCGGTCGAGACCACCTGGAGGTCGTTCGTCCGCAGGCCCCGCCACAGCGCCGCCTGATGCTCGCGGGGGCGCAGCGGGGTGGAGCAGACGTACTTGGCGCCCTGGAAGTCGGGCTCCTCCAGGTTGTCGGTGGACAGGAACAGGTACTGCGGGCAGGTCTCCCCGAAGACGGGCAGCCCCTTGTCACGGGCGGCGGCCAGCTCGGCGACGGCTTCGTCGGCCGAGACGTGCACGACGTACAGCGGGGCTCCGGCGACCCGGGCCAGCTGGATCGCGCGGTGGGTGGCCTCGGCTTCGAGGAGGACCTTGCGGACCTCGCCGTGGTGGCGGGGGTCGGTCTCCCCGCGCGCCAGGGCCTGCTCGATGAGCACGTCGATGGCGATCCCGTTCTCGGCGTGCATCATGATCAGCCCGCCGTTGCCGGAGGCCCGCTGCATGGCGCGCAGGATCTGCCCGTCGTCCGAGTAGAAGACCCCGGGGTAGGCCATGAAGAGCTTGAAGGAGCTGATGCCCTCTTCGACGAGCGCGTCCATCTCCTTGAGCGTGCGCTCGTTGACGTCCGACACGATCATGTGGAAGCCGTAGTCGATCGCGCAGTTGCCGTCGGCCTTGGCGTACCAGGTGTCGAGCCCCTCGCGCAGGGAACGGCCCACGCCCTGCACGGCGAAGTCGACGATGGTGGTGGTGCCGCCCCAGGCGGCGGCGCGGGTGCCCGTCTCGAAGGTGTCCGAGGCGGCGGTGCCGCCGAAGGGGAGCTCCATGTGGGTGTGCGCGTCGACCCCGCCCGGGATGACGTACTTCCCGCTCGCGTCGATGGTGCGTTCGGCGGTCCAGACGTCGGCGGCGGCCGAACCGTGTGCGGCGAGGGCCGCGATCCGGCCGTCCTCGATGAGGACGTCCGCGTGGAGCTCGTCGGCGGCGGTGATGACCAGGCCGCCGCGGATCAGCGTGCGCGTGCTCATGGAACTCCCCTACGGACTGGACTACCGGATGCTGCGGAGGGCCTCTTCGAGGATCTCGGCGCCCTCTTCCGCCTCGGCGACGGTGAGGGAGAGCGGCGGCGCGATGCGCAGCACGCTGGTGTCGTGGCCGCCGCCCTTGCCGAGCAGCAGGCCGCCGGCGCGAGCGGCCTCCAGGACGGCGGCGGCCGCCTGCGGGTCGGCGTCGTCGGTACCGGGCTTCGTCAGCTCCAGTCCGGCCATCAGGCCCCGGCCGCGGACCTCCCGTACGGCGGGCACGGCGGCGCAGACGGCGCGCAGCCGTTCCAGCAGCAGGCCGCCGACGCGGCGGGCGTTGCCCTGGAGGTCGTGCTCCTGGAGGTACGCGAGGTTCGCGAGGCCGGCCGCCATGGTGACCGGGGAGCCGCCGAAGGTGGAGATGGAGTTCGAGTCGAGGCAGTTCATCACCTCGGAACGGGCCACGACCCCGCCGATGGACATGCCGTTGCCGATGCCCTTGGCGAAGGTGAGGATGTCCGGGGGGCCGTTCTGGGCGTGGGCCTGCCAGCCCCAGAAGTGCTCCCCGGTACGGCCCCAGCCGGTCTGGACCTCGTCGCTGATCCAGAGGATGCCGTGCCGGTCGAGGACCTCGCGGAAGGCTCCGTAGAGCCCGTCGGGCGGGGAGGTGAACCCGCCGACGCCCTGGATGGGTTCGGCGATGAGCGCGGCCACTCCCCCGCGCGCCTGGCCCAGCAGGTCCTCCAGGTCGGCGACGGCCGCGGCGGTGAAGGCGGTGTCGTCGAGGTGGGCGAAGGGGCCGCGGGTGCGGACGGCGCCGTGCACGTAGTACGTCTGGAGCGGGGACAGGCTCGTCGGGGACCAGCCCTTGTTGCCGGTGATCGAGACGGTGGAGAAGGACCGGCCGTGGTAGCTGTTGCGCATCGCCAGGATCTGGTTGGAGCGCCGGTACGTCGTCGCGAGCAGCAGGGCGGTGTCGTTGGCCTCCGTGCCGGAGGTGGTGAAGAAGACCCGGGCGTCGGGGATGCCGGAGAGGGCGGCGACCCGTTCGGCCAGCTCGATCATCGGCCGGTTCAGGTACAGGGTGGAGGAGTGGATGATCCGCCCGGCCTGTTCGGAGACGGCCTTGGTGACCTCGGGGAGGGCGTGGGCGGTCATCGTGGTGAGGATGCCGCCGAAGAAGTCGAGGTAGCGGTTGCCGTCGGCGTCCCAGACGTGGCGCCCCTCGCCGTGGGTGAGCTCGATGGGGCGGTCGTAGTAGAGCGCGAGCCAGTCGGGCAGGACGGTGGCGTGGCGGCTGTGCAGGGGAATGGGGTTGGTCACGGCTGTACGAGTCCTCCGTAGGCGTCGGGGCGGCGGTCGCGGTAGAAGGCCCACTGGTCGCGGACCTCCTTGATCAGGTCGAAGTCGAGGTCCCGGACCAGGAGTTCCTCCTCCTTGTCGCTGGCGACCTCGCCGACGAACTGGCCGCGCGGGTCGACGAAGTAGCTGGTGCCGTAGAAGTCGTTGTCGCCGTACTCCTCCTGGCCGACGCGGTTGATGGCGGCGACGAAGTACTCGTTGGCGACGGCGGAGGCGGGCTGCTCCAGCTGCCACAGGTACGCGGACAGGCCCCGGGAGGTGGCGGACGGGTTGTAGACCAGCTGGGCGCCGGCCAGGCCGAGCGCGCGCCAGCCCTCGGGGAAGTGGCGGTCGTAGCAGATGTAGACGCCGATCTTGCCGACGGCGGTGTCGAAGACGGGCCAGCCGAGGTTGCCCGGACGGAAGTAGTACTTCTCCCAGAAGCCCTTGACCTGGGGGATGTGGTGCTTGCGGTACTTGCCGAGGTAGCTGCCGTCGGCGTCGATGACGGCGGCGGTGTTGTAGTAGAAGCCCTCGGACTCCAGCTCGAAGACCGGTACGACGATCACCATGCCGGTCTCGCGGGCCAGTTCGCGCATCCGGCTGACGGTGGGGCCGTCGGGGACCGCCTCGGCCCAGCGGTAGTGCTCGGGCTCCTGGACCTGGCAGAAGTACGGGGCGTTGAACACCTCCTGGAAGCCGATGACCTTCGCGCCCTGGGCGGCCGCCCGGCGGGCGTGCTCCTCGTGCTTGGCGATCATCGACTCGGTGTCCCCGGTCCAGGTGGCCTGGACGAGTGCGGCGCGGACGACTTGGGCCATGAGCTGCTCCTCGCGACGGTAACGCCGACTTCTACGCACGTAGACGGTGTGCGTAGGGAGTCGAAGGTAGGCCTCGTCACAGCGCGGGGCAAGACCACCCTGCGCGGTTGGAGTAGTCGATCAAGTTACGTCGCCACGCGGTCGTTTGCGGTCAGCAGACGGGCGCGGTTCAGCTCGCCGGGACCCCCGCCACGCGCAGGGCGTGCGCCAGGTCGCGGTGCCGGGTGCCGGGCACGGCACGGGCCTGTGCCAGCAGCCGGGGCGCGAACCAGTGCGGGTCGCGGCGGGCGAGGGCGGCCGCCTCCTCGGCGGTGCGCAGCCGGACGAAGGCCCCGAGCAGGGCGTCGACCTCCCGCTCCCGGCCGGCGGCGCCGAGGGCGAGGGCGGCTTCGGCGACCTCGACGGCGGGGCGGGCCACGCCCTGGCGCAGCAGCCCGTCGCGGTCGGCGTCCCGGCCGGCCGCGCCGAGGGCGGCGGCCGCGGCGGCGAGCCGCTCGGGCGGGAGCGAGGCCGCCTCCCAGAGCAGGGTGGCCCAGTCGGCGGCCAGCCCGGCGCGGCCGAGGCCCTCGGCGAGGGCGGGCAGGTGGGCGGCGGGCCAGGCGGCGGCCTCGCACAGCAGGGCGTGCGCCTCGCCGGTCCGCCCTTGCTCCCGCAGGGCCGCCAGCTCGGCGACGAACCCCGGCCGGGGCCCGGCGCCGCCGTCCCCGCCGCCCGCGGGCCCGGGGCCCCCGTCCGCGTCCTCCCGCCGCGGGACGGCCGCAGCGGGCACGGCCCCGGCGAACCGGGCCCCCCGGGGCGCGGGAAGCGACCCCCCGCCGGGCAGAACCATGCCGCCCGCGACCGCCGGGGCCGGGTGCGTCGGGACCGGGTGCGCCGGGGCCTGGCCGAACGGGGCCGGTCCGGGCTGGGCCGCAGGCATCGGGGCCGGGCCGGACGGGGCCGGTCCAGGCTGGGCTGCCTGCGTCCGGGCTGAGCTGGCCGGCGCCGCGTGCATCGGGGCCAGGCCGGACGGAGCCGCCTGCGTCGGGACCCCGCCGGTCGGAACCGCACCGATCGGAGCCGCATGCGTTGGGGCCTGGCCGACCGGCGCCGGCTGCGTCAGGACCTGGCCGGTCGGGGCCGGGTGCGTCAGGGCCTGGCCGGTCGGGGCCGGGTGCGTCAGGGCCTGGCCGGTCGGGGCCGGGTGCGTCAGGGCCTGGCCGGTCGGGGCCGGGGCGGCCGGGGCCGGGTGCGTCGGGGCCGGGGCCGGGTGCGGCGGGGTCGGGGCCGGGTGCGGCGGGGCCGGGGTGGTCGGGGCCGGGGAGCGGGCGCCGGCCGAGCGGCGCGTTCCGCGCAGCCACCGGCCCTCGGCCCGCCCGACCGGCGGCCGTCCGGGCCCCCCGGCTCCCGCCAGCGGCTCGCGCCCGCGCGGGGCGTCGTACGGGGGCGGGTCGAGGGGGCCGCGCTGGGCCGGGACGGCGGGCAGGGGGTGGGGCAGGGCGCGCAGCCGGGCGGTCAGGTCCGCCTGCCGGGCGGCGGCGCGGGCGGCGTCGTCGTGGGTCCAGGCCAGCTCCCGGGACAGGGCGGCCGCCTCCTCGGGGTCGCGGGCGCCGTCCAGCCGCAGCGTCAGGCCGCGCAGGGCCGTCTCCGCGGCGGCCCGCTCCCCGGCGGCCGCGCCGAGCAGGGCGCGCAGTTCGCGGTCCCCGCCCGGCACCGCGTCCCACGCGGCGACGGCGGCCGCCCTCAGCCCGGCGGCGTACGCGGCCTCCCGGGCCGTGTCCCCGGGATCCCCCGGCAGGTCCCCGAGCAGCGACTCCAGCACGTCCCACGGCGGCATCGCCACCCCGTCGAGGCAGGCCCGCACGCCCTCCGGGTCCCGCCGCAGGAACTCTCCGTACCAGCCCGCCGCGGGATCCAGCCTCCGCGTCAACTCCCGAACGTATGCGACCAATTGCCCGATCGCCAGCGCAGTCGGCGTCTCCATCCCCGCATTGCATCCCACCCGCGTTACGGGCGGGCTACGGGAATCTCAAAGCTTGACGGCGGTCCGGCGCGGGCCGGCCGGCGCCGCGGCTGTGGCCGGTGCCGACCTCGCGGGAGGCCGGCGAGCCGTTCGCGGGGATGGCCCCGGCCGCGTCCGCCGAGCCGCGGGCGGGCTACCGGGTGGTGCGCACGGAACGGCTGGACTCCGTACGGGATCGGGTGCCGCGGGCCGCGGAGCCCGCGGGGACGGGGCGGCGACCCGCGAGGCGCCCACCTGACGTCAGGCCCTCCCGGACGGCCGCGGCCGGGCCGCCTTGCCCGCTCCGTCGCTGCGCGCCTGCCCGTCGGGGGCGGCGCAGGCGGCGAGCAGCAGGCCCGCCGCGAGCAGGGCGCCGAGGAGTCCGAGACCGATCCGCTGGGCTGCGTTCATGGTTGCCACGGCTTGACCTGTGCCCCGCGCCGGTCCGCTCCCCACGCCGTTTGGGCCGATCGGCCGCCGGACACGCCCCGGACCGGCGCCGGCCGGACGGCCGGGCGGACGGCCGGGCGGACGGCCGGGCGGACGGCCGGGCGGACGGCCGGGCGGACGGCCGGGCGGCTCAGACGGGGACGAGGGCGCAGCGGCGGACGACCTCGTCGAGCGAGAGGCCGAGGGCCGCGGCGAGGGCGGTGACGGTGAAGAAGGCGGGGGTGGGGGCCCGGCCGGTTTCGATCTTGCGCAGGGTTTCGGCGGAGAGTCCGGCGGCGGCCGCGACCTCGACCATGCTGCGGCCCGCCCGGGCCTCTCGGAGGAGGGCGCCCAGACGCTCGCCGCGCTCGCGCTCTTCGGGTGTCAACGGGGTGCGGACCATGCGCCCATCCTACCCACCCGACCCCAATAACTATCCCGGTAAAGTTATACCGGTATAGTTATTGGCATGGTGAAGCTGAAGACGGACGAAGCGATCGAACAGATGCGGGCCCCGGGCCGGGTGGTCGCGCGGGCCCTGGCCGCCGTACGGGAGGCCGCGGGGGTCGGGGTCGGCCTGCGGGAACTCGACGCGGTGGCCCACGATGTCCTGCGCGGAGCCGGGGCCTCCTCCCCCTTCCTGGGCTACCGGCCGTCCTTCGCGCCGGTGCCCTTCCCCGCGGTGCTGTGCGTATCCGTCAACGACGCGATCGTGCACGGCGTCCCCGACGACTACCGGCTGCGCGACGGCGACCTCGTCAGCGCCGACTTCGGGGCGCAGCTCGGCGGCTGGTGCGGCGACTCCGCCGTCAGCTTCACCGTCGGCCGGGCCCGCCCCGCCGACCTGCGGCTGATCGCGACGGCCGAGGCCGCCCTCGCGGCCGGCATCGCCGCCGCCGTGCCCGGCAACCGCGTCGGCGACATCGCCCACGCCGTCGGCACCGTCTGCCGCGCCGCCGGCTACGGCATCCCGGACGGCTTCGGCGGCCACGGCATCGGCCGCGCCATGCACGAGGATCCGGGCGTCCCCAACGAGGGCCCGCCGGGACGCGGCACCAAGCTGCGCCCCGGCATGGTCCTCGCGATCGAGCCGATGGTGATCGCGGGCGGCACGGACGACTACACCTGCGATCCGGACGGCTGGACCCTGCGCACCGTCGACGGCAGCCGCGCCGCCCACGCGGAGCACACGGTCGCGATCACCGCAGACGGCCCGAGGATCCTCACCGCCCTGTGAGCCCTACGGCCTCCCGGACGGACGGACGACCATCGCAGCACCGCCGCCCCGCCGGGTGGGTTCGGCGGCGGCCAGCCAGCGGCCGTCCGGCAGCCGCTCGACGCCGGTGGCGGCGCCGATCTCCGGGTTCTGCCGGAAGCCCTGGCCCAGGGCCTCCAGTTCGGCGCGCGACGGGCTGTTCCACAGGCCCGGTTCCAGCTCGGTGGTGGTCTGGTTGCGCTGGCTGGCGCGGGGCGCGGCGATGGCGTCGACCAGCGGCAGCCCCCGGTCCAGCCGGCCGAGCAGGGTCTGCAGGACGGTGGTGATGATGGTGGCGCCACCCGGGGAGCCGACGGCCAGGACCGGGCGGCCGTCCTTCAGGACGATCGTCGGGGACATCGAGGAGCGCGGGCGCTTGCCCGGACCGGGCAGGTTCGGATCCGGCACGCCGGGGACGGCCGGGGCGAAGGAGAAGTCCGTCAGCTCGTTGTTGAGCAGGAAGCCGCGCCCGGGGACGGTGATGGCGCTGCCGCCGGTGGACTCGATGGTCAGGGTGTAGGAGACCACGTTGCCCCAACGGTCGGCGACCGTCAGGTGCGTGGTGTTCTCCCCCTCGTAGGTGGTCGGGGCGGCCGCGCCCGCGGTGGCGCAGGGGGCCGGGTGGCGGGGGTCGCCGGGGGCCAGCGGGCTGGTCAGGGCCCGGTCGGGGCGGATCAGGCAGGCGCGCGCGTCGGCGAACTTCTGGGAGAGCAGCTCGCGCGTCGGGACGTCCTCGGCGGCCGGATCACCGACCCAGCGGCCGCGGTCGGCGAAGGCGATCCGGGAGGCCTCGATGTAGCGGTGCAGGTACTGGGACTCGGACAGCTTCGAGAGGTCCGTGCGCTCCAGGATGTTCAGCGCCTCGCCGACCGTGGTGCCGCCGGAGGAGGAGGGCGCCATGCTGTACACGTCCAGGCCCCGGTACCCGACCCGGGTGGGCGCCTGCCGTTCGGTGCCGTAGGCGCGCAGGTCCTCGGTGGTCAGGTCGCCGGAGCGCACCACGCGGGTGGCGGCCGGGTCGACGGGGGGCCTGCGGACCGCCCGGACGATGTCCTCGGCGAGCGGGCCCCGGTAGAGCGCGCCGACGCCCTTGCGGGCGAGTTCGGCGTAGGTGGCGGCCAGGTCGGGGTTCTTGAAGGTGGAGCCGACCACGGGCAGCCGTCCGCCCGGCAGGAACAGCTCGCGGGTGGCGGGGAAGTCCTTGAAGCGGTCCTGGTTCAGCTCGGTCTGGGCCCGGAAGGTGGCGTCCACGGTGAAGCCGTCGCGGGCGAGCTTCTCGGCGGGGCGCAGCAACTGGCCGAGCGGCCGGGTGCCCCACGCGTCCAGGGCGCTCTTCCAGGTGGCGGGGGTGCCGGGCACGCCGACGGAGCGGCCGCTGGTCTGGCCCTCCTCGAAGGGGATCGGGACGCCGTTGTCCTGGAACAGGGTGGCGGTGGCGCTCCTGGGCGCGGTCTCGCGGCCGTCGATGGTGTGGACGCTGCGGGCGGCGGCGTCGTAGTAGACGAAGTAGCCGCCCCCGCCGATCCCCGCCGAGTAGGGCTCGGTGACGCCCAGCGCGGCGGCCGCGGCCACGGCGGCGTCCACGGCGTTGCCGCCCGCCTTCAGCACCGCGATCCCGGCGGCGGAGGCGTCGGCGTCGACGGTGGCGACGGCCCCGCCGTAGCCCGCCGCCACCGGGACCTTGGGCGGGGCGGCGGCGTCCGGGGGCGGGGCGGCGGCCCCGGTCGAGACGAGCGCCCCGGCGAGGGCGACGAGCGCTAACTTTCGTGCGTCGGGACGGCGCATCCGGTTCCTCCAGTCGACGGTCTGTCAGACCTGCGAGGCGCAGCGTAACTTCAGGGAACCGCCCGCGTCAGGACGGCCGGGCGGCGGCTACCATCCGCCGCATGAACGACGACGTGCGCAACATCGTGCTCGGGGTGGTGGCCACTGCCGTCAGCGGCGGGTTCGGCTGGTTCGCCCGGACCTATCTGTGGCGCCGCGACCTGCGCCGCAAGCAGGCGTTCTTCGGGCTGCCGACGGGCTCCGACTGCGTGTTCGTGGCCAACCGCCAGATGGGCGGCAAGGAGTCCTCCCTGCACCGCAGCGACGCCTTCGCGCTGCTGGAGATATCCGCCCTGATCAAGGACTGCGGGGCGACGGTCCAGGTGATCACCCATGACGGCGCCCGCCAGGGCTTCGGCGAGCGCGCCGAGTTCTGCGTCGGCGGGCCCGCCTCCAACCTCCGTACGACCGCCCACCTGACCTCCCTGCTCCCGGGGGTCCGGGTCGGGACGGGGACCGAGCCCGGTCCCGAACGGGGGGCGATCAGCGTCGGCGGGCAGACGTACCGGTGGGAGGCGGGGATGCTCGAACACGTGCTGCTGGCCCGGCTGACGACCGAGCGCGGCGCCCGGCCGGTGTTCCTGCTGTCGGGGCAGACGGCCAACAGCAACCAGGCCGCCGCCCGTTACCTGGCCCGGCACCACCGGCGACTGGCCCGTACGTACGGCCGGGACTCCTTCTGCCTGCTGCTGAAGGTCGTCAACTCGGACGCCTACGGGCCGGACGTGACGGAGCTCGTCGCCGATGTCACACGGGCGGCCCGGACACCCGCAGCGGAAGCCGCGTGATCCCGTTGATGAAGTTGGACACCAGCCGGCGCGGCTGACCGGCGAGTTCGGGCGGGGGCAGGGCGCGGCGCCACTCCTCGTGCAGGACGCGCAGCTGGAGGCGGGCGAAGTGGGCGCCCAGGCAGACGTGGGGGCCCTCGCCGAAGGAGACGTGCGGGTTCGGGGAGCGGCCGGGATCGAGCCGGTGCGGATCCTCGAAGACGCGTTCGTCGTGGTTGGCGGAGGCGTGGAAGACGACGACCTTGTCCCCTGCGCGGACCGGCTGCCCGGCGAGTTCGGTGTCGCGGACGGCGGTGCGGCGGAAGCTGAGCACGGGCGGGTGGACGCGCAGGAGTTCCTCGACGGCCCGGTCCGGCGCGGCGTCCCCGTCGGTGATCCGGCGGTAGGCGCCCGGGTCGCGCGCGAGGGCCAGGAGCCCGCCGGGCGCGGCGCTGCGGACGGTGTCGTTCCCCGCGACGGTCAGCAGGAAGAAGAACATCTCCAGTTCGGCGGGGTCGAGCGCGGCCCGGGCGAGGGCGGTCATCACGTCGTCGGCCGGGTGCGTCCGCTTGTGGGCGGCCAGTTCGCGGGCGTACGCGAACATCTCGCCGAGCAGGGCCGGGGAACGCGGGTTCAGCGGCGTGCCGTCGGGGCCCAGCAGCGGCGCCGGGGCGTCCTCGGGGTCCTGGTAGCCGATGATCCGTACGGTCCACTCCAGCAGCAGGGCCCGGTCGGCGGCCGGGACGCCCAGCAGGTCGGTGAGGTTCAGCAGCGCGTACTCGTCGGTGACGGCCCCCACCACGTCGACGGCGCCGTCCACGGCGCGCTCCCGGGCGGCGGCCAGCAGGGAGCGGGCCCGCTCGCGGACCCGGCCCGCGAAGGCGTCGACACGGGCCGGGGTGAAGGCGCGGGAGACCAGGCGGCGGAGCCTGCCGTGCGCGGGCGGGTCCTGGTTGAGCATGGTGGTCCGCAGGAACGGCAGGTCGGCGGGGTCGGGGTCGCGGATCTGGGTGGCGCCGGCCCAGGAGGAGTACGCGGTGTGGTCGCGCAGGACGCGGACGACGTCGGCGTGCCGGGTGACGGCCCAGAACCCGGGCCCGGCGGGCCATCCCCCGATCTCGGGCTCCGCCTGCCAGGAGACGGGGCGGTGGTCGCGCAGCAGCCGGTAGCGGGCGTGCGGGACGCCTTCGGCGTAGAGGCGGGGATCGAAGACGTCGGGGGTGCCGGGGGCTGCCGGGGCGCGGTCCATGGCCACACGGTGGCGCCGCGCGGTCCGCCCCGCAAGGGGGCCCTCCCCGGCGCTCCCCGGCGCTCCCCGGCGGCGGTCCCGCGCCGTGCCGCGTCCGCCGTGCCGCGTCCGCCCGTACCGGTCAGTGACCGGCGTCGCAGCGGGAGGGCTCCAGCGTGGTGTCCGGCCCGTTCACCACCACTTCGGCGGTCGGCTCCGCCGTGGACAGGGCCGTGCACACGAGCTGGCGCAGGCCGAGCGGGTCGAGCGCGGCCACCGGGAACGGAACGCGGACCTCCAGCCGGTCCCGGGCGGCGTAGAAGGCCCTGACGCTGCCGCCGAGCACCCCCTCCACCGGCGGCAGCCTGGTGCCGAGCCCGGCCTCCAGCTCCACCGGCCCGGGCCCGCGCAGCAGCAGTTGCAGGCTGCCCTGCGGGCTGTTGTCCGCGTACTCGGGATCGGGCGCGGGGATCAGGCGGCCCTCGCCCGAGACGAAGTAGGCCATCGGGGTCCGGGAGGGCGCGGCGACCAGGACCCGGGCCGCGGCGCCGCTCTCCACGACCCCGGTGGGCTCGATCCCGCAGCCGGCGACCAGCGGCGGCGCCAGCAGGGCGGCGGTCACGGCCGCGGCGGCGCGGCGTCCCGGCCGGCCGAGGCGCGGGCCGGGGCGTGGACCGGGGCGCGGGCCGGGGCTGGGGCGCGGGCGCCGTCGGGGGACGAACCGGGTCACGCGGTGGCCTCCAGCGGCATGTCGAGGGTGAACACGGCTCCCCCGGCGGGCCCGTTGGCCGCGCTCAGCGTGCCGCCGTGCAGCCGGACGTTCTCCAGGGTGATGGCCAGGCCCAGTCCGCTGCCCGCGGAACGGGTGCGGGCGGCGTCGGCCTTGAAGAACCGGTCGAAGATGTGCGGGAGCACCTCCTCGGAGATCCCGGGACCGCTGTCGGCCACCTCGATGAGCAGCCGCTCCCCGTCGGCGCCGGGGCCGGTGCGCACGGTGATCCGCACGGGCGCGCCGCCGTGCCGCAGGGCGTTGCCGACGAGGTTGGCGAGGACGACGTCGAAGCGGCGCGGGTCGAGCCGGGCGCGGACCTCGTCCGGGAGGTCGGCGCGGACCCGGTCGTCGTCCCAGTGGCGGCGCTCCAGCGTCTTGCGGACGGCCTCGGCCACGTCCACGTCGTCCAGGTTGAGTTCGGCGGCGCGCGCGTCGAAGCGGGAGATCTCCATCAGGTCCTCGACGAGCACGGCCAGTTTCCCCGTCTCCGCGCTGATCAGCCGCAGCGCCTTCGCGGTGTCGGGATCGAGCTGTTCGGCGTCCTCGTCGAGGACCTCGGTGACGGCGAGCATCCCCGCGAGCGGGGTGCGCAGTTCGTGGGAGACGTCGGAGGCGAAGCGGCGGGCCCGGCTCTCGGCCTCGCGCAGTTCGGCCACCGACTGTTCCAGTGCCCCGGCGGTCTCGTTGAAGGTGCGGGCGAGTCCGGCCAGTTCGTCGGCGCCGCGGACTTCGATGCGGGTGTCGAGGCGGCCGCGCCCCATGTTCTGGGCGGCGCGCCGCAGGTTGCGCACGGGCCGCAGGACGCTGCGCGCGGCGAGCAGGGCGGGCACGACGGCGATGGCGAGGCCGGGTATGGCGCCCTGCCGGGCGGCCTGGACCATGGCGTCGACGGTCTGCTGCTCGGTGAGCAGGGGCATGACGGCGTAGAGGACGACGCCGGTGGGTTCGCGCGTGCCGTTGTGGGAGAAGACGGCGGGCATGGCGATGGTCAGGTACGGCTCGCCCCGCTCGTCCTCGACGCGCTGGAAGGCCCCGTGCGGCTGGTCGGCGACCTGGGCGCGCAGGGCGTCGGTGAGGACGGTGCTGGTGGTGGGGGTGACGTTGGAGGAGACCCGCAGGGCGCCGTACTCGGCGTAGACGGTCCAGGGGTGGGGTTTGCCGCGCTTGCCCACCTCGCTGACGACCCGCTGGAGCTGGGCCCGGTCCATCGGCAGGGTCAGCGCCTGCGCCTCCAGCTGGTCGCGCAGGGTGCTGACGGCGGTGTCCTGGCTCTGGGTGAGGACGGCGCTGCGGGCCTGCCGGTAGGTGAGGGCGGCCGTGCTGACCGCGCAGATCGCGGCGACCAGCAGGAAGGCGGCGATCAGCCGGGTGCGCAGCCCGAGCGGCGCGAGGTTTCGCACGTCCGCCGGCCTAGAGCGGTCCGAAGCGGTAGCCGAAGCCCCGCACGGTCTGTATGTAGCGGGGGCTGCCCGCGGGGTCCTCGATCTTGTTGCGCAGCCGGCGCACGCAGGCGTCCACGAGCCGGGCGTCGGCGTGGTAGCTGTGCTCCCAGACGTACTCCAGCAGCTGCTGGCGGGAGAAGACCTGCTCGGGCGAGGCCGACAGGTGGAGCAGGAGCTTGATCTCGCTGGGGGCCAGCGGGACGCGTTCGCCGTTCTTGGCGACGGTCAGTCCGGCGCGGTCGACGGTGAGTTCCGCGTGCTGTTCCACCCCGGGGCGGCCCACCGGATCGCTGAGGCGGCGCAGCACGGCCTTGATGCGCGCTTCGATGATCTCGGTCCGGGCGGGCTTGACGATGTAGTCGTCGGCTCCGGCCTCCAGGCCGACGACGATGTCGAAGTCGTCGCCGCGTGCGGTGAGCATGATGATCGGGACCTCGCTGGTCTCCCGGATCCGGCGGCAGACCTGGACGCCGTTGATGCCGGGCAGCATGAGGTCGAGCAGGACGAGTTCGGGGTGGAAGCCGCCCATGAGGGCGAGACCGGCCTCGCCGGTGTCGGCGGCCCTGACCTCGTGTCCGCGGCGGCGCAGCCCGAGTCCCACTCCTTCCCGGATGGAAGGGTCGTCCTCGATCAGCAGTACGCGTGGCATCCGTTCAGTATCCCAGGGTGTTTCGTACGCCTCCTCCCGCTATCGGCCGCTCTTGCGGCGCAGGGAGTCGAGCAGGTCGGTGATCTCAGTCAGGCGCAGCGGCCCGGCGAGGAGTACGACGAACAGCGCGACCACGATGGTTCCCGCCCCGGCCGTGGCGTAGGAGCCGAGGCCGTCGGCGGCGCGGGCGGCCGCGTAGCCGGCGGCGCCCGCGGGCAGGCAGGCGGCGAGCAGGCGCAGGTGGGTCCCGAGGGCGGTGGCGCGACGGGTCCCCCCGCGCGGGCCGAGCCGGCGGGCGAGGGCGTACGCGGTCACGGCGGCGCCCGCGGCGAAGGCGAGGGCGGTGGCTGCGGCCATGCCGGTCACGGCCCAGCGCGGCGGCAGGAAGAGGTAGGCGGCGTAGGACAGCCCGGCGTTCACGGCGACGACGACCAGGTTGAGGAAGAAGGGGGTCCGGGTGTCGGAGAGGGCGTAGAAGCCGCGGGCGAGGACGTACTGGGCGGAGTAGGCGACGAGGCCGGGGGCGAAGGCGGTCAGCATGCCCGCCATCGCCGTGACGGACGCGGGGTCGTTGTTGCCGTATCCGGCGACGCAGTCCATGAGCCAGGGGGCGAGCGCGGCGAAGAGCACGGCGGCGGGGACGACGAGGGCGGCGCTGGAGCGCAGGGCGTAGGAGACGTCGGCGCGGACCGCCGCGAGGTCGCCGTCGGAGGCGGCGGCGCTCATCCGGGGCATCAGCGCGGTCACGAGGGAGACGGTGACGATGCCCTGCGGCACCACCCACAGCTGGTAGGCGTTGGTGTAGGCGGCGTACCCGGCGCTGCCGAGGTCGTGGCCGACGCCGGTGGAGAGCCGGGTGACCACCCAGTAGGCGATCTGGTTGGCCAGCACGAGCAGCACCAGCCAGCCCGCGTTGCGCAGGGGGCGGGCGAGGCCGCTGCCGCGCCAGTCGAAGCGGGGGCGCCAGCGGAAGCCGGCCGCGCGCAGGGCGGGGACCAGGGCGAGGGCCTGGACCACGATCCCGGCGGTGGTGCCGATGCCGAGCAGGCGGGTCCCGTCGGCGGTGAGGCCCTCGGCGGGGCCGTGGGAGACGTAGAGGAACAGGCCGAAGACACCGATGACGACGAGGTTGTTGAGGACGGGGGTCCACATCATGGCGCCGAACCGGCCCCGGGCGTTCAGCACCTGGCCGAGCAGGGTGAAGAGCCCGTAGAAGAGGATCTGCGGGAGGCAGTACCGGGCCAGGGCGACGGTGGTGTCCTTCTGGGCCCCGCCGTAGGAGGGGGCGTACGTCCCGACGATCAGCGGGGCCGCGAGGACGGCGACGGCGGTGAGGACGAGGAGCGCCACCGTGCAGGCGGTCAGCAGCCGGTCGGTGTACGCGGCGCCGCCGTCGCGGTGTTCCCGGGCGGCGCGCACCAGCTCGGGGACGAAGACGGCGTTGAGGGCGCCGCCGATGAGCAGCATGTAGAGGATGTTCGGGACGGTGTTGGCGACGGTGTAGCCGTCGCCGAGGACCCCGGTGCCGATCGCGGCGACGACCACGGCGGAGCGGACGAAACCGATGGCCCGGGAGACGACGGAGCCGGCCGCCATCAGCGCCCCGCTGCGCAGCACCGAGCCCGCCCGCCCGGGCGTCTCGCCGCGGCGGGCGTCCGGCGGCGCGGCCGCCGCCCCGGGCTCCGTACGGATCGCGCTGTCCATGGGGGGTGCATTCCCTTCACCGGGTCGAAGGTGGAGGGTACCCCGGTCACTGCGGGGGGTGATGTGGCGGCCGGGGTAGTGCCGTTCGGCCCGGACGGCGGGACGAAAGTCCCTTCCGGAATGCGGTCTGCCATGTGACCGAATGGCAACTGTTCCGCTGCGGTGCACGTCACAAGGCGCCGGCGGACATTTTCCGGCGGAAGCGCAACCTAAAGTCGTTCCGTTCGCTCCTTGTTTACGGACGATCATTATTTGGAGGGGTTTTCGTTGAGCCGTACACGCCGCACCGCACTGCCGCGTCGCAGGGGCCGCCACGCCATGCTGGCGGGCACCGCACTTCTGGCCGCCGCGCTGACCGCCTGCGGAGGCGGTTCGGACGGGGGCAGCGGCGGTTCCGGCAGCGGCGACGCGAAGGACAAGCCGGCCATGGCGGTCTCGGTGAACCTCACGGGCGATCAGGTCAAGGCGGGCGAGCCCGTGAAGGTGACCATCGCCGACGGCAAGCTGGCGCAGGTGAAGGTGACGGACGGCAAGGGCGGGGAACTGCCGGGCCGGATAGCCGCCGACGGGAAGTCCTGGACCTCGGAGCGCAACGCCTCCCCCGGCACCGACTACAAGGTCGAGGCGCAGAACTCCGACAGCCAGAGCGCCACGGCCCAGTTCAAGACCTCGCCCGCCGACAAGGTGAACAAGGTCTCGATCAACATCCCCAAGGGCAGCACGGTCGGCGTCGCGATGCCGGTCTCGCTGGTCTTCGACAACCCGGTGAAGAACAAGGCCGAGGTGGAGAAGCAGCTGAAGGTCACGGCCTCGAACGGCACCGAGGGCTCGTGGGGCTGGTTCAAGGACTATTCCGGCAAGGACCGGGTGGACTGGCGGCCGAAGGACTACTGGAAGTCCGGCACCGACGTCAAGGTCGAGATGAACCTCAACGGGGTGGACTCGGGCACCGGCGGCGGCCTCTTCGCCCGCGATTACAACACCGAATTCAAGATAGGCAAGGACCGCCGGATGGAGGTCAGCCTCGACACCAAGAAGATGTCGGTCACCGAGGACGGCCAGGTCGTCAAGACGATTCCGATTTCGGCCGGAACTCCGGGCGGCCAGAAGGCGTCCTGGTCCGGGAAGATGGTGCTGATGGCGAAGGAGGGCACCATCCGGATGGATTCCCAGACGGTGGGCCTGGGCGACTCCTACGACAAGATGGTCGACTATTCGATGCGGCTGACCTGGTCGGGCATGTACGCGCACGCCGCGCCCTGGAACAACGCCAACTTCGGCAGCGCCAACACCAGTTCCGGCTGCGTGGGGATGAGCGACGCCAACGCGAAGTCCTTCTACGACATGGTGCAGACCGGTGACGCCTTCGAGGTGGTCGGCAAGGGCTCCAAGGGCAATGCCGAGCTCGGCAACGGCTACGGCGAGTGGAACCTGTCGTGGGACGAGTGGAAGGCCAAGAGCGCGCTGGCCGGCGGCGCGGCCCAGAACGGCTGACCCCCGCGGAGCCGGGGACTGACTCTCGTTCAATTGTTACCTCTACGTAACTTACTGGCGGGTTACCTCCGGTAAGCCCCTCCCGTTACCGTCGGGTCACTTCGGACACCGGCGCACGCGAGGAGCGATCGATGAGAGTCCGCCCCACCACCGCAACGGCCCTGGCGGCCGTGCTCGCGGCGGCCGCCCTGGGCCTGTCCCCCCATCAGGCCCAGGCGGCCCCCGCCGCCGCACCCGCCGCCCCGGCCGCTTCCCCGGCCGCTTCCCCGGAGCTGCGCTTCCACGACATCCCGGGATCCGGTGGCATCACCCTCAAGGGCAACGTCTTCACCCCCGCCGGAGCCGTACCCGGCCGCACGTACCCGCTGATCGTGCTCCCCACCAGCTGGGGCATGCCGCAGATCGAGTACGTGGCCCAGGCCCGCAAGCTCGCCGACTCCGGCTACGTGGTGGTCAGTTACACCTCGCGCGGCTTCTGGCTCTCCGGCGGCCAGATCGAGACCGCCGGCCCCGCCGACATCGCGGACGTCTCCGCCGTCATCGACTGGGCCCTCGCGACCACCCCCGCCGACCCGGCCCGGATCGGCCTCGGCGGGGTGTCGTACGGGGCGGGCATCAGCCTGCTGGCCTCCGCGCACGACCCCCGCGTCAAGGCCGTGGTCGCCCTCAGCGGCTGGGCGAACCTCATCGACTCCATCTACTCCGGCCGTACGCAGCACCTCCAGGCCGCCGGACTGCTCGGCGCCGCCGGCTACCTCACCGGCCGCCCCGGCCCCGAACTCCAGAAGATCCTCGGCGACTTCCTCGGCTCGAAGCTGGAGAACGAACAGGCGATGATCGACTGGGGCCGCAAGCGCTCCGCCTCCGAGCAGGTGGACCGGATCAACGCCAACGGCGCCGCGATCATGCTCGGGAACGCCTGGGGCGACACGATCTTCCCGCCCAACCAGTACGCCGCCTTCTACGAGAAGCTCACCGGCCCCAAACGGCTGGAGTTCCGCCCCGGCGACCACGCCACCGCCGAGGGCACCGGCCTGCTCGGCCTGCCCAACGACACCTGGACCAACGCCCACCGCTGGTTCGACCGCTACCTCAAGGGCGACCGCAACGGCGTCGACACCGAGGCCCCCGTCCAGATCAAGTCCCGCAGCGACGAGGGCTACGAGGGCTACGCCGACTGGAAGGCGGTCGGCTCCGGCGGCGCCGAGAAGATCGCCCTGACCGACGGCGAGCACGTGTTCGCAGGCGTCGACTCCGGGGCCGACGGCGGCGTGGTGCTGCTCTCCAGCGTCCTGGACCAGTTCGCCAAGGCCCCGCCGGTCGCCTCCATCCCCCTGCTCCCCCGCGCCTTCGCCGCCGTCTGGCAGTCGGAGCGCTACGCGCAGGAGCGCCGCGTCCGCGGCACCGTACGCCTGCACACCACCGTCACGCCCACCAAGGGCGACGGCACCTTCGTCGCCTACCTCTACGACGTCGGGCCCCTCGGCCTCGGCAAGCTGGTCAGCAACGCCCCGTACACCTTCCACGGGAAGACCCCCGGGCAGTCCTTCGGCGTGGACCTGGACCTCTTCTCCACCGCCTACGACGTGCCCGCGGGCCACCGGCTCGCCCTGGTCGTGGACACCGTCGACCCGCTCTACATCGAGCACAACCCCGCCGGGGCACAGCTGACCTTCTCCTCGCCGCGCACCGATCCCTCGTACGTCTCGGTACCTCTGCGCGAGCAGTGATCCACGGCTGCCGCCGGGGCGGGGCGCACCCTCACCGCCGCGGCAGCGCGGTCTCCTGGAGGGCCGGGGCGACCTCGACCGCGGAGGTCTTGGGGTTGCCCCGCTCCCGCCGGGCCACCCAGGTGGCGACCCACGACAGCAGCATGCACATGCCGATGTAGATCGGGGAGATGATCATCACGACGGGGATGAAGGGGAGATCGTAGTCCAGGTTGGAGGCGATGAGCTTGCCCGCGTGCAGGAACTCCTCGTAGGTGATCAGGTAGCCGAGCGAGGTGTCCTTGAGTGCCACCACCAGCTGGCTGATGATGGTGGGCAGCATCGCGCGGACCGCCTGGGGGGCCAGCACGTGGGTCATGACCTGCGTCTTGCGCATGCCGAGCGCGTACGCCGCCTCGCGCTGGCCCCGGTCCACCGAGTTGATGCCGGTACGGAAGACCTCGGCCAGCACCGACCCGTTGTAGAGGGTCAGTCCCGCGACCAGCGCGGGCAGCGGCTGCACCTTCAGGGCGACGAAGATGAAGAAGATCATCACCAGGACCGGCATGGCCCGGAAGAACTCCACGCACAGCGTCGCCAGCCAGCGCAGCGGCCGGTGCACCGACAGCCGTCCGGTGGCGAGGACGGCGCCGAGCAGGAGCGAGAGCACCGAGGCGTACGCGAAGGCCTTGAGGGTGTTGCCCAGCCCCCGCAGCAGCAGTTCCTGGATGCCCTTGTACGTGAAGGGGCTCCACTTGGCGGCGGTGAACTGGTCCGTGTCGAAGAGCAGGTAGAGGATCCAGGCCAGCAGACCCAGGATCACCACGGTCGAGCCGATCCCGTACAGGAAGTGGCGGCGCCGGGTGCGGGGGCCGGGCAGGTCGTAGAGGGCGGTGGACTGCGTGTCCCCGTGCAGCGCGTGCGCGGTCATCGGGCGACTCCGTAGCGCTTCTCCAGCACGTTGAAGAGCGCGCTGATGGACAGGGTGATGATCAGGTACCCGACGGCGATCCAGACGAAGGTCCAGATGATGCTGTAGCCCAGCTCGTTGAGGGTCTTGTACGTCCCCAGCAGCTCGGTGACGCTGAAGGCGCCGGCGATCGCCGAATTCTTGGCGAGGGCGATCAGGGTGGAGCCGATGGGCGGGATCACGGAGCGGAACGCCTGCGGGAGGACCACCGTGCCCAGCGTCTGCCCGAAGGACATGCCCAGGCTCCGGGCGGCCTCGCCCTGCCCCTTGGGCACGGTGTTGATGCCCGAGCGCAGCGCCTCGCAGATGAAGGCCGAGGTGTAGCAGCCCAGCGCCAGGACGGCGAAGAGCTGGAAGGGCAGCACCAGTCCGAAGCGGGGCAGGCCCAGCAGCACGGCAAAGAAGAGCAGGGTGAGCGGGGTGTTGCGCAGCACGGTCACCCACACCGTGCCGAAGACGCGGAAGGAGCCGACGGGCGCGACGCGGAAGGAGGCCATCAGGAAGCCCAGGACCAGGGCGAGGAGCGAGGCGTAGACGGTCAGTTCGACGGTGCCGAGGAAGCCCTTGCCGTAGAGGGCGAAGTTGTCGGTGAGTACGTTCATGGCGGTGCGTTCTCCCCTCAGCTCGCCGGGTAGCGGTCGATGGGCGGGGGCGTGGGGGCGGGAACGCCGGAGAGGCCGAGGGTGGCCTCGTAGGCCTTATTCCAGTTGCCGTTCTTCTCGTTCTCGGCGAGGGCGTCGTCGAGGGCGAAGCGCAGGGCGTTGTCGGAGCGCGGGACGCCGATGCCGTAGGGCTCCTGGGAGAAGGACTTGCCGACCACCTTGAGCTCGTCGGGGACCTTGGCGGCGTAGCCGAGGAGGATGGAGTCGTCGGTGGTGACCGCGTCGACCTGGTAGGTCAGCAGGTTGTCCACGCAGACCGAGTAGGTGTCGTAGGCGACGAGCACCGCCCGCGGGTACTCCTTCTGGATCCGCTGGTAGGGGGTGGAGCCGGCGGCCGAGCAGACCTTCTTGCCGGCCAGGTCCTCGGGGCCGTTGATGTCCTTCTCGTCCTTGCGGACCAGCAGGGACTGCCCGGCCATGAAGTAGGGGCCGGCGAAGCCGACCTGCTTCTTGCGGTTGTCGTTGATCGTGTAGGTGCCCACGTAGTAGTCGATCTGGCCGTTCTGGAGGGCGGTCTCGCGGTTGGCGGAGGCGATCGTCTTGAACTCGATCGTCTTGGGGTCGAAGCCGAGCGAGGCGGACATCATCTTGGCGATCTCGATGTCGAAACCGGAGTAGGCGCCGCTCGCGGGGTCCTTCTCCCCCATGTACGGCTGGTCCTCCTTGGCCCCGACGACCAGGTGCCCGCGCTTCTTGGCCCGCTGCCAGGTCGGTGACTGCGGCAGCCGGAAGTCGGTGGCGACGTGGTAGACGGGCAGGTCCTCGGGCTGTGGTCCCTTGACCGGCGGGCTGCCCGACCTGCCGCAGGCGGCGGCCGCGAGGAGGGCGAGGGTCAGGGCGAGGGCGCGCAGGGTGAGTTTCATCGGGCCGCCCCTCAGTGCTTGAGGATCTTGGAGAGGAAGTCCCTGGCGCGCTCGCTCTCGGGAGCGGTGAAGAACGCCTCCGGGGTGCGGTCCTCGACGATCTTCCCGTCGGCCATGAAGACGACCCGGTTCGCGGCGGAGCGGGCGAAGCCCATCTCGTGAGTCACCACGACCATGGTCATGCCCTCGGCCGCGAGCTGCTGCATGACCTCCAGCACCTCGTTGATCATCTCCGGGTCCAGCGCCGAGGTCGGCTCGTCGAACAGGAGGGCCTTGGGGCTCATGGCCAGGGCGCGGGCGATGGCCACGCGCTGCTGCTGGCCGCCGGAGAGCTGGGCGGGGTACTTCTCGGCCTGGTCGGCGAGACCGACCCGGTCCAGGAGCTCCCGGGAGCGCTTGTCCGCCTCGTCCTTCCCGCGCTTCCTGACCTTGACCTGCGCGAGGGAGACGTTGGCCAGGACGGTCTTGTGCGCGAAGAGGTTGAAGGACTGGAAGACCATGCCGACCTCGGCGCGCAGCCGGGCCAGGTCCTTGCCCTCGGCCGGGAGGGGCCGGCCGTCGAGGGTGATCGTGCCGGATTCGATGCTCTCCAGCCGGTTGATGGTCCGGCAGAGGGTGGACTTCCCGGAGCCGGAGGGGCCGATGATCACCACCACCTCCCCGCGGCCGACGGTGAGGTCGATGTCCCGCAGGACGTGCAACTTCCCGAAGTGCTTGTTGACGTCCCGCAGCTCGATCAACGGATCGACGGCCATACGCTGCCCTGCCCACTTGTCGGTGTGTCGAGGTCAGCGCAAACTATCCAGCCGCCGGAGGGGCTTCACCTCGACACGCCTAAAGGGGGTATAAAGCGCATTGGCTCTTCAGTCCTACGGGAAGGACCGGGCCGGGATCAGCCCTCGGAGGCCTCCGCGTAGGCCTGGCTGAGCTCGGGGGAACCGGTCATCGCCCAGGAGACCCCGGACTCGACCACGTTCAGCTCGCGGCCCGACTCCAGCCGGATCACGGGCTGGCCGTTGGGCCAGACCTGCCAGGAGGAACCGGGGATGGTGCGGACGATCACGGTGCCGAGGTAGAAGCCCGCGTCGTTGCCGAGCCAGGGGACGGCCTCGGGATCCCTGCGCCAGCGGGGCATCAGCTGGTCGAGGGATTCCAAGGAGTCCGGGGTCTGGTCGAGTTCCAGCCCGGCCGCCCGCGCCTGCGCGCGCAGCATCTCGCACTCGGCGAACAGCTCGGCGACGCCCTCGGGGTCATCCGCGAGGGCGACGACGAGCCCCGCACCCTGTTCCGTTTCGTGCCGGTTCAGCCAGTTGGCCAGGAAAGGGATGTTCATATCGCCCAGCCTGGCACCAGGATTCCCGGCTGGCCACAGGGCGCGCCTTGATCACCGCGCCCCGTTCGGGACGCACCGGGCCGGGGGGCTAGATCTCCAGGTCGACGACGACGGGGGCGTGGTCGGAAGCGCCCTTGCCCTTGCGCTCCTCACGGTCGACGTACGCGTCCTTGACGGCCTTGGTGAAGGGCTCGTTCCCGTAGACGAGGTCGATGCGCATGCCCTTGTTCTTGGGGAAGGCGAGCATCCGGTAGTCCCAGAAGGTGTACGGGCGGTCGTACTTGAGGGCCCGGGGGAACACGTCGGACAGGCCCGCGGTGCGCAGGGCCTCCAGGGCGGCCCGCTCGGCCGGGGTGACGTGGGTGAGGCCCTCGAAGACCGCCGGGTCGTAGACGTCCTCGTCGGTCGGCGCGACGTTGAAGTCGCCGAGGACGGCGAACGGGCGCGGCCCGGCCGCGTCTTCGGCGACGGCCGCGGCCAGGGCCCGGAACCACTCCAGCTTGTAGCCGTAGTGGTCGTGCTCGACCTCTCGGCCGTTGGGGACGTACACCGACCAGACGCGGACCCCGCCGCAGGTGGCGGAGATGGCGCGGGGTTCCTCCACGCCCTCGTAGTCCGGACCGCCGGGCAGCCCCGTCACGACGTCGTCGAGCCCGACCCGGGAGAGCAGGGCGACGCCGTTCCACCGGCCGGTGGCGTTGACGGCAGACTCGTAGCCCAGCTCGCGCAGCTCGGCGGCGGGGAACTGCTCCGCCGAGCACTTGGTCTCCTGGATGCAGAGCACGTCCGTGCCGGAGGTCTCCAGCCAGGCCAGCAGGCGCGGCAGCCGGGCGGTGATCGAGTTGACGTTGTACGTGGCGATACGCATGCCGTCCAACCTACCGCCCGGCACCGACAGTCAGAGCGCGGCGCTCTCGCCCGCCCCGAGGCGGCGGTGCGGGGCTCCTGCGAGGCCTTCCAGGACCGTGTCGTAGACGGGCCGGGCGATGTCCGAGAGGTAGGCGTCGTGGATGTCGACCGCCAGGCGCGGCTTGACCTCGCGGACGTAGTCGATCACTTCGGCGATCTTGTTCCACGGGGCGTGGAGCGGCAGCATCAGCGTGTCCACGGGGGCCCCGGGCACGGTCAGCGCGTCCCCGGGGTGGAAGAGGGAGTGCTCCACGAGGAAGCCGACATTGGTGATCCGCGGCAGGTCCGGGTGGATCACGGCGTGCAGTTCGCCGTGGACGCTGACCGAGAAGCCGGCGGCCTCGAAGGCGTCGCCGTCGCCCACGGTGTGCACCCGGCCCGGATAGGCGGCGGACAGCTTCTGCGCGACACCGCGCAGGGTCCACAGCGCGGCGGCGGGGTTCGCGTCGAGGGCGGCGCGGATCCGGCCCTCCTCGTAGTGGTCCGGGTGCTCGTGGGTGACCAGGAGGACGTCCGCGCCGAGACCGGCGTCCGGTTCGCTGAAGGCGCCCGGGTCGATGACGAGCGTGCGCCCGTCCTTCTCCAACTGGACGCAGGAGTGCAGCCGTTTGGTGAGCTTCATGGACCCACCCTAGGGGCTTGCGCGCCGGCGCCGGGGACCTCTAGGGGACGGTGGTGGAGACGACGTAGACCCGGGGGTTCTTCGGGTTGGTCAGGTCCACGGTGATGTCCCGGGTGGGCCGGGGGTCCTTGGCGTCCAGGGTGGTCCCGGCCCACTTGTGCTTCTTGCTCCAGCTCCAGCCCGCGACCTTGGCGTCGTGCTCGGAGATCGACACCCCGGGGTTCAGCGCCGCGCGGCTGGTGCCGACGTCGGCAAGGAAGGCGTCCAGCTGGGCGGGCGTGAGGCCGAACTGCAGGTAGAGGCGGCTGGTGTGCCAGTTGTTGGTCTCCAGGTACCCGACCAGCGAGGCCATCATCGGCAGGGGGACCTCGTAGATGCTGCGCTGCACCTTCGAGGGCCAGCCGCCGCGGACCTTCACCGCGCCCACCTTGGCCGCCTTGTCCCGGCCGCTCTCGCGGCTCTGCTGGGCGGAGACGGCGAGGTAGCCCGCCGGGACGCCGACGAGCAGCAGGATGATGATCGCGGTGATCCAGCGGCGCCGGACGGTGCCGCGGCGGTCCTGGCGGGCCGGGTCGTCCTGCGCCGTGGGCGGGCGGTCGCCGCCGGCCTCGGGGGAGGACGCCTGTCTGGGCAGGGAGGGGGGCGGTGTCACTGGTCGTCCCGGTCATTGGGGGCCTGGGGGGCCTGGGTGTCCTTCGGCTGCGCCGGGCCGGCGGCCGGGCGCAGACCGAGCTGCGCGTAGCGCTCGTAGCGCTCGACGCGACGCCGCGTGGCGCGGCGGAAGCGGCGGGCGACGAGCCGGGAGAGGTCGGCGGCGCCGACCATGCCGGCCTCGGGGCCGAGCTGGGCCTTGGCGATGCGGGCCTCGGGGCGGTAGCCGCGGCCGGTGAGGTGACGCCGGAAGGCGTCGCGGGCGGGCCCGATCAGCAGGTCGTCGGCGGCGCTGACGCCACCGCCGATGACGAAGCAGGAGGGGTCGAGGGCGGCGGCGAGGTTGGCGATGCCGACGCCGAGCCACTGGCCGATGTCCTGGAGCAGTTCGACGCACATGGCGTCGCCCTCCCGGGCCAGCTCGGTGATCAGCGGCCCGGTGATCTCCTGGACGTTCCCGCCGACCCTGGCGATGATGTTGTACGCGACCGGGGAGTCGGCGGCGGCCAGCTCGCGGGCCTCGCGGACGAGGGCGTTGCCGGAGCTGTACTGCTCCCAGCAGCCCCGGTTGCCGCAGGGGCAGCGGTGGCCGCCCGGGACGACCTGCATGTGGCCGAACTCGCCGGCCACCCCGTAGCGGCCGCGCTTGACCTGGCCGCCCTCCAGGATGGCCCCGCCGATGCCGGTGCCCAGGGTGATCATGACGAGGTGGTCCTCGCCGCGGCCCGCGCCGAAGCGCCACTCCGCCCAGGCGGCGGTGTTGGCATCGTTGTCCACCATGACCGGGACCGCGAGCCGGGACTGGAGCGCGTCGCGCAGCGGCTCGTCGCGCCAGGCCAGGTGCGGGGCGAAGAGCACGCGGGAGCGGTCGGCGTCGACCCAGCCCGCGGCTCCGATGCCGACGGCGTGCACGTCGTGCCGGTCGGAGAGGTCCAGCACCAGCTCGACGATGGTGTCCTCGACGACCTTGGGGCTCTTGGACTTGTCCGGGGTCTCGGTGCGGATCTTCTCCAGGATGACCCCGTCGGCGTCGACGACGCCGGCCATCACCTTGGTGCCGCCGATGTCGATGCCGACGGTCGGCACGCGCGGGGCGGTCAGCAGCGACCGGCGCTCACGGGTGCCGACGGTCCGCAGGACGGTGCCTCGCGCCGCGCCCCGGTGGGAGAGCGCGAAGTCCCGGTACGTGCTCATCGAGTCGTGTCGTCCCTGTCGGAGGCGGAATCGGAGGCGGGGTCGTGGGCGGAGGCGGGGTCGGAAGGGCGGCCGGGAACGGGCCCGGCGGGGGTGCCCGGTCCTGATTCTGCCACCCGCTCCAGCTCGTGGCTCAGCTCGTCCAGTTCCGAGCCTCCCGCCATCTGCCGGGTGAGCTCGTCCAGGGTGATCGAGTCCCGGGTGTGGCTGCCCGCCATGGTGCCGCGCTTGAGCAGCACGAAACGGTCTCCGACCAGGTACGCGTGGTGCGGGTTGTGCGTGATCAGGACCACGCCGAGGCCCGCGTCGCGGGCGGCCGCGACGTACTTCAGGACCACGCCGGACTGCTTCACGCCGAGGGCGGCCGTGGGCTCGTCCAGGACCAGGACCTTCGCGCCGAAGTACACGGCGCGGGCGATGGCCACGCACTGGCGCTCGCCGCCGGACAGGGTGCCGATGGGCTGGTCCACGTCCCGCAGGTCGATGCCCATCCGCAGCAGCTCGGCGCGGGTGGTCTCGCGCATCAGCTCCACGTCGAGGCGGCGCAGCGGGCCGCGGCCGCGGGTGGGCTCGGAGCCGAGGAAGAAGTTGCGCCAGACCGGCATGAGGGGGACGACGGCGAGGTCCTGGTAGACGGTGGCGATGCCGTGGTCCAGGGCCGCGCGCGGGTTGGCGAGCTCGGTCGGCACCCCCTCGATCTCGAAGCTGCCCGCGTCGTGCCGGTGCAGCCCCGCGATGATCTTGATGAGGGTGGACTTGCCGGCCCCGTTGTCGCCGAGCACACAGGTGATCTCGCCGGCCGAGACCTCCAGGGAGACCCCCTGGAGGGCGCGGATGTTGCCGTAGTACTTGCTGACGTCGGTCAGCCTCACCAGGGCGGTCCCGGTGTCCTCGCCGGGCGCGGTCTTCGTGGTCACTTGCTCGCCTCCGCCCGCTTGCGGACCCATGCGTTGAGCAGCGTCGCCAGCAGGAGCATGGCGCCGAGGAAGAACTTGAACCAGTCCGGGTTCCACTGGGCGTACACGATGCCGTTGCTGGTCATCCCGAAGATGAAGGCGCCGACGGCCGAGCCGATGGCGGAGCCGTAGCCGCCCGTCATCAGACAGCCGCCGATGACCGCGGCGATGATGTAGAGGAACTCGTTGCCGACGCCCTCCCCCGACTGGACCACGTCGAAGGAGAACAGGATGTGCTGGCCGGAGATCCAGGCGCACAGCGCGACGCCCATGTAGAGGCCGATGCGCGTCTTGACGACGGGGACGCCGGTGGCCCGGGCCGCGTCGGCCCCGCCGCCCACCGCGAAGATCCAGTTCCCGGCGCGGGTGCGCAGCAGGATCCAGGTGGCGACGGCGACCAGGGCGAACCACCACAGGATGGTGACCTTGAGGGTGACGGAGCCGATGTTCCACTGCGAGGCGAACAGCGCCCGGGCCGAGGAGAAGCCCTCCATGTCGGCGATCGTCTTGGTGGAGACGGAGCCGCTGATCAGCTTGGTGAAGCCGAGGTTCAGGCCGGTCAGCATCAGGAAGGTGCCGAGCGTGATGATGAAGCTGGGGAGTCCGGTGCGGGTCAGCATGAACCCGTTGAAGAAGCCGACGGCCAGGGTGACCAGCAGCGACACCAGTACGCCGACCCACACGTTGGCGGTCATCTGGTAGCTGAACATCGAGCTGAACAGCGCCGACGTGGTGACCATGACACCGGCGGAGAGGTCGAACTCGCCGCCGATCATCAGCAGGGCGACCGGGACCGCCATGATCCCGATGGTGGAGGCCGAGTAGAGGATCGTGCTCAGGCTGGAGGCCCGCAGGAAGCTGTCGGCGGCGAAGGAGAAGAAGACGAAGACGGCGGCGGCCCCGACGACCGCGCCCAGCTCGGGGCGGCCCAGGAGCCTGCGGACGTACGAGGCCGGCGCGAGCCGTTCGTCGGCGGTGGCGGCGCTGCTGCTCATCGGCTGCCCCGCTTGATGTACTTCTCCAGCTCTGCGGCCTGCGCGCCGGTGACGATCTGCGGCCCGGTCAGCACCGGGCGGCCGCCGCCGAGGACGTCCGCGTTGTAGCGGTAGAGCCACAGCAGGTCGATGGCCTCGTAGCCCTGGAGGTAGGGCTGCTGGTCCACGGCGAAGCCGAGGGCGCCGGACTTCAGGTCGCGGGCGACGGACTCGTTGAGGTCGAAGGTGTCCACCTCGGCCTTGCTGCCCGCCGCGTCCTTGGCCTTGACGGCGGTGGGGGCGAAGGGGGCGCCGAGGGTGACGATCGCGTCGACCGACGGGTCCGCCTGGAGCTTGGCCTGGATGGCGGCCTGGACGGAGGGCATGTTCGTGCCCTCGACGTACAGGTTCTCCATGCTGCCGCCGAAGGCCTTCTTCGCCCCGGCGCAGCGCTGCTCGTGCCCGACGTTGCCCTGCTCGTGCAGGACGCAGACGGCCTTCTTGCGGCCCCGCTTGGTCAGCTCGGTGCCGACCGCCTCGCCCGCGATCTGCTCGTCCTGGCCGATGTGGGTCAGGGCCCCGTACTCGGCCGACTGGGCGGACCCGGAGTTGACCGTGATCACCGGGATGCCCGCCTTGACGGCCTTGCCGATGACGTCCTTGAGCGCTTCGGGCTTGGCGAGGCTGACGACGATGCCGTCCACCTTCTGGTCGATCGCGTTCTGCACGAACTGGGCCTGCTGCTGTGCCTGGTCGTCGTGCGAGTAGACGAAGTTGATGTTGTCCTTCGCGGCGGCCTCCTTGGCGCCCTTCTGGACGATGTCCCAGAAGGTGTCGCCGTCGCCCGCGTGGGTCACCATCGCGAAGGTCCAGCGCGGCGTGGACACGGCCGGCCGGCCCGCCCGGTCGGCCTTCGCCCGCTCCTCGGCGCGCTTGCCGCCCGTGCTGCTGCAGCCCGCGAGGGAGGCTCCCAGTACCACCGCGAGCACGGCGCCCACGACGCGTACCCCTGTCCGAACCCTAGCCACGTCGCCGTGCCCTTCCTTCGTTGTGCCTGCCACTGAACTCAAAGTGGTCATTCCGGTTCCAGCCGCCCAGTATCCGCCACAGTGGACCTTGGGAGCCCATCGGGGCCTTCGCCACCATCGTGGCCTTCCGTGGACAGAGCCGGGCAGATTGACAGCTCCCCCGGACGGGGTCACGTTGAGTGCATGCGCATCGGGCTCATCGGAACGGGCCGGATCGGCTCCTTCCACGCGGCCTCACTGGCCCGTCGGGCGGACGCCGGTTCGCTGCTCCTCGCCGACGCCGACCCGGGGCGGGCCGCGCGGCTCGCGGACCGGCTCGGCGCCACCGCCGCGCCCTCCGTCGAGCAGGTCTTCACCTGGGGCGTGGACGCCCTGGTGGTGGCCTGCGCCACCGAGGCGCACGCCGCCCTGGTCGTCCGCGCCGTGCGCGCCGGGCTGCCGGTGTTCTGCGAGAAGCCGCTGGCCCCGGACCTGGAGCGCACCCTGACGGTGCTGCGCGCGGTCGAGTCGGCCGGCGGGATCCTCCAGCTGGGCTTCATGCGCCGCTTCGACGCGGGCTGCCGCACCGCGCGGGACCTGGTCCGTTCGGGTGCGCTGGGCCGGCTGCACACCGTACGGACGATGACGGCGGACGCGGCCGCGCCGCCCGCCGCCTACCTCGCGGGCTCCGGCGGGCTGTACCGCGACTGCATGGTGCACGACTTCGACGCGGTCCGCTGGGTCACCGGCCACGAGCCCGTCGAGGTGTACGCGGCCGGTTCGGACGCGGGCGACGCCCGGTTCCGGGAGGCCGGGGACGTGGACACCGCGGCGGCCCTGCTCACCCTGGACGACGGGACGCTGGTGAGCAGCACCGCCACCCGGTGCAACGGCGCCGGGTACGACGTGCGGATGGAGCTGGCCGGGGAACGGGACCAGGTCTCCTCCGGGCTGGACGACCGGACGCCGATCGCCTCGACGGAACCGGACGGGCCGCCCCCGGCGAGCAAGCCGTGGACCGGCTTCCTGGAACGGTTCGGGCCCGCCTACGAGGCCGAGATGGGGGCCTTCGTCCGGCTGGTGCGCGGTGAGGGACCCAATCCGTGCGACGGGCGGGAGGCGCTGGCCGCGTTCCGGGTCGCCGAGGCGTGCGAGCGGTCCCGGCATGAGCGCCGCCCCGTGCGCGTGGACGAGCTCCCGGATCTCTAGGGCGGGCATGCGGGCCACAGTAGGTCCGGTGATCAAGCCCGGAGGAGGCGTTTCCCGGCCATCGTTCAGCCCGCGGCGCGCCGCCCCCAGGCCGTGCCGGCCAGGACCATGAGCACGCCCGCGAGGCCGAGGGGGCCCAGGTGTTCGCCGCCGAGGGCGATGCCCGCCCCGGCCGCCCACAGCGGTTCGGTGCCGAGCAGCAGGCTGACCCGGGAGGGCGAGGTCCTGCGTACGGCCCACATCTGCACGAAGAAGGCGAAGAGGGTGCAGAAGACGGACAGGAAGGCCAGTCCGGCCCAGGCGGCGGGCCCGAAGTCCGCCGCGGCCGCCCAGGGCGCGGCGCCGGTGCCCGGCACCGCGGCGAGGACGGCGAACAGCAGCAGGGCGGCGCCGAGCTGCACGGTGGTCAGCGAGAGCGGGTCGGCGTCCCGGACGGATCCGGTCCGGGCCATCAGCAGGACATGCAGGGTACGGGCCAGCGCGGCGCCGAGGATCAGCAGGTCACCGGCGCCGGGGGCGGTGAACCCGGCGCCCTGGGTCAGCAGCACCACTCCGCCGACGGAGACGGCGGCGGCCCCGAGGAAGGCCGCCGAGGGGGCGGTGCGCCGTACGGCGGACTCGGCGAGCGGGGTGAAGATCATGGTCAGGCTGATGATCAGCCCGGCGTTGGTGGCGGAGGTGCGCACCACCCCGTAGGTCTCCAGCAGGAAGATCCCGCCCAGGACGAGGCCCAGCAGACCGGCGCCGCGCAGCTGCGCGGCGTCCAGCGCGCGCAGCCGCCGCCACCCGGCGAGGACGAGGACGGGCAGGACGAGCGCGAAGCGCAGCACCAGCACCGCGATCACGGTGTGCGCGGTCGTGATGCCCTTGGCCGCGAGGTAGCTGCCGCCCCAGACGACGGCGACGAGCAGGACGGGCAGGTCCGCGAGCCAGGCCCGGCGGGGGGCGAGTGCGGGGGCGGGGGCGGCGAGGGTGGACACCGGGCGGCTCCGACGGCGGGAAGGGCGTGGAGACGGCGGCGGCTCGCACGGATGCGCGCTCACCGTAGCCGCAGCGATCTTCCCGGTCGACCGGATTCCGGGACCGCCGGACGCGCCCGTGGGGCGCACCGCGTCTGCGGTGCGCCCCACGGGAGGGTGCGCGCGCCCCGGGGGTGTCGGCCCCCGGGGCGGTCGGGTGGGAGGGGTGGCGTCAGCCGCCCAGCTCCTGGTGACGGGCGGCGTGCGCGGCGGCGCCGCCCTCCGTCAGGGAGCCGAACAGGCGCAGCCGGGAGAAGCCGCCGTCCGGGAAGATGTCGATGCGCACGTGCGTGCCGACGGCCGGGGCGTCCAGCACGAAGCGGTGGTTGGTGTCGGGCTGCAGGCGGGTGCGCGGCAGGAACTCCGTCCACTCGCCCTCCTCGCCCGTCTTGACCGAGAGCGAGGCCCAGCCGGCCGAGTTGCCCTTGAGGTAGGCGGTGTCGATCTCGACGGCGCGGATCTCGGACTCGGCGACCAGCTGGTAGCGGATCCAGTCGTTGCCGTTGTCGCGGCGGCGGGCGGTCTCCCAGCCGTCGTCCATCTTGCGGGACCGGCCCGGGTTGATGGTGTTGGTCGGCGGGGAGTAGAAGCGGTTCGAGGCGTCCTCGACGGAGCCGCCGTTCTCCAGGGCGACGACGTCGAAGGTGGCGAGCGCGGCGAGCCACTTCGGGTCGGGGCGGACCTCACCGTAGACGCGGATGCGGGCGACGCCGCCGTCCGGGTGCTGGTTCAGGCGCACGTGCGTGAAGCGCTGCTCGACGCCGACCTCGAAGCCGTTGGCCGCGTGGCCGCCGACCGTGGTGCGCTCGACGAGGGTCGTCCACTTGACGTCCTCGGACAGCAGCTCCTCGGCGGTCGGGGAGCCCGCGACCGAGGCGGCCTGTACGGAGACGGCCTGCGGCATGTTGCCGCGGAAGTGGGCGGTGTCGACGACGATGCCGCGGATGACGCCGGGGGCGCCGAGGCGGATCAGCGCGAAGTCGTGGTCCTCGGCGGTCGGCCAGGGCTGGTCGGCGGAGACGCCGCGGCGGCGGCGGGTCTCCCAGCCGTCCATGACCTTGCCCTTGTGGCCGAAGTGCTCGGGGTCGAAGTGCGGGGCCTCGGCGATGAGCAGGTTCTCGCGCTCGGCGAAGAACTCGTCGTTGGCGGCGATGACACCGGCGCCCAGCTCGCGGGCGGCGAGGTTCGCGTACTGGGTGAAGGAGAAGTCCGCGGTGCGGTAGTCCGCGTACGGGTCGCCGCCTCCGTACGGGTTCGCGTTACCGGTGAAAGAGGGAATCGCCACTGTCAGTTCTGCCTTTCAAGGAGGAGGCCCGTGGGCTCGGTCGGGGTGCCGTGGTCGGCGATCTGCGTACCGCGCAGCCAGGTGGACTTCACGACGCCGTGCAGGGTCTTGCCCGCGTACGCCGTGACCTGGTTGCGGTGGTGCAGGTGGGCCGGGTCCACGGTGAAGGTCTCTTCGGGGGCCAGGACCGCGAAGTCGGCGTCGCGGCCGGCCTCGATGCCGCCCTTGGCGGCGAGTCCGGCGAGCGCGGCCGGGGCGGCGGACATCCAGCGCACCACGTCCTCCAGGGTGCGGCCGCGCTTGCGCGCCTCGGTCCAGATGGCCGGCAGGCCCAGCTGGAGGGAGGAGATGCCGCCCCAGGCGGTGGCGAAGTCGCCGGTCTTCAGGTCCGCGGTGGAGGGCGAGTGGTCGGAGACGATGCAGTCGATGGTGCCGTCGGCGAGCGCGTCCCACAGGAGGTCCTGGTTCGCGGACTCGCGGATGGGCGGGCAGCACTTGAACTCGCTGGCGCCGTCGGGCACTTCCTCGGCGGTCAGGGTGAGGTAGTGCGGGCAGGACTCGACGGTGATCTTGACGCCCTCGGCCTTGGCGGCGGCGATCAGCGGCAGCGCGTCGGAGGAGGACAGGTGCAGCACGTGGACGCGGGCGCCCAGCCGCTTCGCCTGGGCGATCAGGTTCCCGATGGCGGTGTTCTCGGCGTCGCGCGGACGGGAGGCCAGGAAGTCCGCGTACTTGGGGCCCGGGGTCTGCGGGGCCGCTTCCAGGTGGTGCGGGTCCTCGGCGTGCACGATCATCAGGCCGCCGAAGCCGGTGATCTCCGCGAGGGAGGCGGCCAGCTGCTCCTGGTCGAGCTCGGGGAACTCGTCCACGCCGGAGGGTGACAGGAAGCACTTGAAGCCGTAGACGCCGGCGTCGTGCAGGGGGCGCAGGTCCTTGACGTTGTCCGGCAGGGCGCCGCCCCAGAAGCCGACGTCCACGTGCGCCTTGGCGCGGGCGACCTCCTGCTTGACGCGGAGGTTGTCGACCGTGGTGGTCGGCGGGAGGGAGTTGAGCGGCATGTCGAGGATGGTCGTGATGCCGCCGGCCGCCGCGGCGCGGGTGGCGGTCCAGAAGCCCTCCCACTCGGTCCGGCCGGGGTCGTTGACGTGCACGTGGGTGTCCACGAGGCCGGGCAGCAGGACGTCGTCGCCGAAGTCCTCCAGCCGGGCTCCGGCCGGTACCTCGGCGTCGTGGTCCAGCACGGCCGTGATCTTCCCGCCGGCGACGGCCACCGAGGCGGCGCGCGTCCCCTCGGGGGTGATGACGCGCGTCGAGCGCAGTACCAGTTCCACAGCCACGTCGGCCACCGGAACCTCCCCATCTACTTCCACAGAGCGAAATTCAACGTTCTGTTGACGGAGTCTTCCCCGCGATCGGGGACCAGTCAAGAGCCGCCGGACGGACGGCCCAGCCACCCGCACCGCAATTGGATGTTTCCACAGGATGGAATTAAGATTTCACTATCCAGAATGTAGCTACCACCACCGGGAGCCGGAGGGGTAACTTCCCCACCAGGTCCGCCACCCGGACAAACCCCCTCTGACCGGCGGGGACGGCGAAGGCCCGACTCTAGGGCCGGCGCCGAGCGACGGGTAGGCTGCTTCCTTGCCTGCCAGCACCGAAAGGACCGCGCCGTGCCGACGTCCAGCGCCAGCACCACCGACGCTTCCGCCAAGCCCACCGCCGCCAGCGGTGGCGTCCAGTCCCTTGAGCGCGCCTTCGATCTGCTCGAACGCATGGCCGACGCCGGGGGCGAAGTCGGCCTCAGCGAGCTCTCCGCCGCCAGCGGACTGCCGCTGCCGACCATCCACCGCCTGATGCGCACCCTCGTCGCCTGCGGCTACGTGCGCCAGCAGCCCAACCGGCGCTACTCCCTCGGGCCCCGGCTGATCCGCCTCGGCGAATCCGCCTCGCGCCTGCTGGGCACCTGGGCCCGCCCCTACCTGGCCCGGCTCGTCGAGGAGACCGGCGAGACCGCCAACATGGCCCTGCTCGACGGGGACGAGATCGTCTACGTCGCCCAGGTGCCGTCCAAGCACTCCATGCGCATGTTCACCGAGGTCGGCCGCCGCGTGCTGCCGCACTCCACGGGCGTGGGCAAGGCGCTGCTCGCCTACACGCCCGCCGACGAGGTGCGCGCCCTGCTCTCCCGCACCGGGATGCCGGCCGCGACCGAGCGGACCATCACCACGCCCGAGGGCTTCCTCGACGCCCTGGAGAAGGTCCGCAAGTCGGGCTACGCGGTCGACGACAACGAGCAGGAAATAGGAGTCCGCTGCCTCGCCGTGTCGGTGCCGAACTCGCCGACCGCCGCCGCGATCTCCATCTCGGGGCCGGCCGGCCGCGTCACCGAGGCCGTGGCCGAGTCCTTCGTACCGATCCTCCAGGGAGTGGCCGCCGAACTGTCGGTGGCCCTCCAGAGCCAGAACCCGGCCTGACCGGCACACCCCGCCGGCAGGCGGACCTCCGCGGGCCCCGGTGCCCCCTCCTTCGCGAGGGGGCACCGGGGCCTTCGTGAAGTGAGTACGGTCTGCTCATGCACAGCATCGCGGTGGAGCAGCAGCGGGGGCACGTACTCCTCATAGCGGGCGAGGCGGCCGTGCGCCGGCGCACCGTCCAGGTCGCGCCGAGCGCCAATCTGGCCGCGCTGGGGGTGGTGCCCGTACCGGCGCTGCTGAACAGCGGGATCCCCAGCGACACCACCTACCTCGACGGGGCCCGCGACCCGAACACCGTGCTGATGCGGCTGCGGACCGCGGCCGCGACACCCGGTCCGCTGCTGGTCTACCTCTCGGGACGGCTGACCGTCGACCGCCGGGCACGGCGGCTGCACCTGTGCCTCGCCGGGACGACGGCCGGCTCCGTGCGCTACACCGGGCTGCCGTGGGAATGGCTGGGCGCCGAGCTGCGCGACCGGCCGGCCGGGCTGACGACCGTGCTGCTCGACCTCGCCGCCGACAAGGCCGCCTGGCCGCTGCTCCAGGAGTACGGCACCCTGCCCGCCTCCCCCTCCGCCGAGGTGTACGGGGTGATCGTGCCGCCCGGCTTCCCGGGCGGGGGCAACGGGGTCAGCGGCTACACCCGGCACTGGATCGAGCAGCTCCGCAGCAGCCCGGCCCGGCCGGACAACCTGCGCGTGCACGCCCTCGCGGTGGGCGCCGCCGCCCTTCCCCCGGGCACCCTCGTCCTGCCGACGGCCCGGGAACTCGCCGCCCGCCCGGCCGGAGCACGCGGACCGGCCGCGGAGGCGGCGCACGGGGGCGTGCCGGGGCCGGGGTGGGAGGGGGAGCCGGACCCCGCCGGGCCCGACCGCGCACCGGAACACGGCCGGGAGCCCGTTCCGGACCGTGCGGACGAGCCCGTCCGGGAGCGGCCCGGTGAGCCCGCGGCGGCCGACGGCGACGGCGAGGGTGGCGGCGAGCGCGATCCGCGGCCGCACATCCACGCGCTGGCCACCGCCGGACGGCACGCCGAGGCGGCCGCGCTGGCCCAGGTCTGGGAGGAGCACGTCCTGCGGGCCCACGGCCACGGTTCGCCGGAGGCGGTCCACTGGGCGGAGATCCGCGCCGACCTGGCCCGTATGGCGGGCGACTTCCACCTGGCGACCCGGCTGTGGACCGGAGTCGGACGGACCCGCCTGGCCCGCCAGTCCCCGGACGCGCCCGAGGTCGAGGGGGCGGCCGCGGGCGCCCTCTACTGCTGGACCCAGCTCAAGGACCGCGCCGCGGCGGCCGAGACGGGCCCGGAGCTCATCCGCCTGCTGCGCGCCCTGCCCTCGCTGGACCCCCGCCACCTGGAACTGGCCCGCCAGCGGCTCGGCCTCCTGTCGCACGCGCCGATCGGGCGGTAGCGGCGGGCACGGCTTTGACGACGGGACCTACGCGACGGCCACCTGGTCCGGGCTCTGGGTCAGGCGGCCGTCCGCCATGGCCGCCACGGCGTCCATCCGGTCCAGGTGCGCGTGGTCGTGCGTGACCAGCACCGTGGCGGTGGACCGCTCGCGCGTCAGGGTGACCAGCAGGTCGAGCACCGCCGCGCCCCGCTCGTGGTCCAGCGCGCTCGTCGGCTCGTCGACCAGCAGCACGGACGGCTCGTTCATCAGCGCCCGGGCGATGTTGACGCGCTGACGCTGACCGCCGGACAGCTGGTGCGGCCGCTTGCCGGCCTTGTCGGCCAGACCCACCGCATCCAGCAGTTCCACCGCGCGACGGCGCAGCTGCCGGGAGGGGCGTCCGGAGAGGTGCGCCATGACCTGGAGCTGTTCGACGGCGGTGAGCGAGGCCAGCAGGTTCGGCTGCTGGAAGACGATGCCGATCTCCTCGCGGCGCAGCGCCGACTTCTCGGCGGCGCTCAGCCGGGCGGTGTCCCGGCCGGCCAGCACGACGCGGCCGGAGTCCGGGGTGACCAGGGTCGCCGCGACGGCCAGCAGGCTGGACTTGCCGGAGCCCGACGGGCCCACGACCGCGGTCAGGGTCCCGGCGGGAACCTCCAGGGACACCGCGTCGAGGGCGGTGAGGCGGCCGTCGCCGTCGGGGTAGGTGAGCGTGACGTCGTGGACGAGGAGGGTCATCGGGCGCTCCCGAGGGCGGTCAGCGGGTCGACGGCGGTGATCCGCCGGATGGACAGGGCCGCGCCCAGCACGCCGAGCGCGATCATGATCACTGCGGGCACCAGGACGGTGGCGGCGTCGAGCACGAAGGGCACGTCCCCGCCGCTGATCAGCGCGCCGAAGCCGGCGGCGAGCGCGGTACCGGCCCCGGTGCCGACGGCCAGCATCACCACCGCCTGGCCCAGGGCGTCCTTCAGCAGGTACGGGGTGGAGGCACCCAGTGCCTTGAGCACCGCGATGTCGCCGCTGCGCTGGATCGTCCACACCGTGAAGAACGCGCCTATGACCAGCGCGGAGATGGCGAAGAGGAATCCGCGCATCAGCTGGAGGGAGCCGTTTTCGGCCTGGTACGAGCCGATGGCGCCCAGCGCCTCGTCGACGCCCTGTGACTTCGTCGCGGTGGCGCGGTCACCGGCCGCCCAGTCCACGGCGCCGGACCCGTCGAGGGCGATGACGGTGGCGGCGGTGTCGATGGAGGTGCCGGGGTTGCCCACCCGCTGCCAGTCGGCCAGGTCCATCCAGACGACCGGGGTGTGGCTGAAGGCCGCGGTGCCCGAGACGGCCGCGACGGTGAGCTCCAGCGGGCCGATCTTGAGCCGTCCGCCCGCGGTCAGGCCGCCCAGCTCCTTGGCGGCCTTCTCGGTGAGGACGACGCTGCCCTGGGCGGGCCGGACCCCGGCGGGCGCGAGCCGCCCGGCCGGCTCCACGCCGAAGACGGAGACGGCGGCGGTGCGCTCACCGGAGAGGGCGTTGGTGGTGCGGATGCCGAGGGGTTCGGCGGCGCTCACCCCGGGCCGGGAGCGCCAGGCCAGCCAGGCCTTCTCGGTGACCTGGGAGTTGGTGAAGGAGACCTTCTGGTCCCCGGCGGGCGCGGCGAACGCGAGCCGCGAGGCGGGCAGGCCGGTGACGGCCGAGACGTTCTCCCGGGCCAGTCCGGAGGTGAGCCCGGACAGCAGGCCGACCAGCAGCGTGATCAGCAGTACGACCGAGCCCATGAGGGCGAAGCGGCCCTTGGCGAACCGTAGATCTCTCCATGCGACGAACATGTTCCCCACCTTGGTCTTCCGCGTGGGCACAGGACATCGCGCCACAGGAGGGATCCTCGTATCGAAGGGTGCGTCCGGACATCGAACTTTTGGTTGACCGGGGGTCGCGGGCGGCGACTTACGCTGGTCGGGCCATGTCTGCCGCTCCCCGCTCCCGCGCCCGCGCCGCCTCCCGGCCCGCCTCCGCCCCGCCGCCGGATTCCGCCGCCGGCCCGCCGTCCGCCTCCGCCTCCGGCTCCGGTTCCGGTTCCGGCTCCGGCTCCCGCGCTGCGGCCCGTCCGCCGGCGCCCGTCTCGCGCGTCCTGCGGCTGTGCCTGCACGCCCTGCTCCTCGGGCTGCTCGCGCTGGCCGCCGGGCGGGCCGTCGCCGGCGGCGCGCCCCGCGCCGGGTGGGTCGTCGCCGTCTGCGCGCTGCTGGCCGGCGTGTACGCGGCCGGGGTGCTCACCCCCGCGGTGGGCCGCTCGGCGCGCGCCGCCGGGGTGTGGCTGGCCGCGCTGGGGGCGGTGTGGGCCGCGCTGCTGGCGCTGTCCCCCGAAGGGCTGTGGATCGCCTTCCCGCTGTACTTCCTCCAGCTGCACCTGCTGCGGCTGCGGTGGGCCCTCGCCGCCGTCGTCGTGACGGCGTGCGCGGCGATCGGGGGCTTCCTGGCGCACAGCGGGGCGGTGACGCCGGGGCCCTTCCTCGGGCCGCTGCTGGGCGGGGCGGTGGCCGTCGCCACCGTACTGGGCTACCAGGCGCTGTACCGGGAGAGCGAGCGGCGCCGCGAGCTGATCGAAGAGCTCATCGCCACCCGGGCCGAACTGGCCGCCGCCGAGCGGGGCGCCGGGATCCTGGCCGAGCGCGAGCGGCTCGCCCGGGAGATCCACGACACCCTGGCCCAGGGCCTCTCGTCGATCCAGCTGCTGCTGCGGGCCGCCGAGCGCACGCTCCCGCCGGAGGCCCCCGCCGCGGAGCACATCGCCCGGGCCCGGGAGGCCGCGCAGGAGAACCTCGCCGAGGCGCGCCGCTTCGTACGGGCCCTGACCCCGCCGGACCTGGAGCACGGCTCGCTGGCCGGAGCGCTGGAGCGGCTGTGCTCGGGGGTGCCGGGGCCGCGCGTGCGGTTCACCGTGAGCGGCGCGCCCCGGGAGCTGCCCACCCCGTACGAGGTGGCGCTGCTGCGGATCGCCCAGTCGGCGCTGGCCAACGTGGTGCGGCACGCCCGGGCCGGACGCGCCGAGATCACCCTGACCTTCATGGACGCCTCGGTGACCCTGGACGTCGTCGACGACGGCCGGGGCTTCGACCCCGCCGCCGCGGCCCCCTCGGGCGAGGGCGGTTTCGGCCTGCCGGCGATGCGGGCGCGGGCCGAGACGCTGGGCGGCCTGTTCACCGTGGAGTCCGACCCCGGCCAGGGCACCGCCGTGGCCGTCACCCTGCCGTTGCCCCTGGAGGCACCGTGACCATCCGTCTCCTGCTCGCCGACGACCATCCGGTGGTGCGGGCCGGGCTGCGCGCCGTCCTGGACACCGAGCCGGACTTCGCGGTGGTGGCGGAGGCCGCCACGGCGGAGCGGGCGGTGGAGCTGGCCGCGTCCGAAACGGTGGACGTGGTGCTGATGGACCTCCAGTTCGGGTCCGGGATGCACGGTTCGGCGGCCACGGCGGCGATCACCGCACGGCCGGGCGCCCCCCGGGTGCTGGTGCTGACCACCTACGACACGGACGCGGACATCCTGGCCGCCGTCGAGGCGGGCGCCTCCGGCTACCTGCTCAAGGACGCCCCGCCGGAGGAGCTCGCGGCGGCGGTCCGTACGGCGGCCGCCGGGCAGTCGGCGCTGGCCCCGGCCGTGGCGCTGCGGCTGATGGACCGCATGCGCACCCCGGCGGAGGCGCTGACCAAGCGGGAGCTGGAGGTGCTCCAGCTGGTCGCCGACGGACTGTCGAACCAGCAGATCTCCAAGAAGCTCTTCCTCAGCCAGGCCACCGTCAAGTCCCACCTGGTGCACGTCTACGCCAAGCTCGGCGTGGACTCCCGCACCTCCGCCGTCGCCGCCGCCGCCACGCGCCGTCTGATCCGCACGCCGTAGGCGCGCTCAGGCGACCCAGTACGGCCGGTCCACGCCCGGGGCCAGCGGCACGCCCTCGTGGAAGGCCCGCGCGAGGCGGCGTACGCCCTCGTCCAGGCGGTCCGGAGGCAGGGTGTACGGGATGCGCAGGCGGTGTTCGAAGGTGCCCGGGTCCACGCCGAAGCGAGCGCCGCGGCCGATGTGCACCCCGGCGGCGTGGGCGCGCTCCGCGAGGGCGGAGCTGACCGGTTCGCCGAGGTCCACCCAGAGCGACAGGCCGCCGGGCGGGAGCCGCCAGGACCATTCCGGGGTGTGCCGCTGGAGGGAACCGACCAGGGCGGCGCGCTGGACGCGGAGCTGGGCGAGCCGGGCCGGCAGGCTCCGGTCCAGGTCCGCGAGGAGGGGCAGCGAGACCGCCTGGTCGAGGACGGAGCCGGTCATGTCGGCGCAGACCCGTACGGCGGCCAGCTCGGTCACCATTTTGGCGGTGGCCCGGATCCAGCCCACGCGCAGGCCGCCCCAGTGCGTCTTGCTCAGCGAGCCGATGGTGATCACGTGGTCGGCGCCGGCGCGGCCCGCCAGGGAGGCCAGGGGCGGGGGCGCGGGCACGTCGAGGGCGATGTCGGCGATGGTCTCGTCGACCACGAGCCAGGTCCCGCAGGCCCGGCTCGCGGCCAGCAGCCGCAGCCGCTGCTCCGCGGGCATGAGGGCGCCGGTCGGGTTGTGGAAGTCGGGGATCACGTACGCCAGCCGGGGCACGGTCTGGTGCAGCGTGGACTCGGCGATCTCCATCTCCCAGCCCGCGTCCGAGACGGGCACGGAGGCGGTGCGCAGCCGGGCGTGGCGCAGGGCGTCGAGGGCGTTGGCGTAGGTCGGGTTCTCGGTGACGACCCGGTCCCCGGGGCGGCACAGCAGGCTGACGACGAGGGCGAAGGCCTGCTGCGCCCCGGCCGTGACCAGGATCTGCTCGGGGCGGGTGGGCAGGCCGCGCCGGGTGAAGCGGTCCGCGACGGCGGCGCGCAGGTCGGGCAGGCCGAAGGGGTGGTACCCGGGGTCGCGGGCGAGGGCGGGCAGCCGGGGCGCGGCCCGGGCGAGTGCGTCGGCGAGGCTGTCGCCGGGGGCTCCCATGGCGGCGATGGCGAGGTCGATGCCGGGTTCCCCGTCGGCCTGGTACCCGCCCGCGCCGACGAGGGCGTGGGCGCCGACGGGGCGGTGGCCGTCGGGCAGCTCCGTCCAGGTGCCGGAGCCGCGGCGGCTGCGGACGTAGCCGCTCTCGCGGAGCAGGTCGTAGGCGGCGGTGACGGTGGCGCGGCTGGCGCCGAGGGCCTCGGCGAGTTCGCGCTCGGCGGGCAGCCGCACGTGCAGGGCGATCCGGCCGTCGAGGATCAGGGTGCGGACGGCGTCGGCGAGGGAGCGGTAGCCGGGGCGGGCCAGCACCTCGGCGGGGAGCATCGCCGTGAGCGGGCGGCTGCCGATCGTCCTGTCCGCCGTCTGGACCACTCGCCCGTATGCCATGCCAACCTCCCCCGATTGGCTCTGCCTGCCAGGCCAATCCAGGACCAGACTCGCCGTATTGGCCCCCGATTGGCAAGGAGAAGCCATCATGCCGTACGACGCCCTCACCGACCGTGACGAACGCGAGCTGCTGCTGCGCGCCGAGAACCGGATCTCCCGGCCGCTGTCGGCCGGGGCCGTGCGGGCCGCCGCGCTGGCCGCCGTACGGGCGCTGCTGGCGCGGCGTCCGCGCGGGGCGGCGCAGGAGCGAGAATCGCTGTCATGTCAGCCGAAGCAGAGCACGCGTCCGCATCCGTCCCCCCGTCCGGGCGGACGGCCGCTCCCCCGGTGACCGGCCCGGCGGCCGGCGAGGGGCCGCCCCCGGTGGTCGCCGGTCTGCTGCTGGCCGCGGGCGGCGGGCGCCGGCTCGGGGGGCGGCCGAAGGCGCTGCTGGAGTACCGGGGGCGCCCGCTGGTGGAGAACGCCGTACGGGTGCTGCGGGAGGCCGGCTGCGCGCCGGTGCACGTGGTGCTGGGGGCGTCGGCGGCCGAGGTCCGCGAGCGCGCCGACCTGGCGGGGTGCGTGGTCGTGGACAACCCGGACTGGACCGAGGGCATGGGCTCCTCGCTCCGGGTCGGTCTGGCCTCCCTGGCCGGTACGGGGGCGGACGCGGCCCTGGTCTCGCTGGTGGACCAGCCGGGCATCGGTGCGGTGGCGGTGGCCCGCGTACGGGCGGCGTACCGCTCCCCGGCGAGTCTGGCGGCGGCCGCGTACGAGGGGGAGCGCGGGCATCCCGTGCTGTTCGGGGCGGACCGCTGGCCGGACATCGTGGCGACGGCGACCGGGGACCGGGGTGCGCGTGTCCACCTGAGGAAGCACGCGCGGGAGGTCATGCTGGTGGAGTGCGGGGACGTCGCGGCCGATTTCGACATCGACACCCCGCCCGACCTGGCACGTCTGGCTTGAGGATCGCTCGACGGCCGCTTGAGCGGGGTGTAACCGTCGTGGCACTGAGGGCCACGGACAACCGGACTCTGTCGACTCAGAGAATCTCGACATCAACAAACCATTGAACTTCCACCATGAGGAAATTACTATCCACTGGTCAGAAGCGCCCTGAACCCCCAGACGGCGCCCGCGACCGTTACCCGGAACTCTCCACACCCGACGGCACTCGGTGCCGTCTCGCGCGAGCATTCCCCGCGGCCGCCAGGCACCGCCGCTGAAGGAGTGACAGATATGTCCGCACCAGCGCCGTCCCCGCTGGCCATCGTCGACGCCGAGCCCCTGCCCCGGCAGGACGAAGTCCTCACCGAAGCGGCCCTCGCCTTCGTGGCCGAGCTCCACCGGCGGTTCGCCCCCCGCCGCGCGGAGCTCCTCGCCCGACGCGGTGAGCGGCGCGCCGAGATCGCCCGTACCTCCACGCTCGACTTCCTCCCGGACACCGCACAGGTCCGCGAGGGAGACTGGAAGGTCGCGCCGGCTCCGGCCGCGCTGAACGACCGCCGCGTGGAGATCACGGGTCCGACGGACCGCAAGATGACCATCAACGCCCTGAACTCGGGCGCCAAGGTCTGGCTCGCCGACTTCGAAGACGCCTCGGCTCCCACCTGGGAGAACGTCGTCCTCGGCCAGCTCAACCTGATCGACGCCTACGAGCGCCGCATCGACTTCACCGACCCGCGCACGGGCAAGGCGTACGCGCTGAAGCCCGCCGACCAGCTCGCCACCGTCGTCATGCGGCCGCGCGGCTGGCACCTGGAGGAGCGCCACCTCCGCTTCGAGGGCGGCCCCGCCTCCGGTTCGCTGGTGGACTTCGGCCTCTACTTCTTCCACAACGCCCAGCGCCTGATCGACCTCGGCAAGGGCCCGTACTTCTACCTGCCGAAGACGGAGTCGCACCTGGAGGCCCGCCTCTGGAACGACATCTTCGTCTTCGCCCAGGACTACGTGGGCATCCCGCAGGGCACCGTCCGCGCGACCGTCCTCATCGAGACCATCACCGCGGCCTACGAGATGGAAGAGATCCTCTTCGAACTCAAGGACCACGCGGCGGGCCTCAACGCGGGCCGCTGGGACTACCTGTTCTCGATCGTGAAGAACTTCCGTGACGGCGGCGAGAAGTTCGTCCTGCCGGACCGCAACGCGGTCACGATGACGGCCCCCTTCATGCGCGCCTACACCGAACTGCTCGTCCGCACCTGCCACAAGCGCGGCGCGCACGCCATCGGCGGCATGGCGGCCTTCATCCCGTCCCGCAAGGACGCCGAGATCAACAAGGTCGCGTTCGAGAAGGTCAAGGCCGACAAGGACCGCGAGGCGAACGACGGCTTCGACGGCTCCTGGGTCGCCCACCCCGACCTGGTCCCGATCGCGATGGCCTCCTTCGACGCGGTCCTGGGCGAGAAGCCCAACCAGAAGGACCGCCTGCGCGAGGACGTCTGCGTGGCGCCCGGCGAACTGATCGCCATCGACTCCCTGGACGCGAAGCCCACCTACGACGGCCTGCGCAACGCCGTCCAGGTCGGCACCCGCTACATCGAGGCGTGGCTGCGCGGCCTCGGCGCCGTCGGCATCTTCGGCCTGATGGAGGACGCGGCCACCGCCGAGATCTCCCGCTCGCAGATCTGGCAGTGGATCAACGCCGGAGTCGTGTTCGAGAACGGCCAGACGGCCACCGCCGAACTGACCCGGAAGATCGCCGCCGAGGAACTGGACGCGATCCGCGCCGAGATCGGCGAGGAGGCCTTCGCGGCCGGCAAGTGGCAGCAGGCCCACGACCTGCTCCTCCAGGTCTCCCTGGACGCCGACTACGCGGACTTCCTCACCCTCCCCGCCTACGACCAGCTCACCGGCTGACCGGCACCCCCCGCTTCGGCTGATACGCACAGCAGTCGAAGCTCCTCGGTCCCCGCTGCCCCAGGCACCGGGGACCGAGGCATTCGCGCCGCAGTCCTGAATTCGGCGTTGATGGCCAACATCATCAGGAGTAACGTTTCTTCTGTTCATTCGGGGATCGACTGGCTTCCAACCGGACACGCCACCCCACGCCTGAGCGGAGTGCCTTGCCATGCCTTTCCACCTGACCGGCCCTCATGCCCCTTCAGGTTGGCGCGATCGCGCCGGCGGCACTCCCGCGGCATCGTCGGACCTTGCACGCCCCCTGTCCGCCTGATCCCGGCCCTCAGTCCACGGCCGGGCCCGGACGAGGGGACTTCACATCCCCGTCGGCGTGCGCCCGGTCGTCCGAAAGGACGCCTCCTTGTACGAGTACGCCCTCATCGCCGCGCTCCCGCTCCTCGCGACCGTGGTGTTATGCGCCCTGATGTGCCTCACCACCATCATCGTGATCAAGGCGCTCCTCCACGGCAGCCGGTCCTCCGACCGCCCCGAGATCGTGCGCGAACTGGCGCGCATCGTGCCCCACTTGCTCACCGCGTGGTGGCGCCGCAAGTAGGCGGCCGGGCCGGCCCCGACGGACCCGACCGGTCCGTCGGGGCGCTCGACGGCCGGACCGACCGGGCCGGCGCCGTGAAACCCGAAGGTTAGAGTTGTCCGACATATCCGTGCGGCCCGCCGGGCTTCCCTCCTCGCAAGCGCGTCGCGCGCCCGCAGGCTCAGGGGACACGCCCCCACCCGCCACAGCCGATCCGTGCTGCCAGGGGGCCCTTCTTGCTGTTCCGTGATTCCGCCGCCGCGGTCGCCGCCGAGATCCTCTCGACGTCGCTGTTCCTCCGACTCACCGACCAGTTCGTGCACGCGCACGGCCACAAGCCGAGCCAAGGTGAGGTCCGCTCCTGGGAACGCAGCCTTCCCGTGCTCGCCTACGCCCTCAACGAGGCCGGGCTGGGGCAGGTGGAGATGCTCATCGAGTACGGACTGCCGCTGAGCAGCAAACGGGCCGATGTCGTACTGGCCGGACAGGATCCGGCCACGGGGGAACCGGCGTACGTGGTCGTGGAGCTGAAGCAGTGGAGCGACGCGACCCCGGACGAGGACGATCCCCTGCTGTGCCGCGTCGACGCCTACCCCCGCGCCGTCCTGAACCCGATCGAGCAGGTCCGGCGGTACTGCCAGTACCTGGTCGACTTCAATGGGGCACTGAGCGCCGCTCCCGAACGGGTGCACGGCGTGGCGTACTTGCACAACGCGAGCGAATTCGGCGTCGCCGGTCTCACGGAGGTTGCCCAGGACCAGCGGGGCCGGCTCTTCACGGGGGAGCGACGCGGAGACTTCCTGGCCTACCTCCGTTCGCGGCTCGCGCCGGCGTCGGGCGCGGAGGCCGCCGACCAGTTGCTGTCGGGCCGCACACGGCCGTCGAGGCAACTGATGGCGGTGGCCGCGGACGAGGTGCGCGAGCGGGAACAGTTCGTCCTTCTCGACGAGCAGCAGGTTGCCTACCGGACCGTGCTGAGCGCCGTTCAGCGGGCGAAGCGTTCGGACCACAAGGAGGTCGTGGTGGTGACCGGCGGCCCCGGCAGCGGGAAGAGCGTCATCGCGCTGTCCCTGCTCGGCGAGCTGTTCCGACAGGGCGTACCCGCGCTCCACGCCACCGGATCACAGTCCTTCACCAAGACGATGCGCAAGGTCGCGGGTGCCAGGCGGCGGGAGGTCCAGAACCTCTTCAAGTACTTCAACAGCTTCATGGCCGTCGAGCCCAACAGCGTCGACGTGCTCATCTGCGACGAGGCGCACCGCATCCGCGAGACCTCCGCCAATCGGTACACCCGGGCGGAGCACCGCACGGGCCGGCCGCAGGTGGACGAGCTGATCGACGTGGCACGGGTTCCGGTCTTCCTGTTGGACGACCACCAGGTGGTGCGGCCGGGCGAGATGGGCGACCGGCGCCGGATCGAGAAGGCGGCCCGGGACCGGGGCCTGCGCTGCCACGTGGTGGAACTGGACAGCCAGTTCCGGTGCGGGGGAAGCGACGCCTACCTGGACTGGGTGGTGAACCTGCTCGGGTTGGAAGGCGGCCGGCCCGGGCGGTGGGAGCCCGACGGCAAGATGCAGCTGCGGGTCGCCGACAGCCCGCGGGAGATGGAGGCCTTCCTCGAGGAGCGGCGTGCGGAGAAGTTCGGGGCGCGGATGTCCGCGGGCTATTGCTGGAAGTGGACGACGAACCCCAAGCCGGGTCAGCCCCTTCCCGCCGACGTGGTCATCGGGGACTGGTCGCGGCCGTGGAACGTCTACGGGGACCGCTCCGTGGACGGCGCCCCGCCCGCAGCGCTGTGGGCCACGGACCCGAACGGTTTCGGGCAGGTCGGCTGCGTCTACACGGCCCAGGGGTTCGAGTACGACTGGAGCGGTGTCATCCTCGGGCCGGACCTCGTCTGGCGCGGCGATGGCTGGCGCGTGGAGCGGACCGCCTCCAAGGACCCGGTGTTCACCAAGGCAACCCCCGACGACCAGGTCGGCAAGCTCATCCGCAACACCTACAAGGTCCTCCTCACGCGCGGGATGATCGGAACGGTCGTGTATTCGACCGACCCCGAGACCCGGGACAAGCTCAGGGAGCTGATCAGCCCCGCTCTGCTGTCCGTCGCAACGTAGGCGGCCGGGCTCCCCGGCGCGCGCTCCGCCCCCCTCCCCGCCCCCCTCCCCGCCCCCGTCACGGCCACCGTGGCGGGGGCGGCGGCGCGTGTGCGGATTTGCCGGCGGACACGTCGACGGAGCCGGGTCGGGCGCCGACCGAATGGTCGGGCGTTACTTCATCGTGACCTTTCTGTACCTAGCGGTAACAAGTGGGGGCGTGTCACCTTTCCGATGCCACCGGCGCCGGCGGTACCCCCACTTTCGAAGCCACGCACCGCAGTTGCCGCCCCGCGTTGGCGGTCGACGCGGCGTGGCCGACCGCAGGAGTTCCGCAGTGATCGGATTCCGCAAGGCCGGCAAGGACAGGGCCCCCCGCAGTCGTGTGCGACGGCTGGCGGGCGTGGCGATGGCGGTGCCGCTCGCCGCCGGCGCGCTGCTCGGCGCGGGCGCCGGGACGGCGGCGGCCGGCCCGGGCACCGGGCCCACCGCCGTCGTGTCCATGGGCGACAGCTACATCTCCGGCGAGGCCGGACGCTGGAAGGGCAACAGCCTGACCAACAGCGGCAGCAGGAACGGCACCGACCGGGCCTGGGTCAGCGGCAGTTCCTACGACCCTGCCAGGGTGTACGGCGCCACGGCGGCCTCGGGGTGCGACCGCTCCGACTCGGCCGAGGTGCTCAGCGCGGGCGCCGTCGCCGACACGGCCGTCAACCTCGCCTGTTCCGGCGCCACTTCCCAGAACGTCTTCCGCGCCTCCAGCGGCGGCGTCGCCTTCAAGGGCGAGGCCCCCCAGGCCGACCAGCTCGCCGCCGTGGCCGCGGCCAAGAACGTCAAGGTCATCGTCTTGTCCATCGGCGGCAACGACCTCGGCTTCGCCGGCATCATCAAGGACTGCGCCCTCGACTTCGTGCTGTGGGGCTCCTACTGCTACGACGACCAGCAGGAGGTCGTCGACGCCAGGATCGACGGCGTCGTCGCGGGCATCGGCAAGTCCGTCGACGAGATCCGGGCCGTCATGCGCGGCGCCGGGTACGCCGACACCGCGTACCGCGTCGTGCTGCAGTCCTACCCCTCGCCCATCCCCCGGGGCGCGGAGAACCGGTACACGCAGAGCGACTGGAGCCGTCTGAACACCGGCGGCTGTCCCTTCTGGAACCGTGACTCGGACTGGGCCCGCGACTCGCTCGTGCCGCAGCTCGCCAACCGCATCAAGGGGGTCGCCACGGCCAAGGGCGTCCAGTTCCTGGACCTGCGGGACATGCTCCAGGGGCGCGAGGTCTGCGCGAAGTCCAGCAAGCTGGTGAGCTCCTCCGTCCCGGCCTCGGCGAAGACGAGCGAGTGGGCGCGCTGGATCGACAACAACGAGACGCAGGGCCCGGTCCAGGAGTCCATGCACCCCAACCACTACGGTCAGCTGGCCCTCGGCCGCTGCCTGGCCCTGGCCCTGGCCCAGCCCGCCGACTCCGGGGCGAGCTGCAAGAACACCGCCGGGGGCGACCACACCGGCATGTACCTGACGCCGGCCCCGTAATCCGGGAGCGGGACCCGGTACGGGCTGCCATCCTCGACCCCATGACAGCCCGTACCGCGCCCCGTCCCCGCCCGAGCCTCTACATCTCCGTCGACATCGAGGCCGACGGCCCCATCCCCGGCCCGTACTCGATGATCAGCTTCGGGGCGGCCGTGGCGGGCCGCCAGGACGGCGCCGCCTACACGCCCGCCGACCCCTCGGAGCGGACCTTCTACCGGGAACTGCGGCCCATCGGCGAGCGGTACGTGCCGCAGGCCCTCGCCGTCAGCGGCCTCGACCGCGACCGCCTCCTGCGCGAGGGCGCCGAACCGGCCGTGGCCATGGCCGAGTTCCGCGCCTGGATCCGGGAGGTCTCCGCCGGGGCGCAGCCGGTGATGTGCGGCTACCCGGCCTCCTACGACTGGACCTTCCTGTACTGGTACCTGATCTCCTTCGGCGACGACAGCCCCTTCGGCCACTCCGGCTGCCTGGACATGAAGACCCTGTACGCGACGAAGGCCCGCGTCCCGCTGCGCGCGGCCGTCAAGGGCCACATGCCGCCCGAGCTCCTCCCCCGGCGCCCCCACACCCACCACGCCCTCGACGACGCCGTCGAACAGGCGGAGCTGATGAACAACCTGATGCGGTGGCAGCCCCCCGCCTGAGACCGGCCGTCTCCGCCGCTCGCGTCGGGCTCCCGGCGGCAGCGGCCCGTCGGGCCTCAGCCCCAGTCCTGCAGCCGCTGGATCAGGCCGGCGTCGCCCTCGGTCCGCAGCGGGCCGGCCGGAATGCGCATGTACATGAGCAGGGCCATCTCGCTCGCCGTGGCGTGGACGGCGGCGGTGGGCTTGCTCCCGGCGGCCTCCGCGGTGGTGAGGCGGGTGAAGCGGGAGCCGGCGGCGTCCACCGTCTGGCGCCAGGAGCCGGCCCCGGCCACGTGGTAATCCATGGTGGCGGGCTCGCCCGGCCACGGGACCGTGCCGGTGCAGACGGTGGCGAGGAACTCCTCGACGGCGTCGGCCGCCTCGGCCGTCGGCAGCTCCTGCGGGCTACCGGAGGCCAGCTGGGCGTCGTAGGTGTGGATCATCGATTCCGGGACGCGGCGGCGGGCCACGGCGGCCACCGTGTGCGGCGAGGCCAGCGGCTCCCACCAGGCCCAGCAGCCCCGGTCCGGGCCCGCCTCACGCAGGGCGGTGAGCAGCTGCTCCGTCGAGTCGGCCAGCCAGGCCACGAGCTCCTCGCGCTCCCTGGGCGCCGCCAGCCCGTCCTTGCCCGGCCGGGCGTCGCCCGGCGCGGTGTTCAGCACGATGTGGGCCCAGAAGCGGTCCCCCTCACTGAGGTGGTTCGCCAGGTCGTACAGCGTCCAGCCCGGGCAGGACGGGACGTCGGCGTCGAGGCCGGGGGCCGCGGCGACGGCGGCGCGGAAGGCGGCGGAACGCTCCTCGACCATGCGCAGCAGGGTGGAGAAGGAAAGAAGATCGGTCACGCGGACCTTCTATCACCCGGACCGGGACGCCCGCACTCGATTTCCGCTCCGCGGTACCGGATCAGGCCGCCCGGTACGGGTCCTGCGGGAGGGTGGCCAGGGCCGTGGTGAAGGCGTCGCGGCAGCGCAGCCAGTCCGGGTCCGGGGAGGGGGCGTGCAGGGCCAGGAGCTTGGGGAGCAGGTCCGCCGAGAAGGCACGGGCCGCCTCCGCCGGGAGCAGCGAGGGAAGGTTGTCGATCGCGATCACGTCCAGCGCCGGGCTCCCCGCGCGCAGCCGCCGGGCGGGGACCGCCCAGTCGGTGAGGCGGTCGTAGACCGGGAGCAGGTGCAGCGGGGAGCCGGTGTCGCAGGTGATGTCGGCGATCACCGAGAGCCGCCGCGTCCCGGCGGCGGCGTCCAGGTCGGCCGGGGTGAGGAAGGGGGGCACCGGGCGGGTGGTGAGCACCGCGTTGACCAGGATGTCGTGGCCGAGCAGCGCGGCCCGGTCCAGGCGCCGGGTGGCGGTGCGATCCCAGCCGGTGACCTCGATCCCGGCGGTGGTCAGGGCGTCGCGGGCGCCGCGTCCGCTGCGGCCGCCCACCCCGATGACCAGGGCCCGTAAGGGCCGGTCCCCGGGTGAGGGGCGCAGCCGGGCGTCGAGTTCGGCGCGGGGCAGCGCGGCGAGGGGGGCCGTGAGCCGGCCGCGCGCCCGCAGCGCGGCCAGGGCCGCGCCCACGTACCCCGCCCAGTAGCCGAAGGCGGCCAGCCTGCGGCCCTGCGCGTCGGCGAGGTACTCCAGGTCGAGCAGGGTCCCGCCGCCCGCGGCGAACCTCCGCAGCAGCCCGGGGGCCTGCGCCTGACCCTTGTAGGCGTGCCCGAAGTAGACGTGCCGGTGGTGCAAACGCTCGGGCACCGAAGGGAGTTCCTTCAGTCCGAGGACGTACGCCGATCCGGGCGCGGCGCCCGCCCAGGACCCGGCGGGGGCCAGGTCGCAGCCGGCCGCCGCGTAGGCGTCGAGCGGGAAGACCCGGTGGCCGGACTCCTCCACGGTGATCCGTACGCCCCGCCGCACGAGCCGGGCGGCGTCCTCGGGGGTGAGCGGCGCACGGCGTTCGGTGGGGCGGGTCTCGCTGCGCATCCAGAGCTGGGAGGGCTGCGGCATGGCTGTACCACCTGTCCGTCCAGAGGGGTGGGTTCGCTCATGCCATGTCTTTCCTCCCCGTATACGGCGTACGCCGCACCGGCCCGGCAACTCCGGGCCCCGGCGCCCCGCACGTCCCGTCCGGCCTCCCCCGGCTCAGCTCTGTGCCAGCAGCTCCCGCAGCGGGGTCCGGGCGCCCTCGGCGTGGGCGGCCCGGAAGGCCCCGGGATCCATCCGCAGGCGCAGGATCCGCTCGGCACGCGGTGGGGCGGCGCCGCCCGGGCGGCTGCGGGAGGCCGCGCCGAGCAGCCGCGCGGACTGCTCGTAGCGGCCCGTGTCGGCCGCCAGTTCGGCCAGCAGCTCCACCGAGAGGGCGAGTCCGAGCCGGTCGCCGAGCGCGAGCTGGATCTCCACGGCCCGCATCAGCTCGGTCCGGGCCTGCGCGGGCCGGCCCTCGCGGCGCTGGACCGCCGCATGGGCGTAGCCGGTACGGGAACGGGCCCACAGGTCCACGGGCCCCTCCGGCGGGCCTTCCTCGACGGGTACGGACGCCGGGTCGGTGTGCGCGAGCGCCATCGTCAGCGCCGCCCGCAGCGCGTCCGGGCCGGGCCCGAACCCCGGCTCCTGCGGGAGCTGTCCGAGGGCCTCGCGGAACTCGGCCGCCGCCTCCCAGGGGCGGTCCTTCCAGAGGGCGACGACGCCCCGGGTGTGCGCGAGGTAGGCCAGGCAGGCGTCCTCGCCCTCCTGCACGGCCGCGCTCCACGCCTCCACCAGCAGCGGATCGGCGGCCTCCGGCTCCCCGGAACTCGCCACCAGCCAGGCCGCCAGCCACAGCGCCCGGGCGGGCCGGGGCGCGGGGTGCAGGGCCAGCGCCCGTTCCAGGTGCCGGCGCCCCTCCGCCAGGAGCCCGCACGGGGCCCAGAGGAACCACAGCGAGACGGCGATCTCCAGCGCGCCCGCCGGACCGGCCGCCGACAGCGGGTCCATCGCCAGGCGCAGCTCCGGCAGTTCGCGTACGGCGAGCGCGCGGGCCTCCCGCTGCGCCCCCGACCGCCACAGCCCCGCGGCGCGCTCGGCGGTCACCCGGCACCGGGCGCGGTGGCGGCGGGCCGCGGTCAGCCCGTCACCGCCGGGATCACGGGCGAGGCGGCGGGCCGCGTGGACGCGTACGGACAGCGGCAGCCGGTAGCGGACCGGGGCGCCGCCCTCCGTCAGCAGGGCCGGGGCGAGGCGGTGCAGGGCCTCGCCGGCGGCGCCCGGGCCGAGCGCGCCGAAACCGCACACCTCCGCGACGGCGGCCCGGTCGAAGGATCCGGCGAAGACGGAGAGCCGCTCCCACAGCAGCCGTTCCTCGGGGCTGGACAGCCGCTGGGAGCGCAGGGCGTCGGCCCCGCCGGCCCGGCCCGCGCCGCCTTCGAGGAAGCCCAGCGGGTCGGCGGTCAGCCGGCGCAGCGCCTCGGCGGGGGCGTAGCGGTGGGCGCGCCCGGCGGCCAGCTCCAGGGCGCCGGGGATCCCGTCGAGGGCACGGCACAGGGCGGCGACGGCCCCCGCGTTGCGGTCGGTGAGCACGAAGGAGGGGTCGGCCCCGCGCGCCCGTTGCTCGTAGAGGCGTACGGATTCGTACGCGGCGACCTCGGGCACCGGGTGCCGCCGGGCCGGATCGGGCACGGCGCCGGGCACGGACAGCGGCGGTACGGGGATCCGCGTCTCCCCCTCGGTGCCGAGCCCGCGCTGCGAGGTGGCCAGAATCCGTACCCCGGGACATCGTTTCAGCAGCCGGGCGACGAGGGGGCCCGCCCGCCCGCCGAGCGATTCGCAGCCGTCGAGCACCAGCAGGGCCGCGCGGCCGCCGAGCCGTCGCAGGAGTTCCGCTTCGAGCGGGGTGGCGGCGCCGCGCGACAGCCCGGCCAGGTCGGCCCAGACGATGTCGCACCCCCGGCCCCTGACGAGGGCCGAGGCGATCCGCCCGGCCAGCCGGGTCTTGCCGATTCCGGCCGGTCCGGTGAGCATGACCAGGCGTTCCGTGGCGAGCAGTGCGGTGGCGCGGGCGAGCTCGCGCTCCCGGCCGATGAAACTGGACAGTTCGGCCGGCGCCGCCTGGCGCACGTTCGTGCCGGGGTCCCCCACACGTCCTCCCGCTGCGTTCACGAAGGTGTGCACAACCGTCCGATTCCACAGGTGAGCACACAAAGAGAGATGATCAGTCGAAAGTCCGGTTGCCCGGACAGCGTCCGGGAGAACCGCCAGGGGAGGGTATGAACTCGGCCATTTCCGCCATCGACGACACCGACCGGGCGCTGGTCCACGCACTGCAACTCGCGCCCAGGGCCAGCTGGGAGCGGCTGGCACCGGTGCTCGGCGCGCGCCCGGAGACCCTCGCGCGCCGCTGGGAGCGGCTGACCTCGGCCGGAGAGGCCTGGATCACGGGGCTGGGGCTGCGGACGGGAGCGCTCTCGCCGTGCATGGCGTGGGTGGAGGTGATGTGCGAGCCGGGCGCCTCCCCCGCCGTCGGCGCCGCCCTGGTCGAGGACGCGCACACCATGGGCGTGGAGCACACCACCGGCGGCCGTGAACTGCTGGTCTTCGTCGCGGTGCCGGATCTGCACACGCTGTACCGCTACCTGTACTTCCGGGTGCAGCTGATCCCCGGAGTGACCGGAACCCGTTCCTCGATGGTGACGGCGGTCCACATCGCCCCCGACCGGTGGCGCCTGGACCAGCTGACCCCGGCGCAGAGCGATCTGCTGACCGGGCGCACCCGCCGGGCGGCCGGACCGCTCGTGCCGACGGCGGGGGTGGTGGCGGCCATGCCGATGGAGGACCGGCTCCTGGTACTGGCGCTGGCCGGTGACGCGCGCCGTACGGTGGCCTCGCTGGCCCGGGAGTCGGGGATGAGCGAGTCGACCGTACGGCGCCGGCTGGCGCGGCTGGAGGCGGGGCAGAGCCTGCGCTACAGCTGCTCGATGGCCTCCGCGCTGTCCGGCTGGCCGGTGTCGGCGACGCTGTGGGCGGAGGTGCCGGAGTACGAGGTCGCGGGCTGCGCGGCGGTGGCCTCGGGGCTGCGCGAGACCCGGACCTGCATGTCCGTCAGCGGCCCCTGGAACTTCATCATCAGCGCCCGGCTGCGCTCGGTCGAGGGGCTGTCCCGCTACACCGCCGACCTGTCCAGGCGGCTGCCGGGGCTGCGCATCACCGACACGGCGGTGGCGCTGCACGTGCGCAAGTCGGAGGCGCAGGAACTGGACCAGCTGGGCCGGCGGCTGCGGACCGTCCGGCCGGACATCTGGCAGGACCCGGCGCCGCACGCCTGACCGGGCCGGCCTCCCGCGCCCGGCGGTACGCGTACCGCCGGCGGAACGGGTGCGGCCCCGCCGCACGCGTGCGGCGGCGGGAGGCACGTGCGGCGGCGCGTACGCCACACCCGCAGTGGGTGGCGTACGCGCCGTCGCAGGTACCTCCCGCCGCCGGGACGTGCGCGGGGCCGGACCGGCGCGCGGGCGCCGGGGTCAGTGCACGAAGGCCGGTTCGGCCGTGGCCTCCGCCTCCGCCGCGGGGTCCTTCTTCACGCCGAGGTGGTTGAAGGCGAGGTTGAGGACGATCGCCGTGACGCAGCCGGTGCTGATGCCGGAGTCGAGGACGACGAGGAGGTCCTTGGGGAAGGCGTGGTAGAAGCCGGGGGCGGCGATCGGGATCAGGCCGATGCCCACCGAGGCGGCGACGATCAGCGCGTTCTCGCCCTTCTCCATGGCCGCGCCGGCCAGGGTCTGGATGCCGCTGGCCGCGACCGAGCCGAACAGGACGACGCCGGCGCCGCCGAGGACGGGCAGCGGGACGACCCCGATGACGGAGGCGGCCATCGGACACAGGCCCAGCAGGATCAGGATGCCGCCGCCCGCGGCGACCACGAAGCGGCTGCGCACCTTGGTCATCGCGACGAGCCCGATGTTCTGGGCGAAGGCGCTGCACATGAAGCCGTTGAACAGCGGGCTGAGCGCGCTGCCGAGGGTGTCGGCGCGCAGGCCGCCCTCGATGGTCTTCTCGTCCGCCGGCCGGCCCACGATCCGGCCGAGGGCGAGGATGTCGGCGGTGGACTCGGTCATGCAGACCAGCATGACGATGCACATGGAGATGATCGCGGCGACGTGGAACTGCGGCGCGCCGAAGTGGAACGGGGTGGGGAAGCCGATGACGTCCGCGTTCTTGACGGCGTCGAAGCTGGTCATGCCCATCGGTATCGCGATGAGGGTGCCCACGACCAGGCCGAGCAGGATCGAGATCTGCTGGAGGAACCCGCGCAGGAACTTCCGCATCACCAGGACGATCGCCAGGGTGAGGGCGGCCATGCCGATGTTCTTCATCGAGCCGTAGTCGGTGGCGGCCTTGTTGCCGCCCTGCGACCAGTTGAACGCCACCGGGAGCAGGGACACGCCGATCAGCGTGATGACCGTGCCGGTGACGACGGGCGGGAAGAAGCGGACGAGCTTGCCGAAGTAGGGGGCGGCGAAGAAGCCGATGACTCCGGCGACGATGATCGCCCCGAAGATGACGGGGATGGCGTCCGCACCCTGGTCCTTGCCGATGGCGATCATCGGGGTCACGCCGGCGAAGGAAACGCCGTTGACGAAGGGGAGTTTGGCGCCGATCTTCCAGAACCCGAGGGTCTGGAGGAGGGTGGCGAGCCCTGCGGTGAAGAGCGAGGCGCCCATCAGGAAGGCGGTCTCGGTGGCGGAGAGTCCGACGGCGGGGCCGACGATCATGGGCGGGGCAACGACACCGGCGTACATGGCGGCGACGTGCTGGAGGCCGCTCGTGAACATCTTGAGCGGAGGCAAGGTCTCGTCGACCGGGTGCTTCTCCTCCGGTACTGCGACTGCATCTTTGCGAAACCTGGGCGTTTCGGCCACGGCTTCCTCCGGTCGGTTAGACACGTCGGCAGGGACGTGGGTGTCATGGAGGTGGTGCGAAAGCGTTGCTAGTCGAGCCTGTATGGAGTTGTGGATCTTGCGACTGGTGCTTCGACTTCATGTCCCAAGAGGTGCGGAAACGATTCGCCCAAATCGGTTCCACGCGTTTTCGAGCTGGTGGTGCCGTGGCAGTGGCGCGAGACGTGCTGCGCTGCGGGGTGCAGGGTTGTCACGAGTCACCGCCCCCGGGGGCGCCGTCGGATCTCTCCTCGGGCGCTTCCCGGGAACGGCTGCCGCGGACCCCGCTCGGGTCCGCGGCCGCCGGCCGGGGGCCGTCCCCCCCGACCGGACTCCGTGGGATCAGGCCTGCGCGGAGATCCGCGCCAGGCGCTGGGCCTCTTCCCGCGTGGACACGGCGATGGCGTCCTCGTCGGCGAAGAGGAGTCGGTTGTTCTCGACGATCTGCTTGCCGTTGACGAACGAAGCCGTCACCGGGGCCGCCGCACCGAAGACCAGGGCGGTGACCGGGTCGGCGATGGAGGAGTGCAGGAACGTGCTCACGTTCCACAGGACCAGGTCGGCCAGCTTGCCGACCTCCAGCGAGCCGATGTTGCCGGCGCGGCCGAGGACCTGCGCGCCACCGTACGTACCGAGGCGCAGGGCCTGGCGCGCGTTCAGGGCGCGCTCGCGGTGGACGGGGTTGAGGCGGTTGATGAGGAGCGCGTTGCGCAGCTCGGTGTGCAGCTCGCCGGACTCGTTGGAGGCCGTGCCGTCCACGCCGAGGCCGACCGGTACGCCGGCGGCCAGCATGTCCGGGACGCGGGCGATGCCGGCGGCCAGACGGGCGTTGGAGGACGGGCAGTGCGCGACACCGGTCTTGGTCCGGGCGAACGCGGCGATGTCGGAGTCGTTCATGTGGACGCTGTGCGCCATCCACACGTCCTCGCCGAGCCAGCCGGTCGACTCGAAGTAGTCGGTCGGGCCCATGCCGAACAGTTCCTTGCAGAACTGCTCTTCCTCGACGGTCTCCGAGCCGTGCGTGTGCAGGCGCACGTTCAGGCGGCGGGCCAGCTCGGCGCCCTGCTTGAGCAGCTCGGTGGAGACCGAGAAGGGGGAGCAGGGGGCGACGGCGACCTGGGTCATCGAGTCGAAGGAGGCGTCGTGGTACTTCTTCACGGTCGCCTCGGTGTCGGCGAGCGCGCCTTCGAGGGTCTCGACGGCGTGGTCCGGCGGCAGACCGCCGTCCTTCTCGCTACGGTCCATCGAGCCGCGGGCGAGGGTGAAGCGGACACCCATCTCGGACGCGGCGCGGATGATCGAGCCGGACAGGTCGCCGGAGCCCTTGGGGAAGACGTAGTGGTGGTCCATCGCGGTGGTCACGCCACCCTTGGCCATCGCGGCGAGGGAGCCCTGCGCGGCCGTGTACGTCATCTGCTCGTCGATGCGCGCCCAGGTCGGGTACAGCGAGACGAGCCAGTTGAAGAGGTTGTGGTCGGTGGCCAGGCCACGCGTGATCCACTGGTAGAAGTGGTGGTGCGTGTTGACCAGACCGGGAGTCACGAGGTGCCCGGTGCCGTCGATGCGGCGGACGACGTTCTCGAGGTTCTCGGGGGCCTTGCCCGCGCCGATGGACTCGATCTTGTTGCCGGCGACGACGACGTGACCCGAGGCGTATTCGGTGTCATTCGCGTCGACGGTCGCAATCGCACAGTTTTCGATGACGATGCGCTCGACGGCGCTGTCATGGGCTGCCGATGCTGCCATGGGACTTCCTCGTGCTTTCAGTGGCGGTGCGGGCACGGCAAAACCCAGGGGATTTGAGTGCCGGAGCCGGGGGCCTTGGCAGCTGACAGTACTGCCGCCCCGTGTGTTGCGTCCGGGTGCCGATTCAGGAAGTTGTGGGGGTGTCGCCCGTCCCGGGGCCACTGCGGAGCTCCGGGACGGGCGCGACGTGCTCAGAGATTGGTCATGTCCACGGGGATACGGGCGTCAACGCCGTCGCGGAGGACCGTCGCCTCGATCAGACCGTAGGGACGGTCCGCGGCGAAGTACACCTCGTTGTCGTTCTTGAGGCCGAAGGGCTCCAGGTCGACGAGGAAGTGGTGCTTGTTCGGGAGCGAGAAGCGGACCTCGTCGATCTCCGAACGGTGGTTGATGATCCGCGAACCCATCTGGTACAGGGTCTGCTGGAGCGAGAGGGAGTAGGTCTCCGCAAAGGCCTGCAGCATGTGCTTGCGGGTCTCGGCGTAGGACTTCTCCCAGTTGGGCATCCGCTGGTCGTCGTCCGACCAGCTGAAGCGCCAGCGGGCCGACACCTGGGTGGCGAGGATGCGGTCGTACGCTTCCTTCAGGGTCGTGTACTTGTCCTTCACGTAACCCCAGAACTCGGAGTTCGTGGAGTTCATGACGACCAGGTCCTTGAGGCCGGAGATGACCTCCCAGTTCTGACCGTCGTACGTGATCTGGGTGACCCGGGTCTCCCCGCCCTCACGGACGAAGGAGTGGTTCACCTCGTCGGAGCCGATGAACTTCGAGTTGGCGTCCGAGGTCGCGATCCGGGACCAGGAGTACTCCTCGATCCGGATGCGGGCCTTCTGGATCGGCTCCTGGCTGTTGACGAACCAGCGCGCCAGGTGGATGCCGAACTGCTCGGCGGACTCGATGCCGTATTCCTTGGCGAACGCGTACACCGTGTTCTTGGTGGTGTCCGTGGGGAGCACGTTGGCGTTCGAGCCGGAGTAGTGGACGTCGTCCATGTCGCCGGAGAGGGCGACCGAGACGTTCAGGTCCTTGATGTGGTGCGTGTCGCCGTCCCGCGTGATCTTGACGACGCGGTTCTCTGCTTTGCCGTACTGGTTCTGGCCGAGAATCGTGGCCATGCTAGCTCCCTCGGTAAACGGAGTAGCCGAACGGGTTGAGCAGCAGCGGTACGTGGTAGTGCTCGCCCGGGTTCACCGCGAAGGTGATCGTTACCTCGGGGAAGAACGCACCGCTGTCCCTTACGCGGGGGGCGTCCTGCTGCGCCTCGGCTTGCTTCTTGGAAAAATACGTCTCGGTCTCGAAATCGAGGCGTACGTGGGTGGTGCCCTCCGGCAGCGCCGGCAGGTCCTTGCAACGCCCGTCGGCGTCGGTGGCGGAACCACCCAGGGCCGCCCACTCGCCGTCCAGGCCCGTACGGGCCGAGAGGGAGATGGCGACGCCCTCGGCGGGCTTTCCGATGCTGGTGTCCAGGATGTGCGTGGACACCGACGCGGTGGTCTCGGTGCTCATGCTCACGCTCCTTCTGCGAGTTCGACGAGGCGGGTCAGGCGGATCTTGTTGATCTTGACGAGCTCACCGCGGGCGGTCTCCCGCTCCTGCTCCGGCGAGTTCTCGATCCGGACCTTGACCGCGTCCCGCATGAACTCACCGGTCGCACCGGTGGCACAGATGAGGAAGACGTGGCCGAACTTCTCCTGGTACGCCAGGTTCAGCTCGAGGAGCTCGTTCTTCAGCTCCTCCGAGGCACCGGCCATGCCACGCTGCTCGCGGGCGGAGGTAGGGTCTCCCGGCTTCGGCCGGCCGATCGGCGCGTGGCCTCCCATCGCCTCGCCGAGGTCCTCGGCGGTGAGCTCCGCCATGGCGGACTCGTTGGCCGAAAACAGGGCGTCGACGCCGGCGAAGGGGCGCTGCGCGAGCAGCTTGGCACCCCACGCCGAACTGGCGCACACCTCGTGCAGCTCGGCCGTGGCCTCGCTGTCGTCCAAGGCGTTGAACCGGGTGAGACCCGGGGTCGGACTCGAAGTCACGGTAGGCCTCCGTGGCCTGTTGTTGCTTTTTGACGGGCTGCGCATAGCTAACGCCCTCGACAACACGGCGTCAACACTTTGTTGAAACTTCCCGTACACAAAAGCCGCCGCCCGGGTGAATTGGGCGGCGGCTCGTCACGAAGGGTGAATCAGCCTTCACTCTTGGCTGTCTTGTTTGCGTTTTCCCTGTTCAAGTAGTTGTAGACGGTGAAGCGGCTCACGCCAAGCGCCCCCGCGACCGTTTCCACGCCGTGCCGCACGGAGAAGGCGCCGCGCGCCTCCAGTATCCGCACCACGTCCTGCTTGGACTTGCGGTCGAGCTGCGCCAGGGGCACGCCGTGCCGGCGCTCCAGGGCGGCCAGGATGTGGTCCAGCGAGTCGGACAGCTGGGGCAGGCGCACCGCGAGCAGCTCCCGGCCCTCCCATGTGAGCACGACGTCGTCGGGCTGCGCCAGGGCCGGATCCATCAGCTCTCCGCCCATGGCGTCCACCAGCGGCTTGACCGCGGCGACGAAGGGGTGGTCACGGGGCTCGGTCACGGCGTGTCCTCCCCGATCACGTTGACCTGGAGCGAGACGCGCGTCGCCCCGGCCTCCAGCGAATCGCGCAGCAGCGCGGCCACCGCGCTCAGCACCCGGTCGGACTCGCCCTCGGCGGTGTTGCCGAACGGGCCGACGTCCACCGCGTCCAGCTGCGCCTTCTGGATGACCTCGCGGGCGGCCACGGCATGGGCGGGGGCCTCTTCGAGGTCGAAGGGCTCGGTCGTGAACTCCACTCTCAATCGCACGCTGGTCAAGCTACCTCCCGGTCAGCTTTTTTCGGCAGTCCGCACTTGACATCCACGACGGGCCCGATGCAGTCTTCCATCAAGCAGAAACTAACTTCCGCAATACGGAAGGAGCGCACACCCCTCATGGGATACACGGACCAGCGCTTCGATGTGAACCTTTCGATCCTCTACACGGAACTCCCGCTCCTGGAGCGTCCCGCGGCTGCCGCCGCGGCGGGCTTCACCGCGGTCGAGCTGTGGTGGCCCTGGATCGAGACCCCCACCCCCGCCCAGGCGGAACTCGACGCCCTCAAGAAGGCTCTTGAGGACGCCGGCACCCAGCTGGTGGGTCTGAACTTCTACGCCGGCCAGCTGCCGGGCCCGGACCGCGGCGCGGTCTCGGTACCCGGTGAGGAGTCGGACCGCTTCAACGCCAACATCAACGTGGCGGCCGACTTCGCCGCCTCGGTCGGCTGCAAGGCGCTCAACGCCCTGTACGGCAACCGCGTCGACGGAGTCGACCCGGCCGTCCAGGACGAGCTGGCCCTGAAGAACCTGGTCGTCGCGGCCCAGGCCGCCGACCGGGTGGGTGCGATCCTCCTGATCGAGACCCTCAACAAGCCCGAGTCGCCGCTCTACCCCCTGGTGAGCGCCCCGGCCGGCATCGAGATCGTGGACAAGGTCAACGAGGCCACCGGCCTCGGGAACGCCAAGTTCCTGCTCGACCTGTACCACCTGGCGATGAACGATGAGGACCTCTCCGAGGTCATCGAAAAGTACGCCGCCAAGACCGGCCACGTCCAGATCGCGGACAAGCCGGGACGCGGTGCCCCGGGCACCGGCGAGCTTCCGCTCGAGGAGCTCCTGGACCAGCTGAAGAAGGCCGGATACGAGGGCTACGTAGGCCTCGAGTACAAGGCCGCCGACGCCGCCGCGTCCTTCGCGTGGCTCCCCGCCGAGGCCCGCGCCGCCAAGTAGGCGGACAAAGTCCGGGCGAACAGCCAGGCACACCACGCACTTTTCGTACGAAGCATTAAAGAGAAGGACCCTCATCATGAGCACCCTCCCCAAGATTGCCTGGATCGGTCTCGGAATCATGGGCTCCCCCATGGCCGAGAACCTCCTGAAGGCCGGCTACTCGGTCACCGGCTTCACCCTGGAGCAGGACAAGCTGGAGCGCCTCGCCGCCGCCGGCGGCTCCGCGGCCGGCTCGATCGCCGAGGCCGTCAAGGACGCCGACGTCATCATCACGATGGTGCCCGCCTCCCCGCAGGTCGAGGCCATCTCCTACGGTGAGAACGGCATCCTGGAGAACGCGAAGTCCGGTGCGCTGATCATCGACATGTCGTCGATCACCCCGCAGACCTCGGTCGACCTCGCGAAGAACGCCGCCGAGAAGGGCATCCGCGTCATCGACGCCCCGGTGTCCGGCGGCGAGGCCGGCGCCATCGAGGCCGTCCTGTCGATCATGGTGGGTGGCGAGCAGGCCGACTTCGACGAGGCCCTCCCGATCCTCGAGGCCCTCGGCAAGGTCATCGTCCTGTGCGGTCCCCACGGCTCGGGCCAGACGGTGAAGGCCGCCAACCAGCTCATCGTCGCGGTGAACATCCAGGCGTGCGCCGAGGCCGTCGTCTTCCTCGAGAAGTCCGGCGTGAACCTCCAGGCCGCCCTGGACGTCCTCAACGGCGGTCTGGCCGGCTCCACGGTCCTGACCCGCAAGAAGGACAACTTCCTGAACCGCGACTTCAAGCCCGGTTTCCGGATCGACCTGCACCACAAGGACATGGGCATCGTCACCGACGCCGCCCGCAACGTCGGTGCGGCCCTGCCGGTCGGCGCGGTCGTCGCCCAGCTGGTCGCCTCGCTGCGCGCCCAGGGCGACGGCGGCCTGGACCACTCCGCGCTGCTGCGCGCCGTCGAGCGCCTCTCCGGCGCCCAGGTCTGATCCACCCCGCGGCGGCCCGCTGTCCCCGGCCGCCCCTCCCCCTCACGGGGGCCTGAGTTTCCGGATGGTGCCGGTGCTGACACCTGTCCTGTCGCGCCCAAGTGCCGGCACCGTCCGGATCACCTCTCCTCTCTCTTCTTCTTTCTTTTCAACAAACTGTTGACGTCGAGTTCACGCCGAAATTAGGCTGTTCCGCATGACGGAAGATGCTTTCCGTCAGCAGTTGCCCCGTACGGAAGGTCACCATGTCGAAGCGCACGCTGACGACCGAGTCCGGCGCCCCGGTCGCCGACAACCAGAACTCCGCCACCGCCGGCGTCGGTGGCCCGCTCCTGGTCCAGGACCAGCAGCTCCTTGAGAAGCTCGCCCGCTTCAACCGCGAGCGCATCCCGGAGCGCGTGGTGCACGCCCGCGGCAGCGCCGCGTACGGCCACTTCGAGGTGACCGACGACGTCACCGCGTACACCAGCGCGGCGTTCCTGAACACGGTCGGCAAGAAGACCGAGACCTTCCTGCGGTTCTCCACCGTGGCCGACTCGCTCGGTGGCGCGGACGCGGTCCGCGACCCGCGCGGCTTCGCCCTGAAGTTCTACACCGAAGAGGGCAACTACGACCTCGTCGGCAACAACACCCCGGTGTTCTTCATCAAGGACCCGATCAAGTTCCCCGACTTCATCCACTCCCAGAAGCGCGACCCCTTCACGGGCAAGCAGGAGCCGGACAACGTCTGGGACTTCTGGGCGCACGCCCCCGAGGCGACGCACCAGATCACCTGGCTGATGGGTGACCGCGGCATACCCGCGTCCTACCGCCACATGAACGGCTACGGCTCCCACACCTACCAGTGGACCAACGCCCAGGGCGAGGCCTTCTTCGTCAAGTACCACTTCAAGACGAACCAGGGCATCCGCTGCCTGTCGGGCGAGCAGGCCGCCGAGCTCGTCGGCAAGGACGGCAACTCGCACCAGACCGACCTGCTGCAGGCGATCGAGCGCGGTGTGAACCCGAGCTGGACCCTCTACGTCCAGATCATGCCCGCCGCCGAGGCCGCGGACTACCGCTTCAACCCGTTCGACCTCACCAAGGTGTGGCCGCACAGCGACTACCCGCTGCAGCGCGTGGGCCGCCTGGTCCTCGACCGCAACCCGGACAACGTCTTCGCCGAGGTCGAGCAGTCCGCCTTCTCCCCGAACAACTTCGTCCCGGGCATCACCGCCTCGCCGGACAAGATGCTCCAGGGCCGCCTGTTCGCGTACGCCGACGCCCAGCGCTACCGCCTCGGTGTGAACCACACCCTGCTGCCGGTCAACGCCCCGAAGGCGACGACGGCCGACAACTACGGCCGCGACGGCGTCATGGCGCTGCGCAACGGCTCGCGCCACGACAAGAACTACGAGCCCAACTCGTACCAGGGTCCGGCCGAGACCGGTCTCGGCCTGGGCGCCCCGAAGGCCGTCTCCGGCTACACGGGCACCCACGAGGCCCCGGCGCACACCAAGGACGACAACTTCTTCCAGGCCGGCGAGCTCTACCGCCTGATGTCGGAGGCCGAGAAGGAGCGTCTGGTGGCGAACATCGCCGGCGGACTCTCCCAGGTCACCCTGGAAGACGTCATCGAGAAGAACCTGGCTCACTTCCACGCCGCCGACGCCGACTACGGCAAGCGCGTCGAGGAGGCCGTCCGCGCCCTGCGCGACGCCTGAGCCACAAGCTGTACCGGGGGCCTGACGGGAGGTCATGCCCCTGGTGCTGGCCCGCACCGCGGACCCGGATGAGGGGTGGTACGCGGTGGGGGCAGGACGAGGACCGCGACGGGCGTGTGAGCCAGTGCGGTGGTAATGGGTTCCGAGGCCCGTCTCTTGACCTGAGGGAGACGGATGCCGGAGTTCTCGTCACCGCCCGTCGCGGTCCCAGCCACCTCCTCCTCGTGCACAGGGGCTACGCACAGAGCACCCTGTGGACGGCGGAGGAGCCCTTCCACTCCGCCCGGCGGCGCGAACGTCCTGTCGCGCCAGCCTCGCACCGTCGGGCGGTAACCAGCCAGAGCGCCGAGTCACGGACGGTCCCGTGACTCGGCGCTTTGCTGCGTGCGGGTACGGGTAGGGGCACGGGCACGCGCTCGGCCACGGGCACGGCTACGGGCACGCGCGGGGCTCGGTGAGCCGTCCGTAGAGCTCGGGGCGGCGGGTCTGCATCAGGCCGAACTCCAGCCAGTCGCGGCGCTGGTCGAGATCCAGGTCGGCGACGAGCACCGCGGGCCGGTCGCGGGGCGCCCGGAGCAGGACCCGGCCGTAGGGGTCGGAGATGAACGAGGAGCCGTAGAAGGTGGAGCGGCCCTCGGTGCCGACGCGGTTGGGCACGATCATGAAGAGCGCGTTGGCCAGGCCGTTGGCGCTGATGGCGTGCTCCCACATCGGCCGGGTGTCGAAGTCCGGCAGGTCCATCTCGGAGCCGATGGCCGTGGGGTGGACGAGGATCTCCGCGCCGGCCAGCGCGTAGGCCCGGGCCAGTTCGGGGAACCACTCGTCCCAGCAGGTGGGGAATCCGAAGCGGGCCCCCTCGTGGGCGACGACGGGGAAGCCGCTGTCGCCGGGGCGGAAGCACAGGTCCTCGCGGTAGCCGGGGAAGGCGGGGATGTGGTTCTTGCGGGTCCGGGCGATCAGCCTGCCGTCCGGGGCCACGCAGACGGCGGTGTTGTAGCCGAGCCCGCCGTCCCCGGCCCGCTCGTAGAGGGAGGCGTGCACGGTGATCCCGAGGCCGGTGGCCAGTTCGGCGGCGAGGCGGACCGTGGGGCCGTCCTCGACGTCCTCCAGGTGCCGGGCGGCGCCGTCGGCCATCGGGTCGTCGGTGTTGCAGAAGTAGGGGCTGCGGGTCAGCTCGGGCAGGCAGACCACCTTCGCGCCCTCACCGGCGGCCAGGGCGACGCCCTGGCGCAGCAGGTCGTCGTGCTCGCGCGGGTCGGCGTACCAGCGCGTCTGGACGAGGCCGACGCGCAGCGGAACCCGTTCGGCCGGCTCCAGGCGGGCCGGGGAGCCGAGCGGGGAGCCGTAGGAGGTGAGGAGGGCGTACGGGGTCACGCGCGGGCCTCCTTCGGGAACTGCTGGGTGATGCAGTGGACGCCGCCCCCGCCGTACGCGAGGACCGGCGTCGGCACGCCGACCACCTTGCGGCCGGGCAGCACGGCGTCGAGCACGGCCAGGGCCGCCTCGTCGTCGGGGCCACCGGCCACGGGGACCACGCAGCCGCCGTTGGCCAGGTAGAAGTTGAGGTAGCCGACCTCGACGCGGGCGCCCTCGACCTCTCCGTAGGCGGTCTGCGGCAGGGGGATGACCTCCAGGGCGCGGCCGCGGGCGTCGGTGGAGGCCTCCAGGACGGCGAGGTTGGCGCGCATCCGGGCGTAGTCGGGGTGGGCGGGGTCCGAGGGCAGGGAGACGACCACCCGGGCGGGGGCCACGAAGGCGGCGACCCCGTCGACGTGGCCGTCGGTCTCGGTGTCCTCCAGGCCGCCGTACGGGAGCCAGATGACCTTCTCGACGCCGAGGCGGCGCTTCAGCTCGTCCTCGATCTCGGCGCGGCTCATGCGGGGGTTGCGGTTGGGGTGCAGGAGGCACTGCTCGGTGGTGATGAGCGTGCCCTCGCCGTCGACGGTGAGGGCGCCGCCCTCCAGCACCATGGAGGAGTGGACGCGGGGGACGCGCAGCCGGTCCAGGAGGAGCCCGGCGAGCTTGTCGTCGGCGGTCCAGGGGTGGTGCTTCTCGCCCCAGGCGTTGAAGCGGAAGTCGAGGCCGACGCGGGCGCCCTGCGCGTCGTGGGCGAAGATCGGGCCGGAGTCGCGCAGCCAGGAGTCGTCGATCGGCAATTCGATGACCTCGATGGCGGGGTCGTCGCCGCAGGCGGCGCGGGCCCCGTCGGACTGGCCGGGGGTGGCGATCATGATGACCGGCTCGAAGGCGGCGATGGCGCGGGCCACGGCGGCGTACTCGCGGCGGGCCGCCTCGAAGGCGGCTCCCCACAGTTCGGCGCGGGCCGGCCAGGCCATGAGGCAGGCCTCGTGCTCGGTCCATTCGGCGGGCATGCGCCAGGTGGTGGCGGGCGGGGTCGTCAGGGTCACGGGAGGGCTCCTTCGGCGCGACTGACTGAATTTTCAGTCAGAAGATCACATGGAAGCTATCGTGGGACCTGACTGAAAGGTCAGTCAAGAGGTGTCCGACCGAAAGGTGCGAGCGAGAGTGGCCGACCGTCAAGCGTTGATCTTGGAAGCAGCCGTACGCGTCATCGCGCGCAATGGCGTCAGAGGGCTGCGGGTCGAGGAGCTGGCGACGGAGGCCGGCGTCTCCACCGCCCTGATCTACTACCACTTCAAGGACCGCGCCGGGCTGGTCCGGCGCACCCTCGCCTTCATCAGCGACCGCGCCACCGGCTATACGGACGAGGCCGTCGAGGACACCGAGGACGCCCGCGCGGTGCTGCTCCAGCTCCTGCTCAGCGAGCTCCAGGACACGCCGCGGGTCCGCGAGAACAGCATCGCCTGGGGCGAGCTGCGGGCCAGCGCCATCTTCGACGCCGACCTGCGCGAGGCCCTGGCCGAGTCCACCCTCAGCTGGAACCGGGACACGGCCGACGCCGTGGCGGACGCCCAGGCGGCCGGGCTCGCCGACCTCACCGCGGTACCGCTGGACGTGGCGGAACGACTGAACGCGCTGGTGGAGGGCCTGAGCGAGCGCTGGCTGAGCGGCTCCCTGGAGCTGGACCGGGCCCGCGCCCTGCTGGCGGGCGCCGTGGACGCCGAACTGGGCCCGCACCCGGACCGCTGACGAGGGCGCCGAGGGGGCCGCCGAGGACCTCGGGGCTCCGCGAGCGGGCCCCCGTAGCGGGGAACGCGGAACGGCCCCCGTACCTCCTGACGGAGGTGCGGGGGCCGTTCGCCACTGCCCTCCACCGCCGCCTGCCCCGGGGGGCCGGCGGCGGGGACGCCAGAGGGACGCCAGAGGGACGTCAGACGGACAGCGGGCGGATCGCGGTCGGGGCGTGGCCCGGCTCGGTCGCCAGCTCTTCGAACTCGGTGACGTCGCTCATGTCGACCGTCTTGCTCATCGCGATGTTCGTGATGCGCTCCAGGATCGCCTCGACGACGACCGGGACCTGGTGCTCGGCGGCCCACTTCTTGGCCTGCTCGAACGCCTCGCCCAGCTTGTCCGGGTCGGTGACGCGGATGGCCTTGACGCCCAGGCCCTCGGCGACCTTGACGTGGTCGACGCCGTAGACGCCCAGCTCGGGGGTGTTGATGTTCTCGAACTCGAGGTTGACCTCGAAGTTGATGCCCAGGCCGCCCTGCGCCTGACGGATCAGACCCAGGTAGGCGTTGTTCACGAGGACGTGGACGTACGGGACCTTGTGCTGGGCGGCGACCGCCAGCTCCTCGATCATGAACTGGAAGTCGTAGTCGCCCGAGAGCGCGACGACCGGGGTCTCCGGCTCCGCGGTGGCGGCACCGATCGCGGCCGGGATGGTCCAGCCCAGCGGGCCGGCCTGGCCGCAGTTGACCCAGTTGCGCGGGCGGTAGACGTGCAGGAACTGCGCGGCCGCGATCTGGGAGAGACCGATGGTGGTGACGTAGCGGGTCTCCGGGCCGAACGCCTTGTTCATCTCCTCGTAGACGCGCTGCGGCTTCAGGGGGATGTTGTCGAAGTGCGTACGGCGCTGCAGGCTGCCCTTGCGCTCCTGCGCGGAGGCGGTCCAGGCGCTGAAGTCGGGCAGCTTGCCCTCGGCCTTGAGCTCCTTGGCGATCTCGATGAAGAGCTCGAGCGCGGCCTTGGCGTCGGAGGCGATGCCGAAGTCCGGGGCGAAGATCTTGCCCAGCTGGGTGGGCTCGATGTCGACGTGGACGAACTTGCGGCCCTTGGTGTAGGCGTCCAGGTTGTAACCGGTGTGACGGTTGGCCCACCGGTTGCCGATGCCGAAGACGAAGTCCGACTCCAGGAACGTGGCGTTGCCGTAGCGGTGCGCGGTCTGCACACCGACCATGCCGGCGGCCAGCTCGTGGTCGTCCGGGATGGTGCCCCAGCCCATGAGGGTGGAGATGACGGGGACGTTGACCAGCTCGGCGAACTCGACCAGCAGGTCGGAGGCGTCGGCGTTGATGATGCCGCCGCCGGCGACGATCAGCGGACGCTCGGACTCCAGCAGGAACTGCAGGGCCTTGGCGGCCTGGGCGCGGGTGGCCTGCGGCTTGTAGACCGGCAGCGGGGAGTAGGTCTCCGGGTCGAACTCGATCTCGGTGAGCTGGACGTCGATCGGGAGGTCGATCAGGACCGGGCCCGGACGGCCGGAGCGCATCAGGTGGAAGGCCTCCTGGAACACGCCCGGGACCTGCGCGGCCTCCAGGACGGTCGTGGCCTTCTTGGTGACCGGCTTGGCGATCGAGGCGATGTCGACGGCCTGGAAGTCCTCCTTGTGGAGCTTCGAGACCGGAGCCTGACCGGTGATGCACAGGATCGGGATGGAGTCCGCGATCGCCGAGTACAGACCGGTGATCATGTCGGTGCCGGCCGGACCCGACGTGCCGATGCAGACACCGATGTTGCCCGCCTTGGCACGGGTGTACCCCTCGGCCATGTGCGAGGCGCCCTCGACGTGGCGGGCGAGGGTGTGGCCGATCCCGCCCACGTTCTTGAGCTCGCGGTAGAACGGGTTGATCGCAGCACCGGGGACGCCGAACGCTTGTTCGACACCCTCGAGCTTGAGGATCTCCACTGCAGCGGCGGCGGCTGTCATACGAGGCATCGAGTTCTCCTGCGGGTCTGGCGGTCAGGCTTTTCCGTAATCCGGAAGTTTTGTTCTGCTATACGGAACAAGCTAAGCGGCCACTCCGCGCACGTCAAGGCGCCGGAGGACCCCGGAACCCACCAAAAGGCGCATCTCGTTCGGTGAGTTGCACAAATGACGGGGCCGTCTGTCCGTTTCGACGGGATTCCGCGCCACCCCTCGCCCCGGCGGTGACCGGTGGGGGAGCATGGACCCGCGTACGGGCATCCGGCGGCGGAGGGGGTCCAGGCTCATGGCGGAAGCGGTACGGGTGCGCTGCCCGGGGTGCCGGCGCGAGAACGGTTACGCCGTCCCGGTCTTCCCCTGCGCCTGCGGGAGCCCGGTCGCGCCCCTGCTGGACCTGTCGGCGCCGCCGCGCGCGCTGACGCACCGCACCTGGGCCGGACAGTGGGTGACCGTACGGTGCGGCGCCTGCGGCCGGGACGGCGAGTGGCCGCACCCGGAGGTGGGCTGCGCCGCGTGCGGAACGGTGGCCCGGCTGCCGGTGCGGCCGCCGGACGGGGCGGAGGGGGCGCGTGGGACGGAGGGGGCGGACGGGCCTTGGCTGCCCGGGCCGGGGCCGCACACGGACCGTACCGGCGACGATGGCGACGACGGCGACGGCGACGGGGGCCGTACGGGCGCGGAGCCGGGGTGGCCCGGAGCGCGGCCGCCCTTCCTGCCGGTGACCATCCGTACGGGCCACGACGCGGTGGCGACGGCCGCGCTCTACCTGCGCTGGCTCGGCTTCCGCGACGTCCGGCGGCCCGACGCGGCGCCGCCGCCGGCGGCGGCCGTGGATCTGCGGGCTCCCGGGGTGGTGGCGCAGGTGGACCCGACGACGGCCCCGACGGGGCTGCGGGCGGTGGAGTGCGTCTGGCTGAACGCCCTGACGGCCGCGGCGTCCGGCGTCTGCTTCTCCCTGGCCGGGTACACGGACGAGGCCCGGCAGCGGGCCGGCGAACTGGCCGTACCGCTGTTCGTCATGGACCTCACGGGGGTTCCGCAGCCGGTCAACGACCCGGCGGAGGAGCTGGTGGCGAGGGGGGCCTAGGCTCGGAGGCCTGTCCGTCCGTTCGACAGCCTGCCGAGGAGAGACCGATGAGCCTTTACGACATCCCGCTGACCACCCTGGACGACGAGCCCACCAGCCTCGCGGCCCACAAGGGCAAGGCGATCCTGCTGGTGAACACCGCCTCGCAGTGCGGTCTCACCCCCCAGTACTCCGGGCTGGCCCGGCTCCAGTTCGCGTACGAGGCGAAGGGCTTCACCGTCATCGGCGTGCCCTGCAACCAGTTCGGCGGCCAGGAGCCGGGTACCGCCGAGGACATCCAGACCTTCTGCGCGGCGGGCTTCGGGGTGACCTTCCCGATGCTGGAGAAGACCGAGGTGAACGGCGAGGGCCGGCACCCCCTGTACCGCGAGCTGGTGAAGACCGCCGACGCCGAGGGCGAGGCGGGGGACATCCAGTGGAACTTCGAGAAGTTCCTGATCTCCCCCGCCGGCGAGGTCGTCGCCCGCTTCCGCCCGCGCACCGAACCCGAGGCCCCTGAGGTCATCGCGGCGATCGAGGCGCAGCTGCCCGCGTAGCACCGTACGTACGTACGCACCTGCCCACGGCGCCGCTGCGGGGCGGCCGTGCCCGCGGGCGGGCCTACAGGTCGGCCTCGTCGTACTCCTCGGCCGATCCGGACGCGGTGAGCTCGCGCAGCTCCACCCGGCGGATCTTGCCGGACACGGTCTTGGGGAGCTCGGCGAATTCGATGCGGCGGATCCTCTTGTAAGGGGACAGCACCGCCCGGGAGTGCTCGAACAGCACCCGGGCGGTCTCCGCGTCCGGCTCCCAGCCCGCGGCGAGGGTCACGTACGCCTTCGGGACCGCGAGCCGCAGCGCGTCGGGCGCGGGCACGACGGCGGCCTCGGCGACGGCCTCGTGCTCCAGCAGGGCGCTCTCCAGCTCGAACGGGCTGATCTTGTAGTCGGAGGCCTTGAAGACGTCGTCGGCGCGGCCGACGTAGGTGAGGTAGCCGTCCGCGTCGCGGGAGGCGATGTCGCCGGTGCGGTAGAGCCCGCCCGCCATGGCCTCGGCGGTGCGTTCCGGGTCGTCGCGGTAGCCGGTCATCACTCCGGCGGGCGTTCCGGCGGGAACGGGGCGCAGGTCCACGCAGAGCTCGCCCTCGTCCGGGGACTCCACGCCGGTGACGGCGTCCAGCAGGACGATGCGGTAGCCGGGGGCGGGGCGGCCCATGGAGCCGGGCTTGACCGGGGCGCCGGGGAAGTTGCCGACCTGGAGGGTGGTCTCGGTCTGGCCGAAGCCGTCGCGGATGGTGATCCCCCAGGCCTGGCGCACCTTCTCGATCACCTCGGGGTTGAGGGGCTCGCCCGCGGCGACGGCCTCGCGCGGCGGGTTCTTGAGCTTGGTGAGGTCGGACTGGATCAGCATCCGCCAGACGGTGGGCGGGGCGCAGAAGGTGGTGACCGCCCCGCGGTCCATCTCCGCCATCAGCCGGTCGGCGTCGAAGCGGGTGTAGTTGTGGACGAAGACGGTCGCGCCGGCGTTCCAGGGGGCGAAGAGGTTGGACCAGGCGTGCTTGGCCCAGCCGGGCGAGGCGATGTTGAGGTGGACGTCGCCGGGGCGCAGTCCGAGCCAGTACATGGTGGAGAGGTGCCCGATCGGGTACGAGGCGTGGGTGTGCTCGACGAGCTTGGGGCGGTCGGTGGTGCCCGAGGTGAAGTAGAGCATCAGCGGGTCGGTGGCGAGGGTCTCGCCGTCCTGACTGAAATTTTCGTCAGCCTGGTACATGTCCTCCAGGCGGCGCCAGCCGGTGGGAACCTCGGCTCCGGCTGCGATGCGGGTGTAGGTGCCGGGCACTTCGTCGAACTTCGCCGTGTCCTCGGCGCGCGTGATCACGTGGCGTACGAGGCCGCGGTCGACGCGGTCGCGCAGATCCGCCGGACCGAGCAGCGGGGTGGCCGGGATGACGACGGCGCGCAGCTTCATCGCACCGAGCATGACCTCCCACAGCTCGCGCTGGTTGCCGAGCATGACCAGGATCCGGTCGCCCGCGGCGACGCCCTGGGCGCGCAGCCAGTTCGCGGCGGAAGCTGACCGTCCGCTCAGCTCTTCGAAGGTGACCCCGTGGCTGGTCCCGTCCTCCTCCACGATGCGCAGGGCGTCGGCGCCGTTGCCGGCCGCGATGCGGTCGAACCAGTCGAGGGCCCAGTTGAAGCGCTCGGGGCGGGGCCAGGTGAATCCGGCGTGGGCGGCTTCGTAGTCGCCGCGGTGGGAGAGCAGGAAGTCCCGCGCGGCCAGGAAGGCGTCGGTGGCGCTGTTCTGGGTCATGACAGGCATCGTGCCGCGCGGGACGGGGGCTCCACCAGGGCGGCGTCAGCCGTGGATTGACCCGAAGCGCACGGATCCGGTGCCGCCGGCCATCGCGGCGAGCAGCTCGCACCCCTCGGCCTCGATCTCCTCCTTCCGCGCACGGGTCTGCGTACCGAACAGCTCGACGGTCAGGCGCGGCCCTCCCGCCTCCTCGTCCGTGCGCCACAGTCCGGCCACGAAGCCGTCCACGAGGAGGGTGCGGTGGGCTTGGTTGCCGGTCCAGGTGCGGCCCTTGATCTCGGGGGTGATGACGCGGGAGCGGTCTGCGTGGGAGAGCAGCAGGTTGTCGAACTCGGGGAGGAAGCGGGGCGGGGCCGGGGTGTCGGGGTCGGGCCGGGGCGCGTCGGGGAGGTCGAACAGCTCGGCGCCGTTCTCGTCGCGGAACACCGTCAGGCGCGGGCGCAGCCGCTCGAAGGCCTCGCGCAGGCGGGTGAGCCCGGCCCAGGTCTGCATGTCCTTGACGGAGGCGGGCCCGAAGGCGCCGAGGTAGCGCAGCACGACGCCGTCGACGGGCTGGGCCGTCTGCCCGGCGCCCTCCTCCCCCAGCCACCGCTCGACGGTGGTGAGCCGGACCCGGCCGCTGCGCCCCCAGACCCCCCTCGGGGTGACCTGCACGAGCGGCAGCAGGCAGCGCGCGGCGACGGCCAGCGACTGGGGGTCGGCCGCGGGCCACTCCCGGAGCAGTTCCTCGCGGATCTCCCCCATGGTGCGCGGCTCGGCCTCGACGAAGACCCGGGACCTGCGCTTGAGCCGGTCCAGGTCGACTCCCGTCAGCCCCCTGCGGAAGGCGCCGACCTCGCGGTCGCGGGCGGGCTGCACGAGGGGCCGCAGGGTGAGGGCGTCGTGGGCGGTGTGCGTGTGGATGGTGGAGCGCATGGTGACCATGCGGACGACGTCCCGGGACTCCATGAGCCGGGCCAGCTCCTCCGGCCGGAACCCGGCGAGCCGGGCGTGCAGCTGGTAGTAGGGCGGCGTGACGTTCTGCGCCTGGAGCCCGAGCAGATGCCCGACGGCGTCCCGGGCGGACATCTCGGCGCGGCTGAGCAGCAGCTGGCGGGCGAGGGTGGCGCGGTTCAGCGCACGGGTGCCGAGCACGGGGTACGTCCTGGATGCCATACGGGAACGCTAGCCCTCTTTGCGGCCAGTTCCTGTCCTCATCTCCCCCGCCCGGCGAACCACGACCACCCCCGCCACCCCCTATATGCTGCGGATACAGAAACCCCCACAAACCCCCCATCCCCGGGAACGGAACCGCGATGCCGGAGCGCCCAGACCGCCGCCCCCCGCCCGCGAAGCGCGCGGGCGGCCGCCCGCCCGCGCCCCTGCCCCCGGACCACCGGAGCGTGATCGACTCCGCCGTCTACCGCGACGGCTCCCGGGTCGCCTCCCCGGCCACCCTCGCGGACACCTTCCGCCGGCTGCGCGAACAGCGGGGCGGCATGGCCTGGATCGGCCTGCACCGCCCCACTGAGGCCGAACTCCACTCCCTGGCAGCCGAGTTCAACCTCCACCCGCTCTCGATCGAAGACGCCCTGGAGGCCCACCAGCGCCCGAAGCTGGAACGCTACGGCGACACCCTCTTCGTGGTCCTGCGCGCGGCCCGCTACCTGGACGCCCCGGAGGAGGTCGAGTTCGGCGAACTCCACGTCTTCGTCGGCCCGGACTTCCTCATCACCGTCCGCCACGGCGCCGCCCCCGACCTCTCCGCCGTCCGCCGCCGCATGGAGGAGACCCCGGACCTCCTCTCCCTCGGCCCGGAAGCCGCCCTGTACGCCATCCTCGACGCGGTCGTGGACGGCTACGCCCCGGTCGTCTCGGGCGTCCAGAACGACATGGACGAGATCGAGACGGAGGTCTTCCGCGGCGACCCGGAAGTATCCCGCCGCATCTACGAACTCTCCCGCGAAATGGTCGAGTTCCAGCGTGCCACCCGCCCCCTGGTCGGCATGCTCCACGGCCTGATGGCGGGCTTCGCGAAGTACGGCACGGACGAGGAACTCCAGCGCTACCTCCGCGACGTCGCGGACCACGTCACCCACACCAGCGAACGCGTGGACGGCTTCCGCCAGGCCCTCACCGAAATCCTCACGGTCAACGCCACCCTGGTCTCCCAACAACAGAACGCCGAAATGCGCGCCCTGGCCGAAGCCGGCTTCGAACAGAACGAGGAGATCAAGAAGATCTCCTCCTGGGCAGCCATCCTCTTCGCCCCCACCCTGGTCGGCACCATCTACGGCATGAACTTCGAGACCATGCCGGAACTGAAATGGGCCGCCGGCTACCCCTTCGCCATCCTCCTGATGGCGGTGGTCTGCGTCAGCCTGTACGTCATCTTCAAGAAGCGCGACTGGCTGTAGCAAGACGTCAGCGCCATTGACCAACTGAGCTCTTGCGATGGGGAGAATCTGGGGAGAATCCACAGCTCACACGTGCGGGCCTCGCCCGACCGTCACGCACCGGCAGTCCTCCAACCATCAGGCCCGCAGCGCGTCGATGTCCGACCCCCTGACTAGCCTGTGCCCGTGACGCTCACCGATGACCGACAGTTCCCCACCGCGCTGGCCACTGCCATGGCCGTTCCATTCGACTACGCCGACGGCAAGGCCGGAGTCGACTTCGAACCCTTCCCGGCCTTCATGTCCGCCGCCGAAACCACCGACTGGTTCCAGGCATGGACCGGCAACAGCGAACTGGACGGCAATGCCTTCCGCGTGTTCGGACAGGACGGAACCGGCGGGTACGCGGCGATCTGGCTCATCCGCCCGAACCGCCCGCTGACCGAGCAGCCCGTCGTCTTCCTCGGCTCCGAAGGCGAGACCGGCGTCGTCGCCCGCGACCTCGGCGACTTCCTGTGGCTCCTGGCCGATGGCTACGGCCCCTGGGAAGCCGCCACCTCGTACGAACCCGACTGGAAGGCACACCCCAACCCGGAACTGGCAGCGATCGCCGAAGGATTCGCACCGCAACAGCGCCGGTCGGCGGCAGCCGTGATCGAGCTGGCAACCCGGGAGTTCCCAAACTTCGACGACACCATCATGAACCTCTGCCGCTGAGCCCGGCGCCGTCGTCGCGGACGTTCGGCCACGCCCCCAGGCCACCCCGCCGGGTTCGAACCCCGCGGTAGCCTCTGGCCATGAGCCATGGGGAAGGCGAGGAGGAGCCCTGGCGGCCCGCGAGATGCTGGCCGTCGGACGGAACGCGGAGGGGACCTTCGTCGCACTGGCCGCCCGCAGCAGCGACTGGGGGCCTCCGCCTTGGCCGTGTGTCGGGCCCTCGGAGTCCCCCGGACTGACGCCGAAGCCCGAATCCGCGAGGCTCGGCCCCTCTTCGAGGAGGTCGCGGTGGGCAAGGACGACCTCGTCGCCTCGGTTCTGGCCTTTGTGGACGTGTTCGTCGTGGACCGGGTACTGGACGCTCGCCATGAGCGGATCCGCGACCTGCTGGGAACCGCGGCCGGCGCCCGCGGGGGCTACCCCGGCAGCCTTCTCGCGTGCTTCCGTAGCGGAGAACTCACCAGATCTGAATGTACTTCGCGAAAACGCGGTTCCGGGACGGGCGGGGCTCGCCCCCCGATTTCTGGGCGGCCATAGTTGCGGCCGGGGAACTACTCGCGACCGAGGGCGGCCCCGACCAGGCGGAGGTGGTCGTAGTGAGGACGAGCGGGAAGCTCTGCTTCTCCCGTTCGGGCTCCGGGCCGCCCCAGGGGAGCTCGACGTCGTGAGGACTGACGGGCCTCGGGACGGCGCCCTGCTGCCCTGTGATCACAGGGCAGCAGCACTCCCCGTGTGAAAGTCCGCCAGGCTCTATCCACTGGCAGTCGCACGATCAGCGTTGGGCAGCGCCTGCCGCTACGAAGGGGGCCAGAAGGCCGACCGCTTCCTCCCAACGGAAACGGTCGGCACCGCCGCCGGACTTCGGGCGGTGCGGCTCGTAGCTGCCGACCAGAACCCCCATCTCCCGCAGCTCTGCAAGGCTTCGCTGGTAAGCGCCGTGCGCTGCAAGGGCGGTGTTCACGTAGGGCAGGGCGGCGGTGGGGATGCCCATGCCCGGCGCCTCGCAGAGGATGCCGAGGGCGAGGTTGTCCGCGAAGCCGGCCGCCCACTTGTTGACGGTGTTGAAGGTGGCCGGGGCGACGGCGATCGCGTCGGCGGGCGGGAAGGACCGCACGTCGCCGGGCGCGCGCCAGACGGAGCGGACGGGGTGACCGGTCCGGTCCTCGACCGCGGCGACGTCGAGGAAGGAGAGCCCCTGCGGGGTGGCGACGACGCCGACGTCCCAGCCCCGCCCGTGCGCGGCATCGATCAGCTTCCCGACGTCGCCCGCGATCCCGGCCGCGCAGGCGACGACGTACAGGAAGGGCTTGCGCTGCGGCTCGGTCACGCGGGCACTCCCAGTCGGCGGCTCAAGTGGTGGAGCTCTGGCAGCGTACGCCCACGGTCGCGGGAAGCCATGTCGGCAACCAGGTCCCGCACGGCCGGGCGCCGTACGTCCTGGGCTGTGCGGTGACGCTGGCGGCAAAATAGGTGCGGCGGCGCAGCGTTTCCTCTGTCTCCGGATCGTGGGGATCGGCTTCCGGGGAGGCTTCCGATGCAGGCGACGTCGCGCAGGACGCGGTTGTCGTCCGTTCCGCGTCCGCCCTCCAGTCGGCTGATCTTCGACTGGTGGTATCCCAGCTCGCGGGCCACGTCCGCTTGTGAGCGGCCCTGTAAATCCCGCGCCCGGCGGATCAATTCACCGATCCGGTGCGCCTCGCCCTGCCTGTCGACCATCTCCGCCACGGCCCCTTCTGTCGAGACCGATCTGCCCGTCCAACCAATGCTGGCCGCAACGAACTTGACCGCCATGCACAACGTGCATGAACCACACCCGTGCGGATTGGAGGCCGTAAGACTCGGCGCGGGCGGTAACGATGATGGAGGTGGGTCTCGACCACACCTTCGGCACCCTTAGCCGCAAGATGCCGGCGTCCAGCTTGCGTGCTACGGCTGGCATTCGTGGCGGCTTGCTCGGACTGGGCACCTATTCCCGTCCCGGTCTACGACCGCGCCTGGTAGGGCGCGTCGATCCGCGTCCGCTCTGTCGAGGCTCAAGACAGCTCTTGGCTGCAGAACAGTGACTCAGCTACGGCGCCCGAGCCGAGCGGCACTCGGAACACAAGCTCTGACCAGCAACGATCCGCCACTCAGTTCAGCTGCCGCGGGGGGAAACCTGGGAGCATGAGCTCCCCTGGGGAGCAGTTGGGGAGACTCGACCACGGCAACCGGTGTCACCGGGACGGATCACCGCGCCAACGACATGGATGCCTGGGTGCGGGCGATCGGGGCGGCGTCGCTGGTGCGGCCGTGACTGCCCGGGCCGTCGGCTGGTGGGCCGCGTAGGCGGCCTGGACCTCGTCGGGGTGCTCGGTCCACCAGTTCAGCAGTGCCTCGTCCGTCAGGAACATCTCGCCGAAGGCGGGGTCCTGGCGGTCGAGGTAGAACTCCAGCTGCCAGAAGTCGGTGAGCCGCTTCCACCACAGCCGCTGCACCGCGTCGGCGAGGTCGTCCTCGGAGAGATCGATCACGGACCGGTATCCGGAGCAGAACGCGGCGACACGGTCGAGGTCGAAGGCGCCACCGACTCCGAACTGCACCTGCGCGGTCCGCGCGACCTCCTCCCCGTACGGACGGATGCCGAGCCGGTCCCAGTCCAGTACCGCCACCACCCGGCCGTCCCGGCGCAGCAGGTTGCGGTACTGGAAATCGCCGTGCGTCCACCCGTACGGCCCGGCCGGCACGTCGCCGTCCGGCCGGGCGCCGGCGTACCGGGCGAGGAGGCCGCGGCGGCTGTGCAGGGCCTCGGCGGCGGCCGTGTCCGGATCGGCCGGGAGGCGACTCATGAGAGCAGCGGCGGCTCGGTCGGCCTCGGCCGCGTCGCGGACCTTCGCAGCCGGTCCCTGCTCCGGAACCGGGCCGGGACCGTGCCGGCGCAAGCCCTCGTGCAGGCGGCCGAGGAGCGCACCGAGATCGCGGACCTGGTCGAGCGGGAGGTCCGTCCCTTGTAGGTGCTCGCCGTCCACCCACGGCAGGACGCAGTAACCGTGACCACCGACCTCCGCCACGAGGTCGCCACCGGCATCGACCAGCGGCGCCGGCACCGGAATGCCCTCACGGGCCAGGTCCACGAGGACGGCGAGGTTCCTGCGAACCCTTGGCAGAGGAACGTCGGTGATCTCCTTGAGCGCATACACCCCCGTAGCCGTCACGAGCCGCCAGTTCCGGTTCATCAGGCCGTGGGCGAGGAACCGCTGATCGCGTACCTCGCCCAGCCCGAACGCGTCGGACAGAGCGGGCAGCGCGGCCGCCGGACCGTCTTGTCGAGCCGTATCCGTCACCCCGAGCACGGTACGCCGACGCCGGATCTCGCGCCCGGATTCGTCACCTGGGTGGCGCGTGGGCTATTCCGCGAGGTTCAGGCGGGCGATTTCCGTGGCGTACGCGGCGGTGCGGACCGTGGCGGTGCCCGATGCGAACAGGGCGGCGCCCCCGATGGCGAACGGGAGGGAGACCAGCAGGCCGGCGGTGATCGGGCCCCAGTCGCGCGCGCCGTCGCACCTGTCGCCCTCGCGGAGGTATCCGTCATGGAAGGCGCGGGACTCGCACTCGACGGTGCCGCCGCCGTGGCCTTCGACGCTGAAGGGGAACGCGAGGAGGTACCCCAGCCACAGCCAGATGAGCACGGCCACGGCCATCAGGCCACGGCCCCAGCCCTGTTCGCGCAGGCCCCGGACCCGGAACTCCCTGTCGTACACCTGGGCCGACGAGTTCATGGGGGTGACGTTCATACGGGGAATCTAGCGGACCCCCTCGTCGGGGTGGCCCGGGTCGGCGCCGGCGGTCAGGGTTTCTCGTAGCGACGCCGCTTCTTCGTCCAGGTGTTGGAGCAGGGCGCGCAGGGCGGGGGTGCGGGTGCGGTGGGCCGCCTCCGTGGTGCCCACCGTCCGGCCCACCGACGGGAGGTCCACCGGCAGCGCCGCCAGGCGCTCGTCGTCCCGCAGGACCAGTTCGGGCAGCAGCGCCACCATCTCCGTCCGCAGGAGCAGCGCCCGCATCGTCAGGATCGACGTGCACTCCACCCGGTCCACCGGGAGCGGCAGGCCCCGTTCCACGAAAAGTGCGCCCACCTCCTGCCGCAGTGCGGTCTGTTCCACCGGCAGGATCCACGGGTACTCCAGCGCGTCCGGCAGCGTGACCGGCCCCGCGTCCGGGCCCAGCAGGGGATGGCCCGCCCGGACCGCCAGCATGATCCGCTCGCGGTACAGCATCCGCTGGATCAGCGGTTCGCCCTCCTTCGGTGCGGGCCCCACCCGGCCCACGACCACGTCCAGCTCGCCGCCCAGCAGGGCCGGGCAGAGCACGTCGAGGGTGCCCTCGCGCACGATCACGGTCAGCCGCGGGCGTTCGCGCTTGAGGCGGGCGATCGCCCGGGGGAGCAGGACGTTGGCGCCGGCCAGGAGCGTCCCCACCGTCACGGTTCCGTCGTGGCCCTGGCGCAGGCCCTCCAGGTGCTCGCCGGCCCGGCGCACCTCGGTTATCACCGACCGGGCGTGTCCGGCCAGGGCCGCGCCGTAGACCGTGGGGCGCATGCCGCGCGGCTCGCGCACGAACAGCGGCAGGCCGGCGATGGCCTCCAGCTCGCGCAGCGTGCGGGTCGCGGCCGGCTGCGTCAGGTGCAGCGTCTCCGCCGCCCGCGCCACTCCCCCGTGCTGCACGATCGCCGCCAGGAGCGTCAGGTGCCGGAACTTCAGCCGGCCGTCCAGGAGATCCATCGGGTCCGCTCCTTCGGGAGTGTCGATCGGCCCGGAGCAGTCCGGTGGCCGGTGGCCGGTTACCCGCTGTCGTGGCGGCCGTGTTTCACCCTTGCATACCCGAATCGCTATGGGAATGACGTCAATTGGCATTGGTTCGGCATATCGATGTCAGCGCATGATGTCCGCACCATCCGGGGTTCCGCAACCGAACGCCCCGGCCTGATACGGGAGGTCTGCAAGGTGACTTCACCTGTGCGGCATTACGTGGGAGGCGCCTTCGATGCCTCCGGCGATCCGTTCCCGCTCGTCGACCCCGTCCACGGGCGCACCGTCGGCGAGGTGCCCTCGGCCCCCGCCGCACTGGTCGACCGCGCGGTGCGCGCCGCCCGGGAGGCGCTGCGCGGGCCCTGGGGGAGCTGGAGCCCCGCCGACCGGGCCCGGATGCTGCACCGCGTGGCCGACGGCATCGAACGCCGCTCGCGGGAGTTCGTCGCCGCCGAGTGCGCCGACACCGGCAAGCCCCGCGAGCTCGCGTCCACCGTCGACGTCCCGCGCGCCGTCGCCAACTTCCGTGCGTACGCCGACCTCCTCGCCGGCCGCGCCGAACGGTCCTGGCACACCGCGACCCGGGACGGGCGCGGCGCGCTCAACTACACCGTGCGCAAGCCGCTCGGCGTGGTCGCGGTGATCTCGCCCTGGAACCTGCCGCTGCTGCTGCTCACCTGGAAGGTCGCGCCCGCCCTGGCCGTGGGCAACACGGTCGTCGCCAAGCCCTCCGAACTCACACCGGGCACGGCCTGCCTGCTCGCCGAGGTGATGGCCGACTGCGGACTGCCCGCCGGGGTCTTCAACCTCGTCCACGGCCCGGGGCCCGGCGCCGCCGGGCAGTGGCTCACCGAGCACCCGGAGGTGGACGCGATCGCCTTCACCGGCGAGTCCGGCACCGGCAGCACCATCATGCGCGCCGCCGCGGCCCGGCTCGCCCCCGTCTCCTTCGAGCTCGGCGGGAAGAACGCCGGCCTGGTCTTCGCCGACGCGGACCTCGACCGGGCCGTCGCGGGCACCGTCCGCTCCGCCTTCACCCACAGCGGCCAGGTGTGTCTGTGCACCGAGCGGCTGTACGTCGAGCGCCCGGTCTTCGACGCGTTCGCCGGACGGCTCGCCGACGCGGCGCGCAGGCTCGACGGCTACGGGCCGATGATCTCCGCCGCCCACCGCGACAAGGTGCTCGGCCACCTCACCGGGGCGGCCGCCGACGGCAAGGTCCTGGCGGGCGGCGGTGTGCCGGTCTTCGGCGACGACCGCGACGGCGGCTTCTTCGTCGAGCCGACCGTGCTGAGCGGACTGCCCGAGGACCACCCGGCGGTACGGGAGGAGATCTTCGGGCCGGTCGTGCACCTGGCACCCTTCGACACGGAGGAGGAGGCGCTCGCCCTCGCCAACGCCGGGCCCTACGGCCTGGCCGCGACGGTGTGGACCGGCGACCTCGCCCGCGCACACCGGGTCGCTCCCGCCCTGGACGTGGGGATCGCCTGGGTGAACACCTGGAACCTGCGCGACCTGCGCACTCCCTTCGGCGGCGTGAAGGCCTCCGGGATCGGGCGCGAGGGCGGCGAGCACTCCCTCGACTTCTTCTCCGAGCCGATGAACGTGTGCGTGAAGCTGTGACCGGCCACCGGTCGGTCCCCGCCGACCACACCGCAGACCCCGCCGCAGACCCCGCCGGCCCCGTCGAGCGGGCCGCCGGACGGCTCGACCGGGCCCGCCGTACGGCCACGCCCTGCGCCCCCGTACGGGACGTCCTCGCGGCCGGCGACCTGGACGCGGCGTACGCCGTCCAGGCCCTGCTCACCGCACGCCGGCTCGCCGAGGGCCGCCGCGTCACCGGCTGGAAGGTCGGACTGACGTCGGCCGCCGTGCAGGCCCAGCTCGGGGTGGACACCCCCGACTTCGGCGTGCTGCTCGACGACACCGCCGTACCCGACGGCGCCGACCTGCCCTGGGGCGCCGTGCTCCAGCCCAAGGCGGAAGCCGAGGTGGCCCTCGTCCTCGAACGCGACCTGGACCACGAGCGGCACACCGTCGCCGACGTCATCCGGGCCACCGCGTTCGCCCTGCCCGCCATCGAGATCGTCGGCAGCCGCGTCCGCGACTGGGACATCACCGCCGTCGACACCATCGCCGACAACGCCTCCAGCGGCGCGTACGTCCTCGGCACCCGGCCGGTCCGGCTCCGCGACCTCGACCTGCGCACCGCGGGCATGGTCCTGGAGCGGCGCGGCGAGCCCGTCTCCACCGGTGCGGGGGCCGCGTGCCTCGGGCATCCGCTGCACGCGGCGCTCTGGCTCGCCGACACCCTCGTACGCCTGGGGCGCCCGCTGCGGGCGGGGGACACCGTCCTGACCGGCGCGCTGGGTCCCATGACGGCCGTCGCCCCCGGGGACGTCCTCGAAGCGCGGATCGAGGGCCTCGGCTCCGTCCGCGCGGCCTTCGGGAGCGACGTGTCCGGCCGACCGGAAGGGGAGGCCCGATGAGCCGCGCCCACAGCCACGGTCCCTCCGTCCCCCTCGTCGTCCCCACACCCGTCGACGTCACCGCCCTCGCCGAGCGGCTCGACGGCGCCGCCCGCGAGGCCCGTACCCTCCCCGGCGGGGCCACCGGGCTGACCACCACCGCCGACGCGTACGCCGTCCAGGAGGCCCTGGTGGCCCGGATGACGGCGCGCGGCGAGCGGGTCACCGGCTTCAAGCTCGGCTTCACCAGCCTCGCCAAGATGCGGCAGATGGGGGTGTCCGACCTGATCCACGGCCGGATCACCGACCGGATGCGGATCGAGGACGGCGGCCGCCGCGACATCGGCGGGCTGATCCATCCGCGGGTCGAACCGGAGGTCGCCTTCCTGCTCGGCGACTCCCTGCGGCCCGGCGGCGACCCGGCGGCCGCGGTCGCCGCGGTGGCGCCCGCGCTGGAGGTCATCGACTCCCGGTACGACGGCTTCGTCTTCTCGCTGCCCGAGGTCATCGCCGACAACACCTCCGCCGCCGGGTACGCGGTGGGGCCGTGGACCACCGCCGACGACCTGACCGCTCCCGGCGGCCTCGCCAACCTCGGCGTGCTCCTGGAGATCGACGGGCGTGCGGTGCAGACCGGGTCGACCGCGGCGATCCTGGGACATCCGCTGCGGGTCCTGGCCGCCGCGGCGCGGCTCGCGGGGACCCTGCCCGCCGGGACCGTGATCCTCGCCGGTGCGGCCACCGCCGCCGTCCCGCTGTCGCCCGGCAGCCACGTACGGGCCACGGTCGCCACCCTCGGCAGCGTCCAGTTCAGCACGACGGTCCGCACGGACCGCACCGACCGCAGCGACCCCAGCCGCACCGACCGCGGCCACCCGGACGGCGCCCGCGCCACCGGGGCGGCCCGCAGGGAGTCCACGTGATCGTCCCCGGAGCCGCGCAGCCCCGCGGCCGCTTCCCCCACCTGCGCCGCGCCGGCGACCTCGTCTACGTCTCCGGCACCAGCGCGCGCCGCCCCGACGGCACCTTCGCCGGTGCCGCCGCCGACCCGATGGGCGTCACCGACCTCGACGTCCGCGCCCAGACGCGGGCCGTCATCGAGAACATCGCCGGCCTGCTGGGCGCGGCCGGCGGCAGCCTGGCCGACCTGGTCTGCGTCACCGCCTACCTCGTGAGCATGAACGACTTCGGCGGCTACAACGAGGTCTACGGGGAGTACTTCGACGAGGGCGGACCGGCCCGCACCACCGTCGCCGTGCACCAGCTCCCGCACCCCCACCTGCTGATCGAGATCAGCGCCGTCGCCCACCTCCCGCGGGGCGCGGGGCACCGGCCGCCGCCGGGCCCGCAGCACGCACCGGAGCCGGACCAGGATCAGGATCAGGATCAGGAGCAGCCCGCATGACCATGACCCCGTTCAACCTGCACGCCTGGATCGAGGAGCACCGCCACCTGCTGCGTCCGCCGGTCGGCAACGTCCAGATCTGGCAGGACCGCGACCTGATGGTGACCGTCGTCGGCGGACCCAACCAGCGGACCGACTTCCACGACGACCCGATCGAGGAGTTCTTCTACCAGTTGGAGGGCGACATGGTGCTGCGCGTCATGGACGAGGAGGGCAGTCCGCCGCGCGACATCCACATCCGCGAGGGGGACGTCTTCCTCCTGCCCGCGCACGTACGGCACTCGCCGCAGCGCCCGCAGGAGGGCAGCATCGGGCTGGTCGTCGAGTTCGCCCGCCCGCGGGGCAGCCGCGACGCCTTCGAGTGGTACTGCACGGACTGCCACCGCCTCGTGCACCGCAGCGAACTCCAGCTGACCTCCATCGTCGACGACCTCCCGCCCGTCTTCGAGGCCTTCTACGGCGACGTGGCCGCCCGCACCTGCGGGAACTGCGGTGCGGTGCACCCCGGCCGGGAATGGCCGCGGGCACTGCGCCCGAGGACCCGGCGGGACGGGGCGGACGCATGACCGTCGTCGACATCCACGCCCACGTCTTCCCGGAGATCGGCCGCGCCGAGTCGCGCGGCCTCACCGGGTCCGACGAGGGACCCTGGCTGCGCACCTCGGACGGCCCGGACGCCGGGATGATGATGGCGGGCGCCCACGAGTACCGGCCGGTGCGGCGCACCCTGTGGGACCCGGCCGCGCGCGTCGCCGACCTCGACCGCCTCGGGGTCGACGTGCAGGTGCTCTCCAGCACCCCGCTGATGTTCGGATACGCGCTGCCCGCGGACCGCGCCACCGACTGGTGCCGGACCGTCAACGACCGGATCCAGGAATACAGTTCGTACGCTCCCGACCGACTGGCGCCGCTGTGCCAGGTGCCGCTTCAGGACACCGGGGCGGCCTGCGCCGTGCTGTCCGAGGCGATGGGCCGGGGCTTCCGCGGCGTCCACATCGGCAACCACCTCGGTGACCGGGACCTGGACCACGGCGCCCTGCTGGAGTTCCTCGCCCACTGCGCCGACGAGGGCGCCGCCGTCCTGGTCCATCCCTGGGACCTGCCCACGGGGCCGCGGTTCTCCCGTTACATGCTCGCGTGGCTCGCCGGAATGGCGGGCGAGACCCACCTGACGATCCTGACGCTGATCCTGTCCGGTGCCTTCGAGCGGCTGCCCGCCTCCCTGCGGCTGCTGTTCGCGCACGGCGGCGGCAGCTTCCCCTACCTGCTCGGCCGCGCCGACAACGCCTGGCACCGCCGGGACCTGGTCCGCGCCGACAGCCCCCGGCCGCCGTCCGCCTACACCGACCGGTTCTCCGTCGACTCCGCCGTCTTCGACCCGGGCGCGCTGCGGCTGCTGGTGGACGTCATGGGGGCCGAGCGGGTGCTGCTCGGCTCCGACCACCCCTTCCCGCTGGGCGAGGAGGAGATCGGCCGGCTGGTGCGCGAGAGCGGGCTGACCGAGGACGAGGAGCGGGCCCTGCTGGGCGGCAACGCCGTCCGCTTCTTCGGCCTGGAGGACCTGGTGGCCCGCCGGACCGATGCCCGGACCGATGCCCGTACAGACCCCCGTACGGGCCCCCGTACCGAAGCCCGCGACGAAGCGAAGGAGGCCGTGCGATGAAGGCCGCCGTCATCGGTTCCGGCAACATCGGCACCGATCTGCTCATCAAGCTGATCCGCGGCCGCGGCGTGGTCACCGCTGCGGCGATGATCGGCATCGACCCCGGCTCCGAGGGGCTCGCCCGGGCCCGCCGCCTGTCCGTCCCCACCAGCGCCGACGGTGTCGAGGGCCTCATCGCGCTGGACGGCTTCGAGGACGTCGGCCTGGTCTTCGACGCCACCTCCGCCGCCGCCCACCGCGCCAACGCCGCCGCCCTCGCCCCGTACGGCAAGACCCTCATCGACCTGACCCCGGCCGCCATCGGCCCGTACGTCGTCCCGCCGGTCAACCTCGACGCCTGCCTCGACGCACACGGCGCCGCGGGCACCGGAGCCATCGGCAACGTCAACATGGTCACCTGCGGCGGACAGGCCACCATCCCCGTCGTGGCCGCCGTCTCCCGCGTCACCCCGGTCCATTACGCCGAGATCGTCGCCTCCATCGCCTCCCGCTCTGCGGGCCCCGGCACCCGCGCCAACATCGACGAGTTCACCGCGACCACCGCACGCGCCCTCGAACAGGTCGGCGGGGCGTCCCGGGGCAAGGCCATCATCGTCCTCAACCCGGCCGAACCCCCGCTCCTCATGCGCGACACCGTGCACTGCGTCGTCGACGACTGCGACACCGCCCAAGTCGCCGACGCCGTCCACGAGATGGCCGCGTCCGTCGCCGCCTACGTCCCCGGCTACCGGCTCAAGCAGCGGCCCCAGTTCCGCACCCTGGCAGCCGACGACCCCCTGGTCGCGCTCGCGGGCGGCGGCCGCCTGCTCGTCTCGGTCTACCTGGAGGTGGAGGGCGCCGCACACTACCTGCCCGCCTACGCCGGGAACCTCGACATCATGACCTCCGCCGCGCTGCGCACCGCCGAGCGCCTGGCCGAACGGAGCACGCTCCGATGACCCGCGTCTACGTCCAGGACGTCACCCTGCGCGACGGCATGCACGCCGTCTCGCACCGCTACACCGTCGCCCAGGTCCGCGCCATCGCCGCCGCACTCGACTCCGCCGGCGTCGACGCCGTCGAAGTGGCCCACGGGGACGGTCTGTCCGGCTCCTCCGTCACCTACGGACCCGGCGCCCACACCGACTGGGAGTGGCTGGAGGCGGCCGCGGACGTCCTGCGCCGGGCCCGCCTCACCACACTGCTGCTGCCCGGCGTCGGCACCGCCGAAGACCTGCGCCGCGCCCACTCGCTCGGCGTCACCTCCGTGCGCGTGGCCACGCACTGCACCGAGGCCGACATCTCGGCGCAGCACATCGGCCTCGCCCGGGACCTGGGCATGGACGTCGCCGGGTTCCTGATGATGTCCCACCTCGCCGAACCCGGCGAACTCGCCCGACAGGCCCGGCTGATGGAGTCGTACGGCGCCCACTGCGTGTACGTCACGGACTCCGGCGGCCGCCTCACCATGGACGGCGTGCGCGACCGGGTCCGCGCCTACCGCGACGTCCTCGATCCCGGCACCGAGATCGGCATCCACGCCCACCACAACCTCGGCCTCGGCGTCGCCAACAGCGTCGTCGCCGTCGAAGCCGGCGCCCACCGCGTCGACGCCTCGCTCGCCGGCCAGGGCGCGGGCGCCGGGAACGCGCCGCTGGAGCCCCTCATCGCCGTCTTCGACCTGACGGGCCGGGAGCACGGCTGCGCCCTCTTCCCGCTCATGGACGCCGCCGAGAACCTCGTGCGCCCCACTCAGGACCGGCCCGTGCGCGTCGACCGCGAGACGCTGACGCTCGGATACGCCGGCGTCTACTCCAGCTTCCTGCGGCACGCCGAGGCCACCGCCGCCCGCCACGGGCTCGACACCCGCGACCTGCTCGTCGAGGCGGGGCGCCGCCGGCTCGTCGGCGGCCAGGAGGACCTGCTGACCGACATCGCGCTCGACCTCCGGCGGGAACACGGCACCGCCGGCCCCGCCGGGAGCACCGCTCCTTCCCGTACCGAGGAGGTACCCGCATGCTGAACCAGCGCGCCGCCGATCTGGACTCGGCCGACCCGCTCGCGCACGTACGCGACCGCTTCACCCTCCCCAAGGGCGTCGTCTACCTCGACGGCAACTCCCTGGGCGCCCTGCCCACCGCCGTCCCCGCCGCGGTCGAGGACGCACTGCACCGCCAGTGGGGCACCGACCTGATCCGCTCCTGGAACGCCAACGGCTGGTGGGAGGCCCCCCTGCGCACCGGCGATGCCATCGGCCGGCTGATCGGTGCCGCCCCCGGCCAGGTCGTCGTCGGGGACTCCACGAGCGTCCAGCTCTTCAACACCCTGCTCGCCGCCGCCCGTCTGCGGCCCGGCCGCCGCCTGCTGCTCACGGACCCCGACCACTTCCCCACCGACCAGTACGTCGCCGACTCCGTCGGCCGGCTGCTCGGCCTCGACGTCCGCCGCGTGCCCGCCCGGGAAGCCGCCGCCGTGCTGGCCGCCGAGGGAGCGCAGGTCGCCGTCGCCGCGTACGCGCCCGTCGACTACCGCACCGGCGAGCTGCACGACATGGCGGCCCTCACCGCCGCCGCCCACGCGGCCGGCGCCCTGGTCCACTGGGACCTGTGCCACGCCGCCGGCGCGCTGCCCGTCGCACTCGACGCCATCGAGGCGGACTTCGCGGTCGGCTGTAGCTACAAGTACCTCTCCGGCGGTCCCGGCGCCCCCGCGTTCGCCTACCTCGCCCACCGCCACCAGCGGGACTTCGACCATCCCGTCACGGGCTGGCACGGCCACGCGGAGCCGTTCGCGATGTCCGGCACCTACACCCCGGCGCCCGGCATCACCCGGGCCCGCATCGGCACCCCGCCGCTGCTCTCGCTGATCGCCCTCGAAGCGGCGCTCACCGCCTACGACGGCGTCGACATGAACGCGGTGCGCACCAAGGGCCTCTCCCTGACGGGCTTCTTCCAGGAATGCGCCGACGTCCTCCTCGACGGCCTCGGCTTCGGCCTGGCCACCCCGCGCGACCCGGCACGCCGCGGCAGCCAGGTCGCGCTGCGCCACCCGGAGGCGTACCCGCTGGTCGCGGCCCTCACCGCACGCGGGGTCATCGGCGACATGCGCGCCCCCGACCTCCTGCGCTTCGGTTTCAACGCGCTCTACCTCACCCACGCGGACGTGCTGCACGCCGTGGAGGCGCTGCGGGACGTCGTGACGACGCGGGCGCACCGGGCCCCGGAGTTCCAGCAGCGCCCCACCGTCACCTGACGCCCACCCACGCGGCCCGCCCCCACCCAGCCCCCGCCCGACGCGATCCCCGCGCCGGCCTCCGGACCGGCACCCCGGCGCCCGGCCACCCGCCGCGTCCCGCACCACGAGCCGCCCCCCTCTCCCCCTCCCCCACTGCCGAGAACCCCGAGGACTCAGATGAGATCCCTGCGCACCAAGGCATCCCTGGCCGTGGCCTTCGCCGGCGTCGCGGCCCTGCTCGTGCCCGGCCCCACCGGCGCGGCCCCCGCCGCCTCGGCCGCCGCGGCCACGGACCCGGACATCCCCGACGTCTGCGAGGACCGCCGCCCGGCCCCCGCGGACCCCGGCGCGTACGGCATGCAGCTCGACGGGAGCTTCCGCCACCCCGCGCTCACCCCGGTGGACGAGGAGCACGAACACTCCTTCCCCGGCCGGGCCGAGAAGTACGACACCCGCTCGTACATCAAGAACATGAAGGTCGAAGCGGCCTACGAGGGGGCCGACTTCACCCCCGACTACTTCCACACCTGGCAGAACGTCGTCGACTTCGACGGCCGCCGCTACCTCTTCCAGTACGACCGCTCCGAGGGCCGCGTCTACGACATCACCGACGTGAAGAAGGTGAAGGTCGTCGAGAAGATGTCGCGCGGCGACGTGGACGGGGACGAGACCAAGGCCAACGGCTCCTGGGCCGCCAACGACTACTGGGGCGCCTCCACCATCCAGTGGAACAAGAAGCTCGGCGCCTACGTCATGGTGCAGAGCTTCGAGGACAAGCGGCAGATCTCCGAGCTCACCGACGAGCCCGGGCACGACAAGTACGGCGACCCCGACGGCGTCCGCAAGCTCCGCGAGAAGCCGGGCCTCAAGGGCTTCAAGGTCTTCCGGCTCGACGGACCTCGCAAGAAGGACTGGAAGCTGCTGGCCACGGTCTCCACCGACTCCACGCAGAAGGACCCGCTGAAGTCCGACCCGAACACCGCGCAGCAGGGCTCCGGTTCGCTGGACGTGCCGTACTGGACCGGCGACAAGTACATGTTCATCGCCACCGCCCCGAACGACACCTACTCCGGCACCGAGTACCCGACCAACCTGCACTCGGCCGGCTACCAGTCCTGGGACATGTCCGACCCCGCCCGTCCGAAGCTGCTCGACACCTGGCACCTGCCCGGCCAGCGCACCGGCGAGGACGCGGCCTACCGCGCCAATCCGCGCTGCGGCAACCGCACCAGCTGGATGGGCGCGCGGATGCCGCTCTTCATCCCCAAGCCGGTCGAGCAGGGCGGACGGTACGCCTTCGCGGCCATGGGCGGTTACGGCCTCACGGTCCTCGACATCTCCGACCCGGCGCACATGAAGGCCGTCGGCCACCTCGATCTGCCGCCGTCGGTCTCCGGCACGGAGGGCGACAACATCGACGTCTCCCAGTACGAGAGGACCGGGCTCGTCTACTACTCGGGCTACCCGCTCACCGAGGACTGCTACGAGCCGTACAAGGACGTCTACCAGATCGACGCCAAGGACCCGGCGCACCCGCGTGTCGTCGGCACCCTGCCCCGGCCCGCCCCGCCCAAGTCGGCCGCGTTCCAGGACTTCTGCCAGCGCCGCGGCAGCTTCGGCCCCAAGCGCACCGGCTACTACACCAACCCCGGCAAGCACGACGCCGGCGTGCTCGGCTACGGCTTCTACAACGCGGGCGTGCAGTTCTTCGACGTGAAGGACCCCGCCGCCCCCGAGATCGAGGCCTACTTCGTCCCCAAGGCGTACGGCCCCGGGACCCCGGACTACGCGTACGGCAACCAGACCCACGGGGTGTACGTGGAGTGGGACCGCAACATCGCGTGGGTGCTGACCAACCACGGCATCTACGCGCTGTCCTCGCAGCAGGTGCTGGGCAAGCCGCGCCTGACCGCCCCCGACCGGCCCTTCCGCTCCAGCGAGTTCTGAGCGCCACCCCCTCCCCCGCACTCCGCCCGCTTCCCCCTCCCGGAAGGACGTCCCCACCATGGCTGCTCCGGAAAGACCCGCTCCCGCCGGCACCACCGCATCCCCGCCTCCGCACGGGGCCGGGGCCGGTGATCCGGCACCGGGCGGGGGGCTGGTCAGGTCGCTCACCCACCGCCAGACCACCATGATCGGGCTGGGCTCGGCGCTCGGTACCGGGCTCTTCCTCGGCTCCGGCTCCGCGATGGGCGCCGCCGGACCGGCCGCCATCGTCTCGTACGCGATCGGGGCCCTGCTCGTCGCCGTCATCGCGGTGCTGCTCGGCGAGATGTCCGCGGCCCATCCGGTCCAGGGCTCCTTCGGCGTCATCGCGCACCGCTACCTCGGCCCCTGGGCCGGGTTCCTCACCCGCTGGACGTACTGGTTCAGCGCGGTCGTCGTCATCGGCACCGAGGTGGTCGCCTCCGCGCTGTACATACGCTGGTGGTGGCCGGGCGTACCGATGACGGCCGCCATCCTCGCCGTCGCGGCGGTGGTCCTCGCGGTGAACGTCATCAACGTGAAGTCGTTCGGCACCACCGAGTTCTGGCTCTCCACCATCAAGGTGACCGCCCTGTGCGCGTTCATCCTGTGCGCCGCGTTCCTCGTCTTCTTCGGCCTGCCGGACGTCGGAGGAAGCGGCTTCGCGCACCTCACCGACGACGGCGGGTTCGTGCCGCACGGAGCGAAGTCGATCTGGATCGCCATGTCGGTGGTGATGTTCGCCTACGCCGGCTTCGAGGTCGTCGCCATCGCCTCCGCCGAAGCGGCCGACCCCCAGCGCACCATCCGGACCGCGATGCGGCAACTCGCCTGGCGGCTGAGCGTGTTCTACGTCCTGTCCATCACCCTGGTCATGGCCCTGATCCCGTGGCGGCGCCTCGCAGCGGGCGACGGCAGCGTGGAGTCGAGCCCGTTCGTGCGGGTCTTCTCGGACGTCGGCGTGCCCGCCGCGGCCACCCTGACCAACCTCGTGGTGCTCATCGCGGCGGTCTCCGCCGCCAACGCCCACCTGTACGGAGCCTCCCGGCTGCTGCACTCCCTCGCCGACGACGGCCTCGCCCCGGCCCCGCTGGCCCGCCTGACCAGCCGCGGCGTGCCGGCCGCGGCCCTGGCCGCCTCCACGCTGGGCATCGCGGTCGCCGCGCTCCTCGCCTTCTACGACGTGGGCGGCATCTTCGGCATCCTGATGTCCATCGCCCTGTTCGCCGTCCTGCTGGTCTGGCTGCTGATCCTCGCCTCGTACGTGGCCTTCCGCCGCCACCGGGACGCGCACCCGGCCGAGTTCACCGGCTTCAGCGTCCCCGGCGGCCCGCAGCTCGCGGTGGTGGCCGCCCTCGGGGTCCTCGGCGTCGCCGCGACCGCGATCGAGGTGCCGGACATGCGGCAGGCCGCGGGGGTCGGCCTCGCCTTCACCGCCGTGCTCCTGGCCGCGTACGCCCTCATCGCGGTCCGCCGCCGCGAACGGTCCTGACCACCTCACGGGGTGGCCGGCGGCGGTGCGGGGCGGGGGCCCGGCAGGTGACTGCGAACTGGTCCCGGACGACGACGGGTCGGGCCCGGCTCCTACCGCGATGACGGGGCTGAACAGCCCGCAGGCCGGCGGGTCAGGCGGTCAGGAGGCGGTGGAGCCAGTGGGTGCGGGTGGTGCGGGCGTCGTGGGTGAGGGCGGCCCGCGGGGCGAGGCTGTCGAAGCCGTGGCAGGCGCCGGGCCAGACGTGCAGTTCGGCCCGGCCGCCCGAGCGCCAGATGGTGTTCGCGTACGCCACCGCCTCGTCCCGGAACATCTCCGCCGAACCCACCTCGATGTAGGCCGGGGGAAGTCCCGAGAGGTCCGTGGCGCGGGCGGGGGCGGCGTACGGCGAGAGGTCCGGGGTGCCCCGGCGGTCGCCGAGCAGGGCTTGCCAGGCGGTCCTGTGGGAGGTGAGGTCCCAGCGGTCGACGCCGCTCATCTGGCGGCTGGAGAAGGTGGCGCCGCGGTCGTCCAGCATCGGCGACAGCAGGAGCTGGCCCAGCAGTCCGGGGCCGCCGTCGTCGCGGGTCAGGAGGGCGAGGGCCGCGGCGAGGCCGCCCCCCGCGCTCTTGCCGCCGAGGACGATGCGGTCCGCGTCGATGCCGAGCTCAGCGGCGTGCCCGGCCGCCCAGAGCAGGCCCGCGCGGCAGTCCTCCAGCGGGCCGGGGTGGCGGGTGTGCGGCGCCAGCCGGTACTCGGCCGAGACGACGGCGATGCCCAGCGGGAGGGCCCATTCGCGCAGGATCCGCGGCAGCACCGACCAGGCGTTGCCCATGATCATCGCGCCGCCGTGCAGGTAGTACAGCAGGGGCAGCGGCCCCGCGAGCCCGGCCGGGCGGGCGCTCACCAGCGTGACGTCGGGCCCGCCCGCCGGGCCCGGTACGCGGTGCTCCGCCACCTCGAAGAGGCCGTCCGCGCGCAGCTCGCCGGCCGTCGGCCGGGGCCGGGCCGCGGCGTCGCGCGCCTGTCGGCGGGCCAGGTTCCGCGGGGTGATCGGCTCCCCCGGCGCCCGGCCCAGGGCCTCCAGCACGCGGTCCAGTTCGGGGTCGAAGGGAGGCACCGGCGCCCCGCGCCCGTCCCCGTGCCCGTACCCGTTCCGCCGCCCCCGCCCGGTAGCCATGCGACCCATCCCATCACACACCGCCGGCCGAGTGGTCGGGCCCCGGGGCGTGCGCCACCGTGGGGGTATGACGGCAACCGCGCGGACGGCCCCGGCGAGCCGCCGCGCGAGGGGCTCGCGCGTGCGCCACCTCGGACCCAACTGGTACGCGAGCGTGATGGGCACCGCCATCGTCGCCAACGCAGGTGCCGCCCTGCCCCGGCACGTCCCGGGGCTGCGTACGGCCTGCACGGCGGTCTGGGCGCTGTCGGCGGTCATGCTGGCGGTGCTGCTGCTGGGCCGGGCCCTGCACTGGGCCCGTCACCGCGATCAGGCCCGCGCCCATCTCCTCGACCCGACGATGGCCCCGTTCTACGGATGTCTCTCGATGGCGCTGCTGGCGGTCGGCGGGGGCGCCCTGCTGGTCGGGCGGGACTGGACCGGGGTGCGGGCGGCCCTGGCGGTGGACGCCGTGCTCTTCACCGCCGGGACGGCCGTGGGCCTGCTCGTGGCCGTGGCCGTCCCGTACCTGATGGCTGTGCGGCACGCGCTGAAGCCGGGCAGCGCCTCCCCCGTGTGGCTGCTTCCCGTGGTGGCGCCGATGGTCTCCGCCGCGCTCGGGCCGCTGCTGGTCCCGCACCTGCCGCCCGGCCAGTGGCAGCGGGCGCTGCTGCTCGGCTGCTACGCGATGTTCGGGCTGAGCCTGCTGGCGACGGTGTTCCTGCTGCCGATCGTGTTCGGGCGGCTGCTGGCCGGTCCCCCGCTGCCGCTCGCGCTGACGCCGACGCTGTTCCTGGTGCTCGGCCCGCTGGGGCAGTCCGCGACGGCGGCGAACAACTTCGCCGACGCCGCGCCCGGGGTGCTGCCCGCCCCGTACGCGGACGGCTTCGGGATGCTCGCGGTCCTCTACGGGGTGCCGGTGATGGGGTTCGCCGTCCTGTGGTTCGCCCTGGCGGCGGCGGTGCTGGTGCGGGCCCGGCGCCGCGGCATGGGGTTCTCGATGACCTGGTGGGCCCTGACCTTCCCGGTCGGGACCTGCGTCACGGGGGTGGAGGGGCTGGCGCGGCACACGGGTCTGGACGTCTGCGCCTGGCTGGCCGTCGCGCTGTACGTGTTCCTCGTCGCGGCCTGGCTGGTGGCCGGGGTGCACACCCTGCGCGGTCTGTTCACCGGCGCGCTCGCCCCGCCCGCGTAGGACGTGGGCCGTCAGGCGGTGGCCGTGCCCGGGGCCGGGGGGTACGGGGGGCGGGCCGGGGCGGCGGGGGGTACGGGCAGCGGCGGGAGGGCGGGGGCGTGCAGCCAGGCGGTGAGGAGGTCGTCCAGGGGTTCGGTGGTGTACCGCCCCGCGTGGGCGCAGAAGGCGTCGGTGGTGACCACCCCGTGGCGGTGCGCGGAGGCCCAGTCGCGGAGCATGCGGAAGAACGCGCCGTCGCCCAGGGCGCAGCGCAGCGCGTGCACGGTGAGGCCGCCGCGCTGGTAGAGGCGGTCGTCGAACATCAGCTTGCGCCCCGGGTCGGCCAGCCGCAGGTCCTGGGGCTGCGAGGCCAGCAGCCGGTGGGCGGTGGCGGCCAGGTCGTGGGCGGTGCGGCCGCCGGAGCGCTCGGACCAGAGCCATTCCGCGTACTTGGCGAAGCCCTCGTTGAGCCAGATGTGCCGCCAGTCGGCGATGGTGACGCTGTTGCCGAACCACTGGTGGGCGAGCTCGTGGGCGATGAGGCGTTCGAAGCCCCGTACGCCGTCCACGTGGTTGGCGCCGAACAGGGAGAGGCCCTGTGCCTCGACCGGGACGTCCAGTTCCTCGTCGGCGACGACGACCGCGTACTCGCCGAAGGGGTAGGGCCCGAAGAGCTCCTCGAAGAGCCGCATCATGGCGGGCTGGCGGGCGAAGTCGCGGGAGAACCGGGGCAGCAGGTGCGCGGGGACGTGGGCGCTCTGCGGGACCCCGCCGAGGCCCGGGTCGCCGAGCAGCACCGTCTGGTACATGCCGATCGAGAGGCCGACCAGGTAACTGGAGGTCGGTGCGGGCTGCTCGTAGACCCAGGTGGTGGTGCTGGCCCTGGTGGTGCGGGTGAGCAGGCGGCCGCCGGCCGCCACGGTGTAGGCGGAGGGGGTGTTGACGGAGATGTGGTACGAGGCCTTGTCGGCGGGCCGGTCGTTGCAGGGGTACCAGGAGGGCGCGCCGACGGGCTGGCTGGCGACCAGCGCGCCGTCGGTGAGCTCTTCCCAGCCGAGGCCTCCCCAGGGGCTGCTCACGGGCTTGGGGTTGCCCGCCCACTGCACCTCGACGGTGAAGGCGGCCCCGGCCGGGAGCGGTTTGGCGGGCTTGACGCGGAGCTTGCCGCCCCGGTGGGCGTAGTGCGGGGCGCGGCCGTTCACCAGCACCCGGCCGACCTTGAAATCGGCGAGGTTGAGGGCGAACTCGGCGAGCGGGGCCCGGCCCGCGATGGCGCTGAGCCGGGCCGTTCCGGCGAGCCGGTTGGGGCCGGGGCGGTAGTCCAGGGCGAGCTCGTACCGGTGGACGCGGTACCGGGCGTCGCCGTTGGCCGGGAAGTACGGGTCCGATGCCGGTGTCCTGTGGCCGCTGCCGTTCATGGCCGTCCCTGCTCCCTGCACTGTGCCCGGCCGTTCAGGACCGCCACGCCTCGATCGGATTGCCCAGCCAGCGGGTGTCGGCGGGGACGGATTCCCCGGCCATCACGAGCGAGGCGGGACCCAGTGTGCTGCGGGCTCCGACCGTGCTCCCGGGCAGGACGATGCCGCCCGGGCCCAGGGTGGCGCCCTCGCGCAGGACCACAGTATCCGTCCTCAAGATCCGGTCGTGGAAGAGGTGGGTCTGCAGGACGCAGCCCCGGTTCACGCTGACCCCGCTGCCGAGGGTGACCAGGTCGGTCTCGGGCAGCCAGTAGCTCTCGCACCACACGCCCCGCCCGATGCGGGCGCCGAGGGCGCGCAGCCACAGCGACATCAGGGGGGTGCCGGGTACGGATCCGGCCAGCCAGGGCACGGCGAGGACCTCGACGAAGGTGTCGGCCAGTTCGTTGCGCCACACGAAGCCGCTCCACAGCGGGTGCTCCCCCGTGCGGTGGCGGCCGACCAGGAGCCATTTCGCGGCCGCGGAGACCGCGCACGCGAGGGCTCCGGCGGCGAGCAGGACGACCCCGGACAGCAGCGCGGTGCCCCAGACGCCCGCGCCCCGGTCCGCGCCGAGGCCGAGGCCGTTCCCGGTGGCGAGCGCGCAGAGCACGGCGGCGGTCAGGACGGCGAGCGCCGCCGAGCAGAACACGGGGACGAGCCGGCACAGTTCGACCAGGCCGCGGGCCCACAGCAGCCGGGCGGGCGGGTCGTAGGTGCGGCTCTGGTCGGCGTCGGCGGTGGAGCGCGGCAGTTTCACCGGCGGCAGGCCCAGGTAGGAGCTGCCCTTCTTGGCCTTCTTCGGGGTGGCGGACAGTACGCCGACCAGCCCGTCGTCGGGTACGGAGCGGCCGGGCGCGGTCATGCCGGAGTTGCCGAGGAAGGCCCGGCGGCCGATCTCGGAGTGTCCGATGCGCATCCAGCCGCCGCCCAGTTCGTAGGGGGCGGTCAGGGTGTCGTCGGCGAGGAAGGCGCCCTCGCCGACGGTGGTGAGGCTCGGCAGGGCGAGGACGGTGGACACCTCGGCGCCCCGGCCGATCTTCATGCCGAGCAGGCGCAGCCACACGGGGGTGATGAGCCCGGCGTACAGCGGGAAGAGGGTCTCCCGGGCCAGGTCCATCAGCTGGGTGACGGTCCAGGCCCGCCAGCCGGTCCGGCTGTGGGTGGGGTGCACGCCGGTGCGCAGCCCGAGGCTGAGCAGGCGTACGGAGACCAGCAGGAGCAGCGCGTACGCGAACCCGTAGGCGAGCGCGGCGGGGACCACCGCGAGCAGCGCCCCGCGCAGGGCCTGTCCGGGTCCGGCGTCGGCGGGGACGAAGCGGCCGGCCACCAGGAGGGCGGGCAGGGCGGCGAGGACGGGCAGGGCGGTCAGGCCGGAGCCGGCGGCCCCGTACACGGCGCGCCAGCGCAGCAGGCGCGGCGGGCGCTCCTTGGGCCAGTTGCGCTTGGCCTTGCCGAGTTTGACGGCGGGGGCTCCGGCCCAGCGCTGCCCGGTCGGGACCTGTCCGGCGACGGCGGAGCCGGGGGCGACCTCGGCGCGCTTGCCGACGCGGGCTCCCGGGAAGAGCAGGCTGCGGGTGCCGACGACCGCGCCCGCGCCGACCTTGACGGGGCCGATCACGAGCCGGTCCCCGTCGAGCCAGTGGCCGGAGAGGTCCACCTCGGACTCGACGGCGCAGCCGCGGCCCAGTTTGAGCATGCCGGTGACGGGGGGCAGGGAGTGCAGGTCGACCTCGGGGCCGATCTTGCAGCCGAGGGCGCGGGCGTAGCGTTCGAGCCAGGAGCCGGTGAGGGAGGTCGCGCCGGAGTGCTCGGCGAGGCGTTCGGCGGTCCACAGCCGCAGGTGGACGCTGCCGCCGCGCGGGTGGTGTCCGGCGGTGACGCCGCGCAGCAGCAGGCGGGCTCCGCCGGCGGCGAGGGCGAGGCGGCCGGGCGGGCTGAAGAGCAGGACGGCGCCGGCGCCGACGAGCCACCAGGAGGCGGTGGGCGCCCACGGGTAGGGGCCGAGGAGGTGCAGGACGTTGCCGAGGGCCAGCAGGGGCACGGTCCAGCGCAGGCCGAGCAGGGTGTAGAGCGGGAGCACCAGCAGGCACTGCGCGAGCTGGGCGCGCAGCGGGACGGGGGCGACGGTGCGGGCGGCTCCGTCGTCCTGGACGGACTTCTCCAGGCGGCGGGCCAGCTTGCGCAGGGTCGGCTGCTGGTAGATGTCGAGGACGGCGGCGCCGGGGTAGCGGGTGCGCAGGCGGGTGGTGAGCTGGGCGGCGGCGAGGCTGCCGCCGCCGATGGCGAAGAAGTCGTCGGCGGCGCCGCCGACGGGCACGCCGAGGACCTCGCTCCACTGCTCGGCGAGCCAGGCCTCGGTGCCGTAGAGCTGTTCGGCGGGGCCGGTGGGCTCCGTGCCGGGCAGCGGCCAGGGCAGGGCGTCGCGGTCGACCTTGCCGGAGGTGCGGGTGGGCAGTTCGGCGACGGGGGCGAGGAGCGGGACGAGGGCTGCGGGCAGTTCGGCGCGCAGCCGCTCGACGGCGGCGGCGTGGTCCCAGCCGTCCTGGGTGACGAGGTAGCCGACGAGGAGCTGGTTGCCGCTGCGGGCGGTGCGGACGGCGGCGGCCGCGCCGGCGACGCCGGGCAGGGCCTGGAGGGCGGAGTCCACCTCGCCGAGCTCGATGCGGCGGCCGCCGAGCTTGATCTGTTCGTCGCCGCGGCCGAGGAAGACCAGTCCCTCGGGTTCGGCGCGCACGAGGTCGCCGCTGCGGTAGGCGCGCTCCCAGCCGAGGGAGGCGAGGGGGGCGTACTTCTCGGCGTCCTTGGCGGGGTCGAGGTAGCGGGCGAGGCCGACGCCGCCGATGACGAGCTGGCCGCTGCCGCCCATGGGGACCGGTTCGCCGGACTCGTCGACGACGGCGAGTTCCCAGCCGTCCAGCGGGAGTCCGATCCGGATGGGTTCCTCGCCGGTGAGCAGCGAGGCGCAGGCGACGACGGTGGCTTCGGTGGGCCCGTAGGTGTTCCAGACCTCGCGGCCCTCGGTGACCAGGCGCTGGGTCAGTTCGGGCGGGCAGGCCTCGCCGCCGAAGATCAGCAGCCGGACCTCGTTGAGCGCTTCGGACTCCCAGAGCGCGGCCAGGGTCGGCACGGTGGAGACGACGGTGATCTCCTGCTCCGCGAGCCAGGGGCCGAGGTCGGCGCCGCTGCGCACCTGGGAGCGGGGTACGGGCACCAGGCAGGCGCCGTGCCGCCAGGCGAGCCACATCTCCTCGCAGGAGGCGTCGAAGGCGACGGAGAGTCCGGCCATGACCCGGTCGCCGGGGCCGATGGGCTCGTCGGCGAGGAAGAGGGCGGCTTCGGCGTCGACGAAGGCGGCGGCGCTGCGGTGGCTGACGGCGACGCCCTTGGGCTTGCCGGTTGAGCCGGAGGTGAAGATGATCCACGCGTCGTGCTCGGGGCCGGGCCGGGCGGCGGCGGCCCGGGCGCCCGGGGCGGCGGCGGTGGCGGTGGCGGTCGTCTCGATGCGGGCTCCGGCGCCGATGACGGCCCGCACCCCGGCCTCGCCGAAGACGAGGTCGGCGCGTTCGTCGGGGTCCTCGGCGTCGACCGGTACGTAGGCGGCGCCGGCGGCGAGGACGGCGAGGATCGCGGTGTACAGCTCGTTGGTGCCGGAGGGGACGCGGACGCCGACCCGGTCGCCGAGTCCGACGCCGGCGGCGGCCAGGGCCCGGCGCCGGCGCTCGACCTCGGCGGCGAGGGCCCGGTAGCTCAGCTGCTCGGTGCCGTCGTCGAGGGCGGGCTCGTCGGGGTGCGCCCGTACGGAGGCCTCCAGGACGTCGACGAGGGTGCGCGGCGGGGCGGCGGGTCCGGCGGTGAACAGGGCGGACTTGCCGCTCTGCGCGCCGGTGTCCTCCTCGTCGAGCAGGGTGGTGTCGCCGCGCTCTGGTGTGACTGCCATCGGCCCTCGCGTCTCGGTCCCGGAGACCTCCCGGGTCGCGCCGGCGGAGCCCGGGTTTGCCCGGGTTGTTCCGGTCCAGCGCCGAACAGCCCGCCAGTCTAGTGCGGCATCAAGAATTTTCTTGTTGAAGACTGGCGCGTGGCCGGGAACGGGCGGCCGGGCGGGAGCGCCGGATCCGCGGGTGCGGCGGGTTCCGGCGCGGCCCGGAGGTCAGACGCGGACCATGCGGGACACGGCGCGGGAGGCCTCCTCGATCTTGTCCCGGGCGGCGTCGCCGCCCTCGGCGATGGCGTCGGCGACGCAGGAGTGCAGGTGGTCTTCGAGCAGCGCGAGCCCGAAGGACTGCAGGGCCTTGGTGGTGGCCCCGACCTGGGTGAGCACGTCGATGCAGTACGTGTCCTCCTCGACCATCCGCTGGAGGCCGCGCACTTGGCCCTCGATGCGGCGCAGCCGCTTGAGGACGTCGTCCTTGTGTCCGGTGTATCCCTGCACGGCGATCCCTTCCTCCCGCGCGATCAAGTACCCCTGGGGGTACGTGGAGCCGCCGGCGCGGACGGCCGGCGGCGGGCCCCTCCCGTCCGGGAGCGGGCGGGGCGGGGCCCGGGCCGGTCAGTGCGCGTGCCCGTCCCCTTCGGCGGCGGGCGTGTCCGCCGGGGCGGCGGGAGTCCGGGCGGGGGCCGCGGGGGCCTGCGCGGGGGCGCCCGAGCCGCCCGCGGTGACGGTGAAGGCCGCCGTACGGACGGTGCCCCCGTGCTGGAAGTCCAGGAAGAGCCGGTAGGTTCCGGCGCTCGGCGCGGTGGCGGTGAAGGAAACGTCCGGGCCGGGGCCGCCCTCGTTGGGGTGGACGTGCAGGTAGGCCAGGTCGCCGTCGCGCAGGGCGACCAGGTGGCCGTACGCGCCGAGGTAGGGCTCCAGGTCGGTGACGGGCTTGCCGTCCTTGCTGACGGTGAGCCCCAGCTCGCCGGCCCTGCCCGGCTCCAGGGTGCCGCCGAGCGCGACCTGGTAACCGTCCACCTCGGCGGTCCGCGCGGCCGGGGGCAGCTCGGCGGGCTGGTAGGCGCCGGGCACCGAGAGGTCCGCGCCCAGGGTGACGCCCTTCGCGCCCTCGGCGGCCGGGGTGAAGTCGGCGAAGGCCTTGTAGCCGCCCGCCGCCGGCAGGTCGACGGGGGTCGACCAGGTGCCGTCCGCAGCCCGTACCGGGTGCAGGTGGCGGTAGACGGTGAGGTCGCGCGAGGCGACGATGAAGTGCAGTTCCTTGCCGTGCTCGGTCTTGAAGGCGGTGACCGGGCGGCCCGCGGAGTCCTTGACCGCGAACCTCAGCTCGCCCTGGCCCGGGGCGAGCCGCGGGGACTCCAGGCTGAGCGTGTAGCCGCCCTCGGAGACCTGGAGGCCGCCGGCGGCCGGGCCCTGGGCGGCGTCCCCGTGCTCCGCGTGACCGGCGGCGGGCGCGGCGCCGGGGTCCTTGGCCGCGTGGTCGCCGTGCGCGGGTGCGACCGGTGCGCCCACGGGTCCCACACCCGTGCCGACTCCGTACGCGGTCCCGAAGGTCGCTGCCAGCGCAGCGGCGAAAACGGCGATCCTCACTCCGGTGTTCATGCCTGCCCTCCCTTACGACGTACTGCCGCATCCAGCGGTTTCATGAGCTCACCATACCCCTGGGGGGTACCAAGTCAAGCCGGAACCGTGCTTGCGTACAGATACCCAAGGGGGGTATATCTGGAAGCAGCCCGGATACCCCCAGCGGGTATCCGCACCGCACCGACCAAGGAGAAACGCATGTCTTCCTGCTGCACCCCCGACGGCAGCTGCGGCACGAACGCCGGCGAGGCCACGACCGCCACCGCCGTCGTCGACAGCACCGCGACCGCCTACCGCGTGTCCGGCATGACCTGCGGACATTGCAAGACCGCCATCACCACCTCCGTCGGCGCGCTCGACGGGGTCCTCTCCGTCGACGTGGACGTCGACGGCGGCCTGGTCACCGTGACGACGGCCGGCGCCCCCGACGACACGGCCATCGGCGCCGCGATCGACGACGCCGGCTACGAGCTCACCGGCCGGGCCTGACACACCGCCGGCCCCCGGCCACCCGGCCGCCGGGGCCCCGTCCGTCCACGGGCGCCCCGGCCTCCGGAACCCACCCCGCGCTCGAACGAGGAGCAGCCCTCATGACCACCCTCACCCCCGGCGCCGCCCAGGTCGAGCTCGCCATCGGCGGCATGACCTGCGCCTCCTGCGCGGCCCGCATCGAGAAGAAGCTCAACCGCATGGACGGCGTCGAGGCCACCGTCAACTACGCCACCGAGAAGGCCAGGGTCACCTTCGACTCCGACGTCTCGGTCGCCGACCTGATCGCCACCGTCGAGGCCACCGGCTACACCGCCAAGGAGCCGGCCCCGCCCCGCGCCGAGGGCGCCCCGGGCGACCCCGCCGCGGACGGGGAGCGGGACGAGCTGCTCCCGCTGCGCCAGCGCCTGGTCACCGCGGTCGTGCTGGCCGTGCCGGTCATCGCGATGGCGATGGTCCCGGCCCTGCAGATCGACTACTGGCAGTGGCTTTCGCTGACCCTGGCCGCGCCCGTCGTCACCTACGCCGCCTGGCCCTTCCACCGGGCCGCCTGGACCAACGCCCGGCACGGCGCGGCCACGATGGACACCCTCATCTCGGTGGGTACGACCGCCGCCTTCCTGTGGTCGCTGTGGGCGCTGTTCTTCGGCACGGCCGGCACCCCCGGCATGACCCACGCCTTCGAGTTCACCATCGCCCGCACCGACGGCGCCGGGAACATCTACCTGGAGGCCGCCGCCGGGGTCACCGCCTTCATCCTGGCGGGCCGCTACTTCGAGGCCCGCTCCAAGCGAAAGGCCGGCGCCGCCCTGAAGGCGCTGCTGGAACTGGGCGCCAAGGAGGTCACCGTGCTGCGCGGCGGCCGCGAGGTGACCGTGCCGACCGCCGACCTCCAGACCGGCGACCGCTTCCTGGTCCGCCCCGGCGAGAAGATCGCCACAGACGGGACCGTCGTCGAGGGCTCCTCCGCCGTCGACGCCTCGATGCTCACCGGCGAATCCGTGCCCGTCGAGGTCTCCGTCGGGGACTCCGTGACCGGCGCCACCCTCAACGCGGGCGGCCGTCTGGTCGTCGAGGCCACCCGGGTCGGCGCCGACACCCAGCTGGCCCGGATGGCGAAGATGGTGGAGGACGCGCAGAACGGAAAGGCCGCCGCACAGCGCCTCGCCGACAAGATCTCCGCGGTGTTCGTCCCGGTCGTCATCGGCCTGGCCCTGGCCACCCTGGGCTTCTGGCTCGGCACCGGATCCGGCCTCGCCGCCTCCTTCACCGCCGCCGTCGCCGTACTGATCATCGCCTGCCCCTGCGCCCTGGGCCTGGCCACCCCGACCGCCCTGATGGTCGGCACCGGGCGCGGCGCCCAGCTCGGCATCCTGATCAAGGGCCCCGAGATCCTGGAGACCACCCGCAAGGTCGACACCATCGTCCTGGACAAGACCGGCACCGTCACCACCGGCCGCATGACCCTGCTGCGCACGCACACCGCCGAAGGGGTCGACGAGGCCGACGTCCTGCGCCTGGCGGGCGCCCTGGAGCACGCCTCCGAGCACCCGATCGCCCAGGCCGTCGCGACCGGCGCGGCCGCCCGGGTCGGCACCCTGCCCACCCCCGAGGACTTCGCCAACATCCCCGGCCTCGGTGTCCAGGGCGTCGTCGACGGGCACGCGGTCCTCGTGGGCCGCGAGAAGCTGCTGGCCGAGTGGGCGATGGCGCTGCCCCCGCACCTGGAGCACGCCAAGGCCGCGGCCGAGGCCGCCGGGCGCACCGCCATCGCGGTGGCCTGGGACGGGGAGGCGCGGGCGGTCCTGGAGGTCGCGGACGCGGTCAAGGACACCAGCGCCGAGGCCATCCGCCGGCTGCGCGCCCTGGGCCTGACCCCGATCCTGCTGACCGGCGACAACAAGGCCGTCGCCGAGTCCGTCGCCGCCGAGGTCGGCATCGACGAGGTCATCGCGGAGGTCATGCCCCAGGACAAGGTCGACGTGGTCAAGCGGCTCCAGGCCGAGGGCCGCAGCGTCGCGATGGTCGGCGACGGCGTCAACGACGCCGCCGCGCTCGCCCAGGCCGACCTGGGCCTGGCGATGGGCACCGGCACGGACGCCGCGATCGAGGCCGGGGACCTGACCCTGGTCCGCGGGGACCTGCGGGCCGCGGCCGACGCCATCCGGCTCGCCCGCAAGACCCTCGGCACCATCCGCTCGAACCTGTTCTGGGCCTTCGCCTACAACGTGGCCGCCCTGCCGCTCGCCGCGGCCGGACTGCTCAACCCGATGATCGCCGGAGCGGCCATGGCCTTCTCCTCGGTCTTCGTCGTCGGCAACAGCCTGCGTCTGCGCGGCTTCCGGGCCGCCGCCAACTGAGGAGCACCCGTGGCCGGTTACACAGACCGCAAGGAAGACGTCCTCGGACGCCTGCGGCAGATCGAGGGTCAGGTCCGCGGCGTACAGCGGATGGTCGTCGAGGACGTCGCCTGCGTCGACGTGCTGACCCAGGTCTCCACCGTCGGCGGCGCCCTCCAGTCCTGCGCCGTGACCCTGCTCGACGCGCACCTCGCCTCCTGTGTCACCGAGGCCGTCGCCGAGGGCGGGGAAGCCGCGAGGGCCAAGGTCGGCGAGGCCACCCTGGCCATCGCCCGGCTGATCCGCACGTAGTGCGGCCGCAGCGCCGAGTGCCCCGCCACGGACCCCGGTCCGTGGCGGGGCACTCGGCGTTCCCGCGCCCGCGTTCGGCGCCCGCGCGGCCGCGTACCGGGCCGGGGTATGCCCGCGCGCGGGGCCCGGCCCGTACGATGAGCCGCTCGCGAGGGGGAGGGCCGAGGGGATGCGCGTACGCCGGCTGGGAGAGCTGGAGGCCGAGATCATGGACCGGGTGTGGCTGTGGGAACGGCCCGTCTCCGTCCGCGAGGTCGTCGACGACATAAACCGGCGCCGCACGGTCGCCTACACCACCGTCATGACCGTGGCCGACATCCTGTACCGCAAGGGCTGGCTGAGCCGGGAGAAGTCCGGCCGGGCCTGGATGTACCAGGCCGTGCGCAGCCGCGAGGAGTACACCGCGGCGCTGATGCAGGACGCGCTCGGCGACAGCCAGGACCGCAGGGCGGCGCTGCTGCGGTTCGTCGAGCGGATGTCCCACGAGGACGTGGAGGCCCTGGACGAGGCCCTGCGCACCGCCCGCCCCGGCCGCCCGGCCGACGCCCCCGAGGACCGCCGGTGAACCACCACGTCCTGCCGCCCCTCGGGCTGGCCCTGATCACCGGGCTGGTCATTCCCTGGATGCTGGTCCGCGCGCGGTGGGCGCAGCAGGTGCCGCGCCTGGGCCTGGCCGTGTGGGTCATGTGCGGGGCCGCGTTCGCGCTGGCATCCGCGATCCTCCCGGCACAGCTGGTGCTGCCCGCGGAGACCAGCCACCGGCTGATCGACGCGGTCCTGACCCTGGATCCGCCCTCCGCGGCCCGGCTGGCGGCCGCCTCCGCGCGCGAGGTCCTGGCCGCGGCCGCGGCGCTGACGGTACTGGCCGTGCCGGGAGCCGTGTTCGTACGGGAACTGGTGCGGGCGCGGCGGGCCCGCACCCGGCACGCCGAACTGCTGCGGCTGGTCGGCCGCTACGACGCGGCGCTGGGCGCGACCGTACTGGAGGACGCGCGCCCGGCGGTGTACTGCCTGCCGGGGCGTTCGCGCCGGGTGGTGGTGTCCTCGGGGGCCGTCCAGGTGCTGACGCGGCACGAGCTGGCCGCCGCCCTGGCCCACGAACGGGCCCACATCGGCGGCCGGCACCACCTGCTGGTCGCCGCGGCCGGGGCGTACTCGACGGTGTTCCGCAGGGTGCCGCTGGCCCGGATCGGGGGGCGGACCGTACCGCTGCTGCTGGAGATGGCGGCCGACGACTGCGCGCTGCGCGGGTGTTCGCGCGACGCGCTGGCGACGGCGCTGTACGCGCTGGCGGCCGGGCACGCGCCGCGCAAGGCGTTCGCGGCGGGCGGCCCGTCGGCGGCGGTGCGCATGCGGCGGATCCTGGGGCCGCAGCGCGCGGGGCTCCCGGTGCTGCGCGGGCTGCTCGCGGTGGCGGCGGCGATGTCGGCGATCATCCCCGCCGTCGTCGCCTGTTGTTGGACCTCGTGATAGCCGGCGGCGCCAACCCGGTTATTTACTAAGCTAATTCGTAGATTTCGCCTCGCTCCCGGCCGCTCGAATTGCCCGCTATTCTGGGCGCGTGCGGGCTCAGGACCGGTACGGCGAGAGGTGCGGAACAAATGCTGCTGGCTGACGTACGGACGGCAGCGCCCGGTGACGCGACGGCGATTTCCCGGCTCCTGGCCGAAGCGATTCGGGGGGCCTACGGGAGTCTCCTCGGTGAAATCCGGGCGGGCCGGCTGGTGTCGGACCATTGCTCGCTGCCCCGCATAAGAGCGGAAATAGAAATTCCCGGCGGGGCGCCCGGCTGGCTGGGCTGGCTGGTGGCGGCGGACGCCAAGGGCTCCGTGGTGGGGGCGGTCTCGGGCGGCGTGCCCGTCGCCTCCCAGGGCGAGCTGTACGCGCTGTGCACCGCGCCGGGCCGCCGCCGGGAGGGCATCGGCACGGCGCTGCTGGCGGCGGCCACCGACCGGATGCGGGCGCACGGGGCGGCCTCCCAGGGGATCGGCCTGCCCGCCGAAGGAGCCCCGGACCTGCCGTTCTTCACCCATCACGGGTTCACCGAGCTCACCGCGGTCCGGTTCGGCCGCACCCTCTGACGGCGGGCCGCCCGCGGGGGCCGGACCGTGGCAGATCCACGCCATCGCGTGTTCACGCAGCCCCACCGCTCTGGCCCAAGTCCCTTCCAGGGGAAAGGATTCGATGAGCGGCGAGGTCCCGGCGGCACGGGCACCCCGCCCCGGACGGCCGGACCGAGCCCCTGGAGGAGCGATGCACACGCCGAGCGGCACTTCCCTGACCGTCATGCCGGCCCCGCCCGCCGCGCACCCGGCGGCCGCCCTCCCCGCGCCCGGCGGCGCCGTCCTGCCCGCTCCCCCGGAGTTCCTGCCCGGACTGGAGTCGGCGGCCCCGGCCGACGCGGACGCGGGCTGGCTGCACGACGCCCTGCTGGGCCCGCACAGCGCGGACATCGTGGGGTACCTGCGCCTCGCCCGGCTCTGCGGCGGTCCGGTGCTGGACCTGGGCTCCGGCGCCGGGCGCCTGGCCGTGCCCTTCGCCCGCCAGGGCTTCTCCGTCGAGGCCGTGGACCGGGACGCCGCCTCCCTGGAGCGGCTGCGGGCCTGGGGCCGGCGGATCGGGCCGCAGGTGTCGCGGCTCCTGGTGACCACCCGCGCCGACCTCACGGACCTGCGGCTGCGGCGCACCTACCGGCTGGCCCTGCTGGCCGGGACGATGGTCGCGGCCGTGCCCCCGCCGGCCCGCCCCGCGCTGCTGCGGGAGATCGCGGCCCACCTGGAGCCGGGCGGCGTGCTCGCCCTGGACTACACGGCGCACGGGCTGCGCGGCCTGGCCGAGGAGCCCGTGCGCACCCGGGCCTTCCAGGTGCCGCGGTTCGACGGGGTGGAGGAGTGGGCCGTGGCCCGCCAGGTCTTCGACCTGGACGACATGAGCGAGCGGATCGCCTACCACTGCGTCCGCACGGGCAAACTGAGCGCCGAGCGGGTGGTGCGGACCACCCGCAAGTGGATCGTCGACCCGGAGCGTCTGGGCGAGGAGCTGCGGGCGGCGGGGCTGCGGGTCGAGCGGCGGCGCCGCCACCGTCTCGACGAACGGACCGAGAGCGTCCTGCTCGTCTGCCGGGCCGGGGGCTGACCGCCGGGCGGGCGCCGGGCCGCCGGGCCGCCGGGGGGCGTTCGCCGCACCGTTCCCGCCCTGCCGGCAAGAGGTACGATGCCCACAAAGGTTTGAGCGGACCAATAGCGGGTGGTGGCAGAGTGGGGGCTGGCGTGGCGGAGTCGACCGGCCGCGAGGCGGTGATCCAGCGCCTGCGCGACGTGGGGCTGCGCGTCACGGGACCGCGCCTGGAAGTCCTCCAAGTGCTGGCGGCGGGCGGCCACATGGACGTCGAGTCCATCACCGCCGCCGCCCGCGAGCGGCTCGGAACCCTGACCAGCCAGGCCGTGTACGAGATGCTGCGCCACTTCCTGGAGACCGGCCTGGCGGCGAAGTTCGACCGCCCCGGACTGCCCGCCGTCTTCGAGGTCGCCGGTCCCCCGCACCAGCACGCCCTCTGCGTGCGCTGCGGCCGGGTGGAGAACGTACGGGCCGAGGCGCCCGAACCGGCGGGCGAGTCGCTCCGCGCGTGGCGGATGGGCGAGGGCGTGGAGATCATCTTCAAGGGGCTGTGCCCCGACTGCGCGAGCGCGCCGCAGGGGTAGCGCGCGACGGCCGTTGCGGCGCAGCACAAGCGCCGGAACGGACCCCCGGCGACACGTGACGCCGGTCACATCCGAAACACGGGGGCGGAGACTCCCGCGTTGGCATGTGCCAAAGTGTGACTGTCGATTCGTAAGATGAGGGGGTCGCTTCGCGATGGCAACGGGCGATGGCAGGGACGGCATCCAGTCGGCCGACAAGGTGCTGGCCCTCTATCAGGAACTGCGCCTGCGCGGGGTGTCCCACCTCAACGACGTCTTCCGGGAACTGGGCCTGGATCCCGAGGAGTCCGAGCAGTGGGGCGCGGAGCTGGCCGCCCTCGGACTGATCGTGCCGACGGGCAGCACCCACGCCACCCGTGCGGACCTCCAGTCCGACGCCTGGCAGCCGGGGCCCGACGCGGTCGCGGCCGTCGACCCCGAGATCGCCCTGTTGCGGATGCTGCAACGCGAACGCGAGCGGCTGCGCGAGCACCTGGACGAGTCCGACCGGACGTACAGCGCGCTGGAGACCCTGGCCGGGCGGTTCCTCAGGGCCGGTTCACTGAACGGTTCCGAGGTCGAGGTGGAGATCCTGGAGGACTACGGGCGGATCCAGCAGGTGCTGGAGGACATCACCGACGTCATCCGCCACGACCTGACGTCCATGCACGTGACCGCCCTGGTGCGGGAGGTCGCGGACCGGGTGCTCAGCCGCGACCGCCGGCAGATCGACAACGGGGTGCGCATCCGCGCCATCTACCACCAGCGGATCACCACCTCGCCGGAGGCCGTGGAGATGCTCCGCCGCCGCGTGGAGGCGGGCGTGGAGATCCGGCTGTCGCCCGCCGTCCCGATGAACATGATCATCGCGGACCAGCAGTTCGCGGTGCTGCCCGTGCACCCGGACGACCGGGCGGCGGGCGCGATCCTCGCCCGCGGCCCCGCCCTGGTGCGCTCGTACCTGGCGCTCTACGAGCACTGCTGGCACGCGGCCACCCCGTACGGGGACGACGTCGCGCCGGAACTCGGCGGCGACGGGTTGACCGAACAGCAGCGGGCCGCGCTGAAGATGCTCGCCTCGGGCATGAAGGACGAGAAGGTGGCCCGGAACCTGGGGGTGTCCCTGCGCACGGTGAGCCGGATGCTCTCCGAACTGATGCAGGAAATGGGGGCGTCGAGCCGTTTCGAGGCCGGGGTGCGCGCCCAGCGGCTCGGCTGGCTGGACTGAGGCGAAACCCGGGGAATGCGCGCCGCTCCGCGACCGGAAACGCGGCGGGAATCTTCATCTCCGCCCCGAAATACTGCCGCAATACACCGGGAGCGGAATCCGCGCGATGTCCGGGAACGCGGAAAGCCCCGCGCTTGCCGTAAGGCATTCACGGGGCTTTGCCGCGGAGCAGGCCTGACGGTTAGTCCCAGCCGTTGTCGTGCGACCCGGAGGACACCGGGGCGGTGGCCGCCAGGGCGCGGGACGGGCGGGCGCGGACGGTACGACAGGTGTTCCCGAACATTCCGGTGGCGTGCGCAGCGGACATGATTCCTCCAGGAATTGGAATGCGGACTCCATCTCCACGGATCCGTGCCGCCGGTATTCCGTCGAAGACATCTCCATTCTCCTACGGAGTCCCCCGGGGAGCCACTTTCCTGTAGCGCCTCTGAGGCGGATCTGAAGTCGGCGCGCCAGGCCGTTCGAGGGCGTGCCCGAGCGGCCCGGAGGTGTCAATGCCGGGTATTGCGAGGCGAGTTCACGCAGACGTTACGCTTGCGTACCTTTGGTCAGCCCAAAAGAGCTGTTAGGGTGGGCTTCCGGCCTTCTCGGCCCTCCAGGAGAGAGGCGCCGGCGAGGCAGGAGCGTGCCGCCGCTCCTGCCTCACCCGTCCGCCGGCCGGGGCGTCCGTCCCGCAGCACGTCCCGGTACACCTCCAGGGTGCGGGTGCCCGCGGCCCGCCAGCTCATGGTCCGGGCGTGCCGCGCCGCCGCCCGCCCCATCAGGGCCGCCTCCTCGGGGTGTTCGGCGAACCAGCGCAGCCACCGGGCGTACTCCAGCGGATCGTTGCCGCGCACCAGCATCCCCGTCACCCGGTCGCGCACCGCGGTCGGCAGCCCGCCGACGGCCGCGGCCAGCACCGGGGTGCCGCACGCCTGCGCCTCCAGCGCCACCAGACCGAAGGATTCGCTGCGCGAGGGCACCAGCAGGACGTCGGCCGCCCGGTACCACTGCGCCAGCTCCGCCTGCGGCACCGGCGGGTGGTGCCGCAGCACGTCCGCCACCCCCAGCTCGCGCGCCAGCTCCCAGGCCTCGCCGCGCGGCCCGGCCCCGGAGTTCCCGCCCACCACCGGGACGATCGTGCGCGCGCGCAGACGGGGCTCGGCGGCCAGCAGTGCGGCGACGGCGCGGACCATCACGTCCGGGCCCTTGAGCGGCTGGATGCGGCCCGCGTACAGGGGGACGAAGGCGTCGGCCGGCAGCCCGAGCCGGGCGCGCGCCGCCGCCCGTCCCGCGCCGGGGGCGAAGGTGCCCAGGTCCACACCGGGCCGGACGATCTCCGTACGCTCCGCCCCGGCCCCGTACAGCTCCCGCAACGCCCGTGCCTCGTCGGCGGTGTTGGCGATCAGCCGGTCCGCGGAGTCGGTCACCTGGTGCTCGCCGCGCACGCGCAGTTCGGGCTCGGGGGCGTCCCCCTCGGCGAGGGCCGCGTTCTTCACCCGGGCCAGGGTGTGGGCGGTGTGCACGAGCGGTATCCGCCAGCCCGCGGCGGCGATGCGCCCGGCCTGGCCGGAGAGCCAGTAGTGCGAGTGGACGAGGTCGTAGGGCCGCTCTTCCTTCAGCAGCGCCAGCGAGAAGGGCACCACGAGGGAGGGCATGTCCTCCTTGGGCAGCGGTCTGCGCGGCCCGGCCTCCAGGTGGCGCACGGTGACGCCGGGGGCCAGGGTGTCGCGCGGGGGGCGGGCCTCGCCCCGACAGCGGGTGAACAGGTCGACCTCGACGCCCTGTTCGGCGAGTGCGCGGCTCAGCTGGACCATGTAGACGTTCATGCCGCCCGCGTCCCCGGTGCCGGGCTGGTGCAGCGGCGAGGTGTGGACACTGAGCATGGCGACGCGCAGGGACACGGGAAGCTCCTGGGGAAGGGGCCGCGCGCCCGGGCCGCCGGTGGACCGACGCGCGGTCACGCGGCGAAGGAGAGTGCTGTCGTGGTGCAGTCGTGCGGTCTGTGCGGGCGGACGGTCGAGCGGTCGAGCGGTGGAGCGACGGGCGGTCGGGCCTGTGGGGGTGGGCCCGGTGCCCGGGTCAGAAGCCGAACACCGGTCCCGAGGGCGGGGCCAGCCGGGTGCCGGGCGCGGGCGGGGCGAGGGCCTCGGCGGCCACCGCTCCCCCGGGCGCGGCCCGCAGCGCCGCGGCCAGCCGGTCGGCACCCTCCGGCATCACCGGCCGCGCCCAGGCGCCGAGCGCGCGGGCCACCGCCAGCTGCGCCGCCAGCACCGGCAGGTGACGGCCGGCGGCGGTGGGCCGGTGTGCCTCGTGCGCGTTGACGTGGCCGAAGTCGGCCGCCGAACGCACCATCTCGTCGAGCAGGGCCACCGCCCTGCGCGGGTCGAAGGCCTCGGGCGAGTAGGCCTCGCGCAGGTCCTCCACCCCGCGCAGCAGCCGCCGCTCCAGCACCTCCCAGCCGGTGCCGCCGGGCAGTGCGGCCGGCACCAGCCCGGCGCACTCCTCGCGGACGGCGGTGAACAGCCTGGACAGCCAGCTGTTCCAGCTCTCGTCCAGCTCCCGGCGGGCGGCGGCGAGCCGGTCCGGCCGGAACTGCGTGCGGCGGCCCAGCGGGCGGGCCTGCAGGACGTGCCGGCGCAGCGTGTCCGACCCGTACTCGGTGATCAGGTCCAGTGCCCAGGCCTTCTGCCCGGAGCCCCAGACCAGGGCTTCGTCCTCGATGACGTACGCCTCGTTGACGCAGAAGTGCTGCGGCATCTTCAGGCCCCGCGCGAACAGCAGGACCGGCAGCAGGACGGCGTGGCAGAAGGCGTGGCCGAAGCCGCAGAAGTGGATGGCCCGTTCGGGCAGCGGGCGCTCGCCGTGGCCGAACAGGTGCATGGCGGCGGCTTCGAAGCAGCCGTCGATGCGGTGGTCGGGGAAGGCGTCGACGGGTACGGGCAGGCCCCATGCGGCCGGGTGGGCGACGGCGATGTCCGGCAGCCCGTCCTCGACGAGCGATTCGCACAGCGCGGCCAGCCGCGGCGGCAGTCCGGCGGCGGCCCAGTACTCGGCGAGCGCCTCCCGGTGCGGCTCCAGCGGGATGTACAGGCGGCGGCAGCGCTTGGGCACGCACACGGATCCACACTGGACGCAGCTCGCGCCCAGCAGGTCACCGCCGTCGTTGGGGCGGGCGCACTCGTGGCACATGCCGCCGTCGCTGACGGCCCCGCAGTGCGGGCAGTCGCCCGTGACGTGCGCCCCGTGCAGGAAGCGCCCGCAGGGTTCGCAGTACGGCGTCAGGCGGGTGCGGGCGGCGATGACGCCGTCGGCGTGGAGCCGGCGGAAGAGGTCCGTGAGCCAGCGCGCGTAGCCCCGGTCCTGGCGGGGGCGGACGATGTGGTCGAACTCGACGCCCGAGCGCAGCCAGTCGGCCGTGATGGCGGCCCGGTAGCCCTCCGCGACCTCCTCCGGTTTGCGTCCCGCGCGCAGCGCGCGGGCGTGGACGGAGCTGGTGTGGTCGGCGGTACCGGTGGTGAAGAGGACGGGTTCGCCCTCGGCACGCAGGAACCGGGACAGCACGTCCGCCGCGACGTAGGGTCCGGCGAGATGGCCGACGTGCAGTTCGCCGTGGGTGGCCGGCGGGGTCGCGGTGATCCAGACGGGGGTGCTCATGGGACCTCCTTGACGCTGTGGTGCGAAGGACGCAGCGAGGCTCGATGACGGGAAGGGGACCGGGCCCTCTCGGCGGGAGAACGGGGAGAGCGGGGTGCCCTCCCAGCCTGACAGAGAAACGAACCGCTTGGTCTGGTATCGGCTTGCGCGTTCGCGCCGTTGCGTGGACACGCCAGCGGGAACCGGGGCCCGTCCGGCCGGTGGCGTAGAGATGACATGTCGCGAGTACGCCAAAGGGGCCGCCTTGCGGCCCACGGCCGCGCCCAACAGGCTGCTCACATGGAACACTTCGCGACCGATCGCACCGACCTCATAGACCGCAGCGCGCCCGAATCCCTGCTGGTCGTGGCCGCGCACCCGGACGACATCGAGTTCTGCGTGAGCGGGACGGTCATGCGGTGGATCGCGCAGGGCACCACCCGGGTCACCTACTGCATCGTCACCGACGGCGGGGCGGGCGGCTACGACGAGCAGCTCCCCCGGCAGGCCATGGGCGACCTCCGGCGCGCCGAGCAGGTCCACTCGGCCAAGCGCAGCGGCGTCGACGACGTCCGCTTCCTCGGCTACCCCGACAGCTACGTCGAGTCCAGCGTCGGGCTGCGCCGCGACCTGTGCCGGGTGATCCGCCAGGTCCGTCCGCAGCGGGCCGTCATCCCGAGCCCCGAGATCAACTGGGCGCGGATCGCCGACCTGCACCCCGACCACCGCGCGGTGGGCGACGCCGCGCTCCGGGCCATCTACCCGGAGGCCCGCAACCCCTTCGCGCATCCGTCGCTCCTCAAGGAGGAGGGGCTGGAGCCGTGGATCGTGCCGGAGCTGTGGCTGATGACGGGACCCACCCCGAACCAGTACATCGACGTCACCCCCGTCTTCGACCGCAAGGTGGAGGCGCTGCGCATCCACACCTCGCAGACGGCGCACTTCGACGACCTGTCGGGGCTGCTGCGCGACTGGCTGGGCGAGCACGCCCGCTCCGCGGGGCTGCCGCCGGGGCGGATGGCGGAGGCCTTCCAGGTCGTCCGGATCGACTGAGGCCCGCCCGCGCCCGCGGGAGGGGCGGCGGGCGGGCCTCGGGGCGGGCCGCACGGGCGGCGACGGGCCCGGGCCGTCTCTTCCGGATCTTGCCCGACCCGCGCCGCCCGGCCCGATCCGAAAGGGACGGCCCGGGTCACCGGTAGATGAGCAGCTCCCCTTCGCTCGCGCCCGCCAGCTCGTAGCGCGTCGCGACCAGCGGGCGCCCCGAGTAGAGGCGGATCAGCGTCGTGGCGTCGCCCTCGAACCGGGCGGCGGGGCGGCCGGCCTCCTCGTTGCCGAGGACCAGCGGCCCGGTGCGCCCGTCGAGGTGCGCGACCAGCCGGGGCGTGTTCCGCTTGCGGCTGGTGGTGTGGAGCAGGGGCAGGGCCAGCGCCAGCCCGGCGCCGCCGTAGGCCTCCGGCTCCCCCCACGCGTCGCGTACGTCGCCCGCGTGGATCCACTCCCCCAGTGCCACCGCGTCCAGCGTGCCGTCGCCCGCGGCGATGGCCGCGCCGGCCTCGCTCAGGCCCCGTTCGAGCTCGTCCACGATCCGCCCCACCGGCCAGTGCGCGCGTTCGGCCACGTCCGCCGCGTTGGCGGCGGGCAGGAAGACCCCCTCCTCCAGCCGCCCTTCGACGATCCGTACGAGGGCGGCCGCGCAGTGCGCGAGGACGTCCCGCACGGTCCAGCCGGGACAGGCCGTGCGCAGCCCGTACGAGGCTTCGGGCGTGCGCCGCAACAACGGCACCAGCGCGTCCCGTTCGGTGCGCAGCAGCAGGTCCGGGAGCCAGGGGTCGCGTACCGCTTCGTCGACGGCGTCCACGGCGGTCAGTAGCGGTAGTGGTCGGGCTTGTACGGGCCCTCGACCTTGACGCCGATGTAGTCGGCCTGCTCGGGGCGCAGGGTGGTCAGCCGGACGCCGAGCGCGTCGAGGTGGAGGCGGGCGACCTTCTCGTCGAGGTGCTTGGGCAGCACGTAGACGTCGGTCGGGTACTCCGAGGGCTTGGTGAAGAGCTCGATCTGGGCCAGCGTCTGGTCCGCGAAGGAGTTCGACATCACGAACGACGGGTGGCCCGTCGCGTTGCCCAGGTTCAGCAGACGGCCCTCGGACAGCACGATCAGGACCTTGCCGCCGGGGAACGTCCAGGTGTGGACCTGCGGCTTGACCTCGTCCTTGACGATGCCCGCGGTCTTGGCCAGACCCGCCATGTCGATCTCGTTGTCGAAG